>CALDTZ010000110.1 GCA_937924805.1 uncultured Saprospiraceae bacterium
ACAGCCATGTGCACCGGGTTTTATTGATGGTAGAGATGCTATTTTACAAGCGGATGAATTATTATATAATGGAGATAACAAATGCATAATATGGGAAGCGTTTGCTAGAAGAGGGTTAGGGTTTAGCGCTGACCAAGGTACTTCTGGGAGTCGTAGTGATGGTACTGAAGCATTTGATTTGCCTGTATCTTGCATCGATACGTTTGCAATATTAAAATCTGGAGAATCCGTCATTAACGAAAATGAACTGATCAATTATAGTTTTACTGGTTTTAATAACTTGATGCCATTGACGAATGTTGAAATTCATGACACCCTTGATTCAAGGTTGGCTTATATCCCGAGCAGTGCAGATTGCGGAACGGTAACGGGTCAAAATTTAGAAATTTTGATTGGTGCAATGGATGTAGGGATTGATACGATTTGTTCGTTACAAGCTGCTCCAAATTTAGCTTCACCGCTAGGGATTGATCACTATGATGGATTTGAAAACGCACAAACTTGGGTCGCCACTACAGGACAAGGAGCGGATGGCTTTGGGTTATCAAATGCAAATCCAAAAAGTATCATTCAGTCGTGGTTTGTAGCGAATGCGGAAGCCGACAATACTCAATTTTTGACGAGCCCATCTTTTACGATTGGAGCGAATCAAGGTTTTAGTTTTTGGCATGATTACAATACAGAATCTGGATGGGATGGTGGTCTTGTCGAAATATCTACCGATGGTACAACATGGATAGATTTGGGTGAGAATATGATCTATAATGGCTATAATGGAGCTTTGGGGACGAGTAGTAATGTAGACATAGCTGGAAGAGCTGGATTTACAGGTAATAGTAATGGATACATTAATACAGTTATAGATGTAAGCGAGTATGACGGACAATCGGTAAACTTCCGTTTTGTTTTTGGATCAGATAACAATACGGTAGAAGTTGGATGGTATGTCGATGATATTGCACTCGTTAAAATTGAAGAAATACCAAATGTTGTATGTATAAGTTCGACAGAAGCGGTGACTTACTGCGATACGATTTCAACCTTTGTAATACCTGATTGTGATGTGTATACGACGTTGTTTGCAGATACCGACGGAGATACATTCGGTAATCCATTGGATAGCATCTTTTCATGTGAGGCGACATTAGTTGGATATTCACTTAATAAATTGGATTGTGATGATACGGATGCAACAATTTATCCAACGGCAGACGAGTTATGTGATGGATTAGACAATGATTGTGATGGTGACATCGACGAAATTTGTTCTGGATCATTAATTTGTCAAGATGTTATTTTAACCATTCCAATGGTTACTCAATTAGGTTACGTAGCTGAAGAGGTTATAGAATCTGATGCGGTAACAAATATGAGTACCTCCTTTTTTGCTGGGGATACGATTTCACTTGAAAATGGTTTTGAGGTTTTACTTGGCGATCCATTTGAAGCGATCATCGAACCATGTACGCCAGATTAAAATAGTACTTGACTAAATATTAGATGGGATGAGTCTTTGATTTAATTCGTTTTGATGATCAAAATATTAACTTTGTGCCCCTAATATAAATTCAATCATGGCACTAATAGACGAAATTAAAACAAGGAAGACTTTTGGTATTATTAGTCATCCCGATGCAGGTAAAACAACCTTGACAGAGAAGTTGCTTTTGTTTGGTGGTGCCATCCAAATTGCAGGTGCTGTTAAATCAAATAAAATTAAGAAGCATGCGACTTCCGATTTTATGGAGATAGAGCGTCAGAGAGGAATATCGGTGGCAACATCGGTTATGGCCTTTAACTATAGGGAGAAAAAAATCAATATTCTGGATACGCCTGGTCACAAAGATTTTGCCGAAGATACATACCGTACATTGACCGCTGTGGATAGTGCTATTGTTGTAATTGATGTTGCAAAAGGAGTGGAGGACCAAACGGAAAATCTTGTGAAGGTTTGTAATCGTCGTAGTACACCGATGATCGTATTTATAAATAAAATGGATCGGGAAGGTAAAGAAGGATTTGATCTATTGGAAGAAGTTGAAGAAAAGCTAGGAATGTCGGTGTGTCCCTTAACATGGCCAGTAGGTATGGGACAGCGGTTCAAGGGAGTCTATAATTTATGGGAACAAAAATTAATCTTGTTTAGCCCGCATGGTAAGCAATCTGCTGAAGATATTATAGTGATTGATGATTTGACTTCCTCAGTACTAGAAGAAAAAGTAGGTGACTCGCTAGCGAATACTTTACGTGAAGAGATTCAAATGATATCCGATGTCTATCCAGCATTTGACCAAGAGATGTATGAGGAGGGGATGCTTAATCCTGTATTCTTTGGTAGTGCCATTAATAATTTTGGGGTTAAAGAAATGTTAGACGTTTTTGTTGACATAGCACCAAACCCACTACCAAGAGAAACGGAGGAGCGATTGGTTAAACCCGAAGAAGAGAAGTTTACTGGCTTTGTCTTTAAAATCCATGCGAATATGGATCCAAAACATAGAGATCGAATTGCTTTTCTTCGAATTACATCAGGCACCTTTAAAAGGAATACCAATTATTTGCACGTAAGGCAAGAAAAGAAAATGAAATTTTCGAATCCAACGGCATTTATGGCATCAAAGAAATCAATCGTAGATGAAGCTTTTCCTGGAGATATTGTCGGTCTCTATGATTCTGGAAACTTCAAAATTGGAGATGCTATTACCGAAGGAGAGGTCTTACATTTTAAAGGAATACCGAGTTTTTCTCCAGAAAAATTTAGATACATCAATAATGCAAATCCATTGAAGTCTAAGCAACTAAACAAAGGTATCGAGCAGCTCATGGATGAAGGAGTCGCACAATTGTTTATTAAGGAAGATTCGGGGAGAAAAATTATAGGTACAGTCGGAGCACTTCAGTATGAAGTCATCGCGTATCGATTGGAAAATGAATATGGAGCAGCATGTAATTATGAGCCTGTAGCGGTGCATAAAGCTACATGGCTTAGCTGGGACGATGATGAAGCTTTTAAGGCATTTAGAATTCGTAGAAATAAAAATATGGCTAAAGATAAAGACGGGGCCTATGTATTTTTAGCGGATTCTGCATGGTCTTTGAATACAGTCATGGAAAGTCATCCTGAGATCAAATTTCATTTTTCTAGTGAATATTAAATCAAGTCGCCACAGATAGAACGAAAGAAGGATTTAGCATTGATTGCATCGTGTTTTTAACTAATTTACGATCATTCAAATGAGTCGTGTACTGTTGAAAACCATGCATCGACGATCATTGGTGATGGAGTCATTTAAGTATAGTCCGGGTAACCATGATCCTAATAAAAGCAATTACAGACGTTGTACAGACTTAATAAATTGAAAAAATGAAATACCTATTTCCAATTGTTTTATTGATCGTCTTAACATCTTGTAATGCTCAAGAAAAGAAAGCCCAAATGAATAAGGTGGGTGATTCTACGCATGAAGAAATAAGTTCTCAAATTGCAGAATATGTTACGGGTGCGTTTGAGGATTCTAAAGGAAATTTATGGTTTGGAACCCTCAGCAAAGGAATCGCAAAATATGACGGGAAAGAGCTCGTATACTACACAAAAAAAGACGGCCTTCCTTCGGATCGGGTCATAGGATTAATCGAAGATGCAAATCATGTTTTTTGGTTTAAAACTGGCGAAGGGTTATCCTCCTTTGATGGCCATTCTTTTACAAATTACTCGATTAGTGAGGACTTTTTTACGAATGTGATAAGCAACTTATTTATTGATAGCAAAGGTACTTTTTGGGTAGGTACTTGGGGTGGCGTTTATATTTTTGAAGACGGTAAATTTACGCCATTTGCGGTTCCTTACCCGGAAGTAAGTACACCGATCAATCAGGATACCAAAAATTGGATAACTGAAATTACAGAAGACAAAGATGGTAATATCTGGTTTGCAAGAGACGGATATGGTGTGAGTAAATATGATGGAACTTCATTTACACATATCTTAAAAAAAGATGGTCTTCATTCCAATTGTGTCACTGAAATTGAATTTGATGAACAGGGAAATATTTGGTTTGGAACTAGAGTTGCTGAAAGGGATAATCCTGATCCAACGAAACGAGAGGGTAGTGGTGGTATCAATAGGTTGACAAAAAATGAATTCGTCACTTTTCCTGAGATAAAAGGGTTTAATCGAGGGGAAGTCTATGGAATCTATACGGATCCGTCAAAATCGATTTGGATAAGCACCGTTAAAAATGGGGTCTACAAATTTGACGGTAAAGCATTCATTCACTATCCGGTACCTATTTCGATTATGAGTATGTTATCTGATCAAAATGGAACTATGTGGTTAGCCGGAGCGGGTGGATTATATAAGATTAATCAAAATGAGGAGATCGTAAATGTAAGAAAAAATGGTCCTTGGAAATAACTTTTCGATAGCGTTTTCGATAGTGTTTTTGATAGTGTTTCTGATAGTGTTTCTGTAAGGGATAATCAGGTATTCCTACCAAAAAATAGCACTCCTATTTACATAAAAGTAAGATTGACAATCGAGGTTTGGCTACAACCATATAACCCTTCAAGGTGGATTGAAAACGGATGTTTACTCGAACGGTGCATCATAAGCAAGTATTAAAATTTATTGCTGTTCGCCGAAAATTAGCTATTATAGCTTTATGAATCTGCAAAACCTTATTGTTTGTATCGCATGGTTGCTTGGAACCAGCGCAAATGCACAAATTATAGCTCCGGATTCTGTATGCACAAATGAGATTTTTACGGTGGGTTTAGAGGGGTTTCAATCAGAAGAGATTTGTTTGATAGCAGATCATCAATCTCTATTTAAAGATTTTGATGTCGAAGTGGTGGGTGCATTGCCAGACAATAGTTTTCCCCTTTTTTCTCAGCAAGTAGTCAGTGGACAAAATCATTATTTATTCACCTCACTATCGACCAATGGAGATTTGGTTCGGTCTGATTTTGGTGATCGTTTTTCAAATACGCCGGTCAGTACCACTTTTACATTAGACGATGTACCGAATGGGCCTGAAGGTCTTCAAATCATTTTTGATGGGAATGAATGGTGGGGGTTTATTATTGGAGGGAATACTGATTTTTCTGGTCCCGAATTTTTTGTGCGGCTATATTTTGGTACTTCCATTACAAATACTCCAACGGTAGAGAATTTGGGAAATATAGGAAACTTAAAATTTCCTCATGATCTTTTTATTGTTAAAGAAAATGATCGCTGGTTAGGCTTTACAACCAATCGAAAAACGAGTACCATTACGAGATTTGACTTTGGAAATAGTTTAGCCAATATGCCTGTAGGATCAAATCTTGGAAATATAGGTCAGCTTGACCATCCTACCGGTTTTTATCCGATCCAAGAGGATGGTTTATGGCACCTTTTTGTTATTAATACGATTGGAAATTCAATTTCTCGGTTGGATTTTGGCAATTCACTTTTGAATGATCCGACAGGAGTAAAGCTCGATGGAAATGTATTGCTTGACCGACCACGAGACATGATCATAATGCAGTTTTGTGATGTGTATTATGGATTGGTTGCAAATAGAGCCAATAATGGAGAGATTTTGATTATTGAACTTGGTACCAGTATTGAAAGTAACCAATATAGCGTTATTGATACTGATATGGAAGGTCTCAATTATCCGCATTCATTGACTTCGTTGGTTATCACAAAAGATGGGTACACTTTTTTTGTTGTGGATGTAGATCGATCTCAACTTTATCGGATCAATATTGGAGATATTACCTGCAGTACTAATGGGAATGATCTCGACATCGTTTATAGTGAAGCGGGCACATATACCTTGCAAATGGTTACGGATATTGAGTGGGAAAGTCAACAGCGGTTTTGTAAAGATATTGTCGTTATGCCTTCACCTTTTATTGATCTGGGTGCAGATACAGTGCTTTGTGTTGGAGAATCGCTTTTGCTTGAAAGCCAGTTTCCGCAAACGCTATGGCAAGGAGCATATGAAGGTGATTCTTTTGAAGCGACGGCGGAGGGTATTGTCCATGCGATGATCGTTGATGACTTATGTGAAACAAGCGACTCCATCCGAGTGACTTTTGAAGAATGTATGTCTTGCTTTTATGTCCCGAATGTATTTGCTCCTAACCAGGGAGGCGAAAATGCTTTGTTTTCTGCTTTTATCGGATGTGAACAAGAAATTGTGGATTATGAGATAGCCATCTATAATAGGTGGGGCGAAGAGGTATTTACGTCTATTGAATTATTGGAGCCATGGGATGGAAGATTTAATAATCGACTATGTGCTGCTGGTGTTTACGTTTGGCGATTATCGTATTCGTATGTAAGAAACGATGAGGTCGTTCAATCAATATCGTCGGGCGATGTGACTTTAATTCGTTGATTCTTTACAAGCTGAGGGATTTCACAGATGTTAATGGTTGCCAAAAGAATACT
This sequence comes from uncultured Saprospiraceae bacterium, assembly GCA_937924805.1. Taxonomy (GTDB): domain Bacteria; phylum Bacteroidota; class Bacteroidia; order Chitinophagales; family Saprospiraceae; genus JAHDDO01. The sequence continues at coordinate 6,443 of CALDTZ010000110.1, forward strand.
CGATGAGCTATGCATAGGAGGTAGAATAAAAAATCTTGAACGATAATTAATTCATAATATGTAGGTAGTAAAGTGTATTTTCCTATATTGAGTAAATATGCTCTATAGTCGTGTATTAACGGTTATCCAACGACTAGAGGTACACATATAAGGTTGTTGTGCATAATGCGAAAAATCGTTTAGACCAGCAACATTTGAACTAAAAAAACCAAAGCACAGTCAAGCACATTTTTTTTCGTGCCTCAAAAAACAAAAAGAGCTTGCCTTTTCCCACCGCACAACTTATCAAATTCTATTCATCACTTCCTTTTCGACCCCAAAACCCAAAATTCGAGTTCAACAACTAATTTCTAAAAAGGAACGGATAGCACTTCATCTTTGCAAAGAATTTAAAACTATTTTTTTGTAATGAACAGAATTTTAATACTCTTTTTAGTAACGTTAAGCACAACATTTGCATTTGGGCAAAGCAATGAAGCTTATGCTCAAATTCAGTTCCAATCCTTTCAGGAAGTACTTAATTATGCGGATAAACACGCCATACATATCCAAAGTGCTATCATCGGCGAGCAAATGGCGAATGCTGGAAGTAAGGAAGCTAAATCCTATTTATATCCTTCTGTAAATGCTAGCGCAGGATATAATAACAACCTAACCTTGCAGCCCACTTTAATACCAGCAACAATCTTCAATCCTGCTGCTCCAGAAGGAAGTTTTGACGAGTTAACATTTGGTCAGCAACATATGTACTCGGCTGGAATTCAGACTCAATGGAATATATTAAACTTCCAAAAGAAATTTGCTTCCCAAACAGCAGACATCGTAGCCAAACAAAGTGCAGTCAACACACAAAAAAGCAAGTATAACACCTATAATATACTGGCTTCGACTTATTACTCCATTTTACTTACACAAGAATCTATACGAATTTTTGAGGAGAATGTCCAGGTTTCGGAATCTATTTATAATAGCACAAAGGAAAAATATCAAAAAGGAATCTTAAGCGAAGTAGAGCTTAATGCTGCTGAAATTAAACAACTCCAAAACCGTAAAAAATTAAATCAGGCGATTACTAACCTCAGCCGTTTTTACACACAACTCCAAAGTCAGCTAAATACTAACGAACAAATCATAGTTTCAGATAGACCTCAAAATTTCATCTTGACAGATACCACTTTGCAAGCAACACATCCTGAAATCAATTGGCAGGAAATAGAAGTCAATAAATACGAATCTGTTCTGAAACAAAAGAAAGCATTGCTACTACCGAATATCAGTATGGCTTATCAATACAATTACAATTGGGCATCTAATGAGTTTATGAGTTTTTCAAATGCAAACAAATTGCCACAACAATTTTTCGGTGTGAAACTGAATATTCCTGTTTTTAGTGGATTTTCAAGTCGGGAAAAAATCAATCAATCCGAATGGGAACTACAACAACGGCAAATGCAACTGGAAAACACGAAGTTGGTCAAGCAAAAAGAAGATGAAATATTGCTTTTGGATTTAAAGCAATATTCAAAAGAGCTATCTGATAATATTAAGATCATGGAATTGACGGAGAAAAATGACGTTCATGCTGTAAATCTTTATGAAAGTGGCATCACAGGTTTGAACAACCGATTAGATAAGTATGAAGACTTACTAAATGCACAGAACACTTACTTGCAAAGCCTTGCGGCATTTACATTGGCGCAATACAAGGTTTATATCCGACAAATTGATTTTAGATCGAATAATAAATAACGAAAAAATGAAAATAAGTAGAATAGTTTTTTTATGGTGTATGGCATTATTCATATTGTCATCCTGCGAGCAGCAAGAAACGACAATGCCAACAAGAAAAAATATTGAGGATGCTGTTTTTGCCAGTGGTTATATCGAGCAGTCCAATCAATATACGGTTTCTTCTAGTGTAGAAGGGATTATACAATCTATTCCTGTAAGCGAAGGTGACAGGATAACAAAAAATGCATTGGTTGCTGTTATAAAAAGTGATGTACAAAGCAACCAAGTTGAGGACGCTATAGTGGTATATAACAACGCAGTAAACAATGCTTCTGCAAGTACATCGCAATTACAACAAATACAAATCAAAATTAACCAAGCTAAAGAGCAGTTGACATTAGATAAGGAAAATTACGAACGGTATAAGGATTTACGAGCAAAAAATTCAGTCTCGCAGCTTGATTTTGAAAAAGCAGAACTCCAATATAATGCTTCGAAAAACAACCTTCTTGTTTTACAGAATAGTTATGAAGAGGCAGAATATTACTACAAAGAAGTTGAATCGAACTTAAAGCTGAATGAAAAGCGGAGTTTGGTGCAGGTCAATACACAACAATCTCTACTTGATGATTACAGACTTATCACCTCCATATCGGGAACAGTCATAAATGTGTATAAAAAACAAGGTGAACTTATTAGAAGAGGCGAAGCCGTTGCCAAAATTGGAAGTGGTGCATTTATCATCAAACTATTTGTTTCGGAAGACGACATTATAAAAGTAAATAAAAGTCAAACTGTTTACGTGCATTTAAACACCAATCCAAACGAAACGTTTAAAGCAAAAATTTCAAAAATATATCCTTCATTTAACACCACTCAACTATCCTATGTTGTAGAAGCACAATTTGACCAAGTACCTACTAAAATATTTTCAGGTTCTCAACTACAGGCAAATATTGAAACTGGCAGTAGTAAAAATGTTTTGGTTATTCCAACTGCATATCTCATCAGGGAAAATTATGTCACTCTTGAAAATGGTGATGAAAGAACCATTAAAACGGGAAGAAAAAATAGTGATTGGACTGAAGTAATTTCTGGACTTTCAGAAGAAGACCTAATTGTAAAACCAAAAATATAAACAATGAATACCAATCAGAAAATTGCAAAAGTTCACCTTACTTCAAGGTTTCGACAACTATTAGTAGCGATATTAAGCGTAAGCTTTGGTATTTCAATGTACATAGCAATGAACAGTTTTATGGCAGGTGTGAATAATATTCAAACGGAAATTACTTTCACTTCAATGTCGCATATTAAAATTTATAATGATTTATCTTCAACTATAACACAAATATCACCAAAACCAAAGGATAGCAATACGATATTAATGGTCAACAATGCCCGAAATATTCAATATACACAAGGCATTAAAAATGCGGATGCCATTAAGAATGAATTATTGAACATGTCCGAAATTAATGGCGTTGCACTCCAACTTAATGAAAAAGTTTTTATTAGAAATGGAGTTTCAAATACAAGTGCATCGCTTACAGGTATCGAAACAGTCAATGAAAATAAACTTTTTGAAACTGCAAAATATATTATTGAAGGCGATTTAAGCGAATTAGATAAACGGTCTGATGGTATTATTTTGGGGGTAGGATTGGCACAAACCATTGGTGTGAAAACAGGTAATACCATTTCAGTAACCACTTCCGAAGGAGTATCTAAAACCTTTAAAATCATAGGTCTTTTAGAATCTGGCTCTAAAGTTAGAGATAAAACGAGTGCATTAATCACCATCCAAACCGCAAGACAATTATTTTCTAAAAATAAAAGTTATGCAACTGATATTTTGGTCAATACCTATGATTATAATAATGCCAGAACCGTTGCAGAAAAAGTACGCAAACTTACAGACTATAAAGTTGAGTCTTGGCAAGAAGGAAACGAACAGCTTGTGTCTTCAAGTTTATTGAGAGATATACTAGCAATAGCCGTTTCGCTAACCATACTTATTGTGGCAGGGTTTGGAATATACAATATTATGAATATGACCGTAAACGAAAAGATTAAAGAAATAGCCATCTTAAAAGCAATGGGATTCAATGGAAAAGATGTCATTGAAATTTTTTTAACACAATCGGTAGCTATAGGTTTAATAGGTGGATTTGTAGGTTTGTTTTTAGGAAATGTTATTGTACAAATGCTAGACATTGTACCGTTTAAAATTGCTTCATACAACACATTACCTGTTGTATATAATATAAAGGATTACATATTAGCATTTTCTTTTGGAACAATTATCACTTTAATAGCAGGATATCTTCCATCTCGAAAAGCATCAAAAGTAGATCCAGTTGAAATATTAAGAGGTTAAAAAAAATAAACAGATGAATGCAATTTCTATACAAAACATAAACAAACATTTTTACGATCCAGTAGAATTTCAAGTATTAAAAGATATTTCTTTTGATGTGAAAAAAGGCGAATTTGTTTCCATTATCGGAAAATCAGGTTCAGGTAAATCTACCTTACTGTATCTGTTATCTACAATGGATACTAAATACAAAGGAAACATTGCCATTAATGGCACGCAGGTTACTGGTTTATCACAAAATGAACTGGCAAAGTTTAGAAACGAGCAAATCGGTTTTGTGTTTCAGTTTCACTTTTTACTACCAGAATTTACCGTTTTAGACAACGTAATGTTACCAGCTTTAAAACTGAATAAAAAGAGTAAAGATGAGATTGAAGCAGAAGCTATCGAATCACTTTATTTATTAGGTCTTAAAGGACAAGAACTTAAAAAAGCATCTAAAATATCAGGCGGACAACAACAACGAGTTGCCATTGCAAGAGCACTTATTAATTCGCCATCCATTATTATGGGAGATGAACCGACAGGAAACCTCGATTCTAAAAACACAAATATTGTTTTTGATGTGTTTAAAGAACTGGCAAAAGAACGCGGGCAAACCATTATAGCTGTTACTCACGATGATGAGTTTGCAGACAATTGCGACCGTATTATCGAACTGTCTGATGGTAAAGTAATTAGTCAATAATATAAATGAGTTTTTTATTCGATCTCAAAGTCCAGAATTCGACTTCAATTACAAATTTCTGAATAGGAACAGTGTGGATTTTATTATTGTAAAATTATTAGTAAAAAAACAACAAAATGAAAAATTTGAGAAATGTAATCACAGCAGTATTGTTGACAATATTTAGCATCACAGCTTATGCACAATCAAACGCTGGTTTGGCTGGAGAATATATTTTAGGCGAACAAAATACAATTGTAAAAATTGAGCAACACGATGATGTGTATTCTGGAAAAATAATGTCTTCGGATAATTCTAAAGCTGAAGTTGGAAAACTGATAGTTAAAGATTTACAACAAAAGAAGAACAAATGGAAAGGAAAATTATATTCCCCAAAGCGTAAAGAATGGTACGATGCCGAATTCACAACTAAGGGTGATGTTTTAGAAGTAGAAATTTCAACAGGCTTTTTTAGCAAAACCATAGAATGGAAAAAACACTAAGTAGTCGTTTTAGTATGTTTAAAACAAAACATTTAACAAAAGAAGGTCTTAGTATCTGCTTTTTTATATTGATAATAAGCAATGTAAAGGCGCAAGATCTTAAATTAGCAGGTCTTCAATATGTCAATTATGGAAAATCTGAAATCAAAGACACCGAAGGAAATCAAGAAGCTTCGTTTCAAGAATTTGGTGCTTTTGTAAACATCCCTCTTAGGCTAAAGAATAATAAAAGCGTTATCGTCAATGGGCTAGGCTATGGCTTTGTAGAAGCGAGTAGGTATAATTCGCTTGCGCTATCGGATAATGACTTGCAAAAAAAATTACAAAAATTTTATTATCAATTTACTTTGATGCATCAATTCAATCAAAAATGGAATGTATTGGTGAATTTAAAACCGACACTAGCTTCTGATTTTGAGCAAAGTTTAAGTTCTGATGATTTTAATTTCCAAAGTGCTTTTATAGCCACAAGAATTATTAATGATAAATTCAAGCTAGGTGCTGGTGTTGCCAATACCATGCGATTGGGTACGCTTAGATTTACGCCTGTTGTTAATTTTTATTATAAAAATAACAGACACCAATTGGATGCGTTATTGCCTTTGAACTTGAAATATACTTACGCTTTTTTACACGAGAAGAAATTGAAACTAGGACTTAACTACGGAATTAATGGAGCCGATTTTAATGTAGCACCTATCCAAGATAATGAAGTAGACAAAATCAATTATTCTCGTGCTAATCTGGGGCTATTAGTTAATTATCAATTAACCCCAAGCTTGCGTTTAAAAGCTAATGGAGGAATCAGCGCCAGACGTATTTATCATATGGAAGATGTTCATGGAAACGAATACGATTTTGATTCGGAAGCGGCCCCTTATTTTAATGCTGGGATTGTATTGGTTCCGCCTAAAAGATAATAATTCTATATCTTGTTAAATGAAATGAATACAACAATTGGAAAAACAATCAGTCGAATCCTTTTGGTGTCGCTATATGCCATGCTTGTATTGAAATTAGTAGGCTATGTGATGCCCGATACTATTGAATACAATTCAAATATTCCCAGGCAAATATTTTTATTCTTTTACCTACTTATATTTAATATAAATGTCGAAGGTAGTCTGTTTTTTGATCGTTATTTAAATAAAAAACACCCTTGGTATATAGCTCCTAAAAAACGCCTTATTATGCAATTAGGTGGTATCATTTTGTGGACTTCTATCTCTATTGCATTGCCGTTTGTTGCATGGTATTACATTAACGACCAGTCTTTCATTTTTGATAAAGCACCTGTTATCGTATTCATTGCTTCCATAGTTTTTTTATTAGTGTTTTTGGGCGTTTCTATGGCTATTAATTTTTTCAATCAAAGAAACCATTACCTATTAGAAGCCGAACATTATAAACAAGAAAAACTCAAAGCCGATTACCAAGTGCTGCAAAATCAGGTCAACCCACATTTTTTATTTAATAGTCTGAATGTATTAATCTCAGAAATAAAACACGATCCCAATACTGCGGTTGAATTTACACGTAAGCTATCGAAAGTGTACCGATATGTTTTGCAAAGTAAAAACCATGATTTAATTGCGTTGGATAAAGAACTTGAGTTTATGGAATCCTTTATTTTTTTACATAAAATTAGAGTTGGAGATGCCTTAGAATATTCGGTAAATATTTCGGAAGAAGCATTACAAATGCAATTACCGCCTTTAACCCTGCAAATATTAATTGAGAATGCTATTAAGCACAATGTAGCTAATGAAGAAAATGTGTTGA
>CALDTZ010000111.1 GCA_937924805.1 uncultured Saprospiraceae bacterium
AGCTGACGGTACAACTGATAACTTAAATGCACTTTTAGATGTTAGTGCAGGTGCTGAATATATTTTAACTGATAACTTTAGTGCTTTTGTGAATATCAATAACCTGTTGGATAATAACCGAGAAAGATGGCATAGCTATCAGACTTATGGGTTGAATGTTTTGATTGGTATTCAGGGGCGGTTTTGATAGTGTTACAAATTATTAATTTAGCAATAAAAAATCAGAAAACCTTCAAGATTCCATATAGTCTTGAAGGTTTTTTATTGCTATTTTATCAATTAAATTATGTAGATTTGTTAAAACAGGTCTATCAATTTATACTGGTGACAAAATAAATTATATGAAAATAAAGAAAATTGAAATTGAAAATTATCGAGGAATATTAAACGAAAAAATTGAGTTTAATGATAAGGTCAATGTCTTTATCGGTGGTAATGGGGCTGGGAAAACAACTCTGTTAGAGGCGATTTTAGCTAGTCTAATAAAAATAACATTTCCCTTTATAAGTAGTCATACTTATAAACCATATTTAATCTCAGTCGATGATATTAATTACAATAAAACGTATTCGACAATTTTATCAAAGATATCATTATCAAAATTAGATACCAAAAAAGGAACTCTAGATGAACAAATTGAATTACCATTTTTTGTAAAAGCAGGAGTCATTAATGAAACTACTGAAGAAAAAGAGTGGAATATAAAATATAATACATTTTCAAATTTACTCAACAAAACTGTACTGCATGGATTCTTTAAACTTCCAATTATAAAGTACTATCCTGCTAACAGAGGATCAGTCAAATACGTAAATACATCATCATCAACAATATACAAAAATCCTAGAATAGAAACATGGGCTAATATTATTCAAAACGATGTTTCTTATTCTAAATTTTTCAAATGGTTTTTGGAGCATGAAACGCAAGAGTTAAGAATGCAAAGAGATGCAAGAAAATTTGAAGTAAAGAGTAAATACATTGATGGCGTAAGAAAATCCATATCAAAAGCATTCAAAATCCTAAATAACAGAAGTTACTTAGTTAAATCCGATGAGATTAAGAAAAATGGAAATAACTCTTTAATTCCTGTATTAGTTTTGGAAGAAATAAGAACAAAAAGAAAAGAGATTCTGGATAATAAATCAGAAGGTGAAAAGGCTATTACTAGCTTAATTGCAGATATTGCTTACAACCTCTCAATAGCACACAACTTCAAAGAGAATGATGATTTTTCAAAATCTACTGGTGTTGTAATAATAGACGAAATAGAGGCACACCTCCACCCCAAGTGGCAAAGGAAAATCATTCCACTTTTAACGGAGTTATTTCCCAATATTCAATTTTTCATCACAACTCATTCCCCTCAAGTAATTGCATCAGTCAATAGCGAAAATATGTTCGTCTGTGATAATTTCAAGTTTGAAAAAATTAATATTAAAACGAGAGGAATGGATTCTAATACTCTTTTAAAATACGTTTTTAATGCAACAGAACGTCCAAAAGAATATATAGATTTAATCGAAAAATTTAGGGAGATGATGGATGACGAAAAAAGTCCAGAAGAATTACAAATAGTAATTGATGAAATAGCCAAACTAGAAAGTGTAGATCATGGTATAGACCAAAGTCAACTGGTTGATGAACTAAATCTAGAATTAGCAGCATATAAATTTGATTTAGCACATGAGGTGGATTAAAAAAACTTCTGCACCAAGTTCTTTTCAAAAATATATCAAAGAACCAAATGCAAATTTCAATAGTAATACTTGCCCCAAAAAAGAATTAAGGAAATCACTCTTTGATGAACAATCTGGTATCTGTGCCTATTGTCAACAAAAGTTACCTGAAGAAAAAGGGCAACCTAAAAGTCTAAAAGTATCAATAGAACATCATTGTGAACAGGCTATTTGTAATGGACAGAATGGAACACAAGACAAAAGGTTAGACTACTCTAACCTATTTGCAGTATGTATAGGAAGGATTGGTGTACCTATTAAACTTCATTGTGACTCGCATAAAGCAGAGGTTAATAAAAAGCCAAATAAGGTCTTACCAATGAAGATAAATCCACTTAACAAAAATCATATCTCCACCATTAAATATCTACGTTCAGGAATCATCAAATCAACAAATCCTGAATTTGATAAAGAACTAAATAATATTCTTCAATTGAATCTATCTTATCTGAAAGATATGAGAAGAAAAAAATGGTTTCGATTGATAAAGTTTAGCAAGAATAAATCTGGTCAATTTAGTAAATCTAAATTAGCGACACTCATAGATAATGACCTAGCTAAAAAGAATGGAAAATTTTGCAATCATTTTCCAGGTTTGTCTGAATATATGTTGAAAAAAATTTGCTCTTAAACACTTACATCTTAATACTATGCTGCAAAAAGCAATATTACTCAATCTCCTTATATTATTCTACTCAAGTTGTTCCAACTCAGAAAAACCACAAAAAATCGAAGAGCCTAAAATAGAAAAAACAACGATGCCAACTACACCAAAAAACGAATTTTCGACCATTACCTTCCCTTCTTTAGACGGCTTAGAAATCACCGCAGATTTATTTCATGTAGCAAATGATGCGCCCGTTTTTGTCTTATGTCATCAAGCACGTTATAATCGGACAGAGCATACGGAAACAGCTAAGACGCTAATGGCGAGAGGCTATAATTGCTTAGCGACAGACCAACGTTCAGGCGGTGTATTAAATGACCAAGATAATGAAACGGCAAAAAGGGCTACCGCTAAAGGTTTGCCAACAAGTTATTTAGATGCGGAGCCAGATATTATTGCAGCGGTCAATTATATGTCAGAAAAGTATAATCAA
>CALDTZ010000112.1 GCA_937924805.1 uncultured Saprospiraceae bacterium
TTCAATCAGGGTTTCATTTCCACCATCATGGACCAATGAGATCTTTGAAATATAATATTCTAATCGTGTTACTTTAAAGTCATCCTCTGTATTGTTTTTAGCTTCACTCCCTAAAGCAAAATCAATATCGCCTAACTTATGGTTAATGTTTAATTGGACATTCGTTTGAGCATTTATACTTGCCAAACCTAATAGCATACAAACTGGGAAAAGTAATCTTTTAATCATGGTTATTTTTTTAAATATTAAATGAATAGTCGCGAAGCGGAATGCACACGAAACATTAGTTAGCTGCAGTTTTAAATACCACAACATGGGTGATAAATTAATCTATCACGATCTAAAAAAACACCTAAATGAGAAAAGATTCAAAAAGAACTTGAACGTCCTTATTTATCAATGGAGGCTTGTATAGTTTATCTAAAACTTGTTCTCTGTCTATAACGAGAATATCACTAATTGAAGACACGGGCCCAAGCACTAACAATGTTTCCCCATCAAATGAAGATGCTAGTACTTGAATGATATACTGATTGATATCTGATTCAACAACAACTATATTGTTCTGGCAGCAATCCTTCATCCCTTCATTACATCCCTCTTTTTCATCTCCAACTTTTGATTGGTGATGGGGACACGAAGCTTTTGAATTTGCTATTTCATGGCAATTCTTAGCTTTACCAAAAATACCTATAGATTTCAAATTCCCTTGACAATAATGCGCGTCAACAGCGTAATTGATCGTTGACACTAGTAAAAGTGCCGCCATCAAAAAAGTAAAAAACGATGCTATGTTTGTTTTTACACGCATATATTAACTTAAAATACATCAAATAATTCAAAATTGCTGAAAATATAGTAATCATTGCAATTATTATTTATCTAACAACAGTTTTGATCCAATTGTATAGGGGGGCAAGGTACCGTTCCATAACTACAAAAAACACAGCAATCATTATTCTGAGGCTTCATAATCGTTTTGCAATTTTCACATTCATAAAAATATTGACAAGCATCTGTTGGCATTGTTTCTTTCTTCGTAAATGAGCATAGCGGACAGGTAAGGATCGAGTCTAAAATGAGTGCCTTTTCTTGACTTCTTTTCGCGTACTGCCAAATCCCAAAACACAATAGGACAACACCTAAGATCACAAATAGCCCGCTATATTTCTCTAATCCATTACTAAAAGCCAAAAGCGTACTACCTCCTCCAATCGCGAGGATCAAAGCAGGCAACCAACAACAACTCGTAGCAACAACAAATGCAATCGAACTACCAATAATCGAATTTTTATAATTCATTCGGGCATCGTTTCAGTCATACAATTTTCTTTTTGAATTCCAATGTTAAAAGACATTTTTCCACATCATACTTTCTACTGGTCTTGTTGCTTTTTCTACGTATTTAGCACCCTTCTTTTTATTGTAGTAGTTTTCGATTTCACCATCGACTTTAAAATAAATGAGTTGACCAATCGGCATACCTTTGTAAATTCTTACAGGCTGTACGCATGAAATTTCTAAGGTCCAGGTATTACAAAAACCAACATCCCCCTTTCCTGCGGTTGCATGAATATCGATACCCAATCTTCCAATACTTGATTTCCCTTCTAAAAATGGTACTGAATTAAATGTTTCAGTATACTCTTCTGTAACACCTAAGTATAGAATCCCTGGCATAATAACGAATCCTTCATCCGGAATATCAAAGTGCGTTATTTTATTGTGTTTTTTCGCGTCTAAGGTTTGATTTTTATATGTCGCTAGGTGAGCTCCCAAATGCACGTCATACGAATTGGTTCCCAAACAATTAGGATCGAAAGGTTCGATCTTAATCTGTTTATCTTCGATGCTTTGTAAAATTTGTTTGTCTGTAAGAATCATTCGATTAGGTATAAAGCACTAAATTTACAATATGCCTTTTGTAATAAATAAAAAAATTTCCCCTTCAACCCAATTGGCAGTTTGGGAATATGAAAGTAATCTACAAATGTACAGAGATACTCTGGATTTGAATGCCGAAGATCGTCTTCATTTAGATTCACTCAAACTATTTAGACAAAAAGAGTGGATTTTAAAACGATTTGTACTTAATAAACTTTTGGATTGCCAAGTAGATATTGTAAAAGATACTTATGGTAAACCTTTTATTGCTGGGCTGGATAAATACATTTCAATATCTCATTCAAATAATATGCTTGCTGTTATTATAAGTGACGATAAAGTAGGCATTGATATTCAAGATGAACAAGAAAAAATCATTCGCATAGCCCCAAAGTTTTTAGTTAAAAAACAAATTGATGCCATTAATGCAAACCAGCTTTTAGAAACTCTGCATTACTATTGGGGAACAAAAGAAAGCATGTTTAAAGCTTACGGTAAAAAACAAATAGATTTTAAAAAACATCTACTAGTTAACGACATACAAAGCCACAAATCAAAAACCACCGCTTGCTTAAAAAAGCATAATTTTGAGATTCATTATGACGTTTATTTTGAACCTATTAAAAACTACTACCTCGTTTATGTCATTGAAAACAATTAGTCTCTTCCTCGGTCTGTGTTTATTGGTTGCTTGCAAGCAAGCAAATGACCCTAATCGTCTTGTTTCGGTTGATGAAATTATAAATGATGAAATACCTTCGTCATTTCTTGAATTTCACAATCTATTTCACAACAATGTTGATTTTCAACTCAGTCGTATCATCTTTCCTTTACCAGGAAATGAAAACAACACAAAATGGGAAAAAGAAGGATGGGTACAACACAAACCTTTTAATAATATTGGCAACGAATACAGACGTTCATACAGTAATTTTCAAGACATTATAACGGAAAGAATTATTCATACCAGTGGATTATTTGAAATGAATAGAAGATTTGCCAAAATTGATGGTGATTGGCATTTGATTTTCTATGAAGTCAAACAACCCGAAGTAGGTATAGATGTTGATACGATGGCTCGAGATTCAAGCTTATAATCAAAATCTATTTGCGAATGACCAAAAACGTTATAGAAGCAGGATATTCACCATTAGAGGAAAAGTTGAATATTTATTCACACGGATTAGGCTTTGTATTATCCGTTATAGGCACCTTTTTTCTAATTATAAAAGCGATCAACCAACCTTCACCGTTAATCTTAGGAAGTGTACTTGTATTTGGTTTTAGCTTGTGCATACTTTATGCTGCTTCAACAATTTACCACAGTAGGGTGGATATTAATCAACGAAGGAAAATGCGAATTGTTGATCACGCATGTATCTACATTCTCATTGCAGGTTCTTATACTCCATTTACATTGGTGACCCTTAGCTCTAGTGTAGGTTGGATCATCTTCATTGTTATTTGGACGATGGCTATTCTTGGGATAATATTTAAACTCTTTTTCACTGGAAGGTTTGAATTATTTTCAACAGGGCTTTATGTGCTAATGGGTTGGATGGTCATCTTTGCTTATCAACCTCTTGTAGATAGCATTTCGCCCCAAGGTTTGTATTGGTTACTTACGGGAGGAATTGCTTATTCAATGGGTGCTATCCTTTATAGCATTCAAAAAATACCGTTCAATCATGCGATCTTCCATGTTTTTGTATTGATAGGCAGTGCCTGTCACTTTATGGCTGTATATCAGTGCTTGTTTATTGATTAAAAATTAAGTGCAAAATTGTAATGCTTGTCCAATTTAATGAGTGTACTACAACACATTTTGTTGTTTCATATAGTTTTGTATGTAATCTTTTATCCCTTCCTCCAGAGTGTATGTTGGATTATTGTATCCTGCTTTTTGGAGTTTGTTCATATTTGCTTCAGTAAAATATTGGTACTTATCTCTTATATCAATGGGAGTATCGATAAAGTCAATATTAGGGTCCAAACCTAAAGCATGAAAAGTTCCTTTTGCTAAATCTAAAAATGTTCGAGCTTTTCCTGTTCCGATATTATATAAACCAGAAGTAGCGTCCGATGCTAATAGCCAACGGCACATGTTTACAACATCTTTTACATAAATGAAATCTCGACTTTGGTGGCCATTTTCAATGTCATTTTTGTGAGATCTAAATAAACTCATTTTACCTTTTTGCTGAATCTGTTGATAACAATGAAAAATTACAGATGCCATTCGACCTTTATGATATTCATTGGGTCCATAAACATTAAAAAATTTAACCCCATACCATTGAGGAGGTGTATCTTCTTGGGTTAAAGCCCAAATATCAAAATCATTTTTAGAATCACCATACGGGTTTAATGGAGCCAGGTCTTTTACAATATCATGATTATCATTGTACCCATATTCACCCCCACCATACGTCGCAGCGCTAGATGCATATAAAAGTGGAATATTAAACGATACACATGCATTCCAAATGGTTTTGGAATAATTTAAATTTAATTGGTCGAAAATAGCAACATCCATCTCTGCCGTATCTGTACGTGCACCTAAATGAAAAATTGCCGTTATATTATTGGCATTGGCTTCAATCCACTCCGGAAATAGAGACCGATCAATCAGCGAATGAAACGGTTTATTTTCAAAATTTCTACGCTTAGTTTCTCGACTAAAATCATCTACACCAATCACTGCAATCTTGCCATTCAAAAATGACCCTGATAAAGCTGACCCAATAAATCCTGCTGCTCCCGTTACGACAATCATACCTCCATATAGGATTCAACAGATGGACAAGTACAGATAAGATTCCGATCACCATAAGCATTATCAACTCTTGCTATTTCTGGCCAAAATTTTCTTCCTGACCTCAAATAAGGTAATGGGTAACATGCTTTCTCTCTAGAATAAGGGTATTTCCAATCATCAGAAATAGCACGCTTTAAAGTATGAGGCGCATTCCTTAAAACATTATTTTCAGAATCAACATCACCTTTCATTACTTCATCAATCTCCTTTTTGATCGATAACAGTGCATCACAAAATATATCTATTTCTTCTTTGTCTTCACTTTCGGTCGGCTCAATCATAATTGTTCCGACAACAGGAAAACTCATAGTTGGCGCATGAAAACCATAATCGATTAATCGTTTTGCTACATCTTCGGCTCCTATTCCAAATGATTTAAATGGATTAATATCTATAATTAATTCGTGTGCACAATTTCCGTTTTCACCCTGAAAAAGTACACTGTAGGATTTTTCTAATCGAGCTTTGATATAATTTGCATTAATTAATGCCGCTGCCGTGGAATGTTTAAGCCCTGATGCGCCTAACATTTTTATATAAGCATAAGATATTAGTAATATACTAGAACTACCGTTAGGAGCCGCTGATACAGCTGTAATCGCTTTCTCTCCACCTACAGATTCATAGACATGTCCTGGTAGAAACGGAGCCAATTTATCATTTACGCAAATCGGACCCATACCAGGTCCTCCACCTCCGTGAGGAATGGCAAATGTTTTATGTAAATTTAAATGACATACATCTGCTCCAATAAGTCCCGGAGATGTATATCCAACTTGTGCATTCATATTTGCACCATCCATATATACCAATCCACCATTGTCATGAATAATCTGACATATTTCTTTTACACTTGATTCAAATACGCCGTGTGTAGACGGGTAAGTAATCATCAAAGCGGATAATGAATCTTTATATTCGATTGCTTTAGCTCTTAACTCATCTACATCGATATTTCCATATTTATCACAGCCTACAACAACAATTTTCATTCCGCACATCACACCACTTGCTGGATTTGTACCGTGCGCAGACGATGGTATGATTACAATATTTCGTTGGTTATCACCTCGATCTAAATGATAGGCACGAATGGACATTAGTCCAGCATATTCACCTTGGGCTCCAGAGTTAGGCTGTAATGAACAAGCTGTAAAGCCAGTGATTTCAGCAAGATATTTTTTCAATTCAGAAAACATTTCTTGGTATCCTGCTGCTTGGTCAATAGGCACAAATGGATGGAGTTGACTAAAGTTATCCCAACTTAAAGGCATTAATTGAGTAGCTGCATTTAATTTCATTGTGCATGACCCCAATGCAATCATTGAATGTACCAATGAAAGATCTTTATTTTCTAGTTTCTTTATGTACCGCATCAAAGTAGTCTCTGTCTGGTACTTTTTAAAAACTTCATTGTCTAAAAAGGAGGAGGTCCTATGCAGCGATGCTGGAATTGAATAACCTTCAATAAAAGCTGTATTTACTACATCAAATATTTTAAATAAATTATGCAAATCTTCTTCTGTCGTCGTTTCATCCAAACTGATTGATAAGATGTCTTTTGAGTAAAAGAAATTTACCTCACATGCGATTGCTTTATTTCTTATTTTTTCAATTTTTTCAATTGGGACTTGAACCGTTATTGTGTCAAAATAACTTACGTTCAATACTGAATAACCTCCACCGTTTAGAGAGGTAGCCAATCGCTTTGTTTTTGAATGAATGTGTTCAGCAATATGCTTGATTCCCGCTTTTCCATGATATACCGCATACATCGCAGCTATATTTGCCAATAATGCTTGAGCGGTACATATATTAGAGGTAGCTTTTTCTCTTTTTATGTGTTGTTCCCTCGTTTGTAAAGCCATACGTAATGCAGGATTTCCGTCAGCATCGATTGAAACTCCAATAATCCGTCCTGGTATTTGCCTTTTAAATTTCTCGCTTGTTGCGAAATAAGCTGCATGTGGTCCACCGTAACCTAACGGAACACCAAATCGCTGAGTTGATCCTACAACGACATCAGCTCCCCATTCTCCTGGTGGCTTTAACAAGCTTAATGACAATAAATCCGCCGCAACACATAAAAATACTTCTTCTGCTTTTAAGCTTTCTCCAAATGCCTTATAATCGATAACATCTCCTATAGAGTTTGGGTATTGGAGTAATGCTCCAAAATATTTTTTTCCGTCCAAATTGGCTTCAGCCCAGTTTCCTTCCTCAATGTTAATTCCTAAAGGAATAGCACGTGTATATAATACATCTTTTGTGTGTGCAAATACATTGGTATCAACAAAAAAGGTATTTATTGGTTCTCCTTTAACTCGTTTGTTTTTTTGTCCATAAACCATAATCATAGCTTCAGCCGCCGACGTTGCCTCATCGAGTAATGATGCATTAGCCAATGGCATACCTGTCAAATCACTGACCATGGTTTGATAATTCAACAAAGATTCCAAACGACCTTGTGCTATTTCAGCTTGGTAAGGAGTATATTGAGTGTACCACCCTGGATTCTCAAAAATATTTCTGAGAATGGGTGATGGAGTAATCGTATTATAATATCCCTGACCGATATAACTCTTAAATACCTTATTCTTTGCTGCTAACGTCTTTATATGAGCTAAATACTCATACTCTGTCATTGCTTCTGGAATATCCAATTCCTTTGTCATCAAAATATTATCAGGAATGGTTGCTGATAAAAATTCTGCAACAGAAGGATAATTCATCGTTTCCAACATATTTACAACATCCAATTCGTTGATTCCAATATGTCTTTTTTCGAATTCGTGGTGATTCTTTAAATGCGTCATTCTCTATTTAAATATTGGGGCAAATTACTATAAAGTTTAAATATTAATTGAATTATCAAATGATAATTTATAAACATATTAACACTAAACGAATCTAGTAGTTTATGGATATCCTAATTAAATCGAAAAGGAACAAATAGACTAAAAAAAATTATAGAATTTTGGTTTCAAACATGGATTCCCCTTGTAATTTTCCATGTAGACGATCCCCTATTATACATGGCCCTACACCAGCAGGTGTACCCGTATATATCAAGTCTCCCTTTTGCAGGGTAAACATTTTTGACAACGAACATATTAATGTTTCAAAATCAAAAATCATATCTTTTGAATTTCCAAACTGTACACGTTCATCATTTTTCAATAATTCAAAAGAAAGATGGTCAGTACCATAATTTTTGATGGGTACAAACTTGCTAATACATGCCGAATTGTCAAATGCTTTTGCTCTTTCCCAGGGGTGTCCTTTTGCCTTACATTTATCTTGTATATCACGAGCTGTAAAATCAATACCTAAACCAATTTCATTAAAATAATCACTTGCATATTTTTTTGTAATTGCTTTACCGTTTTTACAAATTTTTAATACCAATTCTACTTCGTAATGAAGATTCTGAGTAAAATCAGGATAATAAAATGGATCATTATTTCTTAGCAAAGCGGTCGGTGGTTTCATAAAAACCAATGGTTGCTCTGGAATAGGATTATTTAATTCTTTTGCATGATCTACATAATTTCTTCCAATACAAAAAATCTTCATAATTAGAATTTTACATTCAATAAGCCTGTTAATTCTTTTACCTCTTTGATCGTTTGTTGAGCACGCTTTCTAATATCTGAAGATGTTGACTTTATTTGATCTTTAACGGCTCTCTTATCAGCAACGAGCTCTTTTTTTCGTTCTGTAAAAAGAGTTGTTTGCTTTACCAAAGCATTGGCGGTTGCCTCTTTGAGATCAACATACTTAAGGTTACCGTCCTTATAATCAGCCATCAAACCGTTGTACATGTCGAGCTCATCCGATGCTTTTAAAATTTCAAATAAGTTTTCAACTCCTTCACTCATGACTCCTTCAACACTATCTCCTGCATCTGTTACTGCAGACTTTATCTGCTTTTGAATTCGTTGGATGTCTCCAAATACTGATATAGCATGTTTTTCTCCAGCACTTTTACTCATCTTCTTTTTAGGATCTGCTGTTGATTTGATTTTAGGGGTTTCTGTATGAAGCGTTTCTGGCATCGCAAAGTAATCTTTCCCTACTTGATGATTAAAACGTTGTGCAATATCCCTTGATAATTCTAAGTGCTGATCTTGGTCTTTTCCCACTGGAACATAATCTGCTTTGTAAATTAATATATCAGCTGCTTGAAGTACAGGATATGTAAACAAACCTGTCGATATAAAATTATCCTTTTGAGATTCTTTTGATTGTGAACTCTTGTCTTTAAACTGAGTCATCCTTGACACATTTCCAAACGAAGAAAAGCAACTAAAAATCCAAGAAAGCTCCGTATGCTCTGGCACTAAGGATTGAATAAACAAGGTTTCTGGCTTTACTCCAATGGCAAGAAGGTTATAAATCAATTCCCATGTGTTGAACCTAAGCTTATCTGCATTATATGGCATCGTCATAGCGTGGTAGTTAACTACTCCAAACACACATTCGTATTTTTCTTGTAATCTGACCCAGTTCTTTATTGCTCCAAAATAGTTTCCATAATGAATCTCTCCTGTCGGTTGAATTGCTGACAAGACACGTTTTTTTTGATCTTCCATATTATGATTTATATGCGATACACGAAATTTCTACATTTACATACTTAGGTAAATTTGCTACCTCTACTAATTCTCTTGCTGGCGCCGTTTCATCATTAAAATATTGAGCATAAATAGCATTAATTCTACTGTACATTCCCATATCTTTTACAAAAACGCTGCATTTAACGACATCTTCAAAACTCAATCCAGCAACTTCTAATATTGCTTGTAAATTTTTCATTACCTGCGTTGTTTCCTCTTCAATAGACGCCATTAACAACTCTCCATTAGCAGGATTAATTGCTATTTGACCAGATACATAAAGCGTATCGCCCGCAAAGATTGCTTGATTATAAGGGCCAACTGGATTTGGCGCATTTGTACTTGTAATAATTTTTTTCATTGGTAATTATTAATCTATATTCAGTGATGCTCTTTTTACGTTTTTCTTCTTAAAAGGGATCAATTTTATAGGATATATAAACAAAAAAGCTCCTCTTCTATCATGACAGAAGGGAGCTTTAAATATCTCTTATTGGTAATTGTCTATTAATCTTCTACTTCTACAGCAGCCTCAATAACCATCTGTCCTTTATAGTACATATTACCTTCGTGCCAATAAGCACGGTGCATTAAATGAGCTTCACCCGTGTTTTTACACGTAAGTACGTGAGGAATCTCCGCCTTATAATGCGTTCTTCTCTTTCTTTTTCTTTGTTTCGATATCCGACTCTTTGGATGTGCCATAATACAATGGTTTTATTTTTTAAATTTTATGTCTTTCAGCGAATTCCATATAGAATTCGTTGGTTCACTTTCTGTTTCTTTGTTTAGATAGTTTAATATATTTTCGTCACACGGTTTCTTTTCTTCATCTTCACAGTCAATCAATTTGACCATAGGAATCGAAAGACTCAATGATTCATAGATGTATGGAGCAATATTAAGATAATGATCACTAATTAATACCGTAATTATATTATCAATATT
Organism: uncultured Saprospiraceae bacterium; assembly: GCA_937924805.1. GTDB lineage: Bacteria > Bacteroidota > Bacteroidia > Chitinophagales > Saprospiraceae > JAHDDO01. The sequence goes on from CALDTZ010000112.1 coordinate 10,270, forward strand.
GCTTGGCGTTTCGCCAAATTCAATAATATAACTTTCTTCGGTTAATAGTGGCATTTTAATATTTGCAGTGCATCTATCGCAATCAACTTCTATATATCCTTTAGCTATAAAACTAAACTCCATACTTTCATCAATTTTCTCTAATGTCACTTCTACATCAAAATTACCCTTCTTGAGTATCCCGTAATCAAAATTACTAAATACCTTATCGTCCATTTCATATTTAAATGTGTGGACTCCATTCTTCAATCCAAATATCGGAATCGAAAAATGATCTAAACCTTTCATTACAAAGAACTTTTAAATGGGCTGCAAAGATAGTAGTATTTTATCCAAATATGCTAATCCATTGTGAAAAATATTACCTATATAAACATATTCATTTTTCATATATATTTAATGCAATAAAACTTAGAAACCTACCATGTCTCCAGGCTTTACCCATTCATCAAATTCCTCCTCTGTCAAATAGCCTAAACTTAGGGCCGCTGCTTTTAGTGTTGTGCCTTCCTTATATGCTTTTTTTGCAATCTCAGCCGCTTTGTCATATCCGATTTTAGTGTTCAATGCCGTGACTAACATTAATGAATTATTTAGCTGTTCTTCTATTCTATCATGGGCCGGTTTTAATCCAGCTATACAGTTATCACTAAAACTGCTACACGCATCTCCTATTAATCTTGCAGAAATAAGAAAATTATATATCATCATTGGTTTAAATACATTTAATTGAAACTGGCCGTTCATACCTCCAACATTTATCGCTACATCATTTCCAATTACTTGCGCCATTGCCATCGTTAATGCTTCGGCTTGTGTAGGATTTACTTTTCCAGGCATTATCGAGGATCCAGGTTCATTTGCAGGGATTATTAATTCCCCAATACCACTTCGAGGTCCAGAAGCTAGCATTCTGATATCATTTCCAATTTTCATTAATGATACCGCAACTGTCTTTAATGCACCGTGCGCTTCTACAATTGCATCATGAGCGGCTAGTCCTTCAAATTTATTTTCTCCAGTAATAAAAGGTATTCCTGATATGGTTGCAATGTTTTCTGCAACAACTTCTGCATACCCTTCTGGTGTATTTAATCCTGTACCAACTGCCGTTCCTCCTAGTGCAAGTTCACTCAAATGAGCTAAACTATTTTTAATGGCTCGAATACCATGATCGATTTGACTTACAAATCCAGATAACTCCTGACCAACTGTTATTGGTGTTGCATCCATAAAGTGAGTTCGTCCAATCTTGACCACATCCATATACTCGTTTGCCTTATTAGCAAATGTTTCCCCTAATTTTTCCAATCCCGGAATAGTTACACTCAATAAGGTCCCGTAAGCTGCTATATGCATTGCTGTAGGAAACGTATCATTCGACGATTGAGATTTATTTACATCATCATTAGGATGAAGTATTTTTTCCGAATCCAATAATGAGCCACCTTCGTTAACATGTGCTTTATTTGCAATGACTTCATTTACATTCATATTTGATTGAGTCCCAGAACCCGTTTGCCAAACAACTAAAGGAAATTGATCATCTAAATCACCTTTTAGCATCTGATCGCAAACATCACTAATCAATTTTGCTTTTGGCTCAGGCAATACACCCAATTGTGCGTTTGCTTGTGCTGCTGCTTTTTTTAAGATTGCAAATGATCGAATGACTTCAATTGGCATTAATTGCCCTCCAATTTTAAAATTTTCGGTAGACCGTTGTGTTTGGGGGCCCCAAAATTTGTCAGCCGGTACGTCAATAAATCCAATAGAATCTTTTTCTTTTCTAAATTCTCCCATCTGAATGGTTTTTTTTGCAAATGTACTTAACAAATTCATTGTTTTGTTGTCTTATATGTAGTAGAATCGTATAACTTATTAATTTTAAGGATTGATTTTCAACAAAAAATTGAATATCGAATTATTTAATCATAAAAAATATTTAAAATATGGCTTTTGAATTACCAGCATTAGGATTTGCTTTTGATGCACTTGAACCGCATATCGATGCTAAAACTATGGAGATCCATCATGGTAAACACCATAATGGATATACAAACAAGTTGAATGCAGCAGTAGCTGGGACAGATCTTGAAGGAAAATCAATAGAAGATATCTTAGCTAATCTAGATATGAATAATAGCGCTGTAAGAAATAATGGTGGTGGCTTTTATAATCACCGATTATTTTGGGAGGTTATAAACCCTGAAGATAAAGGGCGACTTTCTGGATCACTCTTAGAAGCAGTAAATGCAGCTTACGGATCAAAAGATGCTATGTTAGAAAAGTTTGCTGCAGCTGCTGGAACTAGATTCGGCTCTGGTTGGGCATGGTTGTGTGCACATAAAGATGGCAAAGTCGAAGTTTGTTCTTCGCCAAACCAAGACAATCCATTAATGCCAGGAGTTGGCTGTGGTGGTACACCAATCATGGGTATCGATGTATGGGAACATGCATACTACTTAAATTATCAAAACAGAAGACCAGATTATGTAAAAGCATTTACATCCATTATTAACTGGAATGTAGTTGAGAAAAAGTATGAAGCTTTAGTTGGTTAATCTACTTAAAGAATAAAATTAAAAGCGATTGAATTAAATTTCAATCGCTTTTTTTATTCGCATTGTAACTATCACTCAACTAAATGATGCACTTAGAAAGTTTTGAGCTACACTGACTCATTGTTAGAAATTATTTAAAAGGTGAATATTAAATTTGGTTATAACGCCATACTTATTCATGTATAAAAAAGAAACTATGAATCAATGCATTTTATCAATCCTAATGGTATTCGGATTAAGTTCGATTTTAATCGGACAAGAATTTAAAGAATATACATTTGAAGGTGACTATACAGTAGGCTTAAAAGTTGTCGATGCAGATGCCGATGAATGTAAAAAAACACATTTATTTATAGGTGGTCATTATAATTACGATGAGGACTTTCTCCACATAGGCGTAGGTCACTATCAACCTAAAATGTTTGATGCTAGCGTTACATATTCAGTCAATGGCATTTTTGCAGATGCTTCTGTTTTCTTTAAAAACAAAGTAATTTCAAGTACAATCTCACCCAGTGTAAAACGAGAGAGTTTTGGCAATACCAAAACTAGATATGTCATTGAAGTACCTTCTAAAGAGCGAATCTCTTATGGTTTACACCTTCGCTCAGAAACGATCACCATTGATGACTTTAATATATTAGAAACTCAAAATATCAGCGTAGGAATTACTCGACTTAAGGCTAAACATACGCACTGGAAAATAAAATACCCGCACAAAACAAAAATAGTAACCAAGCAAGGTACGGCTATCTTTAAATTTCATGCTGATGTTTCTTT
>CALDTZ010000113.1 GCA_937924805.1 uncultured Saprospiraceae bacterium
CACAAGTCGTTTCGTTGTCACAAGCATCTTCTATCTTCCACGTTCGAGTGATCACTTTTGTAGCTCCACAATCCGTTACAACAACATCACTTTCTGTGATGGTTACATCGCCGCATGTGTCACTACCTGTCGCCATACCATTTGCTGTACTTGTTTCATCTGACGTACATTCTATCGTTACATTGTCTGGACATGTTATGCTTGGTACCGTCGTATCTTCTACTGTGATGGTTTGATCGCAAGTCGTTTCATTGTCACAAGCATCTTCTATCTTCCACGTTCGAGTGATCTCTTTTGTAGCTCCACAATCCGTTACAACTACATCACTTTCTGTAATTGTAATATCTCCGCATGTGTCACTTCCAGTAGCCATACCGTTAGATGCACTCGATTCATCTGACGTACATTCTATCGTTACATTCTCTGGACATGTTATGCTTGGTACCGTCGTATCTTCAACTGTGATGGTTTGATCACAAGTCGTTTCGTTGTCACAAGCATCTTCTATCTTCCACGTTCGAGTGATCACTTTTGTAGCTCCACATCCTGTTACAACAACATCACTTTCTGTGATTGTTACATCGCCACAAGTATCACTTCCTGTCGCCATACCATTTGCCGTACTTGATTCATCTGACGTACATTCTATCGTTACATTGTCTGGACATGTAATTCTAGGGGCCGTCGTATCTTCTACCGTGATGGTTTGATCACAAGTCGTTTCATTGTCACAAGCATCTTCTATCTTCCACGTTCTTGTAATCATTTTTGTAGCTCCACAATCTGTAACAACTACATCACTTTCTGTAATTGTTACATCGCCGCATGTGTCACTACCTGTAGCCATACCATTTGCTGTACTTGTTTCATCTGACGTACATTCTATCGTTACATTGTCTGGGCAAACTATACTCGGTACTGTCGTATCTTCTACCGTGATGGTTTGATCACAGGTCGTCGCAGCATTCCCACACGCATCACTTAAATTCCACGTTCTTGTGATAACACTTGATCCTATACAGGGATCATTGCTACTAATCGCATCAACATATGTCGCTTCGCCTAATCCACTATCACAATTATCTAATTCATTGGTTACATCTCCTACTAATGTAAGGTTTGAATCATCTTCGGTACATTCTATCGTTACATCTGCTGGACAACTAAAAGTCGGGGCCGTACTATCTTCTAAATAGAAATATTGGCTACAAGTTACACCTACATTCAAACATGCATCTCTAACCCACCACAACCTTCGAATCGTTCGAGGACATTCACCAATCTGAACTATATCTCGGTACCTAAGTAAATTTAAACCACAACTTTCTATTATACTTCCCCCTTCGGCAATAAGTTGGGCTTCAGTTACTGTTGTCCATCCAGTGGAAAATGACAAACTCGTTTTTGTATTTATATCTGTATTAAAACATCCTTCAAACGTAACATTTGGTGGACAATTTAAAATAGGTTTAATATCATCTTCAATAATAATCAAGGACATACAATCATCTTCCGAACAATCTTTCTCTACATTAAAAGTCACTATTTGTGTTCCTGTTTCTCCACATAGGTTGCTAAAGTTCTCTGTATTATAATTATTGGAGAATATAGTCCCTGCATCATTTCCTACAACAGAGACCGAATTCAACCATGTAGAAATTATTGAAGCTTGATTGGAGTCCCCACAATCAATAATTAAATTTTCCGGACACACAATTGTCACACCATTACCTTCACAATAGGTTATTGTAATTTCTGCTCGATCAATACACATTGTCCCAGTAGAAGTTAATGTAACTGTATTTGAACCTCCATAAACATAAAAACTTGGATCGTCACAACCTTCATAATTATTTGAAATCGTCGTATCAAAACAAGAATTACAAGCACATGTGCCACCCATTGTGTTCATTCCTATGTTGGTGCCATTCATTGCAACTGATACATCATTTCCACCACCACACCCATGAGTTCCAAATACTTTAACTGAAATAGAATTTATATAATTACCAGCAGGAATTGGGTCTATAAATGTTTTGTTTCCACCATTCCAATCAGGAAAGCTAGTTGGATTTACATTACAAGCATAATCTTGAACTCCGCAAACATTACAAAATCCTCCTGTCCAGTTAACCGAAGTAGTTATGGTTGATGAAGATTCACAAGGAAATCCATTTCCTGAATTTTGGGGAGTATTTTTAACAAATTTTTGAAGTTCAAGTTGGTAATTTCGAAATTCAAGGAAGTGTTTTTTATAAAAGATTAATTGGGGAAGGGATATTTGAACTGTAATATACTTTTGGGTATCATTAATTGAAGCATCAACTAAGAAATTTGTCCCTTTGTGAAAAACCTTAAGACCCTCAACATTATTAAATTTTTTTGACTCTAAGCTTGTTTCAATATTAAAAATTAATTTCGTTCCAACAGTATCCGTAATATGGGCATTCATTGCAACAAAAGGGTAAGTAAGACTATCTGAATTACTTATTGAAGACTGTTTTGATGTAAGAAAATCAAATGTAATACCAATATCATTTGCAGACAACAATGAAGTGGTAGATAATAATCCAACAATAATAAATAATAAATTTGATAACGAAAGGGAAGTTTTAGCCTTTGACTTTAGTTCGCTCATCAGTCTCATAAATACAGTATAATCAATTATAAAATGAAATACTGACTTGGGATAGTAAAGTATAGCTAGTGTTAGAAAGGTGAAAATACAAACATATTAAATTAATATGGCATATATAAGTGTTTTGTTTTTAATCTATTAAAACATTAACACTATTTACTTTCTAAGATTTTAACTTCAACTCTTCGATTGAATCTATGTTCTTCATTAGAACATTCGACATCATCATCACAATGGTTTCTCAATCTTGACTCACCAAAACCAATGGCATATACTCGATTAGATTCAATTCCTGAGCGTACTAAATAAGATTTAGCGGCTTGAGCACGCTTATCTGATAAGATTTGATTGGATTGCTCACTTCCTCTTGCATCAGTATGGGCACTTAGCTGTACCTTAATTTTAGGATCACCAAACATTGCTTCTTTTAAAAGATCCAATTCAATTTGAGCATCACTCCTTAAATCATGACTCCCATATTCAAAGTAAATATTATCAAATACAATCACTGCTCCTCTTGTTACTGGAATATCTAAAATCTTCTTTACAATAGGTTTTGGAACTGCAGGCTTTGGCTTAACCAATTTAGGTATTGGCACCAATTTTATTGAAATAGAATCATCATTTGTCAAAATGGTAGACCCCAAATAAGGTTTAAATCCTTCTCCCATAATTGAATAGAAAAATATCTTTTCCCCTTCTAAATATAATGACAAATCTGATTGCACTATTGTTGTATCTAGCACACCTTCAAAGTCAATATTTTTTAAATCATATAACAAATATTGATCTTTTAATTTCCAATTATTTAAATCATTCCTTCTAATTTTGTCTGCGTCTATCCATTTTAATTCAATCGAATAAGGAACCCGTTCTTTTGATTCGATTGCAAACCTGAAATTGTATTTGGGATTTTCTTTGATGTCGAAAATAGTCTCATCCACTTCCCATTTATAGATATCATCATTATTCGATCTATTTGAACTAAAATATCCCAAGTTTGAAGTTGTGTTGATACTTATCCCAAAATCATCAAATTCAGAATTTATAGGTTCAGGAATTCTAATTACATTATTCAGAGAATCTAAGTCGGTCAAAAATATATCTAAGTCATTCCCTCCTTTATCCGAAGCGAAAAATAAATAATTCTTGTAGATACTTGGAAACCAATCGTTTCCAGGTGAGTTAATAGATTCACTGAGTCTTATCGGCTCAGACCAAGTATTTCCTTTTTTTATTGTTATAAACAAATCCATATCCCCTTTTGAAGGAGGGGCATTCGATGCAAATATTAATGTGTCACCCGTTGCAGAAATAGCTGGGTGCGTATAAGAAAATTCGTTTTTACAAAAGGCTAACTTAGTGGGGTATTTCCAATCATTATTTTCCTTTGTTGTAGTATAAATTTGAAGGTTGACTACTCCGTAGTCATCCTTTATTAATCGTCCATCTTTAATATTATCGCTGGTATAATAAAAATTATTTCTATCATCAAATGACCCTGGTCCTTCATGAAAATCAGTATTTATTGATTTAGGAAAAAAGGCGGACTTTATTATATCATTGTTCGCATTCTGAGCTCCAAATTTTAAATTAAAAAAGGAAGTTCCTATCTGACGATCGATTAAATTATCCTTATTATTACTTTGAACAAATACGATCAAATCATTCCAGAATGTTGGACTAAACTCCAATGCATCAGTATTAATTTTTTCTTGGAATGTTATAGAAGCACTACTAAAATTTTCAACATTTAAGTACACTTCTTGGCTTTGGCCAATTTGTCCAATGAATAAAAAAACACTAAATAATATGATTGATCTAGTTATCAAAAGTACCTTGGATTTGTAATATATTGTGATGAATCAGATTTCTTACCTATGTTATATTGTAAAATAGCCTCCAGCGTTCCTGTTTCATGTCGCCGAATTTTTGAAAAAGTAAAGTCATAGGCAAACCCAAAAAACAGTTGACTTGTAGGTTCTAACCCAATAATTAGTGCTAAAGATTCTCCCCTATTTTCATTTCCTCCTCCTGATCTAAAATTTAATCCAATATGGTAATCTTCGTTGTATATTAAACCTCCTTGAATATCTAAATCATAAGGAGCTATTTTTGTCGCTTTATACAAAACCTGAGATGTAAGTTGTACTTTATCGTTAACCGTAAATATGTACCCAAACATTGCATACATTATACGTTCTTCTCTTGTAAAATCACTAATCCTATCTTGACCGTATTGAGCATTTAGAAGTCTTGGAACTGAAAGACCAAAGTACATTTTCTTAATCGTGTAAAGTGCTCCAATCCCAGCATTGAATGTATTGATATTATAATTTTGAAATACAAGTCCTGGATCTTCGTTTACACCATCAATTGCCAAAAGTCTATCGTCCGTAAAATCAATACTATATCTCCTCCCTGTAGCTTGTAATGCAAGACGTAATCTTGATAATCCTAAACGAATTTGATACGCATAGATACCTTTAAGTTCTAGTCTATCTTCTATACCTATTGAAGATCTAGATCCAATGAAACCTAATCCTACTTTAGATTTTTGCAATGGTATAGATGCTGAGATAAGTTGATGATTGGGTGCACCATCAAACCCATTCCATTGATCTCTTACCATAACAGAAACTGATGAATAGTATTCTTTACCAGCAAATGCTGGATTGATTACCAATTTGTTATATCCAAACTGAGTATGCAATGCATCTTGTTGACCGTTCAATTGTAAAGTCAACATTAAACAAAAAATAGCGAGTAATTCTATTCTCATTCTTGAAGGATTATAAAGCCATGTAATTCCTGTCTACTACTGTTTAATTCTAAAATATAAAAATAGGTGCCGGACGGTAAATACTCTCCATTATAACGCCCATCCCAATTGTTTTCATAGGGTTGAGCATAAAATACTTCATCACCCCACTGATTGAATATTGTTAATTTATTTTCTGGATACAACCCGGCATTTAAACAAGGAACTACGATATAGTCATTAAAGCCATCGTTGTTAGGTGTAATAACATTAGAAACAAAACAATTTGTAGCATCTCCAATTTGAAAAATGACAACTGCCTCATCACAAATATTCGGGCATTCATTACTGCATATCTCATACAGTAAACTATCCGTACCAACAAAAACATTTCCACTTAAAACTGCTAGTTGATCACCATCAAATTCATATTCTAAGTTACTAGGTTCAAATATAACTTCAAATGAAAAATCATTGACACTTTCATCATTATCAAAAATTGAGATGGATATTTCTTCATCTAAATCGAGGGTAGTAAGGTCATCAAAAGCTTGTATTTCATCTTCAAAAATAATTTGAATTGTATCATAACCGATCAAACCACAACGTACATGCGAACTTTCCAAAATTAGTTGATAAATTCCTTTTTCTAATAGCTTAATATCCGTTATTGCAGAATTAGGGTTAGTAATAGAAACCATTGTATCTGTGCTAGTCCATAGAATATTTATATCCGCTGATGGCACAATAGCTTCAATATTTGAGACGATAGAATCACAAGCATAAATATCTTCATTGTTGATACTGGCTATTAGAGAAATGTCATCAAAAACCGTAAGTGTGATTATTTCAGATTGAGGAGATTCACACCCATCTATAAATCCAAAAATTCCAAAATTATAACTTTCCAAATCACTATCGGCTAAGTTAATGCTGAAACAGTAATCCGATTGATCAAATAGTGCATCTGAATTTTCGATATCAACCATCATCAATTGATCAAATGTATCCACGCTAGATGGTTCCAAACAAAACGTATAATTCCCTAGTTGGGTACGGCATATGGTATCCTTATTGATCGGGATTATTGGTGCATTTGGAATTGGAATAATATCTACATTAAAAGGGATGGAAACATTTGAAATACAGCCATTTTCTTCAAAAACAGCGGTATAATTTCCTTCGTGGATAGATGTACAATTAAATATTTCTAAGGTTGTACCTGTAGCTTCAAATCCATTTGGGCCAAACCATGTAGTCGCATTATTTATACTATTTGTAGAGAGTGTAATCGTTTCACCTTCACAAAGTTGGTTGGTTCCAACTATTATGGGTGGGCTTGGAAAATTAAATACTTCTATGAAAAAATCATCTGAAAAAACAGATTCACATCCTTCTTCTATTACCCTCACTCGATAGTTTCCTTCGTGTATTTCAAGAACGTTATTTATGATTAGTTCTGAAGATTGGTTTGTAACAATTCCTGTTGGAATAACCCATTCAAACGTAAGATTTGAATTATTAGGGTAATTTGATTTTACAACCATATTTTCTCCTTGACACGTATTTAATACTTCAATAATGATTGGTGAAATAGGCGTTTCAATCATTTCGACAACCGTTGTTGAAGATTCTGCATTACAGCCTTGGTTAATTACTTGAAGTGTATAATTTCCGTTATTTAGCGTTGTAGCATTTTCTAAAACCGGATCAGGTTCATTTGAAACAAATCCCGGTCCAGACCAAATATATTCATAATCACCTTCCGGAAATACTGAAGATAAAAACTGAATATCAGTTTGACCATCCAGACAAATTGGAGCAGAATTACTAACTGAATTGATCGAAGGAACGTCTATTATTTCTACCGTTGTTGCACTTGTATTTGTACATCCATTCGCTGTCGTTAAGGTTACCGAATATTCTCCAGCTGTACCAAATATGATTGGCTTTTGCCCCAAAAAGATATCATTAGCTGGAGATTCCCACACATAAGATGCATCGGGTATAAATGAAACATTTAACTGGACGGAATCCCCTTCACAAACAGGTCCGTTATTATTCGCTCCAATAGGTATTTTCGGTTCTACAACAACTGTTATACTCTCCGAAAAATCAGATTCACATGCACCTTCAATAGCTATCACTTGCCACGATCCACTAAGTGTTGAAAAAGCCAGTGGCACATTCAAACTATTATTATTTAAGATAGTACTGTAGAAAACACCGTCTTTGTACCATTCGTATTTGTCAGCAGTCGTAATATTGGTCACACTTAAAAAAAAGTTACTTCCTTCACAAATGAGAGACTCTCCATTTATAATTGGTTTTGGAGGCTTATCAAATACCGTCACTTGAAAATTAGCTGTATCTGAAATACATCCTTGATTTTCTATTGATAATGTATATGTCCCTTGGTTTTCCTCGATTGCACTTTCTATCCCCTCGGGGAATTGTCCGGATCCTAAATATCCATTTGGTCCGATCCAATTATAAACAAAATTTTCATCAAAAATATCGGATGAAAATAAAATAGGTTCACCCTCACAAACAGATATAAATGGATCTGTAATACTTGGCGTTGGTTTTTCTACAACCGTAATTTCGATTACTGGAGAAGGACTAGAGCTACATTCTGTTCCTACAGCAAGTACATAATACATATGACTTCCTTGAACTGGAGAAATTTCTATACTTGGGCCATTACTTTCCTCAAAAAGAATCCCATTTGGCGGTAAACCTTCATACCATTCATAACTTATATCACCTGTATAAAAAGTAGAATTAAGTAACGTACTTTCACCTTCACAAAAAACAAAATCATTCGAAATCAGATTTGGCTCCGAAAGTTGTTCTACCTGAACTTCAATATTTGAAGTACTAATACAACCATTAAATCCCTCAACTGTAAAAGTGTATGTACCCGAATACGACGCATCAGGACTTACAATAAATGGGTTTTCTATATTGGAAACAAAACTATTAGGTCCTGACCAAGAGAATGTATAAGCATCAGCTATCGGTGCCTCTGGAACATTTGAGAAAAGCTGTAATGTATCACCGATACATAGTCCAGATGAAAAGGTAGGCAGGAGTTCATAGTTTTTAACATTAACCTTCGTTGTACATGTATCTTTATTACCACTTGGATCACTAATTATCGCTTGAATAAAAGGTTGTGTATCTGCATCATCACATGTAAAGAAGGATGGTTCAAACACCATAGACTCTATGCCACAATTATCTGAGCTGGACGTTACAAACGCTTCCTCTGTTAATTCAAAATCAATTAGTCCACTAGGATGTAAAAATACAGTAGTTGCATTGATACATTCAATTGTTGGGTCTTCTTCATCTGTAATGGTAAGGTTATATGTACAACTTGCTTCATTCCCAGAATTGTCTTCAACTACGTATTCAATTGCATATGAACCTTGCTGAAATTCAAAATTTGGGGACATCGTGATGTCTGTAAAAAAGGTAGATATAACTGTATCTCCAGTAATATTAATAGAAGGAAGCACTTCACTGTACGATAATTCCAATTGGGCAAAACTAAGTCCATCCAATCCATTTAAATCCACTTGATCACAAGGATTTACAATACCATTGACAGCAAGTGTAAAAGACATCAATCCATCTTCTGACCACGTTGTAAAATCATCAATATTTATATCATAATTAGTCCCTTTTTGCGGGAAACAACCTAATGATTCATCGATTATTTGAAGAGCTTGACCATTTTCTGAAAACAATTCCACATTGGATCCTTCGCTTAAATCAATTTGAAAATTAAGACGAACGGATGGATTATAGTTTAACCCTAAAATCTCAGGAACATCAAACTCAAACACTACATCATTCGCTTGATAAACGGCTTCAACTTCATCAAATTCGAATAATAAAAATCCATTACTTATATCCTGTGGTGATTGCAGCGTGACTATATTTTCTCCTAAACAATTATCCACATAAGAATAGTCTGGATTTAGGGTATAATCCACTATGCATGTTCCAATATCCAACACGATTACTGTATCAGCTGGACAGTCGATCATTGGAGGAAACCCATCAGTAATTTCTACTTCACGAGTACAAATCGTTTTATTCCCTCCACAGTCCGTTGCAATAAAATCTATTAAATGGATACCTTCACTTAGAGTCAATTTTAATAAAGTATCATTTGGTATTGGTGTTACTTGCCCGTTATTTAACGAATATTCAATTTGGGTTTGAATATTGGTTTGTAGAGGGAAAGAAAGCAATAGCGAAACATTTGAGCCTTGACAAACATCATTAATACCTAGGATTCCGGGATCTGGTTGTAAAGGACTAAGATTAATTTCTAAAAACTCATCACTCAACCAAAGATTCCAATTTTCATCCGAAATATTTTGTATTAAAAACGTCGTATCTCCACATTCTTGACTTATAATATCTGTTGTATCTAAAATATTTCCTTCTACTTCAATGACAAATCGTTCTTGTGGACCATTCATATCAAGTTGAGAAAAATTGATTTGAATTTCTCCTGTACCTAAAGGAAATATGGTATTTGAATTATAAGGTCCAAAAACAAAATTGACTGGATTGATAATTACAGATTGATTACCCGGAGCCGTGGAAAAAATTTCCTGCTGTATTGAATCTTGAAAAATTCCAGTATTGAATGTGCAGTTATCTTCTACAGATGGTATCTCTATATCTACTTCAACTTCACAAAGGTTATTTTCTAAAGAAATATTTAAACTAGATTCACAATCAACAAACGTTGGAGGAATTGTATCTAGAAGTATAATATTCGCTTGTGACTTAACCGCATTTCCGCAAGCATCAAAGAAAACAAAATCTACACTTTCTTCATAAAAGATACCTCCTGCTCTATCTTCACAAACAATATTAAATAAAGTACTAATTGGATCTCCAGGAAATGTTGAAGGTTGATTTATATCATAACTATCTGGACTAGCAACAAAGCTGCTTAATTCCGAACAGCCATCATTCGCTACGGCTCCACCTAAATTTTCGATCCATTGGGTAACAAGTGTATTTAATGAAGCCTCAGAATCACATGGAATCATAAGATCTTGTGCCGTAGCTGAGATAAAAGGCTCCTCCGTATCTTGCAAAGAAATGTCTTGTAAAAAGATTAACTCATTACCACATACATCACGGATTGACCACGTTCTTTCAAATGTTTGGACACATTGAGTAGAGGTCGTTTCTCCATCCACATAATCAATCTCTACTGGGCCACAATCATCATTTAAATTAAAAAATAAGGTATAATCAGTAATATCTGAGGTACATGATAAAGAGAGTACAGGTTGAACATTAACAGTAGGTGGTAATGTATCAATGACAACAATATTCTGCTCCATAGTATCTCGGTTACCACAATTATCTTCAAAAATCCACTCTCTATAAATCAAATAATTGGAATGGGAACAACTATCTACAGAAGGATTTTGAGTAGTTTCTTCGTTTATAATCGCTCCTACTTCTCCATCGCATGCATCAATAATTTGGTATGACTCCAAAGGTGGAACCTCGCTACAATCTACTGTCAAATCTTCAGGCAAAGGAAAAATAGAGGGCGGCAAACTATCTATTACAGAAAAAGTACCCGTTGTTATAGCTAAATTTCCACACTCATCTTTTGCAAAAAAGGAAACATTTACATGCCAAGTACAATCTTCAGGATTGATTTCAATGCCGTCATCTTCAGCTGTGGTACCAAAACCATTATTGCCATTACTATCTGACCAAATATACTCTTCCCAAATTACATCACCACATTCATCAATAGCCATACTTGACGCATGATTTTGAATCCAATCATCTAATAAATCATCTACTCCAAAATCACAAGCAACATCCAAATCTTGTGCAGGTGTGATCAATGTCGGCTTGACAATATCTATTGTTGTATAGAATGCAAATGTTGTATCCAAACTTGTATTTCCACAAGTATCCATAGCTATAAAGCCAAGTAATAAAGAGGCAGTAGTACCACAATTTCCTTCTGTTCCGTTTTCAACCAAATTTAAAGCATCGATATACGGAATGGTTGAAATCCAACTTACTGGCCCACTATTATCAGAACCAATAGCACCACCGGCAGTATCGTACCACATAGTAAAATCTGTAGCAATATCTCCACTGCATGGAAAATCAACAGAACTTGCTTGAATGGTAATAATCGGCCTTATTGTGTCAATAGATGCAATACCAGAGGCAAAAAGAACCTGGGAACAAAATAGCATAAAGCCAATATTGAATAAGGATTGCATTCTCATTTGGTATAAAGATTATCGTAAAATACCGAAATTATTATAGACTAATAATATTAATAGAACGATAAATCTTTGTACGACGTCTATTCCTTATTCTTCTTCAGAAATTTTATTCCCTAATTTCTTATCTACAATATTATTATTTAGGAAGTCATTGACCTTATCAATATCATAATTGCTTTCGATCTGACCAAATTTGTTGATTTTCAGATCGAAGTTACTAAGGTCTTCGTGGGTGTCTAATTTTTTTGTTCCTTTCTTTTTTGTCATTATCCTTTAGGATTTACGAATTGGAAAAACGCTTTCCATCTTATTAACACTTCTTCCCTACCAAGGAGTTCCAATGTACCAAAAAGATCTGGGCCTTGCATCGAACCTGTTGTTGCTATTCGAAGAACTGGAAATATTGCTCCAAAGCTTAATTCATTATTTTCAATATAAGCTTTTACTAATTTTTCAAGTTCCAAAGATGTAAAAGAATTCAAAGATTCCACTGCGTGGGATAATGCATCAAAATGGTTTTGATTTTCAACTTTATACTTTTTTCTTACACCTTTCTCATCATAGGATGTAGGCCTTTGAAAAAAGAAGGTCGATTTACTATAAAATTCAGGTAAAAGCTCCACTCGCTCTTTCATCAATTCAATTAGCCTTAACACAAAATCATCTTCTCTACTAATTGTATGTTTTGCTAATTCAGCCTTTACCAATGGCAACAAATAAGATGACGAACTTTCAATGATATACTGTTGATTAAACCATTTTGCTTTGTCATAATCAAATCTTGCTCCACTTTTAATAATTCTATTAAGGTCAAACTTAGCAATCATATCATCAACAGTATACTTTTCTACATCATCACCAGACGACCATCCAAGTAAAAGTAAAAAATTGAGAAGTGATTCCGGTAAAAAACCGGCCTCCCTAAACCCTAGATAGTCATCTTCGTCCTTAGATTCCCACAATAAAGGGAAAACTGGAAAACCAAATTTTGCTCCATCCCTTTTACTCAACTTTCCTTTTCCTGATGGTTTTAATATAAGTGGCAAATGCGCAAATACTGGTGGTGTCCAATTAAAAAATCGATACATCAACACATGATGTGCAGTACTTGATAACCATTCCTCACCTCTGACAACATGACTAATTTTCATCAAGTGATCGTCGACGATATTAGCCATATGATAGGTTGGCATACCATCCCCTTTCAAGATTACTTTATCATCTAATTCATTAGAATTAAATGATACTTTCCCTCTTACTTCATCTTCAAAACTTATGATTTCATCTTTAGGTACTTTAAGTCTTATGGTAACATTTTCTCCCTTTTCCAAAAGTGCTGTTGTTTCTTCTTTTGATAAGGTCAAACTGTTTCGCATTTCATACCTACTCGAACTATCATATTTCATTGAGTGCTCTCCTCTTTCTTTTGCTCTTTCTCTCGCTTTTTCCAATTCTTCAGATGTATCAAATGCATAGTATGCTTGATTTTGATCAACTAGTTGCTTTGCATATTGAGCATACATTTCTTTTCGCTCCGATTGTCTATAAGGACCATAGTCTCCTCCAGCAGTTGGACCTTCATCAAAGGTCATTCCTAGCCATGCTAAGGCATCTTTTATATAAGCCTCTGCCCCTTCCGTATATCTAGTTTGATCTGTATCTTCGATTCGTAAAATGAATGTTCCACCTTTCTTTTTTGCGTACAAATAATTATATAGTGCTGTACGAACACCTCCAATATGTAAAGGGCCTGTAGGGCTTGGTGCAAACCTTAGTCTTATATTTTCATTTTTCATTTAATTCAATTTTTAACCAACGGAATCTTTCTTTTGCCGTATTATTGTTTGACATCTTTCAGCAATCAATGTATTTAGTTAAGACTCCTCAGTATATCCAAAATTTATTTCCCGATCTAACTTGGCGATTTTCGTCGAAAAACAAGGTGATCTATCTAACTTTTGACGATGGTCCTATTCCAGAGACCACACCACAAATTCTTAGTATTCTGCGAAGATACAATGCCAGAGCAACATTTTTTTGTGTAGGAGATAATATTAGAAAGCATCCCAGATTGTTTGACAAAATAAAAAAAGAAGGTCACACGATAGGTAGTCATACATTTAATCATTTATCCGGATGGTCAACATCAAACAATGACTATTTTAGCAACGTACAAAAAGGGGCCGTTTTGGCTAAATCACAACTTTTTAGACCTCCTTATGGTCGTATAAAACCCAGTCAAGCCAAAACTTTACTAAAAGACTATAAAATTGTAATGTGGGATGTACTAAGTGGTGATTTTGATGAATGCATCGACAAAAAAAAATGCTATGATAATGTTATAAAGTCTGCAAAAAAAGGGTCTATTATCGTTTTCCATGATAGTATAAAGGCGAAGGAAAAAGTGATTTATGTCCTTCCTAAAATTTTAGACTATTATTCAACTCTTGGTTTTACCTTTCCTGGTATAAAAACGTAGTTTATAGTTTTCGTTGAATCAGATCTGATTCGTCTTGAAACTCGTATAACTCTTCCTTATCCTTATTAAAAAAGAAATACCAAAACAAGCCACCTACCAAAACACCTAATATAAGTCGCATTAAAAAATTACCAAATGATAAAGATGGTCCAACTATTATTTCACTAAACATTAATAAAAGTAAAGGACAAAGACATAAATATAATCTCTGAATTAAAATGACTCTCATCAATTTTAGATTTATACCTTTTGATATGTAATTTGATTTTGAACGTTGAAATAAGCCGTCATCAACATTTTCATGTACCTTATAATTTGATGCTTCATCCACGTCCTTAAGAAATTCCATTAAAGAAAAGCGATAATACAAAATACCTACAATTAAAAATAACATGTAAAATAGGATATATCCACTAAAGCCAAACTTCACATAATATAATATAATCCCCAAGAGAAATAAGCTAACTAAGATGAGTAGCGCTGAAGAAACAATACTACTGGTTTTGTCTTGGGTTACTTTTTCCAATAAGTGATCAATTTTTTCTTTCATTACGCAGTTTTCAAATATTCGTTTTAAAATACAAGTTGATAACTTTTAAAATACGTCTTCAAAATGAATGATGTGTTTAAAAAAAGCTATACTCTAAATTAAGAATATAGCTTTAATCAATATCTATTTTTTTAAAGAATTACATCGTTACTCCTTGAACCAACAAGGATACTTCATTATTGATAACTTCAATAAATCCCTTTTCTATATTAAATGTAGTCTTATCTCCTTTTTCTGCAATGATTCTAACTTCACCTATTGTTAATGCTGAAACTAAAGGTGCGTGATTACTTAGAATTTCAAATTGCCCATTTACTCCAGGTACTTTCACAGATTGAATATCTCCGTTGAAAATTTCCTTGTCTGGTGTTAATACTAATAAATTCATATGTTCCTTCCTTTATTAATTAGCCGCTTCAGCAATGATTTTCTTACCTTTTTCGATTGCCTCATCAATAGATCCAACTAAGTTAAAGGCAGCTTCAGGATATTCATCCATCTCCCCATCCAATATCATATTGAATCCTTTAATTGTTTCTTCAATAGGTACTAATACTCCTTTCAATCCTGTAAATTGTTCCGCAACATGGAAAGGTTGTGATAAGAATCGTTGGATTCTTCTCGCTCTATGTACCGCTTGTTTATCTTCTTCTGAAAGCTCCTCCATACCTAGAATGGCAATAATATCTTGCAATTCTTTGTAACGTTGAAGGATTCCAATTACTTTTTGAGCTGTATTATAATGTTCTTCACCAATAATGTTTGGATCCAAAATCCTTGAAGTAGAATCCAAAGGATCTACTGCAGGATATATACCTAGTGAAGCTAATTTTCTACTCAATACTGTTGTTGCATCTAAGTGAGCAAACGTTGTTGCTGGTGCTGGATCCGTTAAATCATCTGCAGGCACATAAACCGCTTGTACCGATGTAATAGAACCTCTTTTAGTTGATGTAATTCTTTCTTGCATCACACCCATCTCTGTAGCTAAGGTAGGTTGGTATCCTACCGCCGAAGGCATCCGACCCAATAAGGCAGAAACCTCAGAACCAGCTTGTGTAAATCTAAATATATTATCAATAAAGAATAAGATATCTCTACCTCCCGTTGGATCATTTAAATCTCCATCTCTATAATATTCTGCTAAAGTAAGTCCTGAAAGTGCTACTCTTGCTCTTGCTCCAGGTGGTTCATTCATTTGTCCAAATACAAAAGTAGCTTTTGAATTCTCTAAACTCTTTGTATTCACTTTTGACAAATCCCATCCTCCTTCTTCCATTACATGCATGAAATCTTCACCATAGTCAATAATACCAGACTCTAACATTTCTCTCAACAAATCATTTCCTTCTCTCGTACGCTCTCCTACTCCTGCAAATACAGAAATACCATCATATCCTTTGGCGATATTATTAATTAACTCTTGAATTAATACCGTTTTTCCTACACCGGCTCCACCAAACAATCCAATTTTTCCACCTTTTGAATAGGGTTCAATCAAATCAATTACTTTAATACCTGTAAAAAGCACTTCAGTCTCTGTTGATAAATCTTCATACTTAGGAGGCGTTCTATGAATACTGTATGCATTGTCTCCTTTGGGAACAGATCCGATACCATCAATCGCTTCTCCTACTACGTTAAATAATCGTCCTTTAACCTGATTACCGATCGGCATCGCAATTGTTGTACCAGAGTCAATCACTTCAGTACCTCTAGTTAGCCCTTCTGTTGCATCCATCGCAATAGCTCGAACACTATCTTGACCTAAATGTTGTTGAACTTCGAGAACTAAAGGTTCTTGACCTTCACGTTTTATTTCTAATGAATTGTAAATGTTTGGTAACGTTGAATTTTCTCCAGCGAAACTAACGTCTACTACCGGTCCAATTATTTGCTTTATGTGCCCAATATTTGCCATATCTTATGAGGAATTATACTTAAAAATGGATTATCATAATAAAGTGGCAAAGGTATGATTTTTTTAAAATAAAAATAATAGTAATCAATAGTTTATCAATACTATTTTAGATTTTAAGAAAACAGAATAAAACCCAATGATTGTTTAGTATAAAAGCAAAACACCTTCTTATAATTGGAAAATAGATTTATTAAGCTTACGATGTTTTGGTGAGAATCAAAGAATTGGGCTCAATTGTAGACAAAACCTTAATTTCTGCACTATTAATCATCTCTAAAATTGCTAAAAAGGTGATAATTGCTTCAATTCTAGTTTTAATAGGAGCAAAAAGATTCTGAAAATCTACTTTATCAAACTTTTTTAGTTTTTTATAAATTAACGTTTGCTGCGTTTCTATAGTAAATGGATATGAAATGACATTATGAATTGCTTTTCGTTGTCGATTTTCGACATTGGCAAGTAATTTTTGATATGCATTAAATAGTTTAAACAAGCTTAAACCTTCAAGTTCTATATCGACGAGTGCTTTTTGTCCTATTTTTTTGAGTTCATTTTTAAGGTTTCCTCTTTCTAATCTCGTTGAACGAATTAACTCCAAATTTTTAAAAGAATCTATGGTTTCTTTATATTTTTTGTATTCCAATAGCTTTTGAACCAGTTCTTCTCTTGGGTCTACCTCATTGCCAAACTCATCAATTTCCTTTCTAGGCAAGAGCATTTTCGCCTTTATTCTCATCAACTTAGATGCTACAAGAATAAATTCACTCGCTGAATCAATATTTACTTTTTCTAATTTTTGAATATATTGTAGGAAATCATCTGTGATCTGAGATATAGGTATATCCTGAATATCCAACTCATCTCGTTCAATAAAAAATAATAAGAGATCAAATGGACCTTCAAAATGTGTAGTTACTATTTTAAAGTGAGCATTTTGCATTTGTATGCAAATGTAGAAAATAAAAATTCATAATCTCATCAGCATAAAATTGGTAAATATTAAAATTCCCAAAAAACAACTCTATTTTTGGACTATAAAATACAATAGAATGCAATCAGGAGAAACAGCGATTTTACTAGCACATTGCGAAAATAAAGATGGTATCTTTTATGATATTATTGATTTTCTATTTAAAAATAATGGAAATATAGTTCGACTAGATCAGCATGTAGATCCTGATAGCCAGCATTTTTTTATTCGTGCAGAATGGTATGTTGAAGGCTTTTCAATTCCCAAAGACAAAATCAAAGACTTTTTTACAACCTTAGTAGGCCAAAAATATACATTAAACTGGCAACTCAATTATTCTTCAACAAAGCCTAGAGTTGCGCTGTTCGTCTCAAAATATTCGCATTGCTTTTATGATATCCTCAGTCGTTATGATACTGGAAAATGGGATATTGAAATTCCACTTATCATTAGCAATCACGACAAATTTGCCCCTGTAGCTGAAAAATTTAATGTACCTTTTTATCACATTCCTATAACAAAAGAAAATAAAAAAGAACAAGAAGCGAAAGAATTAAAATTGCTTCAAGAATATAAAATAGATTTAATTATCCTTGCAAGGTATATGCAAATATTGAGTGGTGATTTTATTTTGCACTATCCGAATAAGATTATAAATATTCATCATTCGTCCTTACCGGCATTCCCTGGTTCGAACCCTTACAAATCTGCTTATGTAAGAGGTGTAAAATTTATGGGCGCAACAGCTCATTATGTAACTGAAGATTTAGATGCAGGGCCGATTATCACACAAAATGTGATCCCTATTTCACATAGAGAAAGCATTGCCGAAATGAAAAGAAAAGGAACAGACATAGAGAAAATAGTATTATCCGAAGCAATTTGGGCTCACATCAATCACAAAGTACTTACCTATAAAAACAAAACGGTTGTTTTTAATTAAACATTAGTAAGATTCTACACCTATAAGTAATTATAGTACAACATTAAACATATGTGTATAAAATATAAATTGTTAAAATTTATATATATATGTACTTAATACAGTAGTTTTGAAGTCTAAACTTTGAGAACTTTATTAACCAACCAAAATTAAAAAGATGTTAAAAGAATTTAAAGAATTTATTATGACAGGAAATGTGATTGATTTCGCAATTGCTGTTATACTTGCTGGTGCAGTAGGATTAGTTGTAAATGGTTTCGTTAACGATATCATTATGCCAATCGTTGGTCATTTTGCTGGCGGAATCGATTTCGCTGAAATGCAACATGTTTTATCTCCAGCTGAAGTTGCTGCAGATGGTACGATTACTAAGCCTGCAAACGCTATTAGATACGGAAACTGGATTAATTCTATCATTAG
>CALDTZ010000114.1 GCA_937924805.1 uncultured Saprospiraceae bacterium
GAAGACAATTATTTTTATTTCAACATTTATAAAAAGAACGTTGATCAGAAAGATTGAAGCCTTGATTTTTGGTTCTTTTGATCTAAGCAAAAGAACAATCATAGAACAATACATCAACCTAAGTTCGTAATCAGAAAATAACAAAAACCATAAATGATTCGGCATACAAGCTTTCCAACAGTATTTGATTAAATGTAGGTAAAAGAAAAATATCCGACATAGGAAGCCAATTATTTTTATTCAACATTTATGAAAAAGAACGTTGATCAGAAAGATTGAAGCCTTGATTTTTGGTTCTTTTGATCTAAGAAAAAGATCATTCATAAAACTTACAAAGGAATATTGCCATGCTTCTTATATGGCATTTCCACCTCCTTACTTTCAAGCATTGCATACGCTTTAATTAGTTTTCGTCGTGTTTCATTTGGTAGAATAATCTCATCGATAAATCCTCGCTCACTAGCACTATACGGATTGGCAAATTTTTCGGCATACTCTGCTTCTTTCTCTAGCAGCTTTTTTGCTGGATCATCGGATGCTCCGATCTCTTTTCGAAAAATTATTTCACTTGCACCTTTAGCCCCCATAACTGCAATTTCGGCTGTAGGCCAAGCAAAATTCATATCAGCACCAATATGCTTAGAATTCATCACATCATAAGCTCCACCATAGGCTTTCCTAGTAATCACAGATATTCTTGGTACGGTCGCTTCGCTAAAAGCATACAACAATTTAGCACCATTGGTAATAATCCCATTCCACTCTTGGTCTGTCCCTGGTAAAAATCCGGGCACATCCACCAATACCAGCAATGGAATATTAAAACAATCACAAAAACGAACAAACCTTGCCGCTTTTTTCGAGCTTTCAACATCAAGCACACCAGCCAAACTCATAGGTTGATTTGCCACAACACCAATGCTTCGACCTCCAATGCGACTAAATCCAACTACTATATTATCAGCATAATTTTTATGCACTTCCATAAATGAACCTTCATCCACGATACCCTTGATAACATCTTTTATATCATATGGCTGTGTTGCCAAAGCTGGAATAATTGTATCCAATTCATAACGATATTCTTCACCTATTTCATAAGGAATATGAGCAGGTAAAGATTCATTACTTTGAGGCATGTAGCTAAGCAATTGTTTTATTTGATCCAAACAAATAATATCATTGGCTGCTGTAAAGTGTGTGACACCTGATTTTGTTGAATGCGTACTTGCTCCTCCTAGTTCTTCGGAACTTACATCTTCATTCGTTACTGTTTTTACGACGTTAGGACCAGTAACAAACATGTAGCTTGTATCTTCTACCATTAATGTAAAGTCGGTCATAGCTGGAGAATAAACGGCACCACCAGCACATGGCCCCATAATCGCACTAATCTGTGGTATTACACCAGAGGCAACTACATTGCGATAAAATATATCAGCATACCCGCCCAATGATCGCACTCCCTCTTGAATTCTTGCACCTCCAGAGTCATTTAAACCAATGATTGGAGCTTTGACTTTCATGGCCATTTCCATGATTTTGACAATCTTTTCAGCATGGGTTTCAGAAAGAGAACCACCAAATACGGTAAAATCTTGGGCAAATACATAGACTAAGCGACCATGTATGCGGCCATATCCAGTAATGACACCATCACCATAAATAATCTCTTTGTCCATTCCAAAATCTTTCGTTCGATGGGTTACTAAAGCACCAATCTCCTCAAAGGTACCTGCATCACATAAAAAGTGAATTCGCTCTCTTGCTGTTAATTTTCCTTTTTTATGTTGCTTACTAATCCGTACTTCCCCACCACCCAATTTGGATAGCTCAAGTTTCTCGTTAAGTATTTTGATTTTGTCTTCCATCCCTCTTAAATCTTTAATTTTTTTGAATTATCCAAAAAGAGTTTCAGCGCAACTTTTGCCGCCAATTCTTTTTCTTCTGCCTGATCTTTTTGACGTCCTTCTGGGGTAAAGTAAGTCGACACAAAATTGGTGTCAAAATCGCCTGATAAAAAGGCAGAATGATGCATTACAAATTGTCCGAAAGGTAAAGTCGTCTTGATTCCTTCAATGGTATAATTTCGAATCGCATAATTCATTTTCTCAATAGCCAAAATCCGAGTAGGTGCATAGGTTACTAATTTTGCAATCATCGGATCATAATAGATCGGTACTTCCATTCCTTCTTCAAAGGCGTCATCTACACGAATCCCTTCCCCGCTAGGAATTTTATACGTTTCAAGAGTACCTATTGAAGGAAGAAAATTATTTAATGGATCTTCAGCATAGACACGTACTTCCATCGCATGACCTTCCATTTTTATATCTTCTTGCTTATAACTAAGGGGTTTACCTTGAGCGATATATATTTGCTGTTCCACGATATCCATTCCGGTAATCATCTCAGTTACTGGGTGCTCCACTTGTAATCGAGTATTCATTTCAAGAAAATAGAAATTCATATGCTCATCTAATAAGAATTCAACCGTACCGGCTCCCTCATACTGGCAAGATTGCGCAACTTTAACAGCGGCTTTACCCATTTCGTCTCTTAGCGATGGTGTCAATATGCTTGATGGCGCTTCTTCGATTACCTTTTGATGTCTCCGCTGGATGCTACATTCTCTCTCAAATAAATGAACAACATTACCATGAGCATCCGCCAATATCTGGATTTCAATATGCCTAGGCGAGGTTACAAATTTCTCCATAAATACCGCGCCATCACCAAATGCAGAAACTGCTTCACTGATAGCCCTTTCCATTTGTTCGGCTAGTTCACTTTCTTCTTGAACAACCCGCATACCTTTTCCACCTCCACCAGCCGAAGCTTTGATTAAAATTGGATATCCTATTTTTTTTCCTAATTCATACCCTTCGTTAACATCTTCTATCGCATGATCAATACCCGGCACCATAGGGATATCATATTTCGAAACGGCTTCTTTTGCTGCCAGTTTACTACCCATAATTTCGATAGCATGAATCGAAGGACCAATAAATTTGATACCAGCTTTATCCACTTTTGCCGCAAAAACAGCATTTTCACTTAAAAATCCGTAACCAGGATGAATACCGTCGACCTTTGCTTTTTTAGCTATATCAATAATCTTTTCTTGGACAAGATATGATTCAGATGAGGGCGCTGGACCCAATAGATAACCTTCATCGGCATACATCACAAAAGGTGCTTTACGATCCACTTCAGAATAGACAGCTACCGATTTAATACCCATTTTCTTCAATGTGCGCATAATCCGTAAAGCAATCTCTCCCCGATTGGCAACGAGTACTTTCTTAATTTCTCTCATACTACTCAAAGTCTACTAATGTTTGTGATTTTTCAATGGCATCGCCTTTTTTGATATGTATTTTCTTAACCGTTGCTTTACCTGAAGCTTTAATGACATTCTCCATCTTCATGGCTTCTAAAATTAGTAATGGATCACCAACTTCAACTTCATCGCCTTCCTTGATCATAATATCTAAAACCAATCCTGGCATCGGTGCGTTGAGTTTATCCATTTTATGAACAACTACTTTCGATAAACCCATCTGGTCAACAAGTCTATCATACTTATCTTCCAATCCAATTTCAAACAATGAGTGATTAATAGATAGTACCAACTGCTTTTTTCTTTCATCAAAATGGACCACTTCAATCGTATATTTTTTGCCGTTTTGAATAAGATGGTAAGAACCATCACCCATCGGAATCATATCCAATGAAGAAATATCTTTTTCCGTTAATTCAAAGATTCTATCTTCTACTTTTGCTGTATACATCTCCATGTATTATAGATATTTTTTTGTATTCTTAATTTGACTTTCAATCGCGTTTGTAAATTCATTTTTTAGTGTACCAACCAATTCCTTTGTGCTTGGAATATTATCAATCGAGGTTACTCCCTGTCCAGCTGACCATATGGTTTTCCATGCTTTAGCTTCTTCAGCAATCCCATGTTTAAGATCTCCCCCATTCGCATTCGTATCGTCAATAACAAAACCAGCTTTTGTTAGACTAGGTATCATAAAATTGGCATTTACGCCCGATACCTTATTGGTATAATGAATGTCTTTGACTTCACAATCGATAATCATTTGTTTATATTCTTCTGTTGCTCGACTTTCAGACGTATTTATAAATCGAGTACCCATATATGCATAATCAGCACCCATCTGAAGAGCCGAAGCAATATCGGTTCCAGTAGAAATACTTCCAGCCAACAAGATCGTCTTTTTAAACACCTTACGCACTTCTGATAATAGGGCGAATGGACTTGTATTCCCAGCATGACCACCTGCACCTGTACATACACAGATTAATCCATCAACACCTGCCTCCGCTGCTTTTTCAGCATGCCGCTTTTTGATAATATCATGAAAAACAAGCCCTCCATAACTGTGTACTGTATCCACTAATTGACTGACTGCACCCAAACTGGTGATGACAATCGGTACTTTATATTTAACACATAATGCAAGATCTGCTTGAACTCGCAAATTCGTTTTATGGACGATTAGATTTACAGCATAAGGGGCTGCCTTTTTTCCAGTTTCCGATTCAAATTTTTGAATCCCTTCATTAATTTCGATTAGCCACTCCTCAAATCCTTCAGAAGTACGTTGGTTTAATGCAGGAAAACTGCCTACAACACCCGATGTACAGCATGCTATAACTATTTCAGGTCCCGAAACCAAAAACATAGGAGCAGCGAAAACGGGAAGCGCCAAATTTGCATCTAAATCATCGTTAACATTCAACATTCCTCTTTTTTTACTAAAAATAATAAAATGAAAGCCGCTAATCGTATTTAATGGAACTCAAATACTTTTTCTAGGGTTACATTTTTTAACTTAGAGTTAATTTTTTAAAAATTATAACCAATGGAATTTAGTTCAATCGTAGAAAATATAGCAAAAAGAGCAGACGCAGCAAAACCACTAGGCAACACTTTGAAATTTGATTTTGGAGATCAAAAAGTATTTATCGACGGTACCGGTGAAGCCAATGTAGTAACAGAAGAAGACAAAGAGGCGGATACGACGTTGACCTTAACGCTAGAAAACTTCCTTAAACTTACCACAGGAGATCTCAACCCGATGATGGCAGTAATGTCTGGCAAGGTAAAAATTGCAGGTGATATGGGCGTAGCGATGAAAATTCAGTCTCTACTTTAATTTCTTATTTATTTGTTGGAGGATTCATCGCGCTAGGCGCGCTGACCAGGCTTTTTCAGGCTCGCTTTTCGCTCGGCCCCCATGCAGTCATGGTGGCGCAAGCCCTTACATATCCTTATCCCAAAGGATTAAGGTGCATCAACGTCTGCTTTTAAGAATCCATAATCTTACTCTTTTTAGCAGTATCAATCTATTGTTTTAAAATAAAAACGGATAAATCGGTAACACATTTATCTGAAACAAACACTTGTATAGTAATGAATCACTTTTAAAACTATACAATATGAAAACGTTAATTGGAATTATCTTAATCACTCTTTCTTTACAAACCATTCAAGCACAAAATTACTGGGGTGCTACCAATCAATCTTCTAATCAGGTAACCGTTCAAGATTTAAATACGTATGTTGATATGGTATCTTTTCTTTATGGAGATATGATGGGATATCCTATTTCAAATGAATATAGAAACCAAGTGTATAATACGATAGCAAATCAAATTCCCTATATGAATAACCAGCAAATTGGCGAAATAAAATCAGCAGGCATCACATTGAATTCTTTACAAACCTACTGGTATGGACTATCTAGTTACGATCAATCTATCTACCGACAACAAGCAATAGCAAGTAATCAACCTCAACAATATACTGGTACAAATTACAATGACCAATCAAAAACAAATTCAGGAAGTTCAGGAATGGATTGGGGTACTTACAACCAAATGTACAATATGAATCAATCGTATTATGACAATATGAACTCACTAAATGGAGATTACCATTATGAAAGTTATTAGCAAATATGCTTTACTAATAGAGCTGTACTTACAATATAAGTGCAGCTCTATTAGCTTATATTGAAAGGATAATTTTTACTTAAAACTAAAATCTACTGTACCCAATCCTTCAATCGAAGCATGAAGGATATCACCAGATTCAATAGATGTCATTGGGCCCAATGCTCCAGTCAAAATAACATCTCCCTTAAGTAATGGACGATCCATTTCTCGCATTTTATTGGCTAACCACAACAAGGCATTTAATGGTGAACCCATGCAATCTTTTCCACTGCCTGTTGATACAACATCGCCATTCTTAGACATTTTCATCGAACAGTTTACGATATCAAAATCGGTAAGTAAGGTCGGAGTATGGCCCAAAATAAAATGGCTTGCAGATGCATTATCGGCAATCGTATCTGTAATACGGATATCCCAATTTTCAATTCTCGAACCTACAATTTCAATGGCTGGAAGTGCATAATCAATCGCGTTGATTAAATCGGTGATACCTAAATGTTTTCCTTTTAAATCCGATTTCAAGACTAGAGCGATCTCCGCTTCTGCCTTAGGTTGAAGGATTTCATTGGCATCAAATGAATCACCATTTAAGAGAGCCATATCATCCAATAATATTCCAAAATCCGGCTGATCTACACCCAATTGTTTCTGGACAGCAAAGGAGGTCAAACCTATTTTTTTTCCAACAATTCGACGACCCGCTGCTATTCGATGTCTTATGTTTATTTCTTGAATTTCATACGCTAAACCTATATTTTTGTTATCAATTTTTGTTCGTATAGGCTTTATTGTCTGCTTATTTTTTTGTGCATCTCGCAATGCAATGGCTAATTCTTCAGCTATACCCATGGTTATTGTTTTTAAAAATCAAGTAAGGTTATCTTTTCTTTCCATTCCTTAGGAATTGCCGCTTTCTTCAGTTCTTTGAAATCGTAAGCCATGATCGTATTGTAAGATATCGCTGATAATCGTTGATGCTTTTCACTATACACCCTAGACTCTCCAATAATCCGATCTTCCAATATCTCTGAAGCACGATAGCCAACGATTACCGTATCAGGATACGTTAAAGGAAATACATATCGACAATCTATCCTTGCAAGGATAGGCCCTAAATTATTTTCTGAAAATCTTCCAGTAACAAATTGAGCTAAATAATCAACTCTTGCACTTTCTATCCACTTGAGGTAAATCGTATTATTTACGTGCTGAAATGCATCCATATCCCCCCAATTCACAGGAATTTTCTTTTGCAATTTGAATTTGTATAATGATTCCATACTTACCTTTTTAGTTGCCTAAAATTACGCTTTTAATTTTTTCTTTATTACCTCATTTTAACTTTCACCAAATTAAATTCATTATTTTAATTGACATAAAATAGGCTATGACATTAAAATCAAGACGATCCATCCTAAAAGAATTAGGCTTTACAGCTTTATCATTACCACTCATACCTTCTCTTATTACAGCCAATGACCGAGTTCAAAAAATTATACCTCAAAAACTGGACGATACTAAATATGATTCGCCACTTACAGCCATCACATTGGGTGCTGGCGCCCGAGGAAACACCTACGGTAATTTCGCCAATAGCTATCCAAAACAATTAAAGATTGTAGGCGTAGCAGAACCCATATCCATCCGTAATGAACGATACGCACAGAAACATACCATTGAAGAAAAACATCGCTTTACGACATGGGAACACGTATTTGAAAAACCAAAATTTGCAGATGCCATTATCATCACCACACCAGATGATTTGCACTATGGACCCTGTATGGCTGCGTTAAAAATGGGCTACGATATTTTGCTTGAAAAACCCATATCTCCGAGTGAAGAACAATGCCGAGAAATACTTGAACTATCAATTAAAACGAAACGAATTGTAGCTGTCTGCCATGTCCTAAGATATGCTCCTTACTTCAAAAAAATGAAAGAAATCGTAGCCTCAGGTGTTCTTGGTCAGTTGATGAGTATCAATCATTTTGAACCGATTCAACATATCCATATGGCCCATTCATTTGTGCGAGGTAATTGGCACAACTCAAAAGAAACGACACCTATAATCCTAGCAAAATCTTGTCATGATATGGATATAATGCGTTGGCTCATTGGGACAAGTTGTGAAAAAATTGCAGCTTTTGGAGACCTAGGGTGGTTTAAAGCTAGCAATGCGCCCGAAGGCAGTACTGATCGATGTACCGACGGGTGCAGCGCCGAAGAAACTTGTCCATACTCCGCACTCAAAGTATACCATAGAGATCGATCATGGACGTATGTTTTTGATTTTCCTGAAGATGAAAGTACACATGGTGATTTTATCCTCGACCAACTAAAAACGACGGATTATGGACGATGTGTTTATAAGATGGATAATGATCAAGCAGATCATTATGTTGCATCTATGCAGTTCAAAGGAGGAATCACGGCAAATTTTTCCATGGAAGCGTTCACCTCGTACCATGGTAGAAAAACAAGAATTATGGGAGCGATGGGAGATATTGTAGGGGACATGAATCAATTTGTTCATACTGACTTTCTAACGAAAGAACAATACAAATGGGATGTAACCGTAGACGAAGTAAGCAATTATAAAAATAGTGGCCATGGTGGTGGTGATTGGGCACTCGTTTCTGATTGGATAAAAGCGATCAAAAATAGAGATCCATCTATCCTTAGCTCCACCATTGATGCTTCTGTAGAAAGTCATTTAATGGCTTTTGCCGCTGAGAAAAGTCGCGCCTCTGGAAATATTATTGAGATAAAAGTATAAAGATGAAAGAGTACTGGACTAAACGTTATGAAGAAGAACGAACAGGGTGGGATATCGGTTATCCATCGACGCCTATCAAAGAATATCTTGATCAGCTAGAAGATAAAAGCAGCAAAATCCTATTTCCAGGAGCAGGCAATGGGTATGAAGTAGAGTACGCATTCCGTCAAGGATTTAAAAATATTTTTATTCTAGATATTTCTCCTTTGCCACTCGAAGCTTTTAAAAAAAGGAATCCATCTTTTCCTACTCAACAAGTTATTCTTGATAATTTTTTTGACCATCATGGGCAATATGATTTAATTATTGAACAAACGTTTTTTTGTTCTTTTCCACCTACCAAAGAACTCCGAACTCAATATGCACGCACCATGCATACACTTATAAAACCTAAAGGAAAACTAGTTGGAATCTATTTCAAAATGCCATTGACTGGGGATATGAATAAAAGGCCATTCGGCGGCAACCAAAAAGAATATGAATCTTACCTAATCCCTTATTTTACGATTCTTCAATTTAATGATTGCTACAATAGCATTACACCAAGAGCTGGAAACGAATTATTTGGTATATTCGAACGTAAACCCAACCAAATTGAAGGTTAACAAGGTCTTTTAAAAAAATCATATTATGAAACATGTCATCACTTTACTTTGCTTAGCATTTATTTGCTTTAGCTGTACAAAAGAAGAAAAAGAAGAAAAATATTCACCTCCTTCAGTGCTTGAAAATTGTTACCTAGAAGTGGAGAGCGATTTATTTCACCAATTTGCAGGATCTGGTCATCGGTTTTGCTTTGAAGCAGATAATTCATTATACCTTGAAATCACCTATTTCACAGATGATATTGACTTAAATAACCCATGCCCAGAAACCCGAACAGAATTGATTGAAGGCACATATACGATGGATGGTTCTACATTGGTCGTTGAAGCCGAAATCCTCGATATTATAGTTAGTGGTGCTTCAAGCAATTGTCCTTTATCAACTTATAATAAAAGTTATGTCTATGAAGACATCTCTCCAACAGAGATTCTTTTAAATTCAGATCAAGAAGCATATTTTCAAATTAGATTGGTAAAGGAATAAAATAACTTCATCTTTAATAAAAAAAATGGCAGTATCTGACGATCTATTAAACTTTGTAACGGACCAGCTTTCGCTGGTAGAAGAGGTTTCTTATAAAAGGATGTTTGGTGGTGTAGGCATTTTCAATGGCGGCAAAATGTTTGGATTGATTACCGAAGAAAAATTTAGGCTTAAAGCCAATGATTCTAATCGTGAAAAATTTATTGCTGCTGGAATGGGACCATTGCAAATGAAAAAAGCGGGAAAAACCATGCCCTATTGGGAAGTTCCAGTCGATATCTTTGAAGATAAAGACCAACTTAAAACGTGGGCAGAAGAATCTATTGCCATCGCGTTGGGCAAGTAACCCAAAATTTCCAACCAAGCGTCAAAAAAATAAACTCTTTTTAATTTAGCTGTGTTATATATACTTAAAGCAAAGATTATCTTTGCAAAAAACGAATAAAAATGACAGCTGAAATACATACGAATAAAGGGGTGATGAAAATCGAATTCTTCGCCGATGATGCACCAAATACAGTTAAAAATTTTGTTGACTTAATCAATAAAGGATTTTATGATGGCTTGACTTTCCATAGAGTAATCCCAGATTTTGTAATTCAAGGCGGATGTCCATCTGGAACAGGTGTTGGAGGTCCAGGATACAAAATTGATTGTGAACTCGATGGGGAAAATCAATTTCATGATAAAGGCGTATTATCTATGGCACATGCTGGTCGAAATACAGGAGGTTCTCAATTCTTTATCTGCCATAGTAGAACAAATACCGCACATCTAGATAGAAATCATACTTGTTTTGGGCGTGTATTCGAAGGAGTAGATGTGATCGATGACATAAGGCAAGGGGATGTAATGGAAAAAGTGATCATCGTTGAATAAAACGATTGAATTAAAACAAATTTTTCTAAATTCTAAACGAACGCTATGAAAGCAATCACCCTTAATGTTCAAAACATAAAGTGTAACGGCTGTGCTAGTCACATAAAATCAAAGCTTAATGAATTATCTTACCTTTCAAACATAGAGGTTGATATAGAAACGAATCAAGTGCGATTCGAATCAACGGGAATAGACCATACTGATGAAATCGAAAACATCTTAGTTAAAATGGGTTACCCATCTGCTGACAAGGAAAATACACTGATAGATAAATCAAAATCCTATGTAAGTTGCATGATTGGTCGAATGAATCAATAAGTGAAAATGACAATTATAGTATATTCACTTTAGCATCAATGAATTGCTATGAATAAGGTTTTAAATGATCAGAATTATTCGGAGACTCTAGGGTCCACTTTTAAATTTCTTTTTGAACCAAATTTGATTCAAGAAATAGATCACTGCAGTCAAAAACGAACATTTGAGGCAGGCAAAACCATAATGGATATAGGTAACGATATTACTCATATGCCACTCATCATTTCTGGATCAATAAAAGTAATGACTGTGGATGAGGATCAAAATGACTTACTGTTGTATTATCTTGAATTCGGAGAAACATGCTCTGTAACGTTGAATTGTAGTTCTAAGAAAACGACATCAACTATTAAGGCGGTCACCGAAGAGGAAACAGAGGTATTGTTTATTCCTATTGATCGAATGGAAAAATGGATGATTAATTATAAGTCTTGGCGTTCTTTTGTCTTAGAAAGTTACCATACCCGAATGAATGAAATGGTTCATGCTATTGATATGCTTGTCTTTAAAAGCTTGGAGGAAAGACTCTTGAAATATTTAACGGATAAATCAATGGTCAATAATAATCCTATACTCATGATATCACATAGAATAATAGCAAAAGAAATGAACTCCTCAAGAGTTGTTATTTCTCGATTGATGAAAAAACTTGAACAAAAAAACAGACTAAAACAAGGCAGGAATATGATTGAAATACTAGATTTTACAAAGTAACCAATGGCAAGTTTTATTGTTTTTATTAAAAAAACCACTATGAAAAATCTGATCTATCTCTTACTTATGTTTTCAATCGTCCAAGCTCAATCATTGACGGGACAAGACATCAAAATAATGAGCTATAATATATTGACTTTTCCGGAAGAAGGCGGTATTGATAGAACAGATACCTTAGGAAAAATCATTCGATATTATGAACCAGATATATTTTTACTTCAAGAACTAAAAAGTGAAGAAGGATTTCAAAATATCCTGGCTGAATGCAATGAATGGAAAAACGAATATTCAGGCGGTACATATGCAGAACAAATAAGTAATCCTACAAATAATTGGAGACTTCAACAAAATATTATATTCAACAATACAAAATTTACGTTGACTTCCGAATCCGTGATAGTTACTGATTACCGTGATGTAAACTATTTCAAATTATATAGAAATTCGTCCGATCAAGATTCTATTTTTTTGCACATCTATAATACGCACTTAAAATCATCATCTGGTTTTACAAATGAACAATTAAGGCTTGGAATGGCGGAATATATTATTGATCATATCGAAACGTTGCCCACAGATAGTAAAATATTAGTCGCTGGGGATTTTAATGTTTATGATGGAGACGAACCCGCTTTAAAACTATTGGTGAGTGAAACTGGGACAAACCAATTACACGACCCTATCCAAACCTTAAACTGGGCTGTAAATCCAGCACAAAACGCGGATGTATTAACCCAATCCGCCTATGCATCTAGTCCCGGAAATGGCGCAGGTGGCGGTATTGATGATCGTTTTGATTGGATTCTTATATCTTCTAATCTTAAGCAACCATCTTCATTGGCTTACAAGCCAGATACCTATAAAGCACTCGGTAATAATGGTCAATGTTACAATAGTGATTTACTTGATTGTATTGGTGATAACGATGTACCAGAAGGAATCATTCGAACCCTTTGGAATATGTCCGATCATATTCCCGTAGTTATGGAACTTGGCCAAGTAAATATGGTAAAAAATGTAGATTTGGATCGACCATTAACGCTAAAAGTCTGGCCTAATCCCAGTTCAATGGAGTTAAATATTGAATGGCCTAATAACTCTTCTGGTGTTATTCAAATGTATGATTTAACGGGAAAATGCATCCTTACACAAACTATAGATTCAGAACAAACCCTATTAGATATCCGTTTACTAGGTCAAGGATATTATATAATAAAAGCTAAAAATAAAAGCGGAACGTTAACTCAAACTTGCTCAATAATAAAATAATCCGTCACTTGTAAATGTGACATTAAACTTAAAAGTATAGTCCAGAATACATCCGTTATTATTGGATAACTACTTTTTTGATAAATAGATTATTATCCTCCTCTTGAATATGAATAAAATAGGTTCCTTGCTTCAACAGATAAGTATTCAACTTTACATGATCTAGATTGGTCATTGTTTCCAACATCACTTTTCCTTTTAGATCTACGATTTTCACTTTTCTTTGTTTTTGAATTTCAAAACGAAGATTTAGTTGATCTTTATTTGATATTGGATTTGGAAAAAATTGAACATTTTCGTTCTCGACAGCACCAATACTGGACGTATTCGTTGCATCAAATTGGGGAATATATTTTTCTATTTCTTGCTGGATATCAGCATAGTTTCCTTCTCCATTTGTTAAAATTATTAACCCAGTACTATCTGATGGATAATAATTCAATTGGGTTCGAACGCCATTCATAAAACCTCCATGGCTCCAATAATGTCCTTGAGGGTCTCCCCACCAAGTATCCGTTCCCCACCAAGCAAATCCACTTTGCATATTTGCTGGTACAATCATATCAAAAACATCCAAAGGCAAAATCCCGGTAGATTCAAAGATTCCTTTTTGCGTATACATCATCAAGAAATTGGCTAATTCATGAATATTTGACTTCATCATAGCGGCTGGATATTCAGGTAAACTGAAATATCCGTACGGTGTAAATTCTTTATCATAAGGCATGGCCATCGTATTGCTATCAACCTCACTGTAAAACCACCCAGCGCTATTCATTTTAAGTGGATCAAATAGAGAGGTTTTGATATATTCATTAAAGGGCATACCAGCAGCCGATTCAATAACATATCCTAACAACGTATATCCAGCATTTGAATACCAATACGAAGATTGTCCAGGTAATTGATCACCAAAATTTGAGCTTTTATAAAATGAACCTCCTTCTAAAAAATAAGAGGCACAAAATTCACTAAGTGTGTATATCGGATCTCCTGGTGCATCCCATAATTGTAAATCTGATTCAAAATCATTCAAACTTGAAGTATGCGTTAATAAATGTCGAGTTGTTATGATTGCCGTCGGATGATTAGGATTTTTAATTTGAATCGGTAAATAGCTATTAATATTATCATCTAGATCCAGAAGGCCTTGATCAGCAAGCAAAGCAGCCGCGGTTGCTGTAAATAGTTTACTAATGGAAGCTAACGTAAACGAAGTTTCAAAATTGACATCTTTATTCAATTCAAGATTGGATTTACCTAAAGCTGTTTTCCAAACCACTTTTCCCTCTTTGATAATACATGCAGCTAATCCAGGGATATTGTTTTCAACCATTTCATCAACAATGTACGTATTTAAGGTAGCCGACAATTGTGAATTTGGCCCTTGACTAAAAGATTGGATTGACCAAAACATTAATAAAAAACATATTGCCATTGTCTTCATAAAACCATTCATTGTAAATACAAAATAGTCAATAAATATAAAAAGCCAGTATAGAAGTATCTACACTGGCTTACTTTTTTCAACTATTTTAAATATATGCTAGCTATTCTTTACGATTTCTTCAAGTGCAATCAAGGCATTGTCGATACCCGATGCATTGACGCCACCGGCTGAGGCAAAACTTGCTTGACCGCCACCGCCACCTTGAATATGTTTTGATATTTCTCGAATGATATTTCCAGCATGAAAATCTGTATTCTCTACCACCGATTTACTAATCAAAACAACCAAATTAGCCTTTCCTTTTGCCTCAAACCCAAGGCAGATAATACCATCATCAATTTCCTTTTCGATATTGTAAGCAAGAGTTTTAACTAGTTTTGCATCTTTTATCGCTACTTTCCCTGTCAAAACTATATGGCCATTAATATCTTTTACTCCACCTATTAAATGCGCTTTGTGTGCCAATGCTTTTTCTGCCTCAATAGATTCCATCTCTTTTTCCAATGCTTTATTCTGCTCTTGGAGACCAATTATCTGACCTATTAGATCTTGACTATTTTTAAATTGACTTCTAATTTGATTTAAAGCCTCAAGCTCTTTATTAACATATGCTTCTGCTGCATCTGCGGTAATAGCTTCAATCCTTCTTACCCCTGCTGCAATTCCGCTTTCTGATTTTATTTTTAACAATCCAATATTTCCTGTTGCTGGCACATGACATCCTCCACACAGTTCTACAGAGTACGATTTATCGAAAGTGACAACCCGAACTTCTTCTCCATACTTTTCACCGAAAAGCATCATAGCACCTGATTTTTTTGCATCCTCAATCGGCATTGACCTATTTTCCTCTAAAGGTATATTTTGGCGAATTCTTTGATTTACTATCGTTTCGACTTCACTTATTTGTGCTGGTGTCATTTTTTCAAAATGAGAAAAATCAAATCTAAAACTGTCCTCTTTTACCAATGAACCTTTTTGTTGAACATGCGTCCCGAGAACTTGTCGTAAAGCGGCATGCAATAGGTGGGTAGCAGAGTGATTATTCTCAGTCAAATGACGTTTTTTAGCATTTACATTTGCTACAATAGGGGTATCAAAACTTGTCGGAAAAGCTTTAACAAAGTGAATAATTAAATCATTTTCACGCTTTGTATTAATTACTTGAATTTTTTCTTCGCCAAACATAAGTGTTCCTGTATCTCCAACTTGACCTCCCCCTTCAGCATAGAATGGAGTCTTATTTAAAACGATTTGATAGTGGTTTTTATCTTTTATCTGATTGGTTCGATGCTTCACCACTTTTAAGTCTTCTTCGTGCAATGAATCGTAGCCTGTAAAGATGATTTCTTTCGTTGGATTAATTTCTATCCAGTCACCTGTAACTCGCTTTTGATCCTTTCGTCCTCTATTTTTTTGCTCGTTCAATGCTTCATTAAAACCTGGAATATCAACTTTCCAGCCTTTCTCCTCTGCAATCATAATTGTCAAATCGATTGGAAATCCGTATGTATCATAAAGTTCAAAAGCAACTTTACCTTCCATTAGGTTGGATTGAACATCCATTTGTTCGATTCGTCTTAGTCCTCCTTCTAACGTCCTCAAAAATGATTTTTCTTCTTCCAAAATAACTTTAGCGACAAAATCTCGCTGGCTATGTAATTCTGGAAAAACATCTTTAAATTTCATGGCCAAGTCTTCAACTAAGGTGTAAATAAACGGCTCTTTAATCGCTAAAAACGAATAATAATATCTTGCCGCCCTTCGAAGGATTCGACGGATAACATAACCTGCGCCTGTATTTGAAGGAAGTTCTCCATCACTTATTGCAAATGCCACAGCTCTTACATGATCAACGACAACTCGCATAGCTATATCTGTCATTGAAGATTCATCATACTTACCTGTATATTTAATTTTGGTTTTAGATTCTATATGCTTAATAAAATCAGAAAATATATCAGAATCATAATTTGAGGTTTTTCCTTGAATCGCCATCGCTAATCGTTCAAACCCCATCCCAGTATCAATATGTTTAGAAGGCAAATCTTCCAAACTCCCGTTTGCTTTCCTATTGAATTGGATAAATACCAAATTCCATATTTCAATTACTTGAGGGTCATCCATATTTACCAAGGATGCACCACTAATCTTTTGGTTTTTATGATCTGGACGCAAATCAATATGAATTTCACTACAAGGACCACATGGACCAGTATCACCCATTTCCCAGAAGTTATCTTTCTTGTCACAATATAATATCCGTTCTTTAGGTACAAATGCTTCCCAAATAGAGACAGCTTCCTCATCCGCTTCTAGGTTTTCACTCTTGTCCCCTTCAAATACTGTTATATACAGTCTTTCTTTATCTAAACCATAGACTTCTGTTAACAACTCCCAGGCCCAAGCAATTGCTTCATTTTTAAAATAATCACCAAATGACCAATTTCCTAACATTTCAAACATGGTATGGTGATAAGAATCCCTTCCTACCTCTTCCAAGTCATTATGTTTACCTGAAACTCTTAAACATTTTTGGGT
>CALDTZ010000115.1 GCA_937924805.1 uncultured Saprospiraceae bacterium
TAAAGATGAATTAGTTTTTGATTTAATGATCCGACAACCGGATTTTATCACCCACTCGTTTTATGAAGAAATGTTGGCTTATACGGCCAACAAAAAACCCAATGAATTACTATCGAAATTAACATTTA
The DNA here is from genome assembly GCA_937924805.1 of uncultured Saprospiraceae bacterium. Lineage (GTDB taxonomy): Bacteria > Bacteroidota > Bacteroidia > Chitinophagales > Saprospiraceae > JAHDDO01. The sequence continues at coordinate 129 of CALDTZ010000115.1, forward strand.
AAACCGTAACCGAAGGTCCTTTTGTTCAAATGATGCATGTAGGTCCATATGATAATGAGAAAGAAACCTTTGAAATCATGGAAAAATTTGCGGAAGCGAATAAACTCATTCGAAAATCGAAAATACATCGGGAAGTTTATCTCTCTGACTTTAGAAAAGTGGCACCAGAAAAACTAAAAACAGTACTTCGTTTTCAAGTGGATTAATCAACAATCATGCTTCTAGTAAGCTTTTAAACTCTATCAAGAAATCTTTTGCTAAGGCCGTTTACATTTTCCACCTGACGGCGATTAATTTAGGTAACATCATTCGCCTATTTTTAAAACCATCTTACCTATTTCCACAACACCATTCTAATCCTAAGGCAATACCTGAATCTTCGTCAAGTCAAAATATACTGGTTGAAAAACGAGTAAAGATTAGGTAAGAGACTGTAAACTAGTAGATAACAGGAGAAATGTCGCCAAGGACATTAGACTTTAAGCACTAATAATGAGGGTGTTAGGCATTTTGAATCATCATACCACTGAAACTGACGACCAACTAACCTCCAACTTATGAAAAGTAAATGCTGTTTTTTTCTCATTAGCGTATTTTGTATTTATCATAGTCAATCCATTTTTGGGCAAGCCTCTTGCTTCAATATTGGGTTCGAAAATGGGACCACCGATGGTTATAATATATTTTATGGTGAAGTCGATGGAGCGGATGTAACAATAATGCCGGGTACAACTGCAGGACAACATATTATTAAAAGAAAAACGGATGGTTTTGATGAAATCGCAGAGCTCAATTGCTTTACGAACAAGGAGCTTCCTGTGGTAGGTCTTGGTCTTGGTCAGTATAGTCTAAAACTTGGAGATGACGAAGGAGGAAGCATTGTTGCTCGAATTACAAGAGATATGTTTATCACGGAAGAAAACAATTTTCTCATTTTGAATTATGCTGTTATCCTTGAGGATCCTTCTCATGATGAGATTTCTCAACCTCGATTTTCATTGAATATCCAGGACGAAAATGGAGAAACTTTTTCTTGCGGTGAATATTTAGTTTCTGCCGGACCAAACATTGAAGGGTTTGAAAACTGTGGTGATTGGAGAGTAAGACCATGGACATCTGCTGGGTTCGAATTGCAATCTTTTTTAGGCCAAAATATTCATTTAGAAATAACGTCCCTTGATTGTAGTTTTGGTGGACATGGAGGTTACGCTTATATTGATTTAAATTGTAAACCACTAGAAATATTACTTGATAACTATTGCGAAGATGAAACAGAAGCTTATCTCACCGTTACAAATGGTTTTGATGAATACCTCTGGAATACCGGCGAAACAACTCCTCAAATAACGATAACAAACCCTGTTCCTGGCGAAGAATATTGGGTTGAAGTAACAAGTTCTACTGGTTGTACTATTACTTTAAGAGATACTTTGCCTTTTTTTGAAACACTACCGACGCCTTCACTACAACCTTTTCAAGATCAAACACTCTGTGATGGTGATTACTTTTATTACATCCCTATCGGACAAAATATTGATCGAGTTGAACATATTGAGACTGGTGAAATAGCCGAAGAATTTTTAATTTTCCCTTCAGAAAATACAACTTATCATTTTGCAGCAAAAAATATTCACGGCTGCGACTCTGACACTATTTCTTTTCATGTTTCAATTAAAGATCGTCCAAAAATAGATGACGTTGATATAACTGCATGTAACAGCGATGACAAAGGTTCCGTATTTATACATTCGTCAACAGATAATGATTTGGTATACTCTATAGATGGTAATATATTTCAATCAGAACCTTATTTTTCAAACCTAGAGGAAGGAACCTATACCGTTTATGTCAAATCTGCAAATAATTGTCTCGATTCTGCCTTAATCGATGTTACATTTTATAACGCTGTAGAGATTATATCGAATACAGTCACAAATTTAACATGTAATGAATTTGGTTCTATTGGTATAACCCTTTTCAATGATTTTTTCGATTATACTTGTTATTTAAATAATGTTCCTTTTCAAAACCAACGATATTTTTTACCCCTCGATAGTGGCTGGTACCATTTGGTTTTCAAAAATGAAATGAATTGTATGGACTCTATCGATCTATATGTTGAAGAAAGAGAAGATCCATTCATTGATTCTGTTTCAATTACACCTTATATCTGTGGACCGAACGGGGGCACTTTGTCTATTTTTGGTACAGATGACTCTTCATTAAGCTATTCAATAAACGACTCACCCTATCAAACCGATCCATATTTTGACAACCTCTATACTGGTACCTATACCATTACTATTAAAGATGAGGATGGATGCTTAGCAAATGCAACCATTTTTATAAACGAAGAACCATCTCTACTTGAAATGTCTATAATAGAAAAGACGAACCCGACTTGCGAATTGGATAATGGTTCTATCCTGCTTAAAACAATCGATGGCTTTTCACCCTATTATTACAGTGTAAACGGAAGTACTTTCGAAGAAAACCCTCAATTTGAAAATCTTCAAGCAGGAGCATGTTATGCGGTGGTAAGAGACCTATATGGATGTCTGGATACTTTGGATTTTGAACTTATAAATTCCGAAAAACCCGTAATTGTTGTTTCTAATACGCAGGCTGGAACATGTGGCGATGAAAATGGCTCTATTCAGGTTACTACTTTAGGTGGCACTTCACCTTTTTTATATCAAATAGATAACGCCCCATTTCAAAGTGCAGCAAGCTTTAAAAACTTAACTACAGGATTTTATACCCTTACCGTAAAAGATAGTTATGAATGTACTAGTTCTATTGAAGTATACGTAAGAGATGCATGTCAGTTGTTTATTCCCAATGTATTTGCTTATAACACGGAATCCATTGATGGTTTATTTTATATCCAATCAAAACGAACAGCTGAAATTATAATTGATCATTTATCAATTTATAACCGCTGGGGCAATCTAGTATATGACGGAAAAGACCTTATGCCCAATGATCCTAATGATCGATGGTGGGATGGAACCTTTAATGGTAGAAGAGCGATGTCAGGTGTATACACCTATATAATTAAGTATACAGAACGAAGTTATGAACCTATTACTATAACAGGAAGTATAACGCTTCTGTAATAAGGCAAGGTGAGCGGTTTATTAGCTACTTTGAGGAAGTACAAAGTCAGGCCATCTACGCATATATTCAACAAACGCCTGTCCTAAACCTTCTTGTTTTAGATATTCTTCAGAAACAGGTGTTTCTTTAGAAATAAATGCTGGATCACTCATCACTTTCTTAGGAAAATCATGGTGTAAGATGGCACCTCTACCTATCGAAACAAAATCAACGTTTAGATCTAACAATGAATTAACATCTTTACTAGAATGAATTTTCCCAGCTACAGTAAGTAAGGTTTTTTTCATTTCTACATTCGTAAAATAAGAAAGTAGCGATTGGTTTTGATACTGAGGATCTTCTGGCATCTTTTTCACATCCCAAAGTGAAATATCCAAAAAATCTATTTCTCGATGGATTAACTCTGTACATACCCAGCCTATTTCATTTATATCCATTCCAAATTTTTCAGGCGAAAGTCGCACCCCTATTATAAAATTGGCACCACATTCTTTTCTTATCCCATCTACAATTTCCAGAATCAATCGACTACGATTTTCAAGATTGCCACCATATTGATCTTGCCTATGATTAATTTCACTACTTAAAAACTGGGTTAAAATATATCCATGGGCTCCGTGTACTTCTACCCCATCATAACCAGAAGCCTTTGATCTAATAGCTGCTGCAATAAAATCGTGCTTCAATTGTTGTATTTCTTTTAGGTCAAGGCCTCGGGCATCATGTTTCTTTTGATCCGAAGAACAAACAGGACTCCCTTCAATTAGTGCTCGTGGCGAACGCATACCTGCATGATGCAATTGTATGATAGACAAAGCACCGAAACGTTTAATTTCTTTTGTTAGTCGTTGATGTCCCGGTATTAAGTCATCAGAAAAAATGCCTAATTGGCCAGGAAACCCTTTTCCATTTGGATGTATATGAGATGCACATGTCATAACGATTCCAAAACCACCTTCTGCTCTTTTAACCAGCCAATTTAATTCATCCTCTGATAGCCGACCATCTTCATAACTTTGACTATTCGTCATAGGTGCTAACATAAACCTATTTTTTGCTTTAACTCCGCAAGCAAATTGAATCGAGTCACTTACTATTTTCTTCATACAGTATGTTCACTAATTCTTAACCCGTCGATCAGACATTTTCGCATTTCTGTTTCCAATTCGATAGGGTTTATGGATTTGTTTTTTGAGTACCAAGAGTACAACCAGCGAAGTGTCGATAATATGCTGAATACAGCCAATTCAATATTGACTTCTTTTACATACGATTGATCGATTGCTTCGGAAACAATGGCTGTAAATTCTTTTTCATATTCGTCTCGTAACACCAGGAAATTTTTGATCGCTGGTGCTTCTAAATGGATCCATTCATTAGGAATCAGTGATATTGCATCCGTGTGCTCTATCGTTAATCGGACATGCATATCAACCAATCTTTCCAATTTCTGAATGGAGTTTAGAGGAGACGTCTTAATGTCTTTCATTCCTTCAGAAAACAACTGACCTATGGATAATAATAGATGGTTTAAAATTTCTTGCTTCGATGCGATATGATTGTATAATGACGAAGCTTCCATTCCCATTTCTCTAGCAATATCTCTTACTGAAGTTGCGGTATATCCACGCTTTCGAAACAACAATGCTGCCGTGTTTATAATTTCTTCTCTTTTAGATCCTTTTTTCATTTTGGACCAGAGCATTGATAAATGATAGCCGGTGGCAAATTTATTAAGGTAAATGAAAGATTTACCTTGTTGAAATTTTCTTTGAGTGTTTTGTAGCTATTTAAGCTGTATTGATATTGTAGAAAAGCACCTTCTTGCTTTAAGAAAGCTCCACATTTTTTAAAAAGTTTGACTTTATCTTCCTTTTTAAAGAGAGCTAGTGGGAGACTAGAGACTATATAATCGATATGACTGATTCCAACTTTTCTGAGATATTCATCAAAATCAAATGCAGATTTGTTTAAAACGAAGACATTTTCTTCTTCTGAAAATGCCGATTCTACATGATTATAAAAGTCTACATTGAGCTCATAGGTAATAAGCTTGGATTTTTTTGTTATTTTTTTTGAAATCGCTTTGGTAATTACGCCATTTCCGGGGCCAAATTCAAGGATATTGAGATCCTTGTTGAAATCAATGATTTTGAGCATATCTGCGACTAAATACTTGGAACTAGGTGCAATAGATCCTACACTGCGTATAGAGTTTAAAGCATTCCTTGTAAATATTTTTGCCATATGCCCAAAGTTACCAATATTTATCTCACAGATAAATTTAGTAAGTGATAATCAAAGAAATTATTTGAAATTAGGCGAAACCTATTCGCCTGCTAACGCTTCTTCGTAGTTACTCTCAATAAATTTCTTGCCGTCCCATTTACCGAGCCACATTACTTTTTGTTGATTTTTACTATACGAACGATAAGCCTCCAAAGCTTTTTCTTTGGTGGTTCTTTTAATTGTGATAGAGGACTGATACCCTTTATTTATTTCGAAATAATAGATACCTTTACCAAATTCAAATTTTTTGGTACTTCGCCTTGCCATATAGAGGAGTTATTATGCAGTAGCGAACTTCTTCATTCGGTATGCTGCGTTGATAATTTGATTACGTCGGTTAATTGATTTCTTAGTGAAGTGTTTTCTACTTCTTAATTCTTTTATAACACCGATAGCTCTATGCTTTCTTTTGTATCTTTTTAGAGCTCTGTCTATAGATTCTTCCGGTTTTACATCAATTATAATCATATATCAATTTGGATTATTTAATAATACATTCAACCACTAGATTACTCAAATGGTTCAAACGGAGTGCAAAGTTAACTATTTTTTGCAAAAATCAAAATATTTTTCATTTACGATTAGAATATAGATAAAACGCTATAAACAAGCACCTTAGCCTAAGGTAATCATTGTCGTCAAAAACCTTACTAATCGATTTATTTTAAAAAGTGATGCAACGCCGCAACGATTTTAGTAGTCAATAGATATATAAAGTAATACAACATTAGTCAATCATTAAAAAACAATCACTAGCCAATCATTTAAACAACATTATTTAACTTCCAAATCCATTCGTTATGAACTATCCATTAAAAAGTTTTATTGCCACTGCTTTGCTCGTTTCTATCGTTTGTGTGACATCCTATGGTCAGCAATTACAGTCCTACAGCCATTCAATTGCTGAAGCTTATACGTTTTCATCAAACGATATAAATCAGCAAATGTATCAATTGACAGCTATTGAGGCTCAGTCGATCTCAAAGTTTGTTGAAGCTTATGCGAAAAATAGAATCTCAAAAACATTTATCCAAGACCTTTCTGCAGATGAAAAGGAAATGGGAAAAATTCTAAGTGAACAAACGATGACCGATAAGAGTGGTATAAAACTCAATTTGTATGTGCCTGAAATAGCAAAAAAAGCAACCCTTGTACTTACTGATCCACAGCGAAAATTATCCAAAGAAATTGAGATCTCGAATGGTGCTTCTCAACTTATTTTAGAAAATATTGATCTCTCATCTGATTCCATTTTATACTCATTGATTGTAAATGAAATTCTTGTTGACAGCAAGAGCATATGTCTCAAGTAAGTGTTTTTTTCTATATAATTAGCGTTTAAGGTCTTCGAAGTGTTTTGAAGGCCTTATTTTTATCAAAAAACAATATGATCCTCCTTTTATTGAGTATGCTTTCATTTTCAGGAAACCCACCGACTATCATTTATGTCGGAGACCCTATGTGTTCATGGTGCTATGGTGTTTCCAAAGAACTCGAAACCCTCAAAGATAACTATGAGGATTCGTTTAGTTTTGAAATTGTGATGGGTGGCTTGAGGCCATACAATACAGAGACAATGTTAGATTTAAAATCTTTTCTAACCCATCATTGGGAAGATGTATCTGCTCGATCAGGGCAAACGTTTAATTACGAAGTTCTAAATAATCCTTCGATCACGTATGATACCGAACCTCCGAGCCGCGCCCTTATTATTGTTAGAGAGTTAGCACCAGCGCAAGCTTTTACTTTTTTCCATCATATTCAAAAGAGTTTCTATTTAGATAATAAAAATATGCATGAAGCAAGTGCATATTACGATGCGTTATCATTGACTAGTATCGACACGGAGACATTTACAAAAAAATTTAATGCTCAAACGTATAAAGAAAAAGTAAAGGAAGATTTTCTTAAAGCACAAGCATTGGGAGTACGGAGCTTTCCGACTTTATTAATTGAAATTAACGGTAAAATTGAGGTGTTATCGAGCGGTTATTTTACTGCAGCAGATATGGCGAAAAAACTTGATATGATTGTTTCTAAAAAATAAAAAAGGCACTCAATTGAGTGCCTAAACAACTTTCCTCTAACTAAATATATTTGTAACCAACTTACTTCTTCTTAATTGTCTGCAAGGATTCTTGCTGGATTCATCATACCTAAGATATTTGATACCATTTCTACTTTTGGTAGGATATTGTAAACAAAGGCAATTTCTAATAATTGAATTGGAAATTTCATAGAGTCTTTCAATGTGATGTGCGAACCTTCAACCTCTTCCCATTCAGAAATCGCTACTTCTGAGATATGATTCATTGTCGCACCTGCATAAAGACGCTTCATTCGGATAAACATTTCAACGTCAAATAACCATCTTGATTTGAATGACTGATTAAATACGTATTGTGCTGTTGTCCTATTAAAAACTTTTGCTCCACATTGCGTATCCTTTATCTGAAGACCTACTATCATTTTTATCATAAATCCTATAATGTTACTTGCCAACGATCTAAACAATGATCGATCAATATTATTTTCTTCTTCTAATTTTCTCGAACCAATCACCATCTTTTTATCCTCTTTGATCAAGGTATCATTAAGCATGGTATAATCAGCAAAACCAGTTGCCAAATCAGCATCTAAAAACCCAATATTTTGTACATCTGTATTTTCAAGCATCCAATTTGAGCCGCATCTTACTGCTTCGGCTTTTCCTCCATTTTGGGGCATATCGTAGATATATATTCGTGCTGGGTTTGTTTTTTGAAAAGCATTCAATTGATTTAATGTTTCATCTTTACTTCCATCATTGACAAAGCAAAGTGAGTATTCATTATTCGATTGTATGAAGGCAGTAAATTCATCGAACTTCAATCGATTCGCTTCATTATAGCAAGGTATTATTATTCCGTTTCTCATGTTAATTAGTTGTTTAATACCCCAAAGTTGCAGTGAAAATGAGGCGTAAACAGCCGGATTCGATGGATGGTGATGAAAGCACGATTTTTGGTAGAAAAGTCTAGATTTTAGAAATGTCAGAATTTGAATAATGGCTAAAACCCCCGTTTTCATTGCTCTTATATCCTATATTTTTATAATATGTAATGACTGATATTCTATATTATATGCTTACTTTTGAATGAATCTAATATTAGGTTTCTCTTTTAAACCCATTTCTTGAATAGATCAAGACAATATTATCTACTTGCCCTGATTCTTGGTTTACTTTTTCACGGTACGATGATTTCATTTACTGTAGAAAACACCTATGATGCTTACGTTCATATGTTTTTTGCTGATCATTACAGTGGTCAATGGTTTGAGACATGGAATTACAAATGGTATACCGGGTTTACAATGACAAGCTATCCTCCATTGGTTCATCATGTTATTGCATTATTATCCAAGTGGGTTGGATTAAAAATTGGATTTCTGCTATGGGGATTGGTAGCTGTCGTCTTGTTTATTCGTGGTGTTTATCATTTTTCCTTGATTTGGGTATCTCCATTAGCTGCTTCGTATGCAAGTTTAGTTGCCGTCGTTTCGTCTTCTTATATTGAAGCGCTTCATTTATTTGGTCAATTACCTAGTATCACTGGAATGGCCCTATTATTAAATGCATGTCCTGTTGTATATCAATGGATCCGATACAATAAAACAGCCAAGTTTTTTTTGGGTATTTCAACCTTAGCATGTGTTACTGCTGCGCACCATGTTACGACCATATTTGGAATGGTCTTTTTTATCCTCCCTGTTATGGGAGTTGCTGTTTTAGATATTTGTATCGAAGAGCAAAAAGGCATTCAAAATGTTCGATTAAAAGATTTCTTTTTGAAGGTGGTTCGTTTGCTTCCAAAAGCAATTGTTTTTGGGCTTACTGTCATTACTTTAACAGTTGTTGTCTTGTTTCCTTATTGGTATTGGAGTAAAACAGATCCGATTACCCAGGTCTCAATTCCGCATGGTTCTAGAGCTTCGTTTATCGAGCAACCGATGTTAGGTTTAGTTTTCTTCGTTATTCCTTGGGGTATTATGTTATTCTTTTTGCCACCGATCATTTTTAGGTTGCTGAAAAAACGGAATTTATTTTTAGGTCTTTCTTTTTTACTATTGATATTACTTGGATCTGGAGGTACTACCCCACTTCCTAAAATGATGCTCGGAGAAAACGCATTCAATATCTTGACCTTAGATCGTTTTACTTTTTGGGGAAGTATTATCGCATTACCCTTTTTCGGCAGTGTTTTATTAAGTCTACTTGAAGGTAATATTCGAAAAGCTTTACTAGACTACTTACCTAATTGGATCCATAAGTTTACCGTATACTTTACAGTTTTAAGTCTAATCTTAACAGCCGTACTCGTCATAAATTTTAGTCAATTTAAGCCGATACAACCTAAAAAGATAGATATAGAACCGATTGTCAATTTCTTGAATAGTGATGGGCATGATGCGTGGCGGTACTTAACCTTAGGATTTGGGGATCAAATGGCTTGGTTATCTGCTCATACGGATGCATTAACGGTGGATGGTAATTATCATTCCGCTAGACGGTTACCAGAATTAACAACCAGAGCGGTAGAACGACTCGAAAATTCCAAATACCTTGGTATTGAAGGCATCGGTGCTTTACAACAATTTCTGTGTGCACCAGAAAAATACCACCTCAAATATGTTTTTTCAAATGACAAATTCTATGAACCATTATTATACTTTTCTGGGTGGACAAATTTAGGTCCACTCGCTAATAATATTGTAGTCTGGGAACGAAAGGATATTACTCCACTGCCTAGTATTTTACCAAAAAAAGACATCCCTACCATTCAAAAATATATGTGGGGAATCCTTCCACTTTCTTGCCTTTTTCTTTTTATCATTTTTATGGTTGTTGATCGATTTCGGATGTCCGTTTTTAATGCCAAACGAAAAGAACTGAACCCAGCTGTACCCTCTTACAAATCTGGTAAATATTTAAAAATCATATATATCTTATGGTTCCTATTTGTTAGTATTATTGTCGTTGGAAGAATCTTTTATTTATCATCAAAACTAGATCCACAACAAAATCCACAACAGCTCATACAAAGTTATATGCATCAGATTGATTTCAAACAGTTTCCTAAAGCGTATTCGTTATTAGACCCAGAAACGAAACCCGATATTGATCAATTTATATTAGAGTTATCACTAGAAGATGGCATGTTAGCATCTTATGCGAAATTGGATCGCTGGGAAGTTATTCAAGAAAACAAAATAAATGAATCCGAAACCGTAATTACAATTAAAGCACATTGGATAACGGCTGTTAAAGCCTATTCTTCGGAACATGAAATGCGATGTATAAATAGAGATAAAAAATGGTTTTTGAAACATAACACTTTTGAAAAAGCAATCCCTATGGATGCATTTATAAGCATGCCAGAAGTCGATTTTCATAGTCAAGGGAGACGCAAAGCAGATCACAAAAATACGGACAAAGCTGACATCTTGGACCGACCTGAAGTTTACATTATTGAGTCAAACTTGATTCAAAACAAAGACCAATATCATATTGTCGGTGAACTAATGAATATGGATAACGAACCTGCCTATATTACGATTGAAGCTGTACTTTTTGATTCCGTAGGCCAAGAGATTGTGACGTATCATGTCAATGATGTTATTGTTCATAATTTAATGCCTAAAGAAAAAACCTTCTTTAGAATTGATTTCGAAGATGTTGCATGGGAACAATCACAAGTTAAATTTCCTGATTCCTTTGATCCAGAAATTTCGAATCCGTATCAATTTCTTTCGAATCCAACTTCATTTGTAGTCTTCGTAAAATCAACACTTACAGACGAGCGATTACATAAACTGTTTGGAATCTCTGATGCATTTGTTTCAAATGACATTATTGAAGGTAATCTTGTCAATTATGGTAACCATGAAATAGCAATTCCTCAAATAATAACAGCGACTACGGTTGACAAATCATTGGTTTGGGCCGAACGACATTATTTACCAAAAGGGATAAGACCACAACGAGAAAAAGACTTTTCGATCGAACATATTCGAGATTTGCCAACCATTATTTTACGTGGAAATGACGAAAATCTTTTGGTCAATGGAGTTACTAGAAAAGAGATGATACAATCAATCGACGCTAATGTAAAATTCAAAAGAGATCATTATGTACAATTAAGATCGGAAAATCAAATTATTTATTTACAAGCAAATGCATACGTGTCATTTAAAAATTAATGAAACAATTAACCTTACATATCTTATGCCTATTATTGTTTGTTGGATGTAAAGAAAACAAAACCTTTACCCCTTCAATTGCAGAAGTATCGATTACCCTAAAAAAGGAAGCGATCCAAGCAGGAACTCCCCTTCTCTTTGATATCCAATCGACAACCGGAGTAGATGAATTGATCGTTCAATTGGATCATTTCTGGTTCACAAAAACATGGTTCTTACCAGATCTAAAAAAAGGAGCCTCTTTTGAGATTCCATCAACGGCTTTAGAATATTCAGGCATCCATCAAATCAAGATAAGACATCATCAAAAAGAAATCGCTCGAATACCCTTTGAAGTCACTCCATTGAAAATACAAAACCCAATAACAAGCTTAAATGGACCGAAAAGTATTTGGATTGAAAATCGTCAACAATCGATGATAACCAGTCTTCCTAAAGACACCTTTTACAATCCTGGTCCTGAAGGTGCTCCTTTATTACATCAAATAAAATATTCAGATGGACGAGTTATGACGAAGGAAATAGCGATCAAAAATCAAGTAGCTTACAGTTTATTTTCAGGGGGAATTAAAACTGGAAAGATAAAAGCAGGCATCTCAACAATTGATGCTCATGGCAAAGAAACCCATACTCAAGCAATAGGACTTCCGCCTACTTCAATTCAATTAAAGGTTGAAAAGCATGTTTCTTTTGCGGACCCGAGGGAAAGTGTTATTATTCGTACTAACCCACTCCAAGATCAATATGGAAATTTGGTTCCTGATGGTACAATGGTTTACATCAATGTACAAACCAATAAAGAAACACAAAGCGCTTATCAGTCGATAACAATTGATGGGGTTGCAAAAGTATGGCTGCGGAATCCTGCTTATTCGAGTATATGGATTGTCAAAGGCCATGTCGGATCCATCCAATCTGAACCTATTGTATTGAAATTTCATAGCAATCTTCAAAAAATAACAACTGCTTTTGATTCGAATTTACTAGAACTAAAGGTAGGTCCACTTGTCGGTCACCTTAATCAATATATTGCAGATGGAATGGATGTCAGTTTACTTATTGATGATCAAATTTTACGTCAAGAAACCCAAGATGGGTTTGTCCGATTTAATCTTAAACAGCTCGGACTTCATCGCAATGAATATTCAGCAAAAATTATGGTAGCAGACAAACAACAAATCATTAATATTAAAATGTAACCTAGGTATGAACAAAACCTCAGTATCTAGAATTTTACTTTCCATAGGTTTTTTAATCGCTATGAGTCTATTGGTTTTTAGTTTTAGCCGAATGGTTGCCTATTTCAATATCGGCACTGCATCGAAAAGTCAGTTCTATGTAACCTCCGATTATTTTGCAAAAAATGAAGCTTCCCTTGTTTGGGCTAAAGATGATCCAAATATTGTAGGCCCCATAAATAAGTATATTCGAAAAGATTTATCCGAAGCATATTTGGCTGCATGGCATTCGAGAAATCTTTCGATTCGAGATCAAAATTCGAATAGCCTGCCTAATCATTTTTCAGAAGATATGGCACAACGAATCGTTTCCCATTTTCAATCTTCCAAAGAATTCAATATCGAAGAGAAAGATATGAATCATAAATTAAGACTTCATACAATCTCGCTCGACAAACAAGTTGTCAGTTTTTCAGATGAAAATGTAAAAGTGATTCAAAATATAATGAATGAAGCCAGAGATTCTGTTGTATCTAGTACTTACACCGTACTTAATTATAATGTCGTTATGGCATTAGATGATGGTCGGTGGAGAATCCATTCACTCGTAAGTCGATTATAGAAACAACAAAGTCGATGGTTTCTTTAAACCACCGACTTTTAACTAATAACAATCACTTATCTTAAAAGCGACAACTATGATAACTGCAATCTTGGCATATCATTTTTATTTGTTGCCGCTTGGGGTAATTTTTTTCTAATACTATTGAAATGCATTAAATACCATTCTGCTATATCCGACATTGGTAATGAAGCTGCTGCTGCATAATTCTTTTGAGCAAGCATGGTTCTGTAATCTTCATCAATGATCAATTTTTCGATTGCATCGGCCATATCTTCAGCATTTTCAGGTTGAAAGTAAGCTCCTCTATATCCTTCTTCTTCGATTAACTCTTTCAGGTCACCAATATTTGGCAATACGACTGCTTTTCCATAGCTACCTGCTTGGTGCAATACACCAGAACTTCCGGTTGTACTTGTATAAGGAAATACGACTGCTGTTGCTTCTCCAAATATGACTGGGACTTCTTCCTCCGCTACATAGCCTGTGAAAGTAATATTCGGTACATGAGCATATTGCTCTTTTACTGATTTCAAATATCCTTTTACATTTGGATTATCAGATCCAGCAATGACTAGTTCTATTTCTTCACCTGTTCGCTGTCTTACAATTTCGGTAGCTTCAATAAGTTTTTCTACCTTTTTGTACGTCCCGAACTTCCCAAATGTCATCACTTTTTTGGGGCCTGCAGGAATATTAAAATTCGGAAGTGCGGGAAGTTCGAAACTACCATGTGGCATGTACACCACATTTTTTACATTATATTTCTTTTCTACGATATCTACATATTTTGGCATTGTAAGTCCTACAAGATTTGCCATCAGGATAATTCTTGTAAGGATCGTACCAAAGATATTATAGATGGCAGCCATAATCTTGTTATCCGTAATACCCGCAGAAGTATAATCTACCGTTTCAATAATATTATGAAGTAAAACCATCGACGGGACTCCGATTATTCGCGAAACTAAGGGGCTTAACAAGCCTAATGTTGCAGGGATTTTTTTATCACCGAACGATAAGAATTGGATATTATACAATACTACATCCGCCCCTGATTTTTTTATTTCTTTGTTTAATTTGATGAATGTAAATAAATCATTAAACGACCAACTTTCTCTGATAGAAACTTTACATCCTCCGGTTACTTCTTCATAAGATTGTCCTTCAGGTAGTTTATCACTGAAGATGATTATTTCTTCAACTTCTTCTTTTATTTTAAATTGCTTGACAAGGTGGAATGCATATTCGTTTAATGTTCCTGCACTTGGTGGATATGGTGTTACGATCGCTAATTTTAATTTTTTCATGATTTTTAATTTGTTATTAGTTAATTAGTTTGTGATTGTACTTCAAAAGTAAGGGACAAAGAGACCTGCTTATTGGCCTTTTCTATGTTTGGTACTGGTTGAACGTTTTTTGGTACTAATCGTTCTTTTTGTGGTTTATTAACTTAATAACAACGTTTCTAACACAGCGTTATCTATTGTATTTACGGATGTCCGACGCATTCTAAGGTGAAAACTTACCATACTAATAATCAATACACTCATGACTATAATTTGAGCATAGATTACTTGGTCTAATGATTGGTGAAACAAGGTAATGGCTCCGATTTGTATAAATCCTGCGATCAATGAAAACCATACTGGTAAATATTTATCGAGAGACATGTAGTAATAAGCAAATACATTTGCGCAAGCAAACAAACTACTAGCTATTGTGTATTTCCATAATAATGGTGCTACACTCAAAAAGTCTCCTCCAAAAAGTATATTTAAAATGAAACTGTCAAAAAAGTAAGCGCCTAATGTTAGACTGCCACCAATCGTACATACAACCCCTATAGCGGCAAGTAATAATTGTTCATGATTCAGCCCTTTCTGCTTGTATTCGATAACCTTTGGAAGTAACATGCTTACCAGCGTCCAGGTAGCAAAAAAGACAATTTTTCCGATCAACGCTAAAGACCCATAGAGTCCAGCTTTTTCATCTGTAAAAAAGTGTTTCACTAAAATTATGTCACTATTATTGATACAAATTTGACTCAATTCGTACAATGCAATGGTTACAACAAAAAACTTAATTTGTGCATATAATGCAGGATTAATACGCAAGGCTTTTTCATTCGTTTTAATGTAACTGAATAAAAAAGTGATCCCAAAACTTGCTAAAAAACCTATCGCGATGATTATTCCACTATAATCGATTGTTTGCGAAACCCATAGCAAGCCAAAAGTGAACGCTAAACGAGCGAGCATTTCAATGATATAGGTAATACCTAATTTTCTAAACTGTTCAGTCCCTTGAAAGTATCCTCTTGATATACTCATATGTAAATACATAGGAACTCCTAAGCACATGATGTAAAGCGGTGTTGTCGAACTTAGTTGCATAAATGACGTGACACTAGGTACTGACAAGAATAATATTGGAATCAATACAAAATATAATTTTACAGCTATCTTCTGAAACCAGGATAAAAGTCTTTCTGCGCTTTCAATATCATTTTCAGCATAAAATTGAGCAACAAACTTGGTAATGGTAAGTTGAAACCCTAAAGCTACAAACGAAAGAACGAGCACACAGGTAGCCAAAATATTTGCTTCAGCAAATAATGAAGGTCCTAAAAATCGGCCTAGTACTAAATTGATTCCGTAGTTACCTGCATTTACGATCAACATACAAATCATAAGTAATGCAGCATCCCCTATTATCTTATTTGAAAATGACATATCTATTTTACTTTTAGGGTTATGATGCTCTTAAAACATTCAAGTGCTTATCAAATTTTGATAAACGCAAAAAGTGATCAACAGGGTTAATCGGGCTCGAAACGATTTGCAGTTTCCTTCCTGCTTTTTCCATACCTCGATGTGCCATAATTAGTGCATTCAGACCTGTTACATCAATTGCCGCAAGGCTAGATATATTAACAATACAATCTGAAGATATCTCTGTAATAATGTTAAGTAGATCATTTTTGAAGTTGATTGCATTCATTTCATGAAGGCTTCCTTCTAATTCTACTGTAAATGGAAGATGTGGGTTTGTCTTGTTCTTAAAAGTTACTTGTAAATTTCTCATGTTGTTGTTATTAGTTAGTGATAAGTGATATTGTACTTCAAATGTAGATCAGAAACCATGATCAAACCCCGTAAAATCTATGGTCGACCTACTCAACTCGATTTTTGGTAAGAATCATTCGATTTTTGGTAATCGACAAAATTGAATGATAAGGATCGAATCATAGAAAAGGATTTCTTTCTAAATAATTTTTTCTCCTAGCTTTGCAGTATGACACTTCGTAGGATTACAACATTTAAAGAAGCAGACCTGTATGAACCACTACAAAAATGGCTTGTCAATCAGGGATATGAAGTCCAAGCAGAAGTTAAATCTTGCGATGTAATTGCCATCAAGGATGACGAAATGACCATTATCGAGTTAAAAAAGAGCTTTAACTTACAATTGGTCTATCAATGTTTAGATCGACAAAAAATGGCTAAATATGTATATGCTACCATTGCATTGCCACCAAAAGGAAAAAAAAATAAAAAACTTAAGGAAGCTATAAATTTACTCAAACGACTAGGTATCGGATTGATGATCATACATATGTATGATACATCTAGCTACCTGGAGGTTCTTTTAGAGGCAAAACCATCAACCTTAAGAATTAATAAAAGGAAAAAGAAAGGTGTATTAAAAGAAATAGAAAAACGTACCGGTAATTATAATGTAGGTGGTAAAGCAGGAAAAATTATTTCTTCGTATCGAGAAAGTGCCATTCATATCTTTTGTTTGTTACAAAAAATAGAAAGCGGCTCTCCTGCACAACTGATTAAACTCGGGGCGCCACCAAATACAGGCAATATCCTTCGTGACAATCATTATGAATGGTTTCATAAAAAATCTAGAGGGCTTTATACTTTCGATGCAGATTTTAAATCGATAGAAAAATCATACCCAAATGTGGTCGAATTCTTTATGGATCATATTAAAATCCCAATTGAAGATGATTAGGATTCGTTTATTTTTCATCTTTCTCCTTTTTACTTCCTTTAGTTGTTGGAATAATCGAAAACCAGTAAAAACTAAATCACAACCATTGGTGATAAAGCAACTCTCTATGCCTTGGTCTGATGCTGATTTTAGATCTACTGAGGTTCATCTCAATCATGATATTGATTCATTTTATTTTCAATTTATAGCCATTGACACCACACCAATAATTCAGTATTTAGCAAATAACAAAACCAACGGCGTTGGAATTTCTGATCGTGTAGAATTGTTTTTTAGCGAAGACAAAGCTATGAGTACGTACTATGGATTAGAAATCGATTCTGATCTACGAATACTAAGTTTTAAGTCTCATTATTATCGAAAGGTTGATCTTAATTGGTCATGGCCAAAGAATATTCTTTCCTTACATGCCAATAAAAACTCAACGGGCTATACCGTCTGGGGAAGTATTCCAAGAACATTTCTAAAATCAATGGGCCTAGAAAAGAATAACCAAATTTTAATAGGCGTTTTCCAGGCTGATTTTACCGATGTTAAAAATCCAAATTCTGTAGATTGGATAACATGGAAATCACCCAATACCCCATCTCCAGACTTTCATACACCTGCTGCATTGCAGCCTTACTATTTTTTTTAAAGCCATTGGCAATCATTTTTATAGAATGAAGAATAGGGAAACTTATTTTTTTCATACTTTCACCATCAATGAGATTTATCTTCTTTTTACCATTCATTACCCTACATTTTGCTCTTTTTGCGCAATGCAGCCTGGACAATCAAGATGTCCAAAGCAAAAGATTGGCTAATTATACGATTAAGGTAAATCTTGATGATGAGGCTAAATTCTTGGATGCTTATCAAACTTTACGTTTTATCAATCATTCACCAGATCCAATAAATTTTCTCCGTTTCTATATGTATCAAAATGCATTTAAAAATACAGAGAGTACATTTATGAAGTCGTCTGAAGGTGATGTCTTTGGTGATGATGTATCGCTACGACCGGAACAAGATTGGGGGTGGATCGATATTACTTCTTTTAAAATTGAAGGTAACGAACTAATTAATCAAGCGAAATACGTCCATCCTGACGATGATAATAAAGCAGATCAAACAGTATTAGAAATACCTTTACCGAAGCCAATTCAACCAGGCCAAGAAATTGAAATGATGATTGATTGGAATCAAAAAATTCCAAAAATATTCGCTCGTTCAGGTTACGAAAAAGAATCATTTTACAATATGGTTCATTGGTTTCCCCAAATCGGTGTATGGGAGCAAAACCAAGATAGTTTATGGGATTGGAATTGTCATCAGGCTCATCGAAGAACTGAATTCTATGCAGAGTTTGGCGTTTATGATGTTTCTATTACACTTCCTGACCATCTTATCACAGGTGCTTCAGGATGTGAAGTATCTACCGTTGCACATGATAATGGTACTAAAACGGTTCGATATTTAGCTCAAGATGTTATTGATTTCGCATGGTGTGCTTATCCTCATTTCGAAGTCTTTGAAGATCAATGGAAAGAGGTCAAGATTCGTCTGCTTATCCCACCAGAACATGCGCATCACGCAGAGCGAATTATGAACGCAGCCATACATAGTCTTTCATATTTAGACGAAAATGTAGGTCCTTATCCATACAACAGTTTGACGATTCTAGATCCACCTATGTTGGGTCTAAAAGCAGGATTTATGGAGTATCCAACATATATCACTGGAGGCTCTTTTGCTATTTTCCCAAAAGGAATCCGAACGGTAGAATCCCTTATTGCTCACGAATTTACCCACCAATACTTTATGGGAATGATTGCTACAAACGAAAAAGAAGCACCATGGCTCGATGAAGGATTTGTTACCTACCATGAAGATAAAATTATGGAATCTTGGTATGGGCTAGATGGATCGCTCATTCATTTACTAGGTTATAAAATCAATAGCTCTTCTTTTTCAAGGAATGAATATGTTTCATTAGACAACCCAAGCTGTGGAGCCATTGCTCGATCAGGATGGGAAATAGATAGTGGTTTTAAAGGGATTACGTATAGTAAAACGGCTACAATGCTTAAAACCATGGAGGGTATGATGGGTGAAGATAATTTTATCTTAATGATGAAAAACTACTTTGACATTTACAGCTTTGATCACCCTCGTGCAGAAGATTTTATTGATCATGTTAAAGATCATCTAAGTAAATCCTCATTACCGAATGCAATAGGTGATCCTGATCAATTTTTTGAGCAAATTGTATACGGAACAGATGTCTTAGATTATGGTGTTGGTTCAATATCTTATTATCAAAACACCATTAATAGAGGGCTATTTGACAAGGAAAAACAAAAATCATTCGCTCGAGGTGATTTACCATCAACGACAAATTCAAAAATCACTTTACATCGATTTGGTGGCGTAATATTGCCCGTAGATGTTCTTTTTCAATTTGAGAATGGGGATAAAATTTTAAGACTTTGGTCGGGGGAAGAAAGAACCAAAATTTTCACGTTTGCTAAAGAATCACGCGTAGAAAAAGTAATTATCGATCCGGACAACAAACTATATTTAGATATAAATCTAAACAACAATAGTCTGTGTATGTCGCCAAGTAAAACGCCTTCGTTAAAAGTAGCGAGCAAATTAATGTATTGGTTTAATAACATTATACAAACGGTGGGGTTATTGATATGAATTTCGTATCCAACATATCATCTGGAATCATAGCTTCCTTTAAATTTAAGAAGTTAGCTATCTATACCTTTTCAATACAATTATTTTTGAGCATCCTGATTGGCAGTTTAGGCTATTCGTATATCCAAGAAAACATTGGTCAATCTTTACAGCTTGCTTCACTAATGAAAGGTTACAATCATGATGTTATTCAGGATTTGACTAGAGTCCATCACAGTGGATGGCTACTCCTAAAACAGGCCATAAGCATATTGGTTCTTACCTATTTATTGATGGGGCCATTTATTTCCGGGGGTGTATTCTATGGATATGCATCACAATCTGAATCCTTAAAAACATTCATTAAGGGAGGCGTAAGCCATTACAAATCGATCCTTGGTTTAAATGCATTAATCATTGGAATTATTCTTTTATTAACTGCAATAATAGGGGGAGCAAGCATTTATGCTTTTACAAATGGTTTGGAGTATTTTACAACTGAAGTGCCTCCGCTTATCATTATTGGCGTTTTGCTGCTCATATTACTTACTGCCTTAATGATCCTATTCACGATCTCTACTATTGGAAAATGGCAAATTGTTTATAATGAGCACACTACGATTCAAGCTTTTAAATTTGCCAGCTCTTATGTAAGTAACCACTTTGGATACTTTTTATCCTTAGGAATAGTATATCTTTTGTTATCGATTGCCCTTGCATTTATACTGAATGCGGCCATAAATATCATTCCAGAGAATACATTTATATTTGTGTTTTTAGCGTTTCTTATTCAATTATTTTCTTTATTTATTCGAGTTATTATTCGACATGGTTATTGGTTTTCCATTATTAAAAAAAATGGTCACTAATCATCCTTTAAGCATAAGAAATGATTAAATCCGCACTCAAGATTTGTTCGTCATTGAATGATTATAATGATTCGTTATCGTTAAAAATTCAAAAATATGCTTTATGAAAAAGATCCTTCTAGCGTTCGCTTCATTATCTATATTAAGTTTTTGTTGTTGTACTCCTGGAGAAGTTGATTTAGCATCTCAAGCAACTGGCATTTATCAAATGATTGCTTACGAAACTCAATTAGAAACTTCAAATCCAACGGAAGGTGATGTATTAATAGTCACACGAGAGGATGATACACATCTTCAAATTGTCATTGATTACAACTCAGAAAACTCTGATGATGTCACCCTGACGAATATAATGATTAGCAAATCTGGAGGCGACTATTTTTTAGAACGGATGTATAATAATGCAAATGTGGATGGGTTACAAAATGGAGGTGATTTAATGCTAAATATAAATTATGACGACGGTAATTTTGTATTGATTTCTGCTACAAAATAGATCTTCGATACCTTATTCCATTCAGCATTTAAAAAATGAATTGGTTAAATCGAACTTTAATCAGTAATTGATTAGGGTTGAAATACTGGGTTTTCAACAAACGATCGGTCCGTAAGTGAATGAAGAAATGCGATAAGCTGTGCTTGTTCTTCTGCAGATATTTCAAAGCCTTTTAAAAATTCGCTTTTATTGACATGCGGATATCCACCTGATGCATAATGTTGTATTACCTCTTCCAAAGTGCTTAATGATCCATCAAACATATATGGTGCTGTCAATCCTATATTTCGTAAGGAGGCAACTTTAAATTTCCCTATATCACTATCTATATTTGTTAGTCGAAATCTGCCTTGATCTTCATATTTTTCGTAAAGCCCGTTGTTTTCGAATTGGTAATTTGCAAAATTAAATCCTCCATGGCAATTGGCGCATCCTAATTCTTCGGAATAAAACAAATCAGCGCCTTTTTTTGCTTCTGAAGAAATAGATTCTTCTTCATTGTGATAAAAATATCGATCATAGTGGCTGTTACCTGAAATTAATGACCGTTCAAAATTTGATAGCGCTCTAGCTATTACATATGAATCTGGGGCACGCTGATAGGCCTTTTCGCTCATTTCTACATATTCATTGATTGATTTCATTTTATCAGCAATCGCAACAATATTAGAGTTAAATTCATTATGTTCCTGAATGGGAATTAAGACTTGCATTTCAAGACTTGATACTCCACCCTCTCTTGTATAATAAGGGTGATAGCCTATGTTTGATAACGTTGGAACATTTCGCGACCCAGGCCTTCCAAAAACGCCATCTGTTATTGATATGTTGTCGCCAAATCCAAACGAAGCTTTGTGGCATGATCCACAACTAATTGACGAATCAATCGACATGATGGGATCGTAAAACATTTTTTTACCAAGCTCCCATCGTTCTGATGTATATATATTATCATCAGGTATAGCCAATGGTGGAAAACCTTTGGGTATTTCCATTATAGATAACATTACCGATGGATTTTGCAATTTTTCTTTTGTACACGAGAAAAAAGAAAATAAAATGAGGGCTATATAAAACTCAATTTTCAAGCTTATTGAACTACAATCTTTGATTTGACATTTAAACCATTCTGAAAAGTCAGTACTCCGATATACAAACCAGGGTTTTCTAGTTTTATTTGCTGCTGTTGTTGATTATTTGGAATTATATATTTTTGGATTTGAACTCCATTTGCATTATAAATAACCAATGTACTACTCCCTTTTTGGTTCGTTGTCCATTGAACATTTATGTCATCTTTCACATTCGATGGATTCGGGTATAACTTAAGTAATCCAATACTGCTGATTTCTTCTTTGGTTGAAGAAACGCCTGAAGCTGGACTAAAAACAAAATCTCTAAAATTTTCCAAACATTGTTTTGCATGATCTGTACTTCCATGACTTATAACACCTGCAGATACATCTATATCGCGTAAGCTTTCTTCGTAGTTAGCATCAATATCAATTATTTTCATTCCATTCAATTCTACAAAATCAGTTTCAATAGATGTCGTAAAATAGTTGTCATCGCCTAGGCCATGTAACTGAAACTCATTGGCTAGACCAGTACCACTAAAACCTTCCAAGGCAACGAATCGATAACCTCCTGCCCATCCCCAATGCATCGAAGGGTCTTTTGGTGACAAGGCATGATCTTCGTCCCACAAGGTTGGATCTTCGTGATTCAAAGATTCTTCAACCCCAATTTTAAATTGCAAAGCTTCCAAATTGTCTATTGAATGATTTCCTAAAGATATTTTTGTTGTTTGAAAACCATTCACTAAGATATATAGGTCGTCAACAGAGGTAACAATTCCGTCATCATGAATCATTTCTACCCCAGAAATATAATATTCAATTCTGCGGATATTAAACGGATGGACCATGTTATTTTCAGCAACTGATTGGCTGTTTAAAATTTCGCCTTGAACAAGGTGATTGATTCTAAGCATAATCTCAGACTGTGCATCAACTTGAGGCAACATACCTAAGAATGATATAAATAAACAAATTATCGTTTTCAATTTCATAATATCAATTTAGTACTATAGATATAAATGCAAAAGTGGTGCATTTAGTTTACTCAAAATTACGAAACCATCCAATTGTAAAAGGAACTTTTCATTGTTGATTGCCATTTTTGTCTTCTTTAAGAAAAAAAATTATCTAAAACTTCATGTACAAGAGGGTAAACACCTATCAAAATAGTGTCTAATCATTTTTTGGTGCATAATCATATTATATAATTATTATATTTGTAATATTCAGAATTACAATAAATTAAATCAAATGAAAGGAATCGTATTTACGGAGTTTTTAGAAATGGTGGAAGAAAAATTTAGTTACGAAGTGGTTGACTATATTATTGAATCTAGTGAACTGAAATCAAAAGGTATCTATACTTCTGTGGGTACATATGAATATGATGAAATGCTCCAATTGGTTACAAATCTATCAAAAAAGACAAATTCTGAAGTTCCGTTCTTATTGAAAACGTTTGGCAAATATATTTTTTCAACGTTTCATAAATCATATCCAGCCTTCTTTAATCGATGTGGTGATGCCTTTACCTTTCTAGAATCTATAGATAAACATATCCATGTTGAAGTAAAAAAACTGTACGATGATGCCAGGCTTCCTGTTTTTCAAACAACAAGGATCGATGATTCCAATTTTGAGATGATTTATACTTCTGAACGAAAAATGTCAGATTTTGCTGAGGGTCTGATCGAAGAATCCATGTCTTATTATAAGACTGACTTTTCAATGAATAAAGTAATGCTAAAACCGGATGGAAGTCAAGTAAAATTTATGATCACACAAAAATGACTGAATTAGAACTTCTTAGAAAAAAACTCCAACGCGAAAGGCTCGCCCGAAATGAAGCAGAAGCTATTCTCGAAAAGAAAGCACTAGAACTTTATGAAGCTAGTACTTCACTTAAAATATTCAACAAAAAACTTAAAGATCAAATAGGTATCCGAACTCTAGAATTGCTACAAAGTGAAAACAAATATCGTAGCATGATCGAGAATATGGATTTAGGAATATTAGAAGTTGATACTGCTGGTGTCATTATCAATGCTTATGATAAATTTTGCCAATTAACAGGATATACAAAAGAAGAACTTATTGGAAAAAATGCTTCAAAGCTACTGGTAAGTCCTAAACATAAAGATACCATTAATAGAGAAGACGAAATAAGAAAAGGTGGGAAATCAAGCGTCTATGAAATACAGATTATAAAGAAGAATGGAGATCCAGTTTGGGTCCTAATTTCAGGTGCTCCCTTTTATGATAAAGACGGAAAAATAGCAGGATCGGTAGGTATGCATTATGACATATCAAAGACTAAACGACTTCAGCTAGAGCTTCATAAAGCTAAAATAAAGGCAGAAAAAGCGCACAATGCTGAAAAACTTTTTTTAGCAAACATGTCTCATGAGATTCGTACACCGTTGAATGCAGTGGTCGGTATGACACATTTATTAAATGATACAGGACTTAATAAAGAGCAACGTGAATATGTAGATATCATTATGAATTCTTCTCACTTATTACTAAACTTAATATCAGATATATTAGATATTTCGAAAATTGATTCTGGGAATATTGAGGTTAACAAAAAGCCGTTTGATCTGCATTGGTTAATTTCAAAAATCATTAAATCTTATACCCTAAAAACCAAAGAAACAGGCGTTCAAATTCATATGGATTTTGATGCGTCCATTGATACTTTACTAATTCATGACGATTTATTGATCAATCAAGTCTTGATGAATTTAGTGTCAAATGCTGTAAAATTCACTGATGAAGGTAGCGTAACCATTCGGGTAAAATGCATCGAAAAGGTGCTTGAAAAAATCACCCTACTTTTTGAAGTTGAAGATACTGGTATTGGGTTAACAGAAAATCAAATTCTTCAAATATTTCAACAATTCAAACAAGCGAATAATAGCATTTCAAAAGAATTTGGAGGAACTGGTTTGGGCTTAAGTATTTGTAAGAAAATATTAAACCTACTCGGCTCGACCATTGAAGTAAAAAGTGCTATTGGTAAAGGTTCTACCTTCTTTTTCAAATTAAATGTAGAGAAATCAAATGAAAAATTATCAGATACTCCACAGCTTGGTAAAGCAATGGATACCAACCAATTAATATTGGATAATGAAATCCTAATTGTAGAGGATAATCAAGTCAATCAAAAATATATCATAGGATTATTAAACAAATGGTCCTTACCGTTTATCCTTGCTAACAATGGGCAAGAAGCGATCGAATTAGCATCAAAATCCAAATTCGATTTAATACTTATGGATTTACAAATGCCGATTGTAGATGGTTTTGAAGCCACTAAATCCATTTTAACCAAAGGATTAAATATGGATACTCCCATCATCGCGTTAACCGCCTCCACTTTTTTATCTAAAAAGCAGCTTGCTTTAGAAATCGGTATGCGTGATTTCCTATCCAAACCCTTTACTCCCATACAGCTAAAACAACTTATAGAAAAACATCTACTAAGTACGGGTGACCAAAAACAATCGAATCAAAAAGGGACTAATTTTATCTTTTCTTCCCATTTAGAATCAAATTATTTGGAAGAAATGTATGGTGGAGATATCGATTATGCACTCGAATTGTTTGGAATGTTTTTAGAAACGATACCGCAAGAAATACAACTCTTAGACGCAGCAATCTCGACAAAAAACACGAAAGAAATAAAACGGCTTTGTCATAAGATTCATCCGACATTTTCACTTGTAGGTTTATCTGATCTTGCTAAAAAAGCAAAAGAGTTAGACGTTCACTTCGATGAACACGATGAAGTACATCAGCTATTAAAAGCTCAAAGTATCCAAAAACAGTTTAAGGACCAACTTGGTATCATTATCCTTGAAGTTGAAAAAATGAAAGAATATGTTGCTTAAAACGATAATCATAGATGATGAACCAATGGCACTTAAGTCAATGGAGATTCTCAGTAAAAAATCAACGAATATTGAGTTATTAGAGGTTTTTGACGACCCAACAGTGGCATTACACTATTTAGAATCAAATCCAGTAGATCTGATCCTATTAGATATGGATATGCCAAAAATGACAGGTATCGAATTACTTGAAAAATTAAGCGTCATTCCACATGTTATTGTAACGACTGGAAACACTGATTATGCTTATGAGGCTTATGAATTTGATGTTACTGATTTCCTAAAAAAACCTATCATACCAGCAAAATTTAATGGCGCTGTAGAAAAAGTTATCGCACGTGATATCCGCATTAATGCAATTGCTCATACCTCTGCTGAAAATGAAATATATATCAAAACAGATGGGAGATATATCCGATTACCCTATGATGAGATTCTCTATTTTGAAAATGTGGGAGACTACATTAAGGTAATTACCAATATTGGCACTCACGTAATCTACGGAGCCCTGAAAGCGATCGATGAAAAACTCAAGCACCCAAGGTTCCTCAAAGTGCACCGTTCTTATATTGTCAATTTAGATAAAATTAAGGATATTGAAGAAAACACACTTGTGATAGAGAAAAAAGTAATTCCTATTAGTCGTGCCCACAAACCCACTTTACTTAAAAGTATAAACATCATATAAATGCAAGTATTTCAAAAATCATACAAAGGATCAGACCTTCCCCCTCAATCCCTAGGATTTGATCCAGCTATCATTTTATTATTTATATCACCGCTATATGACAATCCACAGGCTTTTGTTGATTCCATTCATAAAACATTTCCGAATGCGACAATTACAGGATGTAGTACCTCAGGTGAAATAGAAAATGTTTCCGTATTGGATGAAAGCATCGTATTAAATGCGATTTCATTTGATAAAACTACACACAAACTTGCTGAAGTAACACTAGATAGTGTTGCAAATAGTTATGATGCTGGCTTAGCAATTACGGAATCACTCAATTCATCTGACTTACGACATATTCTTGTTTTTAGCGATGGGCTAAACGTCAATGGTGCAGAACTAGTCAAAGGCATTAGTCAAAATATTGAAAAAGGAGTAAGTGTAACAGGTGGCTTAGCTGGAGATGGCCCTGATTTCAACCAGACCTTTACCATTAATCAAAATATATTAAGCGACGGTAAAATCATTGGTATTGGTCTTTATGGATCCGAATTAAAAATTGGATATGGATCTAAAGGTGGCTGGGATAGTTTTGGTATAGAACGCTTGGTTACCAAATCTAAGGAAAATGTCCTATATGAATTAGATGGAAAACCAGCATTGGCTCTATACAAATCATTCCTCGGAGAAAAAGCGAAAGATTTACCTGGATCAGGTTTATTATTTCCTTTGAATATGCGAATCGGAGAAAACCAATTACCTGTAGTCCGAACGATCTTAGCTGTTGACGAAGCTACCCAAAGTCTTACCTTCGCCGGCAATATTCCTGAAGGAGCTTATGTTCGATTAATGAAAGCCAATATTGATCGCTTGATTGATGGGGCCGAACAATCAGCAGAAGATACTTTAAAGGTATTGGATACAAAAAGTGAATTCGCACTGCTAATCAGTTGTGTAGGAAGACGGTTGGTACTGAAACAAATGGTAGAAGAGGAAGTGGAAGCGGTTCGTTCAATACTCGGAGATACGACTACAATCGCAGGATTTTATTCCTATGGAGAATTGGCGCCTTTCGGCAAATACTCCCCATGCAAATTGCACAATCAAACAATGACCATTACTACTTTTTCAGAATGATAAATCAAAACTTCCACCGATTATTAAAAAGGCAGCTTAAAAAACAAAATTTTTCTTCAGAGAAATATGAACAACTTTTGCCATTTCTTGAAGAAATTAATCTAGCGTATATAAATTCTCAAAATGACATAACGCATCTCGAAAATATTTTAGAAAAAAGCTCACAGGAACTCTACACTGCCAATCAATCGCTTCAAAAAGATGTTCAATCAACAAAATTACAGTTGGACCGAGTCGTAAACACAGTAAACGAAGTTATTTTCCAAACGGATGTAAAAGGAAACTGGGTCTTTCTGAATCAGGCATGGGAAACGATGACGGGATATACGATCGAAGAAAGTATTGGCAAAAATTATTTAGAGTTTCTTAGTAAATTGGAAAAAGAAGATATCGACTTCTTGCAAGAAGACTCCCCTACTGATGCTAAGATTATAAAAACTATTTTTCGATATTATGAAGGAGATGAAACAAAATGGTTTGAATTAACTTTTCGGTGGACCTATGATGAAGAAGAGAAAATTGATGGATCGATTGGGACAATTGTCGATATTTCAGACCTTAAAAAAACCGAAGCGAAACTATTAAAAGCAGATGCTGCTAAAAATGAATTTCTTTCCACAATGTCTCATGAATGCAGAACTCCTTTGAATGCTGTGATTGGGATAACGAATAATCTATTGATGGAAAATCCAAATCCAGATCAATTAGAAAATCTAAATGCTTTAAAATTTTCTTCGAATCATTTACTAGGTCTTATAAATGATATTTTGGATTTCAACAAAATAGAAGCTGGCAAAGTAGATATTTATAAATCAGAATTTTGCTTTGACGATTTATTAGAAGGGTTAAAGCATAGTTTTGAATTTAAAGCTAAAGAAAAAGACATTCGCTTTGTCATCAAGAAAGAAGATGATATCCCTTCTTCCCTTATAGGTGATAGTATTCGATTATCGCAAGTATTAGCAAACTTGATAAGTAATGCTATAAAATTTACGAGTAAAGGAAAAGTCGTCTTAGATATAGAAATTCTCGACGAATCCGATGGCTATTGCACCTTGAATTTTGAGGTACATGATACCGGCATTGGGATACCTCAAGATAAATTAAAATTAATATTTGAAAGTTTTACTCAAGCTGAAGCACAAACAACAAAAAAGTATGGAGGCACCGGTTTAGGTTTATCTATCTCTAAAAAACTGCTAAAATTACAAAATAGTGATCTCCATGTCCATAGTATTGAAGGACGTGGAACTACTTTTCATTTTATGCTGAAATTTGAAAAATCGACCACAACAAAAAAAGAGGATGAACAAATAAAACAAATAGATATATCTACCCTCGATGGTCTAGAGGTCTTAGTGGTTGAGGATAATAGCATGAATGTACTCGTTTTGCGTAATTTCTTTAAAAAGTGGAATGTATCTTTTGATGTTGCTGAAAATGGTCAACTAGGATTGGAACAAGTTCAAATCAAAGATTACCATGTAGTCTTGATGGATTTGCAAATGCCTATTATGGACGGGTACACAGCAACCAAAGAAATTAGAAACCTGGGAATTCCTAAATACGAAAACCTTCCCATTATAGCATTGACAGCAA
>CALDTZ010000116.1 GCA_937924805.1 uncultured Saprospiraceae bacterium
AACTAATCGTTCAATAAATCGTAATGCTCAATGGTCACTTCTATGGTTACATCAGGCCATACGAACCCGTCATGGTATTCTCCGCAAACCATATTTAATTCCTTGAAAGCTTTTTGTGCTCCAAAAACCATTAAGTCTTCAATTCCACCAGACATCTTAACGGTTCTATTTGCTTCGTCTAAATTTACTTCGAAGATTGAATGCACTGTTACATCATTTATAGAAATGGCAATTTCAGCACTCTCTCGATCGATGGACTTTACTTCACAATCTATTTTTGAAGCTAAAAAAGGAAAAAAGTACGTAGCTATATTCGCTGTTTTGGTAGCACTATTTCCAACATTTATGGAGCTTGTCGGAATTGTAATTTCCGCCCCATCCAATTGATCAAGAATATTATTCGCATTACGAGCAAATTTATATTCATAAGAATCGAACGTACCTGAAACGCCAACACGATCTTCAAATGTTGGAAATTTAAAAGCGGTCCATTCGATAGTAACAATCGACGTTTGTTCGAGTTCAACAGGTTGAAATTCTTCGAACTGGTCACGTGTGCAAGCAGTAGAACTGACGATAAAAATAGCCAAAAGTAAAATTAGTACGTGAACGTATGGATTCGTCGTTTTTAGTTCATTTTGTGTGCTTTTTAAAGCCAAAGATGATAAAGCAGTTATTGTCGTTTGATTTTTCATATAATCGATTGTATAGATTAGTATTGCATTCGTTTATGAAACAATCAATCGTAAAAAAACCCTACCTCAACTATTTATTTTAATTCAAAAATTATTTAAAATATTGGTTCTCTTGAAAAATAAATCACAGTCAAAAAGTCTGTAAAAAGAGCGTAATTTATAAGAAATCATTGGGCAAAAAGCAGTAAAAAGTAATGAATGTGGGAGGAAGAAATCGAATCGTTGAATTAAGAAAAAACATACCTAGATTATAAGAATTATATCTAAAAAAAACCTCACTTATCATCAAAATAAAAGGGTAAACCATGTCTTCAAAGAAGGATAAACGATGTACCTTATCGTATCATAAAAAACGATTAAGGATTAATGACAAAAGAAATATAGGAATGAATTGGGAGAGAATAAACTTGAGAAATGCTCCATATTTCTTATTTGTTTGAAATAAACTATTTTAAACCATTGAAACCTAAATAAAAAATGAATAAAATATACTTGGTATTTGTGATGACTATAATGACCGTGAATATTTATTCACAAAATCCAATCGAAAAAGACGAGGCAAAGATTAATTATGTGGATGATAACAATTTGAAACAAGGTTTATGGACCATATTCTCTGAGAATGATGATGGAGCTCCGGAAGGGGATATTAGCCTTGAATGTAAATTTATTGATGGAAAATTAGATGGAGTTATACGAGTCAAGAAAGGAGATAAACTGCAAATAGCTATAACCCCAAATCCAAATCAAAACAAAACGAACTTTAAAGCCTATAAACGTTCAAAAGAATTAACAGGTTATCTCATAAGAGGTAAAAAAGGGATTAACGTTTTTGATATGGAAGGAAACGAATTTTCAAAAAGTAAAAGGAATTGGTTGATCGAGCGACTTGAATTTTTACCATTGTTTTATGGTGGTACTGAAAATTTAATGAAAATCATTCACAATACCGTTAACAAAAAAAATACAAAGGGTAAAAAAGGTAGTATTCATGTGGTTTTTATGGTTGATGAAAATGGTTATATAAAAAATCCAAAAGTTGTTAATGAAGATATTGAAACAAAAGACTCGGATGGTCTGTTGGCTACTGAAGCATTAAGGATCGTTAACTTGCTCCCAAGGATGCAGCCCGGCTTTCAAGGTTCAAAATTT
Source organism: uncultured Saprospiraceae bacterium (assembly GCA_937924805.1). Classification (GTDB taxonomy): domain Bacteria; phylum Bacteroidota; class Bacteroidia; order Chitinophagales; family Saprospiraceae; genus JAHDDO01. The sequence goes on from CALDTZ010000116.1 coordinate 1,848, forward strand.
GTTAAAGTACCCTATAAAATGCCAATTCATTTTCGATAAAAAATCATACCTTACAAGGAAACACCCCTACTTACCATCAAAATAAAAGTATAAACGATGTGCCTTTAAATCTTCATGAGATTAATTAAAACAATATTCATCCTTCATCTTTGTTTAAGTTCTGCAATTGCAATAACCTTGCATGCTCAAGAAGATTTACCTTTCCAAAAAACAATCATAATCTTAGAAAATCTAGAAACTAATTATTTTGCAAAAATAATAAGAGACGATTTCGGCAAAAAAAAATTAGATTCAATATTCAAATCAAAAAACATTGAATTAACAATTAGAGAAACAACCAGTCCCAATGAGCGTGATTCACTAATTTCAAAAAATAAAAATGTAATCTATATTTCATCTAGTTGGCAAAAATGTGTAGGTGATAGGCATTGTTTTGGAGATTGGACAACTGGATTAGTTTGGAAACAAAAATTAAACGTTCAAATTCATAGAGAAAAACTCATCTCTGATTACAAACTAACTTATTCAATTAAGAATAAACTAGATTGGTTATACAAAACATATATGAATTCAGCGATCCATTCAGATTATACAGCCAGTCAAATACATATAAAGAACCATTCATTTCTCAAATACACTAAATCCTATTTGGATAGTATAAGAAATGAAGGTATGATTCTATCATTCTCACCATTTATACATTCAAATTCTATTCGTTTGGAACCGATAGGAATCCTAAAAGACAGTATATTATATGTATCATACGAGTATATTGAAACAGAATCATCTAAAATTATAAAAAATGAATCTCGGAAATATTTAATTGATGAGAAGAAATAACTTTGATTAAAAAGAAGAAACGTGCACGCTTCTTTCAATATACCTTAGTCATAAAAACTATAAAAAGATAATCTTGCAAAAAGATAGTAAAGAACCAAGAATAAAATGTTACCAATGCATGCGACCTTCAAGTTCATGTATTTGCAAATATACAAGCCCAATACAAACGAAAACTCGTTTTATTATTCTTATGCACCCAAAGGAGTACAAAAAAGAAAAGAACGGTACAGGACATATGACGAAGCTTCAACTTAGAAATTCGGAAGTGATCGTTGGTGTCGATTTTACAAATAATACTCGTGTAAATGAAATTCTGCTGAAAGAAAAAAATAATGCTTTTTTACTCTACCCAGGAAAGGATAATTTTAACTTATCAACTAGAAATCCTAGCGAAATAATTCCATTTATGGGCAAACGTCCATTCATTTTTATTCTGGACGGTACATGGCCTTGCGTGCGTAAAATCCTTAAACTAAGTCAAAACTTACAGAAACTAAAAAGAGTGAGTTTTGATAATAAAATAAAATCAAAATTTATTATCAAACAGCAACCAGCGTCTCTCTGCCTAAGTACAATAGAATCCGTTTTTACAGTTATAAATTTACTCAAGAAAGGTAAGCTTGAGCAATGTGAAACAAAGGGTTTTCTTATTCCATTTGAAAAAATGATTGAATACCAAATTGAATGTATCTTGAATCCGAATAATAAAAACTATCGATCAGGTGCTCAAAGAACAATTATGCCAAAAGATAGATACAAACAAAATCCTCAACGCAGCATAATTTATGATGTAGAATATTAGCCATCGTTTTGTGATTGTATGGCATTGAAAATAGAATGATCTCTACCTCTATATTTAAATAAATATTTGCTAGTTTTTCAAGTTGACATTTGACCTTTGATATCTGAGCTTACCCTCCTCCATCGATCAGAATAAATTATTCTATTCTGAGAAAGAGATTCTATTTATCAAACTAAAATAATTCCCCTTACCAACGAATAGATACCTTTACTATCATCCTTATCAATATTGAAAACCTTAAATTGATTATCAATCCATTAAACTAGAAGGTCCAAACAAAAAATAAGTACAATGAAAATATTAATAATTGGGGGGAATGGGACGATTGGAAAAAAAGTAACTCAATACTTCAAAACCAAATACGACGTGCTCATCGGTGGACGAACGAGCGGAGATGTTATAATTGATATTTCTCAAAGTCATTCAATAGAAAATGCGCTAAAACAAGTTGGCAAATTAGATTCAATCATTTGTATAGCAGGTGAAGCAAAATGGGATACGTTTGACAACTTAACTGAAAATGACTTTTATATTGGTCTGAAAAGCAAGTTAATGGGACAAGTCAACCTCGTTAGAATTGGTAGAAAATATTTAAATAAAAAAGGTTCCATTACACTATCTACAGGAATCTTAGCAGATGATCCTGTAGAAAAGACAACAAGTGCCGCTATGGTAAATGGCGCTATCCACAGCTTTGTAAAAGCCGTTAATTTAGAAATTGAAAATGAAATTAGGGTCAATGTCGTATCACTTGGAATGGTCGAGGATGCCTATGAAAAATATAAAGATTATTTTCCTGGTCATAATCCTGTCCCAATGGTGAAAGCCGTAAATGCATATAAAAAAGTGTAGAGGGCAAAGGAAGAGGTTTGATCATCAGAAACTACGAATAATAAGAAAAAGCAAGGTTGCACCAATCCAAATAGATTGAACATTTAGTTTACTAAAATTCAATGCGGCTTCATATGTGATATCCATACTTAAAAAAAATCGAGAATCACCTCCACCCCGCTACCCTTGGATTTTTAGAAAAAAATTTTTCGGACTTTTCTGTATTTTTAAGAATGGAAGATAGAAACAAAAACGAATCCCCAGATTCCTCAAGAACGCTTTCTACCCTAAAAAACATTGTTGCGCTAACGCTTGCCATCATCGGTTTGATCTATAGTATCGCACCCTTTTTTGGCGCTTTTGCCTTTCCTTTTGGAATTCTAGGAATCCTAATAAGTGGAATCATTACTAATCGTCGAATTAAAACAAAGCAAAAAAAGAACTGGCCCATCATTGGACTTGTATTAAGTGTCTTAATCACGGTAATAAGTCTTGTAAATTATCAAAAACATCAAACCGCCGTAAATGTAATCTTAGGTATTCATGGTGTGGTAGATGAAGATCAAGCTTATGAAGATGCACTTATTATTCCCAAAGGGTCTCCCCTTCGAGATTTCGTAATAGATGATCAAAAAAGGAAAAGAACGGAGGGCAAAAACAAAAAAACAACAGTATCAAAGGGTCAACCAAATAAAGACGCTTCAACGAATATAAAAGAAGATGAACCCACTCGACCTCCTGGCCTAGATCCTAACATTGGCATCATCGAAAGAAAAGCTCCCTTAAACTCATATTACTATTCGCTTGTCGATAATCTAAGAATACGATCCGCACCAAATACAGATGGAGAAATATCCTTTCGTCTTCGTTTTGGACAACAAGTAGAATATTTAGGCGAAAAATCCGAGCAAAAAGAAAAGATGACGATCGCTGGTATTGAAAGAAATGACTATTGGTATAAAGTATGTTTAATTGGAGGCTCAAGACCTGAAGGCTGGGTTTATGGTGGTGCACTAATAAATGCGGCTAGTCCATTTTCAAAAGAACAAACTGGCTTGATCAGACCCATAAATTTCATCAGGAAGGATTCCCTTTCTAAACTTATTGGTCGAGAAACCTACGGAAATTACACCTATACAGGTATTATTAGTTGTATCCAAAATTCAAAAGGCGAATTGATTCCAGATGGACGATTTTATTTTGATGGCTATCACAACCAAAGTTATTATAACATGCCACTCTATGGCGAAACAGAACGTGTAAGAGGTAAAATAAAAGCAGGTGGATTGCATGGCATTTTCAAGGAAGTTATTGGTTTGTTTGAAACGTCTATTTCCTTAGAAATTGAATATAATAATGGAGTCTGCACCTCTTATAAAATGATTTCCAATGCAGAAGGAGAAATTAGAGAAAGCGAAAGTCGTAATCCAAAAGATTGCTCATATAATTATATTGACAGTAAGCTTAAGTATGTCAATTAAAATATATTTCACACCTAATTTTTGCATCAATAAGAATCTATTGTGCATTATGAATAAACGCTTCGTTACTATTCAGAATGCATAGATTGTTTTTTATTCAAATGATTTTTAAATTTAAAAAACGTAATCATTTTTGTTACATGAAAGATTTAGATAAATTCCCAATTTTAAAGAAAACCTATGGTTTTGTTTATGCAAATGGTAAACACTCTACGAAAAACGATAATAATCATTCCAATTTAAGGATCCCAACGATGGGTATTCGAGAGAATCATAACCCACTAGGTTCATCGAAAAAGTTACTTCAAACAATAGACCATCTTAATAAAAAGGGCAATAGCCACGATATTATTATAAAATCTATTTATCAATAAAAAAATCAAACACTCGCTAACCATTACAACTAATGTTTAAGACAAAAAATAGAATTGACAGTTTCGTTTTGGTGATCATACTATTCATGCTTTCCTATTCCGCTGTACTTTTGACAAATGCATGGTTGAATGGTGCTCATTTAGGTGAATGGATATGGAATCGTCATCAAAATCAATTTTCTTGGTATTCTCGGCCTCTATTTATTATTCCAGCATGCTATTTTGCTTATAAGCAACAATTAGGTTTTGTGATTGCAATGATGGCTTTGTTAGGTACCAGTTTGTTTTGGTTTGCACCGCCTACTGAAGTGTCAGAAACGATATCACAATATCTAGCATGGGAACGTCAAATGTTTTTTGACCCAGAAAATCGCATCCCCATAATTATTTTAAGTATATCTGTTCTGCTATTTTTATTTCTACTTTTCTATGCATTTTGGCAAAAAAGTTTCTGGATCGGCCTATTGGTATTAAATATTGGAAATCTGCTAAAAATTGGTGTAAGTATCCTTTTTGGTGGTGAAACCGGAATGGCTTCCATTGTACCGACCTTATCAAGTATGGTTATCATAAATATTATTGCTTTCATCATTTGGAAAATGAAAAAATCAAAAAGTAGTTCTTGACTACATGCAGCTAGATTATCTACCTTAAATTGGTATACCAAAAGGGTTATTTTTATGTGAGATACCCACTATACTTCGTAAAATAAACAAGAATGCTAAGAAAAATTACCATCCTAACCTTACTCCTTATCGCAGGAACTGCCTTTGGACAAAAGCCCGCTTATGTCCTCTATAATGCCAAAGGGAAAAAAGTCTGTTATAAAAAGATGATTAAAAAATTAGCAAAAAAGGATATCGTCTTATTTGGAGAATTACACAATAACCCAATAGCTCATTGGTTACAAATCGAAGCTACTGCTGATTTAAATAATACCAGGCAGCTTGTACTAGGAGCGGAAATGATAGAAGCTGATAATCAACAAATCCTAAACGAATACCTTAACCATTCGATTACATACAAGGAACTTGATTCGTTGGCTAGGCTGTGGCCAAATTATAAAACAGATTATGGACCTTTAGTCGATTATGCAAAAAATAATCAAATCCCATTTATAGCAAGTAATATCCCCCGTAGATATGCCAAAATGGTTCATAAAGGTGGTTTTGAAGCACTCGATAATATTTCAATTGAGGAAAAAGCATGGATGGCCCCATTACCGATTCCTTTTGATATTGAACTACCGACTTACAAAAATATACTTGTCATGATGGGTGACCATGGCACCCCTTCACTCGTCAAAGCCCAAGCTATAAAAGATGCAACAATGGCTCATTTCATTCTTACTAATTACATAGAAAACAAGTTATTCATTCATTATAATGGAGCTTATCATTCGGACCATTATGAAGGCATTCTGTGGTATTTAAAAAGAGAACGAACAGACTTAAATTACGCAACCATTACCACCGTATCACAAAATGATGTAAACAAATTATTGGATGAAAACAAAAACGTTGCTGACTTTATCATCTGTGTTGATGGTAATATGACAAATACCTATTAAGCTTTTATAACTTCTAAATGCTGCAGCTGATAGCATAAATTATTTCTCCATGGCATACCATATGCATTCCCTATTGTATACTACTTTTTGAGATGCTTAATTCACACCATTGAGATGGAATAATAGGTCGGTTCAAAAATTTTGTTTTTGGAAGAATAAGCTTCCCTATTTATAATTTAAGAATGTTTAGTCTACACAATCAAAAGGCAACTGCTCTGTCATTCATTTTTATGTCGAAGTAAATCAGCTGCCTTCTGATGATTCCATGTTTTTGACTGAACGATATCATTAAGTATTTCATTTGCCTTAATTTCATTCTTGTCTTGTATTAATCCAAATCAAACCGAAATTGCATACAACGGAATCGATGACGATTGTAATCCAATGACACTCGATGACGATCTGGACCAAGACGGATTCGTACTAACCCACGATTGCGACGACACAACTCCAGACATAAATCCAGGAACTGAAGAA
>CALDTZ010000117.1 GCA_937924805.1 uncultured Saprospiraceae bacterium
TTCGTATCGTCACAATCTTCATCACTATTATACCCGTCGCTGTCTTCATCAATGACGAGGATAATCCCATCACAATTCTCATCGATATCATTATTCGCGATCTCTTCGGCATCAGGATTGATATCAGCATTCGTATCATCACAATCTTCCAGTTCAACAAAACCATCATTATCTTCATCTGTATTAAGACAACCGAAACTTGGCGTACCATTATCCACTTCAACGGTTGTCCCTTCGCAATCGTTGGCGTCACTAATTATGATAAGAACGTCCGGGTATTGTTCTGAATATGAAAATTGAAATTGAAGTTCACAATCTATTGCCCCAGCAACCCATTGGCCTAATTTACCAGATATACGATGATAGGTATAGATTGTAATTTGGCTTTCCCAAAGAGAAGCATCATACCCATCACACATTGAAAAGTAATAATAACCGCCTTGATCAAGACTTTCAATGTAATATGCTTCATTGGACCATACTTGAAAATCGGCTGTCATTGGATTTGTAACGCAATCGGCTGCATCCTCGAAAGTATCAAAAGGCCCTGTACTGAAAGTGTCAGGGTTGTCGCAACAATCTCCTTTCGTTTTAAAGACAATCGGTTCAGAAGATGCGAAAAGATCTCCACATTCTTGTAACAAGACATACTCATACCTAGTACACGAATCTAAACCATTGATAACATATAATGACTGAGGATTCTCTATTACATTCCATTCTTCTTCACCGACTTTACGCCAGATCAAGGTATCTGAAGTAACGTCTGAAGCATTACTCCAAATGATTCCTGCAGAATTTTTTGTTGTACTGACGGTATTCAAGTTATTAGGAGGTTGACAATCCAAATTACTCAAATCAAACCTCCACATCAGCGAGTCCGATTCTTGGCCAGATAATCCATTGAAGAAATATAGATATTCATCTATAATAAAAGAAGAAGGCGCCCATCTTGACCCATCTGGGATCGGTGGCATATATTCCCATTCTTCGGATTCAACATTATAAGTCATAAATGATTCTTCGTATGGCAAATCACTATGGTCTGCTTGGTCTCCAGCTAATATGATTCCGCGGTTACCGTATTGCAATTGTGTGCCTGCTACTCTCCCTCCTGGAAGATTATCAATCGATGACCATGTCTCTTGATTCATATTGTAAGCATTCCAATTATCAACATGACCTCCTCCAACGTATGCAATGGAATCAATTGAAAACATGTAAGGATGATGCCTAGTAGCACCAGGGATATCTTCCTTTTGCGTCCATATTTCAGTTTCTATATCAAATTCCCACCAATCTTTCATATTACCATCATCCCCACTTCCTGCTCCCATTAATATCTTATCATTGTGTGCTACTAAGGCAGGATGCAATCGTCCTTCGCACGGACAATCTGGGAATTGATACCATGAACTATCTTCAGGGTCAAAAACCCATAAATCGCTTAATCTCTCGTTATCAGCATTTCTTCCAAATCCATAATAGTATTTGTCATCCCAATCATCTCCAATCGCTATTGTTCTAGCTGCTCCAGGGAAATTAGATACAGGGTCCCATGATTCTTCGCCAGGTGTGTATATCCATAATTGATTAAATCCTGCCTCAGAAATTTGCCCTTCAATGAGATAAGCTTTTCCATCGTATCCAAATCCATTGGTATGATGAGTTAAGAATGGTGTTTTATTTAGTTTTTCCCACTGTTGGGCAGATACCGAATAGTTTTGGGTCAAAAAGATAATAGTAAAAAACAAAAGAAAACGAAAAGGGAAAGTCATAGAGCAGTACTTTTTAGGGTAAAAACAACATTGTAATTGTACTTACGCTAAATATAAGGCATTTAACTTATTTCACTTGAAGCAGGTACGTTGAAAAAATAAATCTGGAGAGAGCTGTAGCAATCATTATCATTTTAAACTTTCGGAAATAAACTGATTAAAAATGGCTAAAAAAAAAGCTTAACAATATCTGACATAATATATCTTCTATATTTGGACAAATACAATTAAGCTTTTTTGTGGAGCTGCCGGGAGTCGAATATTTTAAATAAGCTCCTTATTTCATTGAATTTAAAATTTAGAGGTCAACAAAAGGCTAACAAACTTAAAATTATTTTTTTACTTCAAAATTCTTACTACTGTTAAAGATGGAACAAAGTAAAACCAAGGAAAAGATGCTTTAACATCAAATCTTGAATTAAAATCATCGATCCATATTTGGAATCTCGGAGGTTTCGGACGAAAATGTAAACCTAGTGTTAAATAATATTTTGAAATTTCATGCATTTTATATTTTATTCCACCAGCCAAACTTGGCCCATAAAAAATTGTTTCATCTTCTCCTATTAGTGTCCTATCTGGCGAAACAGCTGAAAAATCAAGTCCACTATAAATCCCATAAGCAACTTGGATGAATGGATTTATTCTTTTTGTTTCATTTTCTAAAAACTTATATTCAATCCCAACCGATGGTCCCAATAATGTAAAATAACTCCATCCCGCAAATGCCCCCCATTTACTATTAAAATAGTAGGTTGTCTTCAACCCAAGCCCTGCAAATTCCGAACTTAAACCAGTGGATATTGTCCATTTTTCATTCGTAAAAGATGGTAATAACAATGAGTCCCTCTTTTCGCCTTGGCCAAAAGCAACTAATTGACTAAAGAAAAATAAAATAAAAACGGTATGCCGCATTTTTTATCAAAACATTTAGATGAACAAATAAGATAATTGCCGTCAGACAATTATTAATGAAAAAAAAGCCTTCCTAATGAATTGAAAGGCTTTTAAATTAAACGCATTCTTTTTTAAATACGGTAACTCTTTGAATGTTAATTATAGACAACTAACTTTTGACTAACTGTTGTCCCTTGGCTGTCACTCATCATTAAAAAATAAACTCCAGATTCCAAAGATGAAACATCAATCTTTTTATTTGAATTCTCAAACTCACTTTTAATAACTGTCGCTCCGAGGCCATCCACTATTCGAAAGGAACCTTTTATTTCAACATTACTTGTAATGACGATCTCATCACAAGCAGGATTGGGAACAATGTTCAATTGCATTTTGGATTGATCAACCGTATTATTAGCTTTAGCTGGATTCAATAAATAAATATTCCCATCTGGAGATGGGACCCAAAGTTGTCCTAATTGATCGATGGAAAGTCTATATTTTTGAATACCAACAAATTCATCTACTGAATAATCATTTACATTACCTTGATTGTACTCAACCAAGTTGTCTGATCTTTGCCAAAATTCATCTGCTGAATAAAAAACAAACATGTTAAGACTGGATAAACTAAAGATTTCTTGAACCGTTGATCCAGTCGCAGTTTGATCCATAAACACGATCTCTCCTAAGTTCTTATCGCTGTTAACAAATACCCGCCCATCAACATTATATACCCTATTCTTTACTGATCCAAACTCATTTGCATCAAAAATGGAAGTCTTTGAAAAGGTATCTAGTACACCATCTTGAATTTTTACTATATGGTCAGAAGTCATAGCTACCACATAATTTTCTACAATTTCCAGATCCCAAACTAAACTGCTACTACCGTCAACAATTACTTCATATTTCTCAACTGCTCCTCCTGGGGTAAAAATGCTCACACCTGTATAATGTGATAAGTAAATCGTATTATTTTTAACTTTCATATCACTTATATACTCTGAAATTGGCCCATTATCAAAGTCGCTAAATATTTCGAACGATGTGTAATCATACCGAACAATTGTTTCATTAGATGTCAGAAACCAAAGATTCCCATCATCATCTTCAGCTATTACTGTAATACTTGATGCTTCATCAAATTGTTCTATCGTCCAGATTCCATTCTCATAAATATGCAGTTGACCATTTTCACCACCTAGTATACTTTTGGTACCATCCGCGGTATGGCATATTCCGCTGATTTTGAAGACATCAGGAATTGGGTTCTCAATAGTTTTATAATCAGGTTGTGCAAACGAGCATGCTACACAAAAAGTAAAAAAAAAAGTAAAAAACGATTTCATAATAATGATTTTGAATAAAATAAATAATAAGGAAATTTTTAAGTTTCAAGATCTAACCATTTATCCTTAAAAACTAGTCTAAAAGTAGGTATAAATATTGTTATAATTTATATCACATAGTCAAAATTAAATCAAACTAAAAAAGACCGTATTTATGGATTCCTATCGTTCGTCGAGACTTGTAATCTCGATACATAAAAACCAAATTACACTTACTTAGATTGCTCTACACCTCATCTGTAACTGAAATGTACGCGGAAACTTTGTTGACTCATTCGTCGAGGATAGTCACTTCGACAGGTTCAAAACTCTAAACCACCTATTGTTCGTGTCAACGTTGAGCTGGATGCACGATGAATATAAATCATACACTGAAAAAAACAGAACATAACACCTTATCCATTTCTATTATTTCACATCTAGGCTAAAAGCCTACACGAACGGGGAAATAGTGTAATTCAAGTACATGAATTCAGGTCTCTATTTAGCTTGGAGCTTAAAATTATTATCAACATTTATAACTCTCATAATCATCATTCATAAAGCTATTTAACCTTCTTGTACACCAAAATAGATTTTTACAATATCCAATAAAACATGGTCTTTGTCCATATTGTCTGGCTCGTCGAGGATTGAAGCCTCGATGTATCCAAAACTCTATACTACATTCTTACCGCTGAAGGCATCTCAGCTGCAAGCTGAGAGTAGCGTGGATATGGATATTCTCAACTTAATCATCAATTCGGTCTCGATCAGCTTTAAGTATATAAGATTTTAAAAGATCCATATTTTGAAATATAGGGACCATTATTTCCAAGAAAAGAGGTATGATCTTGACATCAGTAAATACAGCACAAAACATTCCTGCTTCAGAATCAAATTCCATTGATTCTAATAATGTTGCATTCTTTTCTTCTAAAATCAACGTAATGTGACCTTCCCAACAATAGCCATTGGGTTCATAATCATACTTTTCAAAAAGTTTTGATATTTCAGAATCTGATTCCAAAAAGGCCAAAACATTATCGTCTTCATCCGGCCAATCAAAAGGATCTATATTTTTCATACTTTAACTTTTTTTTCAGGAATGACTTTAAACTTATATTCGTCTGGTATCGTATGTAAAGGATTCATATGAGCAAACAATCGATATGGTTCTCTATCATCATTTTCTCCAGTTTCACGATTGAATTTAGGGATGTTCCCAAATAAATCTATAGACAACTTTAATGGCTCATACTTCTTAAGATAAGCCATGTATATCTTACTTATTCCAAACCAAGGAGACCCTTCAGATTTATTGAAATCTAAATGACCACATTGGTTAAATTTATAATTTCCTATAGATTGGTATAAATTATCTTTAAAAGAAAAGACCTCGTAATCCATTTTTCCATACAGCTGATTTAATTCTAAATGTTCCTCATTGGTACATATATAATCTGTTAATTTAGGTATACCTAAATCTGTTCTTAAATCTGGATAGATAATGTCTTCTTTTTGAATTTTTGATTTACCTAAAAATGTAGAAATTGAGCGATCATATATTGAATAAATAAACTTGTGTGGCTGCATTAGTAAATCACAATTAAAATCAATGTCTGATATTGTAATTTCTTTATCATAAAACTTATCATAAACCAACCAATAGGATCCAAAATTAGCCAGCGGATCTTTAATTTTTTCTTTTAACTTTTTATATTCAATAAACTTGACTACCACAAATTTATTAACGTAAGGATTAAGATTCAATAAATATAAATCTCCATGTGCCA
>CALDTZ010000118.1 GCA_937924805.1 uncultured Saprospiraceae bacterium
AGGTGATTTTTTTGCTAACGCTGAAAAAGCACTATATAATTTGAGTGGAGTCCAAAAGGTGTTTTTATTTGGCCATATAGCGGATGGTAATATTCACATCATTGTAGGCAAAGAAAATGATCATCCATCCTTAACGAAACAAATTAATGATATCGTCTATCTTCCACTTCAAGGAATTGGTGGATCGATCTCAGCTGAACATGGGATTGGATTACATAAAAAATCTTATTTATATTTGAGTCGTACTCAAGCGGAAATAAAATTAATGGAATGCTTAAAGCAGAGCATGGATCCTAAGCAATTATTAAATCGTGGGAAGGTGCTTCACTAAAATATTGTCATATGATTAGAGTCATATTTTTTATCATTTGTATTGGACTAGCGTATAGTGGCAATGCCCAATCTCCTACTTGTGTTTCAAGAGTAGCATTATTTGAGGGCGCGAAAGAAATTGAAGATCCTAAAGCGATGATGGATTATTGTGATGCACAATTCGATGACTATATGCATGCTCGATTGGATACCAGTATCTGTCTGCCGATGGATACATCTTATCAATATGATTTTAGGTTTTCTGTGAGTAAGAAGGGAGCGATCGAAGTGCTTTCAGTGACTTCACAAGAAAATGGAGACTGTTTGGCACATTTCAAATCTTTAACAGAAACATTCGTCGATGAAGTTGAATTTATCCCTGCTCGACGAGAAGGATTTAAAGTCGCTTCCAACAAATCATTTTCGATAACATACCCTCCATTAGATTCTACGGTCTATAAAATGGATTCTATGGGACATTATTTAGTAACCGAGCAGTTTCCTGTTTTTTCGGGTACAGAAGATATGATTGGATCAAAAAAGGATAAAAAAAGTTGCTCCGATTTATTGATGATCCAGTTTTTATATCAAAGTTTGCGTTACCCTGATGAAGCTAGAGAAAATCGAATTCAAGGAATGGAAGTCGTTGCTTTCGTTATTGATACCCTCGGCTTTATTACCGAACCTAATATTGTTAGAGATATCGGCGGCGGCTGTGATCAAGCTGTGCTTGATGTTTTAGATGATATGAATAGCTTGAATCCTCCATTTACACCAGCGACCCAATTTGGTAAAAAAGTAAAGATGAAGTATACTTTGCCCGTCCGATTCAAACTAAGACCGATTGGTAAGTAGACTTATTGGTTGTTTTCTAAGACATTCAACCTTAAAAATGCGTTAAAGATGCTGACCATTTTCATAATCGTAAGGAAGGTTGTAGTTTCGTACCCTTAATGAAAATACACTATGAAAAAGTTATTACCACTTATTGTTTTTTTGAGTTACGTAAGTTTTGGATCAGCACAACCGGACGTTGTTATCAATGAATTGATGGCAAGTAACCAAAATACGGTTGAAGATCCAGCAGGTCAAAACGAAGATTGGATTGAATTGTATAATACAACAAGTCAAGATATAGACTTATCTGGATACTTCTTATCGGATAATCCTGAAAATCGTAAAAAATGGGAATTTCCAGAAGGAACAATTATTTGGGGTAATGGGTACTTAATCGTTTGGGCAGATGAAGATGGGGATAATATGCAAGATGGCATTCATTCAAGTTTTAAATTAGCTAAAACAGGCGAAACATTGTTGTTTTCAAATCCAGATTCATCGATTATCAATGAAATTACGTTTGGCGAGCAAATCACGGATATGGGATATGCACGATCACCCAATGCAACAGGAAATTTTGTGATAAAATCTCCAACATTTAAAGCCAATAATGATACCGGAGTATCGGTTATTAACGAAGCAATAGAAGGTGTATCGATCTTTCCAAATCCTGCAACCGAATCTTTGTTGATTGAATTAAATGAACAATTTCCATCCGATAATGTAGTAAAAATATACAATGCCTATGGGCAAATGATGATGGAAACAAAAATGGGGAAATCGATTACGATTCCTGTTTCTTCTTATGAAAGTGGCCACTATTTTGGAGTGATAAGTGACAAGTCATTCCAATTCATCGTCCTATAATATTAATAATACCACAACCATGAAGTATATCTATATGATGGTGCTTGTTTGTTCTTTTTTGACCAGTCAAGCGCAACTTTTTTCTTCTAGAGTAGGACACCTCAATATTCAATCGAATAACAATGTCAAAAACGTAGAAGCCGATAATTACCAAATTGCAAGTTCTATGAATTTGGAAAATGGAGATATCAAATTTCAAGGCTTATTGAAATCTTTCGAATTTAGATTAGGTGCCATTGACCGAGTATACAATAGTGAATCGATCAACGTCAATGAATACCCTAAAATTCGATTTGATGGTACGATGAAAGGACATGAAAACGTAGATGTAACAACCTATGGCGAACACAAAGTTACAGTCAAAGGGTTTCTATATATCTGGGACGAAAGAAGGATGACTGAAGCGACTGGGACATTGTATACAACCGGTGATGGTCAGGTTCTTGTCAATTCAGATTTTGTTATGAAGATTGAAGAAGGAAGTATGAATAAATTGAATGCACTGATTAAAGAAAAAGTGCCTAGCGCTTTAAATATCAGTACATCATCCTTGGGTGTAAGCCAAGATATTAATGTAAGTTTGGATGTAACATATAACCCTAAATAGACGATGAAAAGATTAATATATTCCGTATTGACGTTTGTAGTGCTATTGATGTTGGGCTATTTTATTGTCCTCAACCTACCAAAAGCGAGTTCCAAAAATAAAGAAGCAGTGCATAGTGTTGCTGCTAAAGGTCTTTTTCAAGAATTTGAAAATAATGAAGCTGGAGCAAATAAGAAATACATTGGTAAAACCATAGAAGTGAAAGGAATCATTGGCAGTATTGAAAAAGATAAGAAAGGTGCAACGGTTTTGGTTTTAGAAACAGATGATATGTTGAGCGGAGTCCTTTGTACCTTAGAAGGCAATGTTGATATGGATAAATACAAAAAAGGAAGTGAAGTGACTGTCAAAGGGCTCTGTACTGGATACCTCATGGATGTAGTCCTCAATAAGTGTATTATACAGCCGTAAAAGCAAGCCATAAATAGGGCAGTTGGATCCTTTTGAATTTAGATCATAAAATGAAGATTGAATCAAAAATGATCAAGAAAATAAAGATCAGGTTGGAATCATTTATCCAATCTGATCTTTATTTTTTGGAAAGGTAAAATTTTATTTAGTCTAAAAACATTTTAAAACTTTCCATTTTTTTCTCCGAAATGACTTGAATCAGTGACATACCATTATGGTGAATGGTAAATGATTCATTGGTTTTTGTTTGGATTGTTTCAACCAATCGGCCATCCATTGTTAATACATGAACCTTGCACGTAACATCTGTTTGATTTAATATTCGATAGACGTTTTGGCTCAATTTATTTAGCTCAAATGTTGGAGCTTCAACAACCTCGTTCGTCTTTGTTTCAAGATCCAATAAGATTCTATAAACTTCTCTCCCTGATACATCATCGAGTTCTGCCCAGAAGTAAATGTATCCATCTTGATATCCTATAAAGTTTTCTATTTTGACACCAAAACTTTCGATGCTAAATTCTTCAGATAATACCTCGGTATTATGATTGTATGCACGTAAATTATCTTGAGTAAAATCATCATCGCTTTCTGAAAAGAAGACAGTGTATTGATTGAAAGAGATAAAATCGTTTAGGTCATCAGTAACTTTTAGTTCTTTTTCTTCAGTATTTGTTCCATCGGAAATCGCTATGATCAAATCTTCAAAGGTGCCACCATTGGATTGATAAATTATGGATCCTTTATGATTAGATTTTGGCCAGGCCTGCCCTTGAAATAATCCTGGATTATTGTCGGATATAATAAGACCTTTTGGATTGTCTTTGTTAAATAAATATTGAGCCTCGAAACTAATGATTAAGCAGCTTTCTCCATTAATATCAGACCCACGAATGGTAAAATCTTCATCGACTAAGCTTACCATACCATCCGATGCCGTATAAACATAAAGACCTTCGATAGCTTCATCATTCGCATCAAAACCAAAAACCACACCACCATCAAAGCCATGAACGGTTATTGGATCGATAAAACTTCCTGGTTCTGGAACTAAGGCCAATAGCTCAATTTCTGTACCATTGATATATAGCATATCCCAACCGGCATCCACTTCAGACATCAATACAATACCTTCTTGATATAGTCCAAAGGATACGGAATTAGAAGCAGAGACAAAAGATACCGCTAAAGGGTTTGGATGATCAATAGATGCCAAATCATTACCATCATACATATATAGTGTTCCATCAAAAGTGAAATACATTCGATCGTTTTTATCGATAATAAATGGACTTTGCGTACTCATTTCAAAGGCCACTTCCGTCCCTGCAGTAGTACCATCTGTTTTCCAAATATGAGTTTCATTCCCATCACTAGCTCTAAAATAGGCGAACCCTTTATAGGCTTTAAGGAATCGAATATCCGAATCATCTTCACCCGGATTAATATCTTTTAAAAGGTTTATTTGTCCATCAACGATGGCGTATAATTCATAATCGGTATCGACCGTTTTAGCCATCATGACGATAATCCCATTATCTAAAGTGACGGCACATTTTTGGGCATAAATACCAGCAAAATTACAGTAGTCGCCACCATCTTCGTCACCTGGGTTAAGGTCCAAGACAAGTTCTTGGCCATTAGACATAAAAGCAAAACAAAAAAATAAGAGTGAATAAATGAACTTGTTATTCATAAATGATTGGTTTAGTGATAAAAATAAGATAGGAAGTAAGTACCTAAAAGTAATTAATTTATTGATCTCTCATGCCTTGAATTTAGAAAATTAGAATCACACTTTTTATTTTATCTTTAAATCAAATACAAAAACAATGAAAGCATCGATTAATTCTATCCTATGGATTTTTATTTTTTTTAGCAGCAGCCTTGCTTTCGTTCACGCACAAACGCTTACGGTAGAAGCCATTTTTGGAGGTGAATTTAAATCTGAAAGATCAAAAACAATGAAATGGTTTGAAGGTGGTGATTACTATACCACCTTGGTACCAAATAAATCAAATAAGCAGGTATATGATTTAGTAAAAACGAATACCCAAACAAGTGAATCAGAAATATTGCTCGATGGAACATCATTGATCACAGCGGATAATAAACCCTTGATGATCGAAAACTATCAATGGTCTGAAAATAAAAGCAAATTACTTCTCTTTACAAATTCTAAAAGAGTTTGGCGACGTAACACAAAAGGGGATTATTATGTATATGATATCAAAAGTAAAAACCTAACTAAATTAGGTGGCCCAGCAGCCAAACCATCTACATTGATGTTTGCTAAATTTTCACCGGATGGCAATCAGGTGGGCTATGTACGTGAGCACAATATTTACGTCGAATCATTAAATAAAAACAAGGTGACTACCTTAACAACGGATGGTACCACAAAAATCATCAATGGTACATTTGATTGGGCATATGAAGAAGAATTTGGCTGTCGTGATGGTTTTCGGTGGAGCCCCGACGGAAAACATATTGCTTATTGGCAAATAGATGCGACAACTATTCGAGATTTTTTAATGATCAATAACACGGATTCTGTATACTCCTATACCATACCTGTTCAGTATCCCAAAGCAGGAGAAAAACCTTCTTCCGCTAAAATAGGAGTAGTTAATACACGAGGTGGCGCAACAACATGGATGGATTTACCAGGACCTGCTGATAATCAATATATTCCTAGAATGATCTGGAACCCTGATGGTAAATCATTGTTGGTCCAACATATGAATCGTGCCCAAAATCATAATAAAGTAACATCATGCACGATAAAGACGGGACAAACAAATGTAATCTACGAAGATAAAGAAACAGCATGGTTGGAGGCGGTGGATGATTTTACGTTTTTGCAGGATAATACTTCATTTACATGGGTCAGTGAAAAAAGTGGATGGAAAGCTTGTTATTCGATCAAAGATGGAGAAGAAACCCAACTAACAGAAGGGATGGATATGGTCGAAGTTGTCTTGTTGGATGAATCCAATGGTTGGCTATATTTTATGGGTAGTAAGGATAATGCAACGCAAATGTATCTTTATCGTACTTCACTAAAAGGTGACAAAGAGGCGCAGCGAATAACTCCTTCAAACCAAGAAGGCTTTCATGCATATTCCATTTCTCCAAATGGTAAGTATGCAAAACATTCGTATTCTAGTTCTATGAGCCCACCAGTTACAGAAATTATAAAAGTTTCAGATCATACTGTTGTAGAAACACTTGTATCGAATGAATCCCTAAAAAAGAAAATAGAATCGGCAGCACTACAACCAAAAGATTTTTTTACGGTACAGACCAATGACGGTATGGAGTTGGACGGGTATATGATCAAGCCATCAAATTTTGATAAATCGAAGAAATATCCAGTTTTGTTTCATGTATATGGTGAACCTTGGGGACAAACGGTATTAGATAGTTGGGGAGGTGGAAATGGTCTATTTCATCAAATGATTGCTCAAAAAGGATATATCATTATGAGTATAGACAATCGCGGAACGCCTGCGCCCAAAGGTCGTGATTGGCGAAAATGTGTCTATGGTCAGATCGGAGTTCTTTCATCATCGGATCAGGCTGAAGCAGTCCAGGCGATTATCAATACGTATGATTTTGTCGACTCGGATAGGATTGGTATTTGGGGATGGAGCGGTGGTGGATCCATGACACTCAATGCTTTATTTAGGTATCCAGAAATATATAAAACGGGGATTTCTATAGCGCCTGTAGCCAATCAATTGCTCTATGATAATATCTATCAAGAAAGATATTCAGGTGTACCACAGGATATGCCTGAAAGTTATAAAAAAGGATCACCAATTACCTATGCCCACCAGTTGGAAGGCAATTTATTACTGATACATGGAACAGGTGACGATAATGTGCATTACCAAAATGCAGAGGTTCTTATTAATAAACTCATTCAGCATAATAAAATGTTTTCGATGATGGCATACCCAAACCGATCACATGGAATTTGGGAGGGAGATAACACATCAATTCACTTGAGACATACTATGATGAATTATATTCTAGAAAACTTATAATATGGATTTAAATAACCTGTTTGCAGCATCCATTTACGAAGCAAGAAGATCTGTCTTACGGTCTTCCGTAGGTAGTGGCAGAATCATCCTATTGGGCAATAATGAAAGTAGTGTCAATTTTAAAGACAATTGGTACCCATTTCGTCAAGACAGTAGTTTTCTATACTATTTTGGATTGTCGCAGCCTGATTTAGTGGGGATTATTGATTGTGATAATGAAACAGATATCATTATCGGTAATGAATTAACCATCGATGATATTATATGGACTGGACCACTTCCTTCATTGCAAGCTTGTGCTGAACGTGTAGGTATTCGTCAGGTTATTTCCTGGACGGATTATTCATTTGACATTCGTCAAAAACATCATTTTTTACCTCCGTATCGAGGAGATCATACGTTTCAATTAATGAACTACTTAGCCATAAGTAAAGAAGAAGTGGAGAGTGGCTACTCAATACCATTGGTCCAATCGATTGTCAAACAACGTAATATAAAGTCATCGGAAGAGATCAAAGAATTACACAAAGCAGTGGACGTAACGTCAGCAATGCACCTTGCAGTCATGGAGGCTGCTAGACCTAGTATGAAGGAGTATGAATTAGTCGGAGTAGCGGCTAAAGTTGCGTATGATCATAATGTCCACATGTCTTTTGCTCCGATTTTAACAATCGATGGGCAAACGCTACATAATCATTATCATGGCAATACAATAAAAGACGGCGATATGGTTTTGTTTGATGGTGGGGTAGAGTCACCTTTGTTTTATGCTGGAGATATGACACGAACATTTCCTGTGTCAGGTTCATTTACCACAAAGCAAAAAGAGATTTATGATGCTGTTTATCAAGCGCATGAATTAGCAATTATGAATCTGAAACCAGGAATTTTATTTAGGGATATACATTTGATGGCTGCCGCCAAATTAGTTGAAGGTTTTATTGATATTGGTTTAATGAAAGGAAATGCTGAGGAAGCAGTAAGAGCCGGAGCTCACACGATGTTTTTTCAATGTGGCTTGGGGCATATGATGGGGCTAGATGTACATGATATGGAAAATCTGGGTGAACAATATGTAGGCTATACGCCTGATTTAATTAAGAGTACTGCTTTTGGTTTAAAATCATTGAGATTGGGTAAAGCACTCGAGGAAGGAAATGTATTGACCGTCGAACCAGGCGCTTATTTTATTCCCGCTTTGATTGATAAGTGCAAAGCTGAAGGTTTGTATCAAGATTTCATTCATTATGATGTACTTGAAACGTACCGTAATTTTGGCGGTATTCGAGTAGAGGAAGATTTTGTGATCCGAAATAATGGACCAGAATTATTAGGAAAAGCACTTGTAAAATCATCCGATGCTATCGAAAGTGTGCGAAAAAAGGCTTTAGCTTAGGTTCTCCATCGATCAGACTACCTGAAATGATTAAGCGATCAATAAAAGAAGTAAAGCGATTCCAGCAGGTACAGTTTGGACAAATAGGATTTTTTTATCAGCCGTAGCTGCACCATAAACCCCAGCTACAAATATGCAAGCTAGAAAGAATATGGAAACATTGGTTTTCCATTCTAAATTGGTTATGAAAAACGTCCAAATAAGACCAGCTGCCAAAAAACCATTGTAAAGACCTTGATTTGCGGCCATTGCTTTCGTCTTGGGGAATAGATCTTTAGGGAAATCTCTAAATACTTTGGGTCCTCTTGATTCCCAGGCAAACATTTCAAACCATAAAATATATAAGTGGATAAGGGCTAACAATCCGATAAGCGTTTGTATTATCCAATCCATTTGTTTGTTTTTTTGTAATCAAGAATTAATGCTTCATTGAATGTATAAAAAAAAAGCCCTTGAGGTTATACTCAAGGGCTTTTTTCTTTAAAAACTAGTTATATATTAATATCTATTGTTTCTAAAACCGCCATCACGGCCACCTCCACGGTTGCCACCTCGGTTATCTTCTCTTGGTTGTGCTTTTTTAACAACAATCGTTCTACCGTCTAATTCAGTATCATTCAAGCTGT
Source organism: uncultured Saprospiraceae bacterium (assembly GCA_937924805.1). Taxonomy (GTDB): domain Bacteria; phylum Bacteroidota; class Bacteroidia; order Chitinophagales; family Saprospiraceae; genus JAHDDO01. Next base: position 9,109 of record CALDTZ010000118.1, read on the forward strand.
TGATTGCATTGAGTGCTTCTTCTTCGCTATCCATCTCAACGAACCCAAAACCTTTAGACCTTCCTGAGAATTTGTCCATAATAATGTTTACAGAGCTTACTTCTCCGAATTCCTCAAAAGAGCTTCTCAATTCACCCTCTTGAGTGTCATAGTTTAATTTAGCTACAAAAATGTTCATAATAAAAAAAATAAAATATTTAAAAAAATGTTAATTGGATATTCGAAAATATCCGTAATACCTTATAAAGGTAACTGTATAACTTGAATAAAGCTAGTTATAGTTCCAATTTGGCCAGAAATTTTTAATAAATTAAATTTTGATATTATAAATTATAGTAATATCAATGCTATTGGCAATCAATAAAATAGAATATTCGACCATAAAGTATACGGTCCATACTTATATTTAAAGTCATAGATCTATGACCAATTTGACTATAAAATTAGAAGTCGAAAGCTAACGTATTTATGCTTTTGCCATTCTTTTATCATAATTGCCTGTACCTAAATCATACAACAGAGAGAAATGGCTTTTCAAAGCATCTCCAAAAGTTTCGTGTTGATGATAAGGTAAGTTAAACTCTTCTGCCGTTTGTTTTACGATATGAGAAATTTTAGGATAGTGCACATGGCAAATATTTGGAAAAAGGTGGTGTTCGATTTGAAAATTCAATCCACCGATAAACCAAGAAAATAATTTACTGTTTTTTGCAAAATTAGCTGTTGTCCTTAATTGGTGAATCGCCCAATGATTTTCTACGCTTCCTGTTTGTTTAACTTCATAGAAAGCGGTTTCTTCTAGCACATGTGCTGGTTGAAAGATAAGTGCCAGCATCAAACCACATATAAAGTGCATTACAAAAAAGCCGAGCATCACCTGCCACCAAGCCATTGGTAACATAACTAATGGCATAATGATGGTTAGAAGGACATACCACGCTTTATTAATACTCAACAACGTTATCGCTCTTTTAAATTCGACTCCCTGGGATTCTAAAATATTCCTTTTTTTGAAATCAATTAATTGTAAAAAATCTTTACTTGTCAACCAATATATGGTCATAAGTCCATACAAGAAAGGAGCATAAAAAGCTTGATATTTAAAAATCGACTTTCTTTCTTGCTCTGGAGAAAACCTGAAAGTAGCCGCCTCTAGATCACCATCAAATTCATCAATATTTGTATAAGAGTGATGCATGACATTGTGCTGAATTTTCCAGTTTACATGATTACCACCAATAAAGTTGATTAAAAATCCAAGGGCACTATTTACTCGTTTGTTTTTTGAATAAGATCCATGATTTGCATCATGCATAATAGATAGTCCAATACCAGCCATGCCAAAACCCATTAATATCCACATAAGAAACATAAGACCTGTCGTTTGGATTAATCCAGTGATCATGGCAAACATGGGAAGGAAATATAAACAGATCATAAAGGCTGTTTTAAATTTCATTGCCGAATTTGCATATCGGGATATATTATTTTCAGTGAAGTAGTTATTAACACGACCTCTAAGTTCTTTGTAAAATTCAGGTTGATCTTGCATGTTGAACTTTACTACTTTCATCTTGCTCATTCTGGTTAATTTTATTTTGCAAAATACCATTTTTAAATAGGAATAACAGTGTGAATTCCAAATTTTAAAACATTAATGTTGTGTTTATGTTCAATTTAATTCCTAAATGTTTTTCAAATGAACACTTTACTTTTTTAGTTGTACGCTCACCTAATTAGAAATCAAAATTTCTTTTCATAACGATAAATCTTACGTTTCTTTGTAACAACTTTAAGTTATGGAATTTAGATATGTGCTGTTTCTTTCATTATTTTTTACTAATATCGGTTTTAGTCAAATTGTTGTCAGCGAAATAAAAGAAAATTTTCAATACGAAATTACGGAGGCTACAAGTGAAATCGCGTTGGATGGTGATTTAAATGATGAAGCTTGGACTGTCGCAAATGTAACCAAAGGCTTTTGGCAAAAATTTCCTAGCGTAAAAGAGAACCCTGATCCAAAAACGGAAGTGCGAATGCTGTATGATGAGCATTTCCTATATGTCGGTGCCAAAATGTACCAACAAAAACCAACCTTTATTCATACCTTAAAACGAGATGAATATTGGGATAGTGATGGTATTATGATTGTATTAGATCCTATTAATACAAAGAACAATGTGTACCTTTTGGGATGCACAGCTGGCGGTGTTCAATGCGATGCAATCAATACAGATGGGGCTGATGATTATAACTTAGACTGGAGTAATAAGTGGATATCAGAAGTATCAACTGGCGATGGTTTTTGGTCTGTTGAAATGGCGATACCTTTCAAAATTTTGAAATTCGAAGCAGATAATAAAGAATGGGGATTAAATTTCGTGCGAAATTTAACCTTAGATAATGCCTTTCACTGTTGGACGTCTGTCCCTATTCAGAATTGGCCGATAGAGCCACCATTTGCTGGAACGTTAAAATGGGACAAAGCTCCAATTGTACCAAAAAACAATTTTAATATTATTCCTTATGTCACAAGTGGAATCATTTCCGAAGAAGGAGGAAAACCAACCTATGATTTAAATGCTGGTGTTGATGCCCGTATGGCAGTAAGTCCAACGCTTGGTTTAGATCTGACGGTAAATCCTGATTTTTCGCAAATTGAAGTAGACGAACTCGTTACTAATTTGACTCGATTCAATATCTTTTTACCTGAAAAGAGAACTTTTTTTCTTGAAAATAGTGACATATTTGGCGACTACGGGTATGGACAAGCAACTCCTTTCTTTTCAAGAAAAATTGGTTTAAATGAAGATGGTCAAAATGTACCGATTCTTTATGGTCTTCGATTATCTGGAAATGTAAGTCCTGATACACGACTTGGTGTTATGAATATTCATTCCTTGGGGAATGATGATAGTCCAGGTCAAAATCAATCTGCTTTTTCAATTCAAAAACGATTTGGTAGAAGTTTCATTCGTGGGATGTTACTTAATCGTCAAGCAATGGATAATCGAAAATTTGATCGTAGTGATTATGGTCGAAATGCGAGTCTAGAAACAAGATACAATTCGGTCGATGGGACTATTTCAGTATGGGGAGGGTTACATACCTCTTTCAAAGAAGGCTTGAATAACAAGAATTTGTACTATCGTGTTGGTATGCAATACAATACAGCTAAATGGTATATTTTAAATGATTATGCTCGGATTCAGGAGAATTATTATGCGGATATGGGATTTTTAGCACGATCTGAAAACTACGATGCATCGAGAGACACCGTTATAAGAGATGGTTTTCATCAATCATACAGTACTTTTCAATATAGAATGGTACCTGAAACAGGTCGAACGGTATTGCAAGTGGCTAGTGTGTCGACCGGATTTGGATTAAATAATGATGGTAGCTTAAATGAAAGAGAAACGAATATAGGATATGAAATTTCATTTAGAAGTGGACAGTCAGTAGGCGCCTTCTTTAATAATTACCAAATCAATTTGTTGTACCCGTTTTCATTTGTTTCATCTGGTGAAAATTTACCAGTAGCGAATTATCATTTTTCTAATGTAAATGCCAATTATGGTTCTGATAGTCGTAAAGCTTTTGGTTACCAATTATCGGCAAGAGTAGGGCAATTTTACAATGGTAATATCACTCAATTATCGGTAAATTCATCGTATCGTGTACAACCTTGGGGTAACTTTACCTTAGGCTACCAATGGAACAATTTGAAATTTCCAGCATCTTACGGTTCTGAAGTAATTGGTGCTTTACTTTCAAAAGTCGAAATAGGATTCTCTACGAAGTTGTTGTGGACAACATTATTTCAATTCGTCGATCAATCAGAATTTATGGGGATTAATAGTCGATTACAGTACCGATTTTCACCAATGTCTGATATCTATTTGGTTTATGTTGATAACTATAATGCACTCAATGACCCCGTCATCGGTAGAAGTTACAACAGTGCAAATCGGGCCTTGCTTTTTAAAGTTAATTATTGGTACTAATAAATCAATGACACATTTTGAAAGAGCGAAAAGACGGCCACTTGAATTCACCTTCATTTATGAATGAAGGTGCAACCCTAAAGCACCTATCAGCTCTAGTTATTTTACATAGTTGTGAGCAAGAGGTCCTCTGAAATTAGCCAAAGATTTATATGATATTTGAAGGTTTTACTCGGTTAGTGTAAACGTATTATATCGTTAAAAAATCTTCATCATCGTCGTTCACCTTGATTTGATTATTTGTAAATCTTATTAAGATCCGGAGATTAATTAAAAATAGCGAGACAACGATGACTAACCAGATATACATCCAAATATTTGCTGGAATAAAATTCATATGTTCTGCATACTTTTCTAAATCGGATGAAGGACCTACATTGAAATCTTGAATAATGTAAATGATGGTTGATAAGCCTAAAAACATCATGATCTCTCTCCCAATAGAGGTTTTTAGTGCAATGAATAACAAAAGGGCAGCAAATAGAAAAAGGATGCCTGATGTAAATGCTGAGTTATACCAAAAGACTCCAGTAAATAACATAACCAAAGCTAAGATGATAAGCATTGGCGTAACCAATGGTTTCGCTCGAGCACCAATGAAAAAAAGTATGTTGCCAAAGATCGCAGAACCAATGTATCCACCCATTAAAATGATGGATCTTGAACCGCCAATGGTGCCTGTATAACCACTGCCATCCTGATTTATTTGGATTCTGTCGACGGACCCGCCACTGATCAGGGCTCCTAAGGCATGCCCAAATTCATGCAGGAAAGTAACGAGCAATTGGATCGGGTACATTAATTTTCGACCGATATCTCCACCAAAATAACGAAGTCCAAAATAGATGGCAAGCATAATGAGTATTCTAAAAAGGATACGATTCTTCATAGTCGATGGATATTCCGAGGAACAAAGATACAAGCTAAAAATGCATTCCAATTTCTAAAGCAAAAGAAAAAGCTTCGAGTCCGGTATCTCTTGTATAATAACTTCCTCTAAGCTGGATTTTTTCTAACATAAATATTCTATTTGTCAACGGTATTTTTGCTCTAGATAATCCATAAATAGGCGCATAACCAACAGCTAATCCATATTTTTGACTAGATAAAGCAGATAAGTCGTAGTCGCTAGTAAAGTAGGTTGCTTCCTGGTTATGTCTTTCGTATGGTGCAAAATAGTCTGCGCCAGTCTGGGTATGAAACCTATAAAAGGGAGCTAAAGTCCATGCACCGTTGATTTTTATTGGTAATTCCAAACTTGCAGTATGTGCAGTGATACCAAAATCATCCATGTAGTATCTATAATATGATCGAATTACAATATTTTGTGATGCAAAGATGGTGGCTCGTAAGGAGAAGGGGAGTTTTAGGCGTGAATTGGGTAAGTTTTCCAAGACTGCTTTTGGTTGACCTTCAAAATAGACCCTATGGAATGGGGTTGACAATAATCCTTGCATATAAATTGCTTCAGCTGAAAAAGCAATTTGCATGCGTTTGTTAACCACCTGAGCTAAAGTAATTTGACCATTATAGGAGTTTCTTGATGTAGTAGGTACAGATACATCCCCACGTAGCTCAATCGGGTAATAAGGACGCCATTGATCGATAAATAATTGACTACTAGCACTCACTTCAGTATTACCTTCATTAAATTCTTTAGCCATATTTAGACCCAAACTAAATGAAGTATAATCATATTCATTTGAAAAGCCAAGTCGACCACCATACGTTAGTCCTTTGGACAATATTTTTTTTGTGTAACCCAAATTTCCGTAAGCTCTAGTGTCTTGACTTGAAGCAGAAGATTTATTATTATCAATATTATCTGTCGAAGCAGAAGTATAGATGTCTGCACCAAAAGAGGCTTGGATGGAGCGAGTACTATCAATCGGAATATTGACAATAATCATTTGTGATAGATCTGTCAATGCTTCAGTACCAATACCTCCAGTAACTGCTCCATTATTTCCATCTTGATCATAATAACTAGCAAGAATATCGATTTCGACAAACTTTTTATTTCCTTGCATTTGATAGCCTTCTTGAGCGATCAATTGAAGACTGAAAAACAAACATAAAACGATGAGTATTTTATTCATAGATTTTCTTTTAGTTACAGCCACAACCGCCACCTACTTTTCCACCATTGGCACCGGCCGCCCCTTCTCGGTAAGCTTGGTAGTTAATTTCAAATGATTCGATTTTTTTATCTGATAATGCCATTTCCGCATCATTAATGTACATTTTCTGATATGCTTTTACTGAGACACAGCTACTCACTGATAAAGCCATAGAAAAGAATAAGGTTATGTATTTTACTTTTTTAAAGATCATAAGGTATTCAATTGTAAATGAGAAGATGTATGTATTTTATTATCATCGGTAATAATTAAGGCTTCAATATTTCGAAGAGAATTAATAAACGCGATCGCATCATCAGGACCTAAAACAAATAAGGTCGTTGCCAGTGCGTCCCCTAATTCTGCATCAGGACAGACGATCGTAGCACTTTTGATCCCTGTAGTAGGTATTCCCGTTTTTGGATTTATGATGTGTGCATACCGTTGACCATTGGATAAAAAATATTTTTCATAATTTCCGGATGTAACAACCGATGTATTATTGATTTGTAACCATCCTATACTTTTTGATGGATCGGCTGGATCAGAAATTTGAATTGGCCATTGACTATTTTTTCCATTTTCACCCCAGACCATCAGGTCTCCAGCCGCATTTACAACACCACCGGCAATACCATCTAAGGATTTCATTAATTGAACCGCTTTATTGGCGGCATATCCCTTACCTATACCTCCAAAACCAATGCGCATTCCTTCCTTTGTTAAATAAACGGTTGATGCAGTATGATTGATCTTTATATCATTAAACCCAATCAAAGCGATTGACTTACGAATGATGGAATCCGAGGGTAATGACTTGTCCTTTTTGTCAAAGGTGTAAATAGATTCAATACCTGCAAAAGAAATATCAAAAGCCCCATTTGAAAGATTTGAAACTTTTATGGATCTATCAATAAGTTGTACCAATTCTTCATCAACGATTACGGCTTGTTTTCCTGCATTTTTATTGATCAACGAAGTTTGTGAGTTAGGATCCCATGATGATATCAAAGACTCAATTCGTTGAATTTCTTGGATGCTTTTTTTAACAGCGTCCTCAGCTATGATCTTCGAGGATCCCATTGCGGTAATCTCAAACCTTGTACCCATTAACTTCAACGTTTCTTTATGACTAAAGAGGGGTAGATTCTCTGATTGTTGCGACCAAGCAATGGAGCATCCAACTACTAATATAAAAAGGATTAATATTTGTTTCATATTTATTTAAGTAGTTGAATAAAAGCTTCTGGAGTTTGACCTTCGAAAGCCAATGTTTTTAAGGCATCAAATTGCTCATTTAGTTGAATGATTAAAGGGAAAACACCAGATAGATTATATTTTTCTGCAAGTACTTCGTGATGTTTTGTTCGTTCTTTGGAAAGTTTGTTTTTCTTTTTAGAAGGAAAATCTAAATATAAAATAACGAGCTCTTTTTTGGCGAATGCAGAAAAGGTTTCAGACTCTAAAATTTCCTTTTTAAATTTCATACAAGGTCTACACCAATCTGATCCAGCAAATACCATAAGGATATCTAGGTTGTTTTCTGTCGCAAAAATTTGAGCTTTTTCCTTATCCGTAAACCACTGGTCTGGGATAGATTGAGCTTGAAGGAAGGAGGATACCATGGATAACAAAAAAAGAGGGATGTATTTTAATTGCATTTAAATTATTTCTGATTATAACGATACTGAAATTTAATTCAGTATCTATTTAACAATAATCTATATTTTAATTTTAAAAATGAATATGTTTGAACATTCTATTTACATAGACGTTTAATTACATGTGAAAAAAAGTATGCAAAGTCCATTATATCTTTTTAGTGTCATTTTTATTCTAGTATTTTCTCAAGCAATACAGAATATTGGCGTTTATGGAGCGTGGATGCTTGAAATTGAGCATGTTGAATTGGATTTTTCTTCTAAGGATTCAAATGAAAGTGAAGAAGAAGAGGTTAAAAAGGAAAAAGATGACCACATTCGATTCTCTATGCTAAACACGAATTTATTCTCTTTTAGTAAGAGCTATATGCCAAGTAGAAACCATTTGATTTGTTTGGGTATGGTATTAGAAATTACGACACCTCCTCCAGAAGTATATTTTCTTTCTTTTAGTTAATCTCCGTTTTTATCTACGCGTTATAAATGGAGTGGATTTCGGATCTAAAGAATGGATGTATTTATTCTATTAAGAATTTAAATAAAAACAAACATGGATAAAATTTTCAATTTTAATTTCAAGCATTTCAGGGGGGATATGTTTGGAGGAATTACAGCAGGGATCGTGGCTCTTCCATTGGCTTTAGCCTTTGGAGTAAGTTCAGGATTAGGTCCTAGTGCTGGATTATATGGTGCTATTTTTATTAGTTTTTTTGCTGCTTTATTTGGTGGTACAGACACTCAGATTTCAGGCCCTACTGCGCCAATGACGGCAGTAAGTATGATTATAATTGCTGGGATCGTAGCAAGTTTTGATGGGGAAGTGACCAAAGCTTTACCTGCCATTCTAACCGTCTTTTTACTAGCTGGATTATTCCAAATTGTATTAGGGTTACTCGGATTTGGCAAGTATATTAAATACATTCCTTATCCCGTAGTTTCTGGTTTTATGACGGCTATTGGTGTTATTATTTTGGTAACCCAAATAATGCCTTCTATAGGGTATTACCCAAAGGAAGACTTGGCTTTTGTAGATGTTTTTAAGCCTCAAGCGGAAGAAATTATTTTAGATAATATCTTAAAAGAAGAAGCTGGGGAAGGTATTCTAGTATTGGAAGACTTCAAAGAAACCATAAAACGTGCAGAGAGTATTACACCAGCCATGATTTTAAAAGAATCTCAAACACTGGCTGGGAAAGAAGCGTCTGGCGTGCTTGGGGCTTTGAAGGTTTTACCTAAAGCACTTAAAAATATAAATTGGCTAGAATTGATCTTGTCGCTATGTACGATCATCATCATTTTTGGGTTTAAACGAATAACGACGAAGGTGCCTAGCACACTGGTCGCTTTACTGGTCATGTCAGGAATAGCGATTGGATTTAATTTAAATTATAGACCGATAGAAGCGATTCCGGGAGGATTGCCTCTACCTAATTGGGAAATTTTTTCCAAGTTTAGTTTGGGTAGTATTTCACCCTATATTTTCACAGCTATAACCTTAGCTTTATTAGGAGCTATTGATTCCTTGCTTACTTCGGTAGTCGCGGATAATATGACAAAAACTAAACATAAACCTAATAAGGAATTAATAGGGCAGGGTATAGGTAACTCGATCGCTGCCGTTTTTGGAGGTATACCAGGTGCAGGTGCGACCATTCGTACCGTCGTAAATATCAATTCGGGGGGTAAAACGAGACTTTCGGGTATGATAGCAGGTGTTTTATTGTTGGTTATTCTATTGGGTCTTGGACCGATTGCATCAAAAATTCCTGCAGCTGTTTTAGCAGGTATTTTGATAACAGTAGGAATCGGAGTTATGGATTACAAAGGATTGAAAGCGATCCCATACATGCCTAGGCAGGAAGTGGTTGTTATGATCGTTGTTTTGGTTTTATCCTCGGTTTGGAACCTTGTCTATGCCGTGGGTATTGGACTAGTAATCGCTTCTTTGTTATTTATGAAAAAGATTGGAGATTTAACAGCTGAGCGATCAAATGTAGGCTCTCTTCTTGAAGAAAAATCTTGGAGCGATGAGATTGATTTTCCAGTTGCACTTAAAGAAGAAGTATTCATTAAGCATATCGACGGACCATTATTTTTTGGATCAACAAGTGATTTTCAACAGCTATCCAAGCAGATTCCTGATACAGCATCGACGGTTGTAATTCGGATGGGTAAAGTGCCTTATATGGATCAATCTGGACTTTATGCCATGGAAGATATCTTGATCGATTTGGCAAGTGGAGGTAAAAAAGTGCTTCTGGTAAATACTCAAAAGCAGCCTAAATATATGATGGAGCGAATTGATATTATACCTGATCTTTTACCTACTGATGCGCTATTTGAAAATTTTAGTGATTGCCTCAAATGGGTTAAAGAAAATACAGAGGATGTATATGGACCTACATCAAAAGCATAATATTTATTGGTAAATGGATACCAATACATTACGAACACGTGGGGCATTTCTAAATTCACATAAGTAAATGCCCTGCCATGTTCCTAAGGCTAGTTGCCCGTTCACCACAGGGATCATTGTATTATGACCTGTTAACGTTGCTTTTATATGGGCAGGCATATCATCAAGTCCTTCTATTGTATGCTTCATTGCAGGCATG
>CALDTZ010000119.1 GCA_937924805.1 uncultured Saprospiraceae bacterium
TAATATGACTAAATCAGTATATTTAATAAACAATCAAAATGAGTCTTTTTTTTCCGATTACAAATATCTTACTAGGCCTTTTCATCACATCAATTGGTTTTAAATTATACAACCCATGGCAAGACCAAAATGAACCTGAAAAAGAAGCTGCATGGTACAAACGATATGGAAAACTATATCGAATTGGTGGGATTATTTTAACTATACTTGGCGTTGTTAATACAATTTTGAAATTAAGTTAATATGGAAGAAGGATTTATCAAAGACACCCTTGAACTTATCCTTAAAGAGATTCAAACAATCCTTAAAGTCAGCTACGTTTTTATGGTAGGTATTGGAATGTTGTTTCAATACCAGAAATATTCAATATTTGGTATCAATATTTTCGATTATGCTGATTTATTAGAGTTTCTCATCGCTCCATTTTCGGATTGGACTATTATCATTTTTTCGCTTGGATCACTAATTTTCACCTATTTAATCTTTAAAGTTGATGGCTTATTTAAAAAGAAGTTACCTAAGCTATATACAAAAACAAGCTTTGGCTGGGACAAAAAACCGTGGTATAACACGTTTAGATATTTCACTTTTACTTTTGTTTTCCTAACCTACCTATATGGTGCTTCACAAGCTTACGCTAAAAATAAAGAAGAAAAAATTCGAACACAAACACCAATACAGATTGAATATGTAAATAACCAAACAACTACTGGTTTACGGATTGGGCAAACAAAAAATACGCTTTTCCTTTTAAAAGATAACATTGTCAAGGCGCTACCAATTCAAGGAAATATTAAACATATCAGGTTACATAAATACAGCCCAAAGTCAACGAAAAATACAATTACAAAATGATAATTTGAATCCCATAGTTTCATCTGAATTTGAACAAAATGAATTTATTTTAAAATAAATTGAAATACTGTCCCCCTTTGAATCTTTGGTTCCGTCACTTAGGTGTAATTCGCTGGTTAAATGTATTAAACTAGTATTTAAAAAAAATTAAAAAGATAGAAATGAAAGAATTTATGTTAATCTTCTTAGGACACGATTATGACGAATTAGGTTTCTCACCAGAACAGGTACAAGAACGAATGGGTAAATGGTTTGAATGGAATACAAAAATGCGAGAACAAGGGGTCGTAAAGATGGGTGATGCGCTACATCCGGGAGGCAAACGTGTGTCAGGTCAAAACAGAACGGTAACAGACGGTCCATTTGTTGAAAGTAAGGAAGTCATTGGAGGTTTCTATGTCGTTAAAGCAAAAGATTATGATGCTGCAATTGAAATCGCTCAAGGTTATCCAGATTACGATCTGGATGGAACGGTCGAAGTTAGAGAAATTGTGAATTTCGAAATGTAATGACAGAAAAACATATGAACCATCTTTTCAGACATCAATTTGGAAAGATGGTTTCAATTCTTACCCGATTATTTGGTTTTGAACATCTTGAAACCATTGAAGATGCCGTTCAAGATACGTTTATTCAAGCGTTGAGATCATGGCCAATGAATATGCCTGAAAACCCTGAAGCTTGGTTAACGGCGGCGGCTAAAAACAGAGTATTAGACATTTTTAGATCCATTAAAGCAGAAAATCTACGTAAATCAAATCAATCGGCTGCTCAAGATCAACACTTTATTAATGATTTATTTTTAGATCACGAAATTGAGGATAGTCAATTACGAATGATCTTTACTGCCTGCCACCCATTACTCGATTCCAAAGATCAAATAGCGTTTGCTTTGAGAACCATTTCTGGGTTTAGTATTAAAGAAATAGCTGCCGCGTTATTGGTCCAAACGGATACAATAAAAAAGAGACTTCAACGAGCACGAAAAAGTATACTCAAAAATAACATTCAGTTCGAAATTCCCGATGATAACGATATTCACGAACGTATTGAGCGAGTTTTAGAGGTAATCTATATTGTCTTTAGTGAAAGCTTTCATTCTAATAAGAAAGACCTTGTCATTCGAAAAGACCTATGTGGTGAAGCATTACGTCTGTCTAAACTAATGCTTAAAAACCCTAGGCTCAGAACATCTAACACTTATGCTTTAATGGCTTTAATGTGTTTTCATTCTGCAAGGTTAGATAGCAAAATCAATGACGATCATGAACTTATCCCTTTGTCACAACAAGATCGCGCTACCTGGTATTTTCCGCTTATTGCGATCGCCAATGATGCGATGAATAAAGCGATTCAATTATCAGATCAGTATTCATCATACCATTATGAAGCTGCGATTGCGTTTGAACATGCTAAGGCGCCTAGTTATGACTTGACACATTGGCCTACGATTGCAGATTGGTACATTAAGTTATTGGCCTTGCAGTATAATCCATATACGGCATTGAATTTAGCTGTTGTTCATATTGAGCTAGGTGATCTAGAACAAGCCTACCTTGTACTTATAGCCATAAACCCAGTAGATCTCGCTCAAAAAGCATATTTATATCATGCCACCATGGCGAAATATTACCACCTATCCAATCGTAAAATGGAAGCAGTTCAGCAAATCGACCAAGTGCTCACCTTTGATTTAGGGAAGGCAGAAATCGTTTTTTTCAAAGAAAAAAGAAAGGAATACGACAGATATTTTGACTAAAAATATCTGTCGTAATTATAAATCCAATATTACAACCCCAATGTAAACAACAAATCGTTGACCGTTTATTTTTATGTTTTAAATAAAAACTATTTACTAATTACCAATCGTTGTATAACGAATTGTTTCGATTGAATATCAATCAACTTCACAAGATAAATTCCATTTTGAATATCCTCTAAAGACATGGATTGTTTCACTTGAGCATCTACGATTTTATGTCCATTTAAGTCATACATTTCTATCCATATATCAAGTGGTTCACTTGTTTCAAATCTTAAATAGTGAGTTGCGGGATTGGGAAATATTTTGATCGATGAATATCCAAGTTCATGTGTTGTAGTTATTAAATCTTCTCCGGTACAATCTTCATCAATGCCATTGTTTGGAATTTCTTCAGCTCCAGGGTTAACCATCCCATTGGTATCATCACAGTCATCTGCAATCCCATATCCGTCACCATCCAAGTCATCATCGACCGTCATCGGATCACAATCATCATCAATCCCATTATAAACTACTTCCTCCGCCATTGGGTTAACCATCTCATTGGTATCATCACAGTCATCCACAATCCCATATCCATCACCATCCAAGTCATCATCGACCGTCATCGGATCACAGTCATCATCGATCCCATTGTAAACTATTTCCTCCGCCATTGGGTTAACCATCGCGTTAGTATCATCACAGTCGTCATATGAATTAGACCCATCACCATCTTCATCTATGATTAAAATAATCCCGTCACAATTTTCATCAATCGTGTTGTTTGGAATTTCTTCAGCATCTGCATTTACAAAAGGATTGGCATCATTACAGTCTTCACCAAATGGGAATCCATCATTATCAAAATCCGCTATAGCACAACCAAAATAGCCTGCACCATTATTAATATTTACGGTCTCTGCTTCACAATTATTCACATCGTTAATTATAATGATTACATCTTTAAAATATTCATGCTCAGTAAAGAAAAATTCAATTCGACAATCTTCGATACTATTTATTAAATTTCCAATACTATCATTTGCTGCATTGTATTGTACGATAGAAATGCTCGCTTCCCAAATTGAAGCATAATAGCCTTCACAAAATTCAAAGAAATAGTATTGGTCATCTATTAAATTCAATACCGAATAAGATTCATTCGACCACATTTGGATCGTTGTGTTTGGATTTTCACATGACCCATTATTGATAAATGTTTGCCATGGACCAGTAGCAAAAGTGGTACACCCAGTAGGAATTCCATCCACTCCATCACAATTTTCATCAATACCATTCGCTGGAATATCAAAGGCATCTGGGTTAATAGCTATATTATAATCATTGCAATCTTCATCAAAGTCAAATCCATCACCATCTGCATCGGGTTCATCGATTAAGCCATTACAGTTTTCGTCAATACCCGAATTATATAACTCTATTGCACCAGGAAAAATCAATGCATTGGTATCATCACAATCGGTAGCAATCCCAAATCCATCACCATCTAAATCATCATCCAACGTCATCGGATCACAATCATCATCAACACCGTTATAGGCAAGTTCGGTTGCTGCTGGATTAATAGCCTCATTGCTATCATCACAATCTACATCCGTTGTAAAACCATCGCCATCTTGATCTAAGAGCGGCAGTTGTATCATTACTTGACTTCCCAGCCCCTCATTGAAATAGGAGCCACTTGGCGTTACTTCAAGTTTCTGGCTACGAATCATATAAGATGCTAATCCCGCTTTATCAAAAGTATCATCTATGAATTCAAAAATTCCAACCTCGACTTCACCAATTCGCTTATAATTTAGTTCATTTTCATATTTTCTATAAATGTTGAATTGTTCGAATGCATGGTCTGTTGATGTTATATCCCAATTCAACTTTACATTATTTGCTTCTAAGGTAGCCGTAACTTGAGAGGTAGGGACAACATACATCATTCGCAATGTTGGATCACCCAGTAAGGCTATATGGACCCAGCGACTAAAGCCGTTGACATACCATTTGTCACTTTGGGTGAGTCTGGCTTGCAAACCAATGTTTGTCCCCATCCCCATATGAAAAAAGGTCCATGATGGTCTGTTTCCCCATGTATTCGTAAGGATGGTGCCAGACCCTAGAGCAGATCTTAAAAAATTATTCTGTGTATCCCAGTCTCCAAAGTAGCTACCAAACAACATGGTGAAAACGCCTTGCAGCGAATCGGTCGCCATATTGGTTGTATTACTTATTCCTCCTGCACTTGTATACGTCCCAGACCCTGCACCAAAAGACCAAATATAACTATCGTTTAATAAGCTGTTTCGATAATTAGCGGTCGTGTACTCTTCTCCAACTAATACTGGAAAATTTACATCTGCGGGTAATTCGTATCCAGCATTGAAATTATCAATGGCAATCGCTTGCATTTTTGGCGTGAATTGTTTGGTTTTAAACGCGTGGTTTTTCACAAAGTATTTTTGCAATAATTCAAGTTCCGTTTCAGCAAATGCGGGCATATCATAAAAATCAACTCTGCCTATTTCCAATTCCGCAGCATCTACACTTATCTGATCAAATTTACCATCACCTGGCACATTCGTAGTTCTTGCAGGTTGTCCAGAAGTTGTCACCGTTTCATCGGTCCATTCTTCGTTCATTTCAGCATAGTATACATCCGCTGCCCAAGCTCCATTATGATTACTATGACCGTCGGGTCTTTGGTGCCCACTATAAGGGACAGGAACATGTCCGACAATAAATACCGCCTTCAATCCTAATGCATCGTCGTAAGCGGATTTAATAACAGCTTTAACGTCCGGCACTGGCATTGTTCTTGACACATTTTCTTGGATCACTGTCCATCCATCTCCTTCAGCATCAGCTTTCCATTGAATCAATAAATCATCTAAGGCATCACTATGAGTATCATCTACTAAAAGTAAAATTCTTCCTCTATTGATAGGAAGCGGCACCTCATTACCAGCATAAACAAAAGACGAAACATTTGCATTTGCTAAATCGACCAACCTATATTCCACGGGAATTCCTAAGCTAGAATTAGGATCTATGTATTTTCCTGCGACTAGATTATTTACAACCTCTGACCAGCTGTTTTCTGTCAATGTTTTTTTGAATATCCGATAACTTGTATTCGGGTTTTGATCCCATTCGAGTTGTGTATGCTGTCCATTCGGTGCAAGAGTTGCACTAAGCGTCGATAACCAGGTATCTGATTGACCAAATGCAAATGAACTATAAAATAAAACAATAAATAGGCCGCTGATCAATTTAGTGAAAGTCGGATAGATAAGATTCATAATGAGTCGGATTAATCAATGTAAAATAGTTAAAAATATACTTCGCAACAAATGCGCATGAACCATGCGGGTTCTGTAGTTAGTGTGTATTATTTACTATTGTTATCATCAGATAATACGTTCATAGAAAATTGATGAAAGTGTTTATATCTTATAAAAAGAGTATCAATTATTATTCTAACCATTATTACCCACGTTCGTCTAAGCTTACAGCTGAGGTTTAAGATATTGAAGAACAAAATTTTAAAGGGCAATAACATCGAGGCTACAATCCTTGACGAACGTCGAAAAAAAGAAAAGTGCACGCATGAATATTCAACTCATAA
>CALDTZ010000120.1 GCA_937924805.1 uncultured Saprospiraceae bacterium
AATAACTTCTTTTTCCGTTTATTTTTAATATATGAAAACATTAGTAACAACTTTCCTATTCGTAATTACAACCATTGTATACAGTCAAGATCCAGGCGACCACATATTCGACAATGAATATATTCATGAAGTTAAAATCAACTTCGACAATCCGGACATTTGGCCTATTCTAGAGCAAAATTATTTTTTGTCTTGGGGTGGTGAAGAAATCCCAGATGAGATCGCATCTGTAACCATAGATGGAGTCTTTGTTGATTCAATTGGTGTCCGACTCAAAGGGTATACATCTTTTTTTACAACAAACACGGTCAAAAAGCCGATCAAATTAGACTTCAACTCGTTTGTTCCAGGTAAAAGGTATGACGGCTTACGTAAACTAAATTTAAATAATGGACTTGCTGACCCGGCTATGCAAAGAGATTTCCTTGCTTATGAAATGCTAAACAAAAGTGGCGTTTCAGCGGCACGAACAGCATACACCAAAGTTTATATAAACGATGAGTATTGGGGCGTCTATATGTTAGTAGAACAAATTGATAAAGAATTTTTAAAACGAAATTTTCATAATGGCAGTGGCAATTTATTCAAGAATGTTGAATGGAGTGATCATGAATGGTTGGGAGATGACCCTTCGATGTATAGCCCACCATTTGACCTCAAAACCAATGAAGATGAAAATGATTGGAGTGGTTTCGTTGAATTTACTCGTATTTTAAATCTAACCTTTGGAGAAGAATTTAAAACCGAATTTCCAAAAGTTTTTGATATTGATCGATACTTAAGAACATTGGTGGTTGATGTTGCTACAAACAATTGGGATTCTTACCTAGAACATGGAAGAAATTGGTACGTCTACGAAGACAATGATGTTAATACATTTCAATGGGTTCCATGGGATTATAATCTATCTATGGGTGGTCAATTAGAATTTGGTGGAGCCCAAGGATGTACGCCTTCAGATCCTACAACGTGCTTTTCATATCAAGATGGATCCATGCCTCATGAACCAACCGATTCAATTCTAAAGATCGTTTTGGAGTATGATTGTTATTGCTGCAATAATCCGTGGGATGAAACGTGTAATGATTATTATAATGGCGTTGAAAGTGGAGAAAATATAGAAAATATTCAAAATTGGAATTATGATTTTCCACTTGATTTGGTTCCTCAAAACCAGCGTACCATCATTAAAAAATTGTTACAAGTCCCAGAATACAGACAAAAATATTATGCGTTTTTCTGTTATTATCTTGAAAACATTTTCACGTATGAAAATGTGACTAAAACCATTGATCATAATGTTGAATTATTAAAGGAAATATTTGCAGAAGAACCTTATGCTCTTTATTCACTTGAAAAATTTCTTTGGGATTCGAGTTATGAAAATGAAGATCGAGGAATTAAAAAATTACTGCGTGAACGAATTGATAATCTAAATACTCAGTTGTCAAGTGTAAATTTTGATTGCCCAAGCCAACAACTGCTTTCGTATAAAAATGTAATCATCAATGAAATCATGGCTGATAATGATTCTCTAAGTATCATTCAAGATCAAAATGGAGAAAATGATGACTGGATTGAATTGTTTAATCCAACCGATGAAATCATATTTCTTGATGGCAACTATTTGAGCGACCTCAAGTCGAATCCAATGAAGTGGAAAATACCTTCAGGTACCTATATTTTGCCAAACGATTATTTAATTATTTGGGCAGATAAGGATGAGGATCAATTGGGCTATCATACTAGTTTTAGTTTGGATAAAAATGGTGAAACCTTACTATTAACAAACTTCAATGGCGATATTATTGACTCTGTTTCATACAGTATGCAGGAAACGAATAAAGGATTCGCGAGAGTACCCAACGGGACGGGTTCATTTGTAATCCAGGAAGCAACCTTTGGTGCTAGTAATGGTACATCAAGTACTGATTTTACAACAATGGATATGGAAATTACTCTTTTCCCCAATCCAGCAAACGAAGTACTATATATTAAAATTGGCGATGAATCTGGTACTAATTATCGGTTGCAAGTCAATAATACGATGGGACAATCGATACAGTCGTTTAACACAAATCAGTCGAGAATAACCTTCAATACGCAAACGCTTCAACCAGGAGTTTATGTATTAACTATTTTCAATGAAGAAGGATTTAAGGCAACTGAATCATTTATAGTTCAGCGATAACATTTAATATTTGTGATTCGGAAATTTCAATATCATAATTGGCTTTTCCTATTTGATTTAATAAAGCCATTTTAATAGTTTGATGTTCATTCTTTTTATCATTAAGAATAAATGCCATCATTTTAGATTGATCTACATTCATATTTACGGGTGGAAATAGGAGATCAAGAAAGGTTTCAATTTCATCGCTTTCATCATGAGATATAAAACCTATAGCTGCAGAAAGTCTAGCTTCTAACTTCATACCGATCGCTATTGCTTCGCCATGCAATAATGGATCAGTAGTGGTTAAAGAATACGATTCAATTGCATGACCAATTGTATGACCAAAATTTAAGGTTTTTCGAATGCCTTTTTCAAGTGGATCTTGGACAACAATTGACTTTTTGATTTCAATGCTTTCCTTAATGATCGATGGCCAGTCCAAATCATCAAAGATCCCTTTTGTTGCCTTTAACTTAAGCCAATAATCACGATCTGCAATCAATCCGTGCTTGATAATTTCGGCCAATCCACTACGTATATTTCGGTTGTCGAGTGTTTTAAGAAACGGTGTATGGATAAAGACACAAGATGGGCTATTAAACTGGCCAATACTATTTTTTAATCCTTGAAAATCAACACCTAGTTTTCCACCAATCGATGAGTCAACCATGGATAATAAGGTCGTAGGAATGTGTATAAAAGATACACCTCTTTTGTAGGTGCTCGCACTAAAACCACCCATATCTCCGATAACACCACCTCCCAAGTTAATGACTAGACATTTCCTATCTGCAGATTTTTCAATCATCGTGGACCAAATAGACTGACAGGTATCAAGGTTTTTATTTTTTTCCCCAGACACGACTTCTATGACTTGAAAAGAAAAATTTACTTCTTTTTTAAAAATAGGTAAGCAACAAGTACGGGTGTTTTCGTCTACAATGACAAAGACTTGACTTGAATTACATTTTGCCACCTCTTGATTCAATAGATGCCAATGTTCATTAATATAGATTGGATAATCTTTCACTTATTTTGCTTCTGATAACAAATGTACAGACCAAGCTTCAGGTTTATGAGAAAATAGGATTTTAGTTTTTGCCCACGTTTCTTTAAACAAACTCGAATGACGATAGTTATTCAATGCTGTTTCGGAAGTCCAATGGCTATAGGTAAAGTAAATATTCCCTTCTTTTTTCTCTTTTAATAATTGTACGCCTGAGCATCCGGGGAAGCCAGCAATTTTATCTTTTACGGATTCAAAAACAGCTTCAAAGGTGTCAAGATTTTCAGGATGGAAATGCAATTTTACGATCCGAACTAACATAATTAGGAATAAAAATTTATTTGAATAGTTTCATTTTTATACAAGCCATAAAGTGAACTTGCTTTTCCTGTATTGATAGCAATTTCAAGGTACCCAGAACTGTTAAAAAAACAAAGTGGATCACCAATGCCAACATCGGAGTAGTTTTTACAAATCCGGTCCAATGGATCTGAATTTTTATAAAAAATATCAAAAGGTCTACCTTCTCCAATTTTATCAAATACTTCCCTACTTAGATTGGTTATTACATTTTCGAAGTGATCGATATGAATGATCGTCGCTCGGATTTCAGATTTGTTTGTTACCGGCTGTAGCCCTATTTTTTCTTCAATTTCAAATGGGACGTCTCCAATATCTTCAAGCAGACCATTTTTTATACAAGCAACCGCATGACCTACTTGCTCAAATGCAACAAATGGATTTCGTAGTTTATCTAATTTTAATGCTTTCATTTTTGATCGATCTAATCGACTAAAAACAAGGCTTAAAATTCCATTGTTTGGAACAATAAAATATTGACCATCAAATTCATAAACAAGCAGTTCTGATTTGAACGTATAATACGATTGAACTAATACTATGTGGATCGTTCCTTTAGGAAAATGTGGATACGTCGATTGACATAAGAAAGAAGCATCTAAAATATTATGCTGCGCAATTTGATGGGATACATCAATGAATCTCACCGCTGGACAGCGTTCCATTATTTTAGCTTTTAAAACAGCTGCATAATGATCTTCTAATCCAAGGTCCGTAATGAATGTTACATTTTGCATTATAAGCATTCAGTGTTAATATACACCGAATTAAAGGTTTTGATTATACCTCAAAAGTAACTCATATTTAAAAATTAATTAATATATGAAGTTTTTATTTGAAAAATACTGAAGTATTTTAATCATTTCATTCACTATATTCGTTATAAGTGAGGTATTTTTAAGTTACATCTAACACATATATCTATTGAGTGAAATTATTTTAACCATCCAGGGAATTAATCCTGTAGACCTTTTAGGCGAAAAAGATTCGAAACTAAATATCCTAAAAAAAGCATATCCAGAAATTAGTATCACTTCCAGAGGCAATAACATAAAAATTGTTGGCGAAAAAAAATTTACGCAAAAGGCCAAAAATACGGTTGAACGAATGGTCAGTAAGTTAAAAAAGGAAAAATCGCTATCTACTGAGGAAATCAAATCAATTGTCAACGGTAATTACGTAATGGATCTTGAAGAAGAAAGCCTCCATAGTGGCAAGGCGATTATCCATGGTAAAGGTGGCAAAGCAATAAAGGCAAGAACCAGAAATCAGAAAAAAATGGTTCAGCTTAGTGAATCAAACGATATCCTTTTTGCAATCGGACCAGCTGGAACTGGTAAAACATATACTGCCGTAGCATTGGCCGTACGAGCACTCAAAAATCGAATGGTTAAAAAAATAATCATGACTAGGCCTGCTGTAGAAGCTGGTGAAAGTCTTGGTTTTCTCCCAGGCGATTTGAAAGATAAAATTGATCCATATTTACGTCCTCTGTACGATGCACTAAATGATATGTTGCCAAACGAAAAAATTGATTTTTTTACTGGTAATGGTACTATTGAAGTAGCTCCACTTGCTTTTATGCGTGGACGTACATTAAACAACGCATTTATCATATTAGATGAAGCACAAAATGCTACAAGTACTCAACTTAAAATGTTTCTAACTCGATTGGGGCCTTCAGCAAAGTGTATCATAACAGGTGATTTATCTCAAGTCGATTTACCTAGACATCAAAAATCCGGTTTGTATACCGCATTAGACATTCTAAGCGATTTATCTGGAGTTGGCTTTGTAAAGTTAGATGCAGAAGATGTGGTCAGGCACCGATTGGTCAAAGATATAATCATTAGATACAATGATTTTGGTGAACGATTACGGGCTTTAAAAGAAGAAAAAAAACGAGCAGAAGAAAAATAATAATATGACATCTAAAATAATCTACCAAGGTGAATTGCGTACAAAAGCTACGCATATTAAATCAGATACTTCTATCATAACAGATGCGCCAACAGATAATAACGGAAAAGGATCTTCTTTTTCTCCAACGGATCTAGTGGCCACAGCTCTTGCAAGTTGTGCGATGACTATTATGGGTATCGCCGCAGACAACCACAAAATTAATATAGAAGGTGCTAGTGCAGAAGTTGTAAAAATTATGGGTTCAGACCCACGTAGAATTGCTGAAGTCCAAATACAAATTCATATGCCAGAAAAGTCTTATTCGACAAAAGAAGTTTCCATCCTAGAAAAAGCAGCTTTAACATGTCCAGTTGCTAAAAGTTTACACCCAGAACTAGTACAACAGATACAATTTCATTGGAAATAGATGGAAAACATCAAGATATTAGCTCCAACGAGTCCGCTGAAAGGAAATATTAATTTACCCAGTTCAAAAAGCATTGCTAATCGCTACCTTTTAATCCGCGCGATTGCAAATGATTCATTTACCATCAACAATCTATCTGAGAGTGATGATACCCAAGTTTTATCCTCAGCACTTGGTGCAAATGATGAAATATATGATGTTCATCATGCAGGAACGTGTGCTAGATTTCTTTGCGCCTATTTATCGTTTAAAAAAGGGAAACAACAACTGACAGGCTCTTCAAGAATGAAACAAAGACCTATTTCAGATTTAGTTGATGCTTTAAGACAAGTCGGAGCCAATATACAATACCTAGAACAAGAAGGTCACCTGCCTCTTGCAATAGAAAGTCCATCTTCATTCGACAACAACAAAGTAAAAATAAAAGGCAATGTAAGTAGTCAGTATTTAAGCGCGTTGTGCATGATTGCGCCATCCTTACCTAATGGTCTCATCATTGAAGTAGATGGTTATTTAGTATCACGCCCTTATTTGGATATGACCTTAGAAATTATGAGGGGTTTTGGGATTCATATCGAAGAAAATCAAGGTACCTTTACCATAGCTTCACAACATTATAATGTTCATGATGTAACTGTAGAATCTGATTGGTCTGCTGCATCGTATTATTTCGGAATGGTAAGTTTGATACCCGGAAGTAAATTAACATTGCCCGGCTTGTACCCAAAATCCTTGCAAGGAGATAGTGCTTTACCCGATTTATATGATAAATTGAATATAGCCACTTCTTTTGTAAATGGTGAGGTAACCATAGAACATATTGACAAAGCTTTACCTCCTATCTTTGAATATGATTTTATAGGTACGCCTGATTTATTTCAAACCGTTGCAACAACATGTGCTATCCATGGAATTACTGGTGTTTTTACTGGATTGGAAACCCTTGTGCATAAAGAAACAAATCGAACGAAATCGCTAACATTTGAATTGGGTAAAGTCGATGTATTTCTCTCAAAACTACCTCCGTCGTTTTCAAAGAAATCAGACCAGATTTACTATATGTTAGAAGGTAAAGCCAAGCTAAAAAGCAACCTATCTTTTGATGCTTATAATGATCATAGAATGTCGATGGCTTTAAGCCAAATGAGCGTTTTAGGAGAAATTCAAATGAATGATGCACATGTAGTTTCAAAATCCTACCCAAATTATTGGAAAGATTTAGATCATTTGGGGTGGAAGCGTAAGTAAAATACTTACTCAGTGTACGTATTTTACTTATAGTCCGTCAATCAATCTAAATCCAACACCATGAATATTTTCAATCTTTATTGCTGGATCTCCCTTTAAATATTTTCGCAGGCGACTGATAAAAACATCCATACTACGACCTAAAAAGTAATCATTCTCGCCCCATATTTTTTCAAGAATTTCCTCTCTTTTGACGATATTACCTTTTGAAGCAGCAAGCATCTTTAACAAATCAGCTTCACGTTGAGTCAAATTTGATGTTTTCGTTTCATTACCCAATGTTAAATTATTGAAATTAAAATGATAAATTCCTATCTGGAAAACATCCTG
This sequence comes from uncultured Saprospiraceae bacterium, assembly GCA_937924805.1. GTDB lineage: Bacteria > Bacteroidota > Bacteroidia > Chitinophagales > Saprospiraceae > JAHDDO01. The sequence continues at coordinate 7,450 of CALDTZ010000120.1, forward strand.
TTCGACGGTTGTGTCAATAGATTTTCTTTTTAAGAAAATTTCAATTTTAAGAATCAATTCCTCGATGGAAAAGGGTTTATTTATGTAATCATCTGCACCAATCTTCAATCCATGAATACGGTCTTCTTTTAACGATTTAGCGGTCAAAAAGAGGATTGGAATGGATTGATTTCTTTTTCGGATTTCCTTTGCTAAGGAGTACCCATCCATTTTAGGAAGCATAACATCGATAATACAAAGGTCAAATTTATTGTTTTGAAAAGCAACGAGACCTGCTTCTCCATCCCCACAGTGATGCACTTCAAAATGGTTCATTTCCAAGTTATCTTTGGTAACAAATGACAATACTTCATCATCTTCGATGTATAACAATTGCGGTTTTTTTGAACTCATATTATTTTAGGAATTTTGATGGTAAAAATGGAACCTTCATTTAATACAGAGGATAATTCAATGGCCCAATCATGGGAGTCAACGATATTTTTTACATAAAAAAGCCCTAAACCAAACCCTTTTACATTGTGAACATTCCCTGTAGGTACTCGATAAAACTTATTAAATATTTTTTTCTGTTCTTCGACTGTAAATCCAATTCCATTGTCTTTAATTTGAATTAATATTAGATTGTTATCCTCTAAGATATGCACACTACACAATGGATTTTGAGCTGTATATTTTCTTGCATTATCCAGGATATTACTTATGACGTTGGTAAGATGAAGTCGATCTGCTTTTATGATTCGGTCTTCTTGAATTGGATTAAATTCAATAGTACCATCCAGTTTTTCAAATAAAATTTTTTCATCTTCTACTACATTTTTTAAAAACGCATTAAGATGTATATCTTCCAATTTAAGTTTGAAATTATCAACTTCTAATCTGGCAATATTTAATACTTTTTCGACTTGATTATTGAGCCGCTCATTCTGTGTAGCAATAATATTTGTATAGTTTTTCAATCTTGGATCCTTGCTTATATTCGGATGTTTTTTCAATACTTCTGAAGCTATTTTAATAGAAGAAATCGGCGTTTTAAATTCGTGCGTCATATTATTGATAAAATCCTTTTGAAGATCTGTTAATTGTTTTTGACGAAGAATTACCCAAATTGCATAAATAAAAAACAACACCGATAAAAATGCTATAATTGAAAAAAGGATGGTTTGCCTCATTGAACTTAAAAGGTAACTTTCTCGCTCTGGAAATTTAACAACGAAATAATAAATAAGATCATTAAATTTTGGCAAGTGCTTATCTATGATTGTTCCTTCCTCAATGTCATTATCCAATACACAGTAATCTCCATATAACAATTCATCTGTTGCACAATCATATACCCCGTATTCAAAATTTGTATTCAACGAATGATCATTAAAGGTTTGAATTAAGTAATCTTCCAGCACATTTGCATCGATTACAGAATTTATATTTACCGAATAGTAATTGGAATATCTCCTTTGAATCAAATCAGATTTAGGCAACTTTGTCCCATTATAGTTTGCGATCGAATTTGCCACCTTACGTAATGCAATGTTCACCGTTTGATTAAATTCATTTTGCTTTTGATTCCATGTATTTATAATTAAATACGACTGGATAAAAACAATACCAATGATCGCCAAACCCCCAAGTATAAGAATCCGACGAATTATAGAATTTGACATTCTTAAATTTACGAATAAATAAAGCGGCATTTTTCAGTGAGAAATATGATTAACAGCTTATTAACAGCGAAAATGATTTGTAACTTTGAGGCAATGCAAAAATTAATTAAAGAATTTGGGCTTGTCCTACTTGTCTTTTTATCAATACCTAGCTTGTGTCAAACAGGGATAGATTCTCTTAGCACAAAAGAAGTGAAAAGTATCTTTGATATTGAAAGATCTTCAATTGACAATGTCATAGAAATTGATTCATCAGAAACCATAACCCAACCGGTCATTGAAACCAATGTTGTTTCAACGATTCCATCGATTGATAATCCTGAGAATAACCCTTTTGATGTAAATCATATTCCTATTCGGCAGAATCAGCTTTCAGGTTCAGAAATTACAAAAACGCAAGAAAAACCAAAAGACTTTCTCAATCGTCATTTTACCCTTTGGGTTACATTGTTGTTAACAGGTTTATTGTCTATCGTATTAGCAAATAAGTCAAATATCCTTGAAAAGGTCATCCGATCCATTGGCAGTGAAAATCAAATTCAAATTTTTTCAAAAGAAGAAATGGGAGGACACTCATTGAACATGCTCCTTCTTTTTCTAATTTATATTCTTGGTATAAGTTTATTTATTCTATTTAATTTTAATATCGGGGAGACTGATAAACCACTGTTTTATTTTCTTAAAATTTCTGGAGCTACTCTGCTTGTCTATTTTATAAAATATCTAATCATCAATAGTGTAACCGCTGTATACCCAAAAACAAAGGGAATTTTAAACCTTTATTTCTTTGTTAGTTTGATATCCTTAATATTGGTTGGACTCGTGCTAATCGTCTTTAATTTAGTCCAGAATTACATTCCATCAGCAAGTAATTTTAGCTATTATGCGATTATTATATGTATTCTAATTTCATTGCTTTTTAGATATAGTAGAACCTTCATATCGGGTAGCAACATAATTATTGGCAACCTATTTTATTTTTTATTGTATCTTTGCACTTGCGAAATTGCACCTGCAATTCTTCTGTACACATTTATACAACATAATTTTGTACAATAAGGAATGGTAAATTGAGTAAATGCATGGCTAACATTACTAATAAGGATCACAAAGAATCATATGATAGAATTAGTTCTATCTTGATATCACAACCCAAACCTGAACGATCATCGTATTTCGATATCGAAAAAAAGTGGGGTATTAAAATTGATTGGAGACCTTTCATCCATGTAGAAGGAGTAACAGAAAAAGAATTTCGAAAAAACAGACTGAAACCAGATGATTATTCTGCGGTTGTTTTCAATTCTTTAAATTCGATCGAACATTTTTTCAGACTTTGTAAAGAGATGAGAATCGAAATGTCCGCATCAACAAAATATTTCTGCCTAACTCAATCAATCGCTAATTACTTACAAAAATTTATTGTTTACAGAAAACGTAAAGTATTTGTTGGCGTGCGAAAAGTAGAGGATTTATCTGCTTCTTTCCAAAAACATAAAGAGACAGAAAACTTTTTAGTACCATGCTCTAACTTAGGGTCTGATAGTATCGTCAAATTCTTAACGGAAGGTGAATACAATTTTCAAGAAGCAATGATGTACAAAACAGTGAGTAGTGATTTGTCAGATTTAAAAGATATTACATACGATGTACTTGTCTTTTTTAGTCCGACAGGTATAAAATCATTGTTTGAAAATTTTCCCGATTTCGCTCAAAAGAAAACGAGAATGGCAATTTACGGATCCAAAACAAGTAATGCGGTTAGAGAGAAAGGATTAACCATTAATATTGCTGCTCCTGCTGAAAATGTTCCTTCGATGTCTATGGCTATTACAAATTATTTGAAATTATCGAATAAATAAGTTCCTTATTACCTTTTGAAAGATTTAATAGAAAGGATTTCTCATTTTCTAACATCGAATACTTTGCCTGGCTTTGATTCCCAGGCCAAAATGTCTCCTTTTCATTTCAACAACCCTGTACCCATTACAAAAACGGCCACTCAAGCGGCGGTATTATTTTTAATTTACCCAAATCATAAAGGACAATGGTGCACTGCTTATATGAAGCGAACCAGTTTTCATGGGGCAGACAAACACAAAGGGCAAATAAGTCTACCTGGAGGGAAACTAGACGGATCAGATAAGAATATGGAAGCCTGTGCGCTAAGAGAAACGGAAGAAGAATTTGGAATCTCCAAAACTAGTATCACTATCGCAGGTACATTAACTCCTTTATTCGTTTTCGTAAGTGATTTCAATGTGCATCCATTCGTAGGGTATATAAAAGAAACACCAACCTTTCGACCAGACCCAAAAGAAGTAGAAGAAATAATCGAAATCCCTTTATCCAAATTATTTGATGTAGCAAATAAAAAATATCAAACAAAACATTTTGGTCAAAAAACAATTCATGATAGCCCTTACTATATGTTAAAGAGTCATATTCTATGGGGAGCTACGGCAATGATAACTGCTGAAATCGAAGCGATTTATAACAAAATATCATAGTCTACATTTTAAAATAAATACTTTTCCATTTCAAACTCTAGAAAAACAACTACGAATTCTAACCCATACGATCCTAGTTCTTGTTCACTGAGAAATCTTATGGTTTTCGCTTGATATTTGAATTGTAAATGATTCATTAATCTCTTAAAATTTTATATCATGAGAACTATCATTCAAATTTTCGCTGTAGCTTGTTTACTTATTATTCACGTACAACTTTCAGCAAGTAACCTTCCAAATGCTACCTTAACCGTATCCGCAAGTTCTGGTTTAAACATGAGAACCGTTCCAGGGATAAATAGCAAAATTATTAAAAAGCTCAATGTAGGTGATCAAGTAACGATCATTCATGACGAGTTGGGACTAGGATATACAGATCGTATAGACTGGGTTGATGGAGAATGGATCCTAATTGAACATAAAGATGATCTAGGATATGTGTTTGATGGATTCTTAACAAACTTACCGATTCCAGAGGAAGATGATGAATTTAGTTGTTTAGATTTAGACCTTTCTTCTAGTATTGAAGCATATTCAAAAAATAATTTTACACCCCAGGCAGCGCCTGATACAATTATGGGGTCTATAAATATAGTAAGTCATAAGTACGTCGAAGGACATACCCTAATTCAGCGTGAAACATACTACGATTATAGAACGGAATTAGAGCTTACGAATACAAATGTGATGGAAGCTTATCATATACTTTATGCAATGTTAGGCTCAAAACCAGAAAAGATTTCTTTTGTCAACAAGTCTACGTTTATAGAGGATGAACTTGGTATGATACGAAGGGTACAAATTAATCTTGAAAACCCTGTATACATCACAAAAAAAGAGAATAAAACCTTGATTAAAGTATTAAACCACAAATCAGGTTGCAATTTATAAGTGTTTTTTCAAATTTAGAATGGCGAGGTTACATGGATCTCGTCTTTCTTTTTTTTTGCCTATAACTCAGCAATCGCTTTTATTACATCAGGCTTTTTACGTACCGAAACCGGAACATTCTTACCATCCTTCATCAACAAATATCCTCCTTCCGTTCGGACATAGGATTTAATAAATTGTTTGTTAACCAAATGCGATTGATGGACTCGCAAAAACTGTTCGGATAACATTCGTTCAAATTCCTTTAATGTCTTTGACACTAATAATTTCGTACCGTCATTAAAATAAAATAGCGTATAATTATTTGATGATTCACATCGAATAATATGCTCAATTTCAACGACTCTAATTTCTTCTTGTGTATGAAGTATAATTTTGGGTGTCTCGTTGTTTTCCTTAACAACATCAATCTGAGCTTCATGAATAGGCGCTGAGACTAATACTTTTTCGACAGCTTTACTAAGTAAGGTCGGATCAATTGGCTTTAATAAATAATCAACCGCAGCATATTGAAAAGCTTTTAAAGCATGATCCTTGGATGCCGTCGTAAAGATCACTTTGATCGACTCATAATTGATGATATCAAGCAGATCAAACCCATCTCCATCATTCATATGAATATCCAAAAAAAGAATATCGGGTCTCATTGTCTTCAACAATCTTGCTCCTTCAATTACTCCATTTGCCGTACCAATGATATTTAAGCTAGGACAATACTCTTCAATATCGGCCTGCAAGTTTGCAATCGCTAGTGGCATATCATCAATAATAATGACGTTCATTTTTTTACTCATGATTGAAGGATAGGTAAATGAATAGATACAGTAGTCCCGCTTGCGACCCCATTTTCTTGTTTATCGACAAATAACACTATATTTTCCTTTTTTACAAATGGCAAGTATGCAGAAATTCTATTTTTGACAACATCAATAGCAATAGAATGGTGCCCTTTTTCTTTTTTACTTTGTGCAAATGAACGGCCTACCCCATTATCATCAATCTCAACCATAATATGATTCTTATAGGGTTTAAATTGAATCGAGATATGCCCTTTTTTTTCTTTCCACCTAATTCCATGTTTAATTGCATTTTCTACAAAGGGCTGAATGAGCATTGAAGGAACATTCGTTTGTGATTTTATACCAATTACTTTAATCGAATAATCAAATTTATCTTGATGACAAAGCATCTCCAATGCTAGGTAATTTTCTAGCAACTGCACTTCTTGTTCAATGGTAATGCTTAAATCCTTTGATTGATTCAATTGACTTCTCATTAATTGACTAAACTGGTTTAGGTATTTTCTAGCTTGACTGTTTTCTTTTAAAGCGATCAACCCACCAATTGAATTTAGTGCATTAAATACAAAGTGGGGATTCATTTGCAATTGCATCGCTCTGAGTTGCTCTGATTGAATATTTTGTTTGAGAGCCCAAGCTTCCTTTTCTTTTTTATGCTTACTATTTAAATTTCGTATTCGAATCCAAGATAGTATGCTCAATAAAAATAATAAAGCCAATAATCCAAAAACATATTTCCACCAGGAAGGGACTTTTGGTGCCAAAATTTGAATCTCAAGCGAAGGTTTTAAATAGATAGATTTCTCTTTAGTTGTTCCTTTTACCTCCAACATGTGATTGCCTATAGGTAGTTTCTCAACATATATTTCATCATCAATATCAAATTTCTTCCATGATTTATTCCCCAATTTATATTGATATTCATAATTCACATTTTGGTTCCAATTGATATGGCTAAATGAAAACCTCAATGGTTTATGATCAGGTTTAAAGACAAATCGTTGACCACTATTTAATTGCTTTGTTCCCTCTTTCAATGAAACTAACTGCATTGGATAATGAGTATCGTTCTTCGGGTGTGTAAAGCTATTTCTACCGATATACCATAGTCCATTATTATTTACAAACCCTAAGGTGAGATTATGTCCCAGAAATGGCCGCTCCATCTCTGAAGTGATGGTGTTTCGACTATAAACGGCATGATCCGTTTGAAAAAAATATTCGTTTTCAAATCTTCTTATTTGTGTAATAGAATCTGAATAAATTGGTTTAGTAAACCCTTGTTTTGTCAATATCCCATTGCTCACTTTGTAAAGACCATCACTCAAGGTGGAAATAACTAAATGATCCCTACCATCCGTTATTAACCCCGTAATCTGGCTTGGTAATGAAAATAGAACCCGGCTAGAATGACAGGGCGACAAAAGAAGGGTGTCATAGGCAAAATACCATTGATTGTCAACGTATTGAGAATAATAGGAAGCATGCTTATTTATGGTTCCTGAGTTATAAATACATGCCACTTCTTCTTCGTCAATTTTCACAAAGCCATTGTCTAACAATGCGAATAATCGTTGTTCCTCTATCCCTAAGTGCTTAATTTCAAATGGCCGATAATCATGTATTTCTTCAAATTTGCTAGCCAATTCGTCTAAAACATACACTTTGTATAAGTCGAAAATATAAATATTACCGTCTGATTTAATTAGATTTCTAGCTTTTATTGAATGCGGAAAAGGCTCAATCGTTTGTCCATTATAAGTAGATAAATTTCCAAGCTTATCCAATAACCATAATCGACCTGTTGCATCCAGTTGCATGTCTTTAAGCTCCTTAAAATAAACATCTTTGGTCGTTTGGCCATTTACAGAAATATAAAAAAAAACACTAAAAAAAAACAGGATATATTGGATATGCTTTGACCTAATCATGATCCATTATTACGATTTGCTAGACAGCACTTGATAGGCTGTTTTTAGCTTTAATTTTTTTAAGTCCAAAAGATCTACATTAAACAATTGTGATGCTGTACTTCCATTAGCTGCAACTAATTTGATGTATCCAATTGATTCACTCCAACCATTGAGTGTCATTAGCATTGGATCTAATTTATCTGTTATACTACCATCCTGTTGACCTCGCTCTATTTCTTTTACTGTTAACTTAAAAACTAAATTTTGAACATCTTGAAGTTTACTATAATAGACACTATCTTTTAATGCATCCGTGAGTTTTGCTTCATCTTTACCTTGAGAAGTAGAACGAACGATTGAGAAATATTCTAATAAAGTCTCACTATACAAATAGTTGTTTTCACAAAAACCCATAAAAGTTTCAGATAAAGCAAGTGTACATGCTAATCCATTTTTGCTTTTATATTCATCGATGGTTTTGTAGTAATGGTCAAGTAATAACATTAATGCTTTATACGTGATAGCCATGTATAAATTCTCTTTACTTTTATAGTAGGAATAAAGCGTCACTTTAGTAATTTCCGCTAGATTGGCAATCTCTTCCATTTTTGCATTTCGAAATCCAAACTCTGCGAATACTTTTTCTGCTGCAATTAAAATCTTTTGCTCTTTGGCTGCTTTTTTAGAATCCTTCATATATTATCATAAAAGTAATAAATCTAAATCCATAGAATTAAATCCAGCGTACCTTTACCTTTGTATTATGAAAATTTCACTTTTATTACATGGTTTGATTGAGTTTATAGGCGCTATTGTCCTAATGTTATACCCTTCATTTTTCTTTCTAAGTAACTATTCTACAGAAAGTCTACTATTATTAAAAATGTATAGCATACTTGGTGTAACATTTGGAGCTATTTCCATTCTTCTTTTTCGTGATTTTGAGTTTACATCATTTTTTAAAAAAATTTACCTAATAATCTTAGCTTTTCAAATCTTTATTAGTTTTCATTTGTTCTCAATGTATCAATCTGAAGTGATTACACACGTAGGTCCTGTTGCAACTCATATTGGTGTGATGGTCATCCTATTTATCGGATATTTTAAAGATTTCAATAAATTTTAGGTTATGAATTTTTTTCCAGAATTACTTAATATTCTCGATCTTCAAGAGGTAGATAAAAATACGTTTATAGGTAAAAATCTTGATATCGGTAGTTTTTCTGTCTACGGTGGTCAAGTCGTTGCTCAGTCTGTAATTGCGGCTTCAAGAACGGTTGAATCGGACCGAAGTATTCATTCTCTTCATAGTTACTTTTTAAGACGTGGAGACAACAACAAAGATATCATCTATAAAGTCAACGAAGTTCGTGATGGTCGCAGTTTTTCTACTCGAAGGGTAACCGCTTATCAGGAAGACAAAATGATTTTTATTTTGGCTGCTTCTTTTCATCTAACGGAGAATACTAAATATGAACATCAAAAGCCAGCTCTAAATGTTACGAATGCAGATAGTCTATCTTCATTTGCTGAAATTTTTGAGCATTTCGCGGAAAAATTTAATATCAAACCAAAGGGACTTTACTCACAAGAAAGTCCAATCCTGTTTCATCCCGTTGAAAAATTTGATCCTTTTAATCCAGGAAAGAGAGCTCCAATGTCTCATGTATGGTTTAAAACAAATGGAGAGGTACCAAAAGATCCAATTCTTAATAATGCTTTAACCGCTTATGCTTCTGACTTCAATTTATTAATCGTTTCACTTTTTCCTCATGATATCTCTTTATTTACAACACCGATGCAGCTAGCCAGTATTGATCATGCAATGTGGTTTCATCGCCCGATTAAAGCAGATGAATGGTTACTCTATGCCGTAACTAGTAATAACTTATCAAATTCGACGGGCTTTTCAACAGGTAGCATTTTTGATATGGATGGAAACTTAGTCGCTTCCACAGCCCAAGAAGGCTTAGTCCGAATCATGAATAAAGAGTAATACTGCTTGGTATTAAAAAGCAATATTATTTTATTGGCTAAACTAAAAAAAGGTAAAGCTTTTACACTTTACCTCTTAAAATTGTATCCCGATTAAAACTGATTTTTTGGAGTATTTGCAGGATTCAAATACAACGCTACAATTTTCAGAATCGTTCCCGTAAACGATTAAAAACTGTACGTGTTCTTTTCAATTAATACATCAGCAATTAATCGGTTATTTATCTTGATATTTTGCAATGGGTATTTTGTTAATTTTTTGATGGCAGTAACAAACATTCCTTTCATCGAATCATCGACTGCGATTGATGTCAAATCACGAGCATTGCGAACCATTTGATGTGATGTCTCTTGAGTTAGGGTTTTTAACATCGCCTTATACGCCTCTTGATACGGCCCTTTATGCGAAGTTGACAATTTTTCAACACGCAACAACGTTGATTCTAAAGCAAAAATGTCAATGATCATATCTGCTAAATAAAATAAAATTTCTTGTTCTTCTTTAAGCTCTATTTCTTTTGCCATTGATAATTGTCCAACAAACCCCAGAAACATAACACATAGACTTTTAAAATCGGATACAGCCTTACGTTCTAATGGAAAAGTATAATTAGAAAAATCTTCTTCGATTCCTTCTTGTAACTCACTCTGAACTTTCATCGCCGCAGTGGCTAAATCAAGATGACCTTTAAGTACTTTTTTATAAAAAATATTGACAAGCAACATTCTATTTATTTCATTTGTACCTTCAAATATTCTATTTATTCTAGAATCTCTATAAGCTCGAGCTGCCGTCCCTTCTTCTGAAAATCCCATACCCCCATGAATCTGTACATTTTCATCTACTACATAATCCAATATTTCACTTCCATAAACCTTTAGGATTGAACATTCCAAGGCCAATTCTTCTGCAGCTTCTAACTTTGCCAAGTATGGGGCAGTTCCTTTTTCCAAACGATCTTTTATCTCTGCATCCATCATTTGGGCAATCCGATAAGTAACGGCATCTGTAGCAAACACCTTAGTAGCCTGCGTTGCTAGCTTTTGTTTGATTGCACCAAAATTTGAAATAGCTTGTCCAAACTGCTCTCTTTCATTTGCAAATTGAATACTTTTTTCACACACTTTCTTAGCTCCACCAAGGCACGACAATCCCAATTTATAACGCCCAATGTTTAACGTATTAAATGCAATCAAATGTCCTTTCCCGATTTCCCCTAGAATATGACTTTTAGGAACTTTTACATTTTCCAAAAAAACCATTCGTGTCGATGATCCCTTGATCCCTAATTTTTTTTCTTCTTCGCCCAATGTTAATCCAGGCGTTCCTTTATCTATTAAAAATCCGGTAAACTGACTACCATCAATTTTTGCAAATACCGTAAATACGTCAGCAAAGCCTGCATTCGTAATCCACATTTTTTGACCATTCAAAATATAGTGCTCCCCGTCTTCGGACAAAACAGCTTTCGTTTTTGCTGCTAAAGCATCAGAACCAGAACTTGGTTCAGTCAAACAATAACTAGCTTTCCACTCTCCTGTGGCTAATTTTGGTAAATATTTTTGTTTTTGAGCCTCTGTACCAAAATAATAAATTGGAAGCATTCCAATGCCAACATGCGCATTATAGGCCACAGAAAACGATCCGGCATAACCAATCATTTCACCAATGATTGAGTTACTAATAAAATCCATATCCATCCCTCCATATTGTTCAGGCATATTTGATCCTAATAATCCAAGCTCACCCATCTCCTCCATAAGAGCAGGTACTATTTCCGGAACTTGCTTTTCTATATTAGGAACTTGGGTAAGTACTCGATTATCGATAAAATCGACCATCGTATCTCGAATCATTTGCTGTTCTTCTCCAAATTCATCTGAAATAAAAACTTGAGCTTCTTTTGTTTTTTTCAATAAAAACGCAGCACCTTTTAAATGTTTAACTTGAATATCTTCCATAATTATTTAACTCTGAGTATAGTCAAATATACCTATTAAATGTAGTTTTATCAACTATTTCATATTTTATTTAACTCTGAGTTAAGTTTTTTAAACTTACTATTTCTTAAAATTTTACATTAACTTCACTACGAGTAAATAAGATTAATTTCCTTTACAATTCAATGTAAACTTTGCCCATATATAGCTACAAAAATTATACACCAGTTTTTCCTTTCAAAAATGCTCATATCAATACGATATATACTGGGTTATTTAGGAAACCAAAAACACCGAAATATCAAAGACAACGAATTTCGACCCATGATCAAGATTTTTTTATTGTTGATTGGTTAAAAGCTGGTTCAAAAAAACTGGTTATTTTAGCCCATGGACTTGAAGGTAGTATAGAATCACAATACATAAAAAGTATCTCAAATTTATATTTTACGAGTGGATTCGATGTTGCTGCTTATACGTTTAGGTCATGCGGAGGAGAAATGAACGATACGATTCATATGTACCATAGTGGGTTTACGGATGATTTGAATCAACTGGTACGTGAGTATACAAACCCCTATCATAGCATTACTTTTGTCGGTGTAAGTTTAGGTGGTAATATGATGCTTAAATACCTTACAGATGGACGATTCCCAATATTAAATAAAATCAAAAATGCAATAATATTGTCTGCACCTATAGATTTATCAGGAAGTGCACAAGAACTCAGAAAGTGGAAAAACTACCTTTATGATCGAAATTTTTGCTTTTCATTATCCAAAAAAATTGAGCTAAAAGGAAAACAGTTTCCAGATCAAATAGAATTAAAATACTTAAAAAAAGTAAAAAAGCTTATCGATATAGATGAATACTATACCGGTCCAATACACGGTTTTGATGGTGCAGAGGACTATTATTCAAAATGTAATGCACTTCAATTCATTGACAACATCAATATTCCAATTCTTATGATTTGTTCTAAAGATGATTCTTTTCTTTCACCAAAATCAATACCTACCGCATTTGCAAAATCTAACCCTTATCTTCACCTACTCAATCCGAACTATGGAGGTCATGTAGGTTTTTATACCAAAGGGTCTACTTATTTTTGGAATGAAAACGCAATGTTGAAATTTGTAATTGAAAATTAATAATTTGAAACATCTTATAATCATAATACTCTTAATAGGATTTTGTCCACCGATTGGTAGTCAAACAAATGATTGTAATAAACTAGGTGTTTGGCTTTGGTATTTAAATTTGACAGAATACGAAACGCACGAAGCTCTTGCTCAACGCTTGTCTGATCTTGGTGCAAAACGAATTTTCATCAAGGTATCAGATGGTAGTATAGATTCAAGCTGGTGGCCAGAAATCGTTGATAAATCTGTACCGAAAGTCTATAGGGACAATGGAATAGAACCTTGGGCTTGGTCTTTTAATTATCCAGGAAATTTTGCTAAACAAGCAGAAGCTTTATCTGTCGCAATGAAAACAGGATACCATGGATATGTAGTCGATGTAGAGAGTCATTTTGATGGTGACTTTTCGAATACAAATCAACTATTTTCTTACTTCTATAATGCCCGCCAATTGGGACTACAAAACTTGGGTTTAGATTCATTCCCCATGTATTGTACAACATGGGGCAATGCTAAAGATCACGATTTTTATATTGAAACCATTGATCAATATGTCGATGGTTTTATGCCACAAGTATATGTTGAACAATGGGGAGGTTCTATATTAAATGATATTCCGTATTGGGTTAATTATTACAAAAATGAATATGTAGAAATTGGAGCTACCAAACCTGTTCATCCTATTGTCGCAACCCAAGATGATGTATTAACGGCGGATGATTTGAATGATTTTATTTTGGAAGCTGGAGCTGAAGCCTCATTATGGCGAATACCTGGTGGTGGTGTACCTCTTCAAATCTGGGAGGATTGGGAAGGTGTCGATTGGGATATTGACTTTTGTATTCCATCATCCACCCATTCAAGTCAATCAATATTCCATACAACTGTATTCCCTAACCCAACTTTCGGTAACTTAACGATTTTTTCAGATCGACAGATTCAAAAAGTAACGCTAAAAAATCAACTTGGCGAATCTTTATTATTTTCAAAAAACAACGCAAATATTGACCTACAACATTTACCTATAGGTTATTACTTATTGGAGGTGGTCTATAAAGAAGGTATTGATCTAATTCCAATCATAAAACAATAAATCACGCCTTCGTTTGTATCCAACCTTATTTTATTAATCCGTTTATTCTCTTAAATTCACGAATCCCGTATTCCGAATTTTTCTTAATGGCTAATTCATTTCCAATATTGATGGTTTGCCCAATGTTTTCGGTTTCACCGAGTTCGATCATCAATAGTGCCTTAACTCGATAATCATACCACACCTTCTCTTCTCGAATTTCAATCGCTTTATTGATCCATTCCAAGCCTTGTCGATACTCTTTTTCTGATTCTAGTTGATATACGGCAGCGGAATAATAATCACCTCCAGATGGCCCACTTAAGACGTCATCAATAATAGTAGCCATCTTTTCTTTAGTCGTTAACGATACGGGTATCACAATTCTACTTTTATCCCATTGAACAAACAAATCAAAAGTATAATTAGTAAAATCACCAATACCAATACTTAATGATTCAATGGATTCATTTAGAGGAATAACAGGCACTATATAGCTACATACCATCTTCGAATCATCCATAATCTCAGGTACATCCCAATTCGTCACCTCATCATATAATATAAACGTCCATTCTCTAGGTGCAGGCTTCGTTATGATTGAATATTTCCCCTTCTTTATCCGTTGATTATCAATCATTACATCTTCATTAAATTCGATGGTTGTATTTCGGTTTGCACCTGTTCTCCAATATTCACCATAAGGTACCAATGCTCCAAAAATCTTTCTACCTTTTTTCGAAGGTCTTGAATATTCGATAGCAATATCAGTCTTACCTATATTTTGTTCTATTTTTTGAAGCGGACTTAGGGGTAGTCTTCCTATTTGAGCAAAGGTTAACTGATAAGAAATTAGTAAAAAAAAGGCAGCAAGAACAAATTTTGGATAGTTCATAGTTTCATTGTTTAGGATGTGAAAGACAAGTGATTATTTAGTAGTACGAATTTACTTTCCAAATCAAAAGTACTACTATGGTTGATTATTCAATTGGCTTATCTAGGTACTTATATATTTTCCATTGGTCAGTACTTGTTTTTACAAACCAGATAGCTGTAGTTCCAGTTCTTATAAGGTACTTGTCTTTAGATTCTTTTCGGACAATAAATATTTGAGGGCTAAAATCATGTGTTAAAAAATGAAGATTTAGATCTTGGCCATATTCCTTCATATTTTCCGGTCGGATTGTATTTGCAGATATTGTAATTGCTTGAGGCAAGCAAAACGATTCAATGGAAGATCTTAAATTTGGTGTATCAGTTATCGAATTCACAAAATTTGTATAGGTACTTAATACGTCTTTGGGTAAAATATTAGCATCATTTAAATTTATTATCAAATCACTTTCTGCATAAGTTGGATCGGCATTATTAATAATTTTTGTAGGCTGCGCTATACAATTACTTAGAAGAAGAGTTAATAGTATGAATGAGTGGAAATGTAATTTCAATTATAATAATTTTCATTGTATCAATCGAAGATCTAAAATTAATAAACGCAAGTTTACTTTAATCTTGATATAAAACGATATTGATTTTTCAAATTTAAAGCTCTTGTCTCATTGCTGTACCTAATGCCTCCATTAGCTCATTTTGAGCAGCAATCATTTTATTCAAGAGGATTCTTTTTCCTGGCAATTTACTTTTTAGAGTCAAATCAAAAATGATGTTCATTTGATGATTTGAAAGATCATAGTTAAATGTATATACGATCGTCCCATTAGTAAAAGGAATTTCTGAAATTTGATATTCAATCTTTTTACTTGAAATAGAATGTATGATAGCTTTGTATCTTATTTTTAAAGGAAACCAAGTAAAAGGTTTTTCAATTACCGTATAAGCTTTTTTACCCTCTTTATCTTCTATTAGGATAGCATCAATGATAAGTGGATGAAAAGTACAATATTGCTTTAAATCCTCAAATACTCCTCTAATTTCATTTGCCGACCCATCAATTGTAAAATGTATAGTCCGTTGCATAGTCTCTATTTTCAATTCAATGTATAACCTTCAAACCGTACAGTATATCCGTAATGAATTCACGAATAATTCACCTGTGTTGATCAACTAAAATGACGTTTCCATCTGGATCTTCAATCATAAAACTTGCGGGCCCTTCACTTTCTTTAGAAATTTCCTCACCAACATCTATCCCTTTCGTTTTTATATCTTTTTGGATTAATCGGATATCATCAAAAAGTTCAATATTCTTTCCATTTTCATCCCATCCTGGATTGAAAGTCAGTATATTATTTTCAAACATTCCTTGAAATAAACCGATCAATGAGTTTTCATTTTTCATTATGAGATAATGCTTATCCATATCACCTCCAAGTTTAACAAACCCTAGATTTTCATAAAATACTCTCGACGTTGCTAAGTCTTTTACAGATAAACTTATAGAGAAAGCTCCTAATTTCATATCTTTTCGTTTTTAATATGTACTTTTTGATTTTGAGAATTAAGGTTAATTAAACAATCATAAAATATCATCAATTTATTGTTTAATTTATCGAAGATTAGACCCAACCATATGCTCAAAATAATTACATTATAATCTACGAACTTTGTATCAAGAAAACAATAATTGAACAACATTTAGATTAAACATTAAAATATAATTTCCCTAATCTAATTCAAACACTTTGTGGTTTTAAACAAAAAAAGCACATATCGATAATGTTCGATATGTGCTTTAAATTTGGATTTATTCTATTTTATTTTCCTAATATCAAAGGTAAACCATCACTTCCTCCGACTACAATAACTTTTGAATTTTGTGATTTTGCCAATTCTAACGTAGCTTCAATACCTCTTTCTTGTAGAATTTTATCCGTTAAACTTGCACTTAACAATCGGTTCGCTTCAGCTTTAGCTGTCGCTTCAATAATTCTTCGTTCTGATTCTTTACGCTCTTTATCTAACCTAAATTCATATTGGAAAGCTAATTGTTCTTCTTCGAGTTTTGTTTCGATCGCTTCCTTCAACTTAGTAGGTAATACTACTGAACGAATGAGGACCGCATCTAAGTGAATATAGTTTGGGGTAGTTGCCTCTGTTGTACGTTGGAAAATCTCATCTTGAATAGCTTCTCTTTGTGTGCTATACAATTCTTCAGGTAAGTATTCCCCAATAACCTCTCTTGTTGCAGATCGAATTTCTGGAACAAGAATTCTTTCTAGGTAATCCGAACCTATTTCATTATGTAAGTAACCAATCTTATTTGCTACTGGTTGATACCGATAAGATAGTTCTACCGAAATAGAAAGTCCATTCTTTGATAAGACCTCCATTTTTTCAAAATGATCATTGATACGAACATCGTAAGTAATCAGTGAATTCCATGGCATTACTACATGAAATCCTTGTTCATATATTTTTTCTGCGTCTATACCTCCTCCAAACCGTTTAAACTTTATTGCTTTGTGTCCTGGTTGGACAGTAACAAATGTAGTGTTACTAAGTATTGAGAATATAATAAGTATTAAAAATCCTAAAAAAATGTATTTTACAAGATTCGTCGGAATCTCAACATTAGGTCTTTGTCTTTGTGCCATTGATTAATTTGTTTTGGTTAGTATTATTAACTCTATTTTTAAAATAAAGATTCTATTTTTCGATGAATGTTTGAATTTGTTCCACGATCGCCTGCAAATTTTGACTTTTCATACATTTAAAATGACCTTTTGGACATTGTGCATGACCAATTTTTGAACATGGTCTGCAAGATAAACCTTCTACTTCTGCTATTTGGTATTTATCTTCATTCATATAAGGATACATCCCAAATCCAGGAATCGTATTACCCCAAATACTTACTATAGGGACTTGTAATGCTGCACCGATATGCATCATACCTGTATCTGGAGTAACTAATACTTTTGCGTTTTCTATCAATCTAGCACTTCCTGCGATTGATTCTTTTCCAACCGTATTTATTACTTCTACTTCACGAGAAATCCAATCTGCATCTTTAGATTCCAAAGGACCACCAAGTAAAACCACTTTTTGTCGCACTTCCTTTATAATATTAACGAGTAATTCATTAGGAATTCGTTTTGTAAAATGGGCAGCACCAATTGCAATACATAGATAAGTATCTGGAAGTTCGTACTTGTTCTTATAATATGAAAATGGATGAGCATCATTCGCAAAAAAGTAGTCAAGGCCTTCATTGTCTTTTTGTAATGACAAGAATGCACCAGCATCAAGATACCGATCGACAATATGTTTATCTGGAAGTAGATCAATCTTAAGATGAACTTTAAGCCATTTTTCAACATTGAGTTTTGAAAAACTTTTGGAAGATACTTTGAGGGCTTTAATTACTTGAAAAGACCGAATATTTTTATGCAAATCAATGATATAATCAAATCCAACATTCTTCAAACTTGTTATGACTTCTTTGACATGACTATCAATCGTATGGACTTTAGAAATATATGGATTAGCTGAAATAATGGGGAGAAATGATTTTTTTGTCAAAAAATGTACTTCCGCATTCCCTTGTTTAAATAATGCTCGAACCACAGGTGTAGTCAATACGATATCCCCTATCGAGCTGAATCTTATGATCAGTATCTTTTTCTTTTCTTCCAAGTTTATTTACTGGTTACATCACTTATGAAAGTAGTTATTTAATTGGTAATACAAATAAAAAAAGCGGAATTCAGCTATTGAATTCCGCTTTAAGCTTTAAAAAAGGAAGCTTATATTTTTATAAATTGCTTGATAACTTGAGTCGTTCCCGTTGTTAACTTCAAATAATAATTTCCTGCTACCAATTGTTTCAAATCAATATTGCCATTCTGTAATTTTCCAGATTTCATCATCTTACCTTGAGCGTTAAAAATTTTGAACGTTTCAAAACTCAAATCTTTCGTTTCTACATTTAATACTTCATCCGTAGGGTTTGGAAATATATTTACCAGACTTGATGCTTTAACATCTTCTGTACTAACGAACAAATCACGTTCTCCATTTGCAAACCAAACACCCCATTCTGCATCTAATATAAAGTATTCATCAGAACTAGAAACTCCCGTAATTTTATCACTCTGTAAGGTAATTCTTCCTAAATCTCTATATCCTCCATTCGGAAAATTATAAATCATTTGGTTATCACTTCTTGAATAATTTGGGTATCCTAATCCATTATTAAGAATAATTTCATTGGTAATACTTTGCTCAAGATTAGCTCCTAAAACTTTAAAATCGTTTCCTTCTAGCAAATCAAATGCTAATATAGAAGGAGAATTTTTTGAAAAGGATGGATTTCCTACACTTACTCCTTCTGGCAAAGCAGAAAAAAGCTTAGATACATTGTTGTTTACATCTCCTTCATAATCATTTGTACTTCGATCCCAAACTTGGATAAATCCGATATCCCAATAGTCTACGGATGCTCCACCACTTCCTTCAATTCTATTTTCAGCATCATACATTACATATTGGCCGGAAATATCAAATTCCATTGCATCTGCATATCGCACATCACCAGTCGAGACACCTTCTGAAAAAGTTGGGTTATATAAATCAAAATCTCGACCTACACCTGCATCAAAATCAAAAACAAAAACACGATTCGTAGTATCATCATATAATGCTGCTACACGATTCCCGTCTTTTGATATCACAACATTTCTCCAAATCGTTTCGTTGCTTATCGTTTGTGAAGTGACATCTCCTGTCCCCCAGTCAATAAATAAATAATACATTTTCTTATCAGCACCAATAAATACAACTTCACTTCCATTATCCGAAATACTAGGTTTTGATATAATTTCAAATGACTCAATTACCGGCGACGCTGATAATGGCATTCCTACATCTATATTCGCTAATGATAAGATGTATAAATTATCCAAATCATTATTTAAACACATTACCAAATCAGTACCAGGATTTTCGTTTGCTTCAATTTCATAATCACCACCAGCTCCTGCTCCAATACCTACTTGACTAAATGCTGTTTTTGCTGCATCAACCTCTGGTGCACTCGCCGAATTAAATATATCAGTAGCCGCTTGCTCAACAGCATTTCTTAGATCAACAAATCTTGAGGATTTCGTTAAATACTTCTCTAAAGCTCTATAAAATACTCTTTCCGCTTTATCTTTTCCAATCGCCGTAGCATACAAATAAAAAGCATGATTTGGGATTCCACTATTTAAGTGAACACCTCCATTATCTTGACTTCCTGTATATGCTTCATCAACGTGCTTTGGTTGCCATCCAGCTCCAAAATCATTTGTTGAAGCTCCATTATGAGGATCTTTTAAATCTCTAAGCGCACCAGAAGGAAAAACATTCGTTTTCACTACATCTTCACCTACTTTCCAATCATCCCGATCAATCATGGCTCCAAAAATATCTGCAAAGGATTCATTCATAGCACCAGATTCATTTTGATATTCTAAGTTTGCTGTATTCTGTACAACACCATGAGACATTTCATGACCTGCAACATCCAAAGCTCTAGCTAGCGGTTTAAATGCACTATCTCCATTTCCATAAAACATAGCCAATCCATTCCAAAAAGCATTACCCATTGAGTTATTATTTTCATCCGTTACGTTTATGATAGATATTATATTTCCATCATTACCGTCCAATGAATTTCTACTGTGTACGTCCTTGAAATATTTGTATGCTTCTCCAGCATTAAAATGAGCAGATACAGCCGTTGGATTATTATTCCAATTATTATTATTGGTACTCACATTGTCATATTTAAAATCACTATTCTGTGGTGATGTATTAAAAGCATCAATGGTCCATACAGTCCCTACAGGATCTTCAGGCATATTTGAAGCTCCAGCGTTATACATTTCTCGAGAAGCATCAATTAAATAGTAATTAGAACCGACTGAATAGGTATTAATCAATCTATTTACACCTAATAAATCTGGGGCAGTTGCTGTTTCTGGACCAGGCAATGCTGTCGTATTCGATTCGATTTTATGATCCGCTAAACAATCTGATTTGGAATGTGCGTCAATGTCACCATGTTCACCATGAAAATGATTATGTGCGTTACAAATAGTCGAAAATGAATGTATAATTTCTCCTGTTTTTGCATCGACAAAAAAGCGGCTTGTTTCAGCCATATTTTCGTGAACATCTACAAACCAAACCAATGAATAAACTTCATCATAATTGTAGTATACGAGTTCGTGCTTCCATTGATCAAAGGCCAATCCACCAAAAGCATTGATACCCAACTCTTGATAATGATCAAGGTTTTCAATAATAACATTTTGAGCTTCTAGCTCTGTTATGGAAGGTTTTTGGGGAAGATCAACAAATTGTTCATTAGGTATAACTCTTCCTAATATAGATTGAGATGCATTCGGATAAAAATGAACTGAAAGTTGACCATCATATACTTTAATATCATTAGCATATTGGTTTACTTTAAAATGTTGTTGCCCTAAATCATCCGCATCTTCAGATAAAATTCTAAAATTTTCCTGCGCATTTTTAATTTTATATGCTTCCTCCAATGTACTTAATAGGCTAAATACCTGTTGAGTTGAACTACCTGCAGCTAAGGTATTGTTATACGTTTTTACCATTTGTGGAATTCCAAATTCATTATAATCTGTTTTTCTGAACTTTGGACTCATTGATTTTTGTTCCAATGAATTTGAAATTTCAAATTTCATGGGTTTACTATAATTAAAATCTTCACTTAATGGAATATCATAGGCAGGTACATCAATAAGTTTTTTCTCCAGTTTCATTGAAGATTGCTGCTTCACGTTTTGACTAGGTTTGATTACTTTAAATTGAGCATTTCCAAATGTGGAAATGGCAACAAGAAGTGCCAAACTGTATAAATATTTCATGCTACTAAAGTTGTTAGATTTACGAAAAGTTAATTTAATTTTCATCATTAAAATGTGTATTAAATGCGCACATTGTTAGTAAGTTACAAATATAAGTAACTATCATTCTAACTATAAAAATAAGGCATAGTACCGTTAATAATTGTTAAATAAACGATAAGAGTACAATTTAGGTTTCACTTCTTATCTCCTTTTCTATTTAAGTAGGGTTATATTTCCAATTTTTTCATATTCAGGTTCACTGCAACCTAACTCTAAATAATACCCATAGACATCTGGCGAAAGAGGCTCTCCCTTGTACGTTCCATCCCAACATTCATCTGGATTACTACTCTTGTATATGATTTCTCCCCATCGATCTGCAATCATAATATAGTAATGATTCAAAGAGGTCGTATTTATCTGGTAACAATCATTTAATCCATCACCATTCGGGGAGAATACATTAGGAATTATGACTTCATCAATAAGACAAATAGATTCCACTTCTATCGTTACTTCAAGAGATACCGAACAGAATCCATTATCTAGAAGTGCAGTATAAGTGGTCGTTTCTGTCGGTGTTGCAATCGGATTATTAATGAAAGCATCATTTAATGTCTCATCAGGCGTCCAGATTATATTAACATTGGATAAACTATCACCTTGTATCGTTAAAAAGCTAGACTGTCCTATTTCAATCGTTGTTTGACTAGCATCAATAGTGTAATTTTCCAAATTTGCTAATATGATTATATTAAAAAAAGCTTCCGTTTGGCAATTTGTCGATTCATCATTAATAACAGCAGAATAGTCCGTGCTTATGGCTGGAGTAACTTCAATCGTATTTTCTGTACCAATTAAAAATCCATCTGAATCAAACCATAAAACTTCAGCATCAGGCGGAATATTCATATTCAAACTTAAAGTAGCAGATTCACCCAAACATATGGTATCTACACCTATAATTTCAAAAAATGGAGCTTCAACAACTAATATATTAAGCATATTTGAAGCTTGACATACGCCATTAAAATAGAAAATAGAAAATGTATTTTCGCCGATCGGTGGATGAGGTGTCACCATAAATCCTTTTTGATCTGAATCTAAAATAATCTGATAATCGGCGGTATTACCTATCGAGATACTATCCATCGTTACATTTTGAATGCAAAAATCGATTGCATTATTTAATTGGTAGTAAAAAGTATCTACTAAATCTCCTAAACATACCTCCTCACTAATTATATCATTTTCAAGTTGAATGGGTTCTACTACTGTAAAAGAAAAAGTATCAGCAGCAAAGCAATCAAATCCTTCATTATTTAAAACAAAATATATTTGATGATCACCCACACCTGGATTTTGGTATTGCGTATAAATACTTGAAATCCTCGTTAATGCGCCTTCAACTCCATTTGATTCTATGACCCAGTAACCTAGACTTTCGTCAAATGGCAAATGGTTCATCTCAAAGGATAAACTGTCTGAAAAACAAGCCACCGAATCATAAGCTTCATAGCTAAAATCAAGATTAACTAACGTTACTTCATCATATGTATCTTCTCCACATGATGGATCCAAAGCAGGTAATGACCATCTCAAAACAGCTGAACCGATGCCGTCAAAATTTACTTCCGAATTTGGATTTTCAAAATCTACAATAGTAACACCTAAAAAAGTTGGCGTTGTTGAAACCACCGTCCAAAAACCCTGATCTTGCGCTCCATTTGCATCAAGTAAAAAAGAATAGTTACATGAAAATAAATCAGGGCCAGAAATAGCTATCAAGCTACCTTCTGATAATTTAACGACAATTTGATCGCTAAATTCATTTTGTGAACAATTACCCTCATACCTATAGTTTACTGAAATTGTGTATTCCCCACTACCATAAAATATAATCTCCGTATTAGGATCTGTAGTATTGGTAATAGTCGGTAATGTAGCAAAAGAAGATTGTAGTACCGACCATTCGATGGTTGAAAAATCATTTGGTTCAATAATTTCGAATAAAATAGTGTCAGGAAAACTTGTAGTACAATCAAAGAAGGTCGTTTCTACATTCGGACTATTAAATATATCTTGCCTGAT
>CALDTZ010000121.1 GCA_937924805.1 uncultured Saprospiraceae bacterium
TATTCATGATACTGGATGTCTCATTCATTTCAACCATAAAAGTTGATTCTCCACTACTAATATTATCAGATGCACCTACTCGAGTGAAAATTTTATCTAAAATGCCTAAATGCGCACTTTTTGCCGGGACATAACATCCCATTTGCGCCATTAAACATATCAATGCTGTCTGTCTTAATACCGCTGATTTACCAGACATATTTGGGCCAGTAATCATAATAATTTGCTGATCCTCATTATCTAAATAAATATCATTTGGGATATACGAAGTTTTATGTTCTAATTGACATTCAATAACCGGATGTCGCGCTTGTTTAATTTCTATTTTAAATGCTTCATCTAAGACAGGTTTACAATAATCATGGGTGTCAGCAATGGTGGCAAATGAACCAATACAATCAAGTGAGGCTATAATTTGTGCATTGTTTAAAAGGAATGGTATATAATCCTTAGAAAAAGCTAAAAGTTCTGCGTAGAGTTTTTCTTCCAATGCAAACATCTTTTCTTGTGCTTGCAGAATTTTTTGCTCGATCTCCTTAAGTTCTTCAGAAATGTAACGCTCAGCATTGGTTAATGTTTGTTTTCGAATCCAATTTTCAGGAATTAATCCTTGATTTTTATACTTATTTGTAACTTCTAAATAATAGCCAAATACATTGTTAAACCCAATCTTTAAATTCGTGATGCCAGTTGCCGCAATTTCTCTTTGTTGTATTTCTAATAGAATTCCTTTGCTGTTAGAGATGAGGTAGCGATACTCATCAAGTGTTTCATGATACCCTTCTTTAATAACATAACCCTTTTGCAAATTTACTGGAGGCTCAGGTGTTATCGCTTTTGAAAGCTTCTCGATTAATGCTTCACATGGGACAATTTTGTCAGATAGAACTTTGAAGTTCGTTTCTTCAGATTTCGCTAAAAATTCTTTTATTTCATTAGAAACGGTAAGTGATTTTAGCAATGCAATAAATTCACGTGGATTTAGTTTTTGGATAGAGATCTTTGAGGCAAACCTCTCTAAATCACCCATCTTTTGAATTTGATTGATCACAAATTGTTTGGTTTCCTCATGAGTAAGTAGATAATCTACCTGATCCAATCGATTTTGGATCAACGGTAAAGAAACCAAAGGCATGACGGTCCATTTTTTAAGCAAGCGGGCACCCATTGGTGATTTTGTTTTATCTAAAATGTCAATCAAAGAAGTACCTGAAGGATGTTGGCTATTTAATAATTCAAGATTTTTTATAGTAAACTGATCCAGCCATAAAAAATCTTCATTATTTAATCGCTGAATGTTTTGGATATGGTCCAATTTTTTGTTTTCAATACTATGTAAATATTGAAGAATCGTTCCAGCAGCGACTTGCCCAGCTGTTAACGTTTCGATCCCATACCCTTTAAATGTTTTTACATTAAAATGGTCTTGCAATTTTTCAATCGCAAAATCGTGAGAAAAAATCCAATCTTCCAATGGATATAAATACAGATCAGTGGTTTGTAGAGATTTGATCTCCCTTTCCATCGGTTTGGAATAAATAACTTCATTGGGTTGAAATGTTTGCAATAATTTATTGATTAAGCCAGGGTTACCTTGACTAATGTAAAATTCTGCAGTCGAAACATCAATAAAAGCAACCCCAATTTTATCCTTCGCTTCAAAATGAATTGAAGCTAAGAAGTTGTTTTTATCAAAATCTAAAATATTATCATGAAAGCTTACTCCCGGTGTGACGACATCGGTAACTCCTCTTTTGACAATTTTTTTCTCTTTGCTTGGTTTTTCTAACTGTTCGCAAATGGCGACTCTGAAGCCAGATTTTACAAGTTTTGGTAAGTAAACATCTAAAGAATGATACGGAAATCCAGCCAGTTCAATATCTGACCCTCCGTTGTTTCTGCTTGTTAAAACAATACCCAATGCATTTGAACATTTTATGGCATCTTCAGCAAAAGTTTCATAAAAATCTCCAACTCTAAACAAAAGCAAAGCGTCAGGGTGTGCTGACTTAACTTGGAAATATTGCTGCATTAAAGGTGTTACCTTTTTTGACTTGGTTTTCGCCATTTTTTATTTATTCTCAGCTAAAAGGTTCGATTGAAAGATAAAAATAGAAGATAATCACTTTAATTTGTTTATATGAATTGATTAAATTGAAAAGATTTTGATTTGAAAACAAATTATATGTATTTTCGCAGCGTTAAAAGTCCAATGCTTGATTTCAAGGTACTTGGGCATGGTTATAATCCAGTTAAATTTTAAGAATGCCAGTAAAAATTAGATTAGCCCGAAGAGGGAGAAAACAACAACCTTTTTACCATGTAGTAATTGCAGATGCAAGAGCACCAAGAGATGGTAAATTTATAGAAAAGATTGGTTCTTACAATCCAATGACAAGTCCTGCAACAATCGAAATTGATAGAGATAAGGCTTTTGATTGGTTAATGAAAGGTGCTCAGCCAACTCAAACCGTAAAAGCTATCCTTAGGTTTAAGGGAGTCTTTTATAGAAAGCACTTATTAAGAGGTGTGAAGAAAGGAGCGTTCAATGAAGATCAAGCAGCAAAGATGTATCAAGAATGGATTGATGCTAAAGATGCAAAAATTGAAGCAAGATTCGCCGAAACTAGATTAGCAAAAGAAAAATTTTACAAAGAATTATCTGGTGAAATAAAAAAAGCGGAACCTAAGAAAGTAGAAGCAGCGACACAAGAAGCTTTTAGAGAAGGTGAAGAAGAATAGCAAGCATTTTATGAGCTAAATTGCTCATTTATAACATATTATACATTATATTTAAACCTGATAAAACCTCGATGTTTTATCAGGTTTAATATTATTTAAAACAGACTTTATATTATGGAAGCATTACACAAAAATTACCAAGCCCATCTAGATACCATTGCAGCTGCTATTCAGGAGTCGGAAGCTTTGACAGCTTATCTTGATGAAGAAGGTGAGGAGGAATACAAAGTCCTAATACAAACATTCGAACCAAGTATTGATCAGGTTTACGAAATGGTAGCAACGAACGACCCTTTGCAACTAGTAAGTTTTGAAACAGCACTACTTAAGTCTGAGTTTGAAGGTCTATATTTGCCAAAAGTATTAGGTTATTCTGTTTTAAGAGGTCAAATAGATTCGGACACTGTAAAGTACAACAGACCACAAAATCACTTTAAAGATGTGCTTACCTTTATTACTGGTTCATCAAACTTTGAACAAATTCAAAAGCGGGTAGGTCAATCAATTCAAATAGGATTTTCATTGAGTAGTGATATTTGGATAACGAATATTATCGAAGGTGTAACAAACAAAAAAGTAAAATACTTTCTTCAGAATCAAAAGCTTCACAAACTTAGGGATATAAAACAACGATGGACAGGCTTAGTAAAATATAGAAGACAATTTCACAGTCTTAACTATTATACAGCAGATTTCCCAACGAATACTAACGAGCTGATTGTTGAACAAGATTTATTGAAACATTTTATCTTATATAGATTTGATAATAAGTTGGACAATAAAAGTTTAAATAAATATGTAATTGAACTTATCAATAATGAAGCATTGTATGGTCAGAAAGAGATCATTGATACGTTTATTCTTGTTGGACTTTATTTTGAATTGGATGATGCAGGTCAAAAATACTTCTCGATTGCTTTAAAGAAAATCGCAAAGAAATATCCTAATTTTGATGAATTGTTTTTTGCAGCATTAAAAGCACATTGGATTGAGCGTCAAGAGATTGAACCTGTTTTGGAAAAAAGATTCTCAGCGATGGTCCCAAGAGATATTAGTGATAGTATTTCAGAATATTATGATTTGCTAGATCTTGTACATGGTAAAGGATATGTTCATGAGGAAGCATTAGAAGTAGTCAATAATTATTATTACAAACATGAAGGTAGATCGGATGAAAACTATTGTTTACGTTCAACAATATTATCTTATTTACATAAATTTTTGAATAACCTTGATGTCGAATCATATACAGATTATTTTGAATTAAATAAAATCATTACACTTTACATCAATACCTTCAGCAATCAACAGTTTAACCAAGATGTTAAAGAATTATCGTTGGCTTATGTTAAACGATTGCTTAAAAAGTACATAGATAAAAGAGGAAGAGATTATCAAGATATAAAGAAGTTTGTTAGGGCAACATTTAGAGACCTTGGGTTTATGACTGATAAACAACTGACAGAATTATTTAAAACGAGAAGAAAGAAATAAAAGAATTTCTTATTTCGTCGAAAAATACCTTATGGTGGTACAAATGCATTTTGTACCACTTTTTTTTATGTTAATTTTGATCATAGTAAAGCTAAAAAATGATCTCAGAATTCATCGAAGGCATATTTGGATATTTTAAAGTTTTTTCGGCAATCCGTAAATATAAATTAATGCGTTTGTTGATCTTTTCTGGCTTGCTATCAATCACCTTATATGGAGTTGGAGTTTATGGTTTTTGGCAACTTTCAGATATTGCCGGTGATTATCTTGTCCGTTTTTACCCTTTTGAATTTGGCGCAAAGATCATTAATAAATTGTCTGACATTATTGCCTTTACTGGTTGTTTAGCTTTATTTACAATTATATTTAAACATATCATCTTAGTTGTAACATCTCCGTTAATGAGTATTATTTCCGAGAAAATTGAAAAAACTGAACACCCAAATGTTCAATTTAACCAGAGTGTAATCCAAAAAGGAATAGGGGTAATTAGAGGCTTACGAATAGCGTTACGAAGCATCAGAAAAGAATTGGTATATACATTACTACTTTTGATTTTAGGATGGATAATACCTTTTTTAATGGTCGTTACGACGCCATTAATATTTATTATTCAAGCATACTATGCTGGAGTAGGGAATGCCGATTTTTATCTTGAAAGACACTTAAATGTTAAGGAGAGTGCTTCATTTAGTAAAAGACACACATTTTTAGTGATTGGAAATGGTACTATTTTCTTATTGCTATTTTTTATTCCATTTTTAGGTGCATTTTTTGCTCCTGCTTTTGGTACAATATCATCAAGTCTGTCTATAGACAAGAGGATTGATCACTAAAGTTTTAAAATCTTTCGTAAGATGGGTGCTTCATGATCCTTACTTTGAATAGAGACAAAATATAATCCAGAAGGTAAGGCTTCTAATTTCATTTTGACTTCATTTGTGAATGCTGAATTATTTATTGACCTAATGATTGCTCCATGAGCATCATAGATAATGACAGATTTAATATTTTCATCGCTGCTTATAATTTGAAGTTCTGATTCAAATGGATTTGGAAGAATTGAAATTGAAAATGATAAGTTATCCGTATTATTATTTACAAATGGAACGATAAAGAAGGTGTCTAATTGACATAAATTATCATCCTGTATAATCGCAGTATATGCGCCCGTTGATAAACTCTCGAATAGGAATTGACTACTAAACGAAGCATTGTTTTCCCATTTGATTTTATACGGGCTCACACCTCCTTCAGCATAGATTTCAACAGATCCAAGATCAGAACCAATTTGAGGTTCTATAACGGATTGAATAGAAATAACGTCAGGACTTTTTATCTCAATAGGTTGTGAAGTGATCGAGCAATTGTTATCATCTTGAATGGTCACAAAATAGCTACCATTTGGTAAAAATTCAATGGATGGTGAAAAGGATCCATTTGACCATTCGTATCGATATTCTCCAACACCACCATTTAATACCAATTCAATAGAACCTAATGAATCACCGAAGCATTCATTATCTGTTTTGTCAATAAAGACAATTTCTATTTCATCTGGACCATTTATTACAATTGGATTTGAATACCCGATGCATCCATTTGAATCCGTTATTGTTGTAGTATAATTGCCGGCAGGTAAATTGCTTTTTTGATGCGTATTTACCGTTAATTCTTCTTTTAATCCAAAGCTCCAGTTTAATTCATATGGAGGGTTGCCTTCATTGATAGTAAAGGAAACAATGGCATTCGAATCGTTGAAGCATGCTAATGGTTCTAGGATTGTATGGTTTACCTCAATGGGTAATTGATTTGCTAAAACTTCAATACTCTGAACCCTTTTTTTACAACCAAAATTATCAACAACAGTAACACTGTAGTTGCCGGCAGATAATCCAGATGCTTTAGCTCCCATTATATTTTGATCATGATTCCAAAAGTATTGGTAGTTTCCTGTGCCTCCAGATACAGAAAGCTGGATTTCTCCTTCTTCACTTCCAATGCATTCTACATTAAGTATTGAGTCAATCTCAATAATTAAATTTGAAGGTTCCATAATCAAAATTGGCTCAGCAATCATTTGACAGCCATTAATATCCGATACGGTTACTTGATATTCACCAGCGCCTAAGTTGTTGATATCATCTTGAGTTTGCCCTGAATTCCAGATAAAAGAATAGGGTGGAGTACCACCTATTGCCGATATTTGAATAATGCCTTCCGTTTCTCCAAAGCAGATTATATTTTCTTGGTTATTAATAATGATATCAAGAGGATCTGGTTCTTCTATTACTATATTTTCAATCGTTGAAAAACAGCCTTCATCATCTGTAATAGTTACATCAAATAATCCTTTAGCTAACCCTGATATGAATGATTCAGATTGACCTGTAGACCAAGCATATGTATACGGTGGCTGTCCATTGGTTGCATCTACATTGATAAACCCGTTTTCCATCCCGTGGCATTGGATATGCCTAAGATTAGTAATCCCGATTTGAATATTATTATTTGCATGTAAAACAATAGAATCAGAAGTGATGCACCCATTTAGATCTTCAATTGTTACATGATAAGTACCATCTGTAATTTGATCAATTTGGTTACCTTCTTGTCCATTACTCCAAAAGTATTTGTATGGAGGCTTTCCTCCACCTGCTAAAATTGATATTTCACCATTCGAAACACCCTTGCAGTCAGGTTCAATCATTGTTTGAATGGCATAAATGATATTGTTTTCTGAGTGAATAATAATATTATCCGTGACCTCTTTACATCCAAAGCTATCTGTAATGATGCAATAATATACACCTTGACCAATATCCAATAATGAGGATTGATTATGGCCGTTGCTCCAAAGGTATGTGTATGGTGAAGTCCCACCAGTAGCGATTATTTCAATTTGACCATCATGTGCCCCTCTGCATGATTCATCAATGTTGCTGAGGATGGTATAATCAATCATTGTATCTGTCAAATCATCTTCATCACCATTGCAGTTTTCATCAATAAGGTTACATCTTATTTCTTGCATTCCCGGATTAATCGAAGCATTACTATCATTACAATCGCCACCTCGATCCACAAAGCTGAAAGGAATTTGGTCTGAGCACAACCGTTGAGGCTGCTCACTATCCCCATACCCATCACCATCAGCATCTCGGTAATATAGAATACCGTCACCAAAAGTCTGCCCTCCAATGATAGAAATCTGATCTAAAGCAATATCCGCAAAATTATTTGACCCTGTTAAGCCAACAAACCGCAGTTTTATAAATTGACCATCATATGGGTCTAACGAAAATTGTTGTTGTTGCCAAACCTTTGAAATACTGCCATTAACTTCCCAAATTGTTAACCAATCTTGTGCCGTTTCAGTGAAAATCTCAAGAGATAATGAATTGACAGCATCACCAAACATATGGTACCAAAAAATCAAATCACAAGATGAGTCCATGGCATCTACTCTGATACATTTCGATTGAAGTACGGCTCTTGCGTTTACATTACAGATTTCTGTTTGATTTTCTAGATATAGATAGTGTCCAATATTATGAATGGCGTCAGATGGTCCAGTAAATTGAGTCGGTGTAGGTCCAGAATGGATTTTCCAATCAACATCATCATTCTGAGCATTGGTCCAAAATTCATCAAATGGGCAATCAACTAAACAAGCTTTGTCACAGGGAACTAATTTGTCAAATGAAGATGTAATGGTGGGATCTCCACAAAGCGTTTTAACAGGAAATGGACATGTTGAAGGGCTGTTAGAAAGATTGCATTCAGCATTGATGTATACATCATATTCGGTATCAGGTAATAAGTTTAATAGAGTGTAATGAGAACTGTCACAATCTACAAATTCTAAGGTTCCTGTTTGTGGATCGAAGCCTTTAGGTCCGTAGTTAAATCGAATTCTTTCACATTCTTTTTGTTCCCACTGAAATCGCATAGATTTTGAAGTAACCGAATCTAATGAAACGATGGTTGGAACCTTACAATTTATAGTAGTAAAATTTAATTTTAAATATTTTAATATTCCGATATCACCATCTGCTCGATCACAAACCTTCAACTTCCAAAGTCCATTAGGGTTTTGTTGGTTGTGAAATGCTTGCAATGGTTCATCTGGTTGAAACGTTCCGATCAGTGTACCTCCAATTTCTTGTAAGGACGTACAAGCCAAATCAGAAAAAGCAGTCGTGAAAACGCAAGAGGGGTTTTCAGGGTTTCCAAAATCTCGTGCATAGAGTCCACTATGATCGCTTAAAACGATGGTTGTGCCATCTGGTGATTCTAACGATATATGTAAATCTGGAGGCCAATTATGGTCAATAATCATAGACACATCTGATAAGAATACATCTTTCCCTAAAACTGTATTTTCCTGATCGGATACTACAATGCTATATTCATCTTCAGCAGGACAATTATTATCACTAAATGCAATTGCTAATGTACAATCATCACCATTTACCAAATCAGTATTGAAAAAAATTGGACCATTCCAGTTACTCGTATCACTTTCAGAACAGATGGCTCGAATAAATACTTGATAGGACGTACCAGGATTTAAATTTGAATAAGTATAAACATTTGAGCTAATCAGATTTGTCGTTGGAATCCCTTGAAAAGGATCTCCTTTTTCTGATAATTCCAATTCAAATCCTTCAGGGCTGCTATTGAAATCTAACCAGATGATAGAAACTTCAGTCGGTGTTACAGAAGAAACATTACTTATTACAGGTTGATTACAATTTTGAGAATACCCAGAAGACAACAAAAGTAAGCACCCTATTATTAGCCCGAATTTTATATGTAAATAGGATGTCATTCTTTTATTTAACTACAAAATTTATCATTTTATTGGGCACGACAATTACTTTCAAAATCGTTTTACCATCTAACCATTTATCTAAATTTGGAACGTTTCTCGCTTCCGTTTCGATGGCTGTATTATCTAGATTAGAAGCTAAAGTTATTGTACTTCTTTTTTTACCATTAAAGCATAAAGGGTATTCGATCGAATCTTCAACAAGATGACGTTCATCAAATGTTGGATAACTAGCATGGTGAACAGATGTGGTGTGACCCAATTGCTTCCACAAGTGCTCGGTAATAAACGGTGCAAAAGGCGCTAACAATATCACAAATGGTTCTAAAATTTCTTTAGAGTGACATTTTAGTTTTTTCAATTCATTGGTTAAAACCATAAAATGACTAATCGCAGTATTATGAGAAAATGCTTCAATATCACTGCGAACTTTTTTTATGGTTTTATGTAAAATCTTATAAGCTTCTTTTGAACCTATATTATCGGTAACTAAAAAGGTGTTCTCATTAAAAAATAAACTATGAAACCGTTTTAAAAACTTTGATACTCCTTCAATACCTTGGGTGTCCCAAGGTTTAGATTGTTCGATCGGACCTAAAAACATTTCATACATTCTAAAACAATCAGCACCATACTTTTCGACAATCACATCTGGATTAACAACATTAAAGTATCGCTTTGACATCTTTCCTACTTCAGACTGTGTAATTAGATGCGTATCCATTGCTTTTTCGCGAGAATTAAATAAGCCCTTGTGATAGACACCATTTCCACATTCAAAGATGGCATCTTTATATTCAGGTCTCCAATCAATAAAGTTTTTGATTCCTTGAATATCAATGTAGGACTCTTTCTTGCCATAGTTATTTACAAAATCTACATGAATTGGAATTTTTACATAATCTTCAACATTATTATTATCTGCAATTAAACTACATACAAATTTACTAACCCCATTTTCTTTTTCTTTTGCTAGGTATAAGTATTCAATTACACCTTGAATCATCCCTTGATTAATTAGTTTTTTAAAGGGTTCTTCCGATTTTGTGTAACCTAAATCGTAGAGAAATTTATGCCAAAATCTTGAATACATTAAATGTCCTACCGCATGCTCTGTTCCACCGATGTAAAGATCAACTTCTTGCCAATAATCAAGGGCTTCTTTTGAAACAAAAGAGTCGTCATTATGAGCATCCATATACCTTAAGAAATACCAACTAGAACCAGCATATCCTGGCATTGTATCGGTCTCTCGAATACCATGTTCAGTATTGAACCAACTTTCAACTCTTGCTAAGGGAGATTTCCCTTCTGCTGTTGGTTTAAAGTCATCAAGGTCAGGAAGTGTAACGGGTAATTCATCTATAGGCACAGCAGATGCTATGCCATTTTTGTATGTTATAGGAAAAGGTTCACCCCAATATCGTTGCCTGCTGAAGTTGGCATCTCTAAGTTTATAATTAACTTTTCGCTCACCAAAATTATGGTCATAGAAGTAGGCCAATGCAGCTTTGATGGCTTTTTTTATTGTTAATCCATTCAAAAATTCTGAATGAATAAGTGTACCAACTTTATCTCCAATTTTGGCATTAGGGAAAGCGGACTTGTCTACGATTTCGATAATTGGGAGATCGTATTTTTCAGCAAACCTTCGATCTCTTGCATCATCACTAGGTACGGCCATAATTGCACCTGTTCCATAATCTTTAAGCACATATTCGGCGATATAGATAGGGAGTGATTCTTTCGTTATCGGGTGAACAGCATATCGACCAATAAACTGACCTGAAACCGTCTTTTGTTCTGACATTCTTTCCAAATCTGATTTCGAAGCCGTTGCTTTTTTATATGCTTTAACAGCTTCAGCTTGATCAGGGTGACATAGTTTGTCAACCCACTCATGATCTGGTGCTAAGACCATATAAGTTACACCGAATATCGTATCGGGACGTGTCGTAAATACTTCAATCTTTTGATCACTATCTTTTATTTCAAAGTATACGGTTGCCCCAGTTGATTTGCCGATCCAATTTCGTTGCATTGATTTTAAAGAATCAGACCAATCAAGATTTGTCAATCCTTCTAGCAATCGTTCAACATAAGCGGTAATACGCAAAGCCCATTGTAACATAGGTTTTTTAGTTACAGGATGGCCTCCTCTTTCAGAGAACCCATCTTTCACTTCATCGTTAGCGAGCACCGTTCCTAAAGCTTCACACCAATTTACATAAGCCACTTTTCGGTAAGCTAACCGATAATTCATTAAAATTTCTTGTTGTTCTTTTTCAGAATAAGACTTCCATTCTTCCGCTGTAAATGATACTTCACTTGCATGTGCCGCTTTTACTCCACCAGATCCATCGGTTGAAAAGATAGAGGTTAGAGAACTAATTGGAAGCGCTTTTTTAGCCGCATTATCATAATAGTGTTCAAACAATTGGATAAAAATCCATTGCGTCCATTTATAATAGCTTGGGTCACACGTTTTAACCTGCCTCGACCAATCATAATTAAACCCAATATTATCTAATTGTTTTCTGTATCTTTTTAAATTTACATTGGTTGAATCAGCAGGGTGGACACCTGTCTGAATCGCATATTGTTCTGCCGGTAATCCAAAAGCATCGTACCCCATTGGATGTAAAACATTAAACCCAGACTGTCTTTTATATCTAGCAAATATATCAGACGCAATATATCCTAATGGATGTCCCACATGGAGTCCTGCACCAGATGGATATGGAAACATGTCTAAAACATAATACTTAGGTTTCGATGTATCCGTTGTTACTTTATAGGTATCATTTTCTTTCCAAAATGATTTACACTTTTTTTCAATCTCCGCGTGATTATATTCCATCTTACTAGCTATATTATGGTTTTGTTATTTTTTCTACATTTCTGTAACGAACCGTTTTTGGTTCTTTTCCGATTAAACCCCATGCTTGAATGTAGGTGCCATCTAAATCCTTTCGTGTTATCGAATAATTTTCGGTAAAAATCTCGTTATTTAATGAGTCCATGACAGCCATGAAAATTTCATTGCCCGTATCATCAAACCCAAAAGCGTAGGTTCGATTAACCTTAGCATTTTGATCTAAAATTTCTTTTGTAATCCGATTTCCATCAAGGTCGTAGGTGAATCGTTCAATACGTAATAATGTGTTTGAATCACCTTCGTATGCAAACTTTTTTTCAGTTTGCCCTAATGCATTTTGTTCATATTTGTAGGTACTCAGTAGACGATCATCATTATCAAAGTATTGAGATTCTACAATATCTCCTTTATCGTTATACTTAAATTTCTCTTTGCCTTTTAAGGTAGCATCTTTATGATAAAACTCTTTGATCACTTTTTTGTCAGTTTCATCATAATAGTTAATTTCTAAGTAACTCAATTTGTCCTTAGCATATGATTTATCTCCTGGCTTGATCGTATACACTTCCAGTGATTCTTTCTCCCAATTTTTATCATTAACACAATTAGTGAAAAGCATTAAAAATAGTAGGGGTAGTATGGTTAATATTATTCGTCTCATAAGCAAGAGCAAATATAAGTAGATAAAAACGTTATACAGCTATGAAATCTAAAGACAAGTATTTAATCCAGCGTTGATAGCATTAATATTTTGGACGGGTTCATCATTACCCCATGCTGTATTAATATAATTAATGATATTACTAATTTCAAAAGCCGTTAATTTTTTATTCCCTGGCATAAATAACATAGAATCCTTAGGCATTTCCAATCCATGTCTAATTAAGCAAGGCAATTCTTTTTGATTTAGTTTCAAATAGTCAGAGTTGACAAGGGAAGGAATTACTTTTTCTAAACCTGTACCATCTTCCATGTGACAGTTTGCACACAGAAAATCATAGTAATCTTTTCCTTGTACAAAAGTGCCCTGGTTACAACCGATAAGTAACCAGAAACAAAAACTAAGACCTATTATTTTATTGATCATATGTAGCGAGTAATTGGTCAACTTGTGGGAAAAAACCATCAACACTTTCTTCTTCTGTACCTTCACAAAATGCCCTAACATGCCCTTTCTTATCAACTAAAATGATTTTGCCACTATGGTCAAATCCTCCAGGAGAATCAGCATCTTCATATGCAACAATAAAATAGTCATCTGCCATATCGAGTAGAGCATCTTTATCTCCAGTTAAGAAATACCATTTGTTGTGATCAACTCCCAGATTATTGGCGTAAAGTTTTAATTGGGCTTGAGTATCCCTTTTAGGGTCTATAGTATAACTTACAAATTTCACCCTATCATCGTCTTTATACTTATCGTACAGTCGCAACATTTGCTTCATAACCTTAGGGCAAATAGAAGGACATGATGTAAAGAAAAAATCGGTGATATAAATATAGTCTTGTAGACTTTCATTATTTATAATAATACTATCCTGATTCACAAATGCAAAAGCAGGTATGGTGTGGTTCTTTTTTTCTCCGTTAATTTCTGTTGTTCTACCTAAAAAAGGCAATTCCTTTGAAATTGTTTCTTGCTTGCAACCCTGGGCAAATAAAAGAATCGCGCAAATTGGGATTAGTATTTTTTTCATTTTTTATTTTTTAATGCGATCGTCGATTCGGCATTTGAAATTGCTTCAAGCATCGCTGCTTTCAGTTCATTTACTTTTTTCAACTCTCCATCTAAGTATTTACTTTTGATTGAGTCAGAACCTTCAGGGATTTTATAGTCTGCCATCCAATCCATCATAAATTCATCAGCTGCTAATAATTTGTTGATCGCTTTAGCAACTTGCGGATCTTCAGACCCAATCTTTTTTAATTTTTTTCTTAATTTCCGCATAGGCCCCATTTCAGGCATTACTTCATCATGAATCTCCATCACCTTTTCATGCTTTGTAGTGAGAGCGACAGAATCATTGACTTTGCCTGAATTGTTTCGACAAGAAGCAAAAGTAATAACCAATAAAACCCAGATGTAATATTTCATTTTCATAAATTGACTTAATTTCAAAACGAAATTACAAGAATCTTGTTTACTTATTAAAGAATTATTTTTTTATGCGTAAAATTATCCACTGGTTTAGAAATGATTTACGGCTTCACGATAATGAAGCTTTATGCGATGCTATTCTTTTAGGAGATGAGGTAATTCCGGTTTATGTTTTTGATGAACGAATTTTTCAAAGCAAAACTAAATTTGGTTTTCCAAAAACGAATATTCATCGATGTCGTTTTATAATTGAATGTATACAAGAACTACAAGAAAATCTTGGTGAAATAGGATTGAATTTAATAATAAGAATAGGTAAAGCTGAAGATATCTTGTTTGATATTGCAAATGAACATAAGACATCTTGGATCTTCTGTAATCGAGAAAGAACCGATGAGGAGGTCAAAGTCCAAGATGCCTTGGAAGAAAAATTATGGACGATTGGACAAGAAATAAGATATTATAGAGGTAAGATGTTATATCACACATCAGATTTGCCATACCCAATTACCCATTGCCCTGATGTCTTTTCTACATTTAGAAAAGAAACAGAAAAATTTGTTGTTATTCGAAAACCCCTTGACCAACCATCGTTATTGAAGGGTCATCGACCAATAAAAGTCTTCGGAGACCAAGTCCCAACGCTCGAGGATTTTGGTTGGAAATCGACACAAACAACCATACCAAAATACTTGCGAGGAGGGGAAAGAAAAGCCCTTGAAAATTTGAGATATTATTTATGGGATACCGATCTCATTTCTAATTATTTTAAAACACGAAATGGATTGTTAGGTCGTGATTTTTCTTCTAAATTTTCGAGTTATTTATCTCAAGGTTGTATCTCACCAAAAAAAATATATGCTGAAGTAAAAAGGTACGAACAAGAAAGAGGTGAAAATAAATCAACGTATTGGATTGTCTTTGAATTACTATGGCGAGATTTTTTTCGCTTTATGGCGAAGAAACATGAAAACAAAATATTTCAGCTTGGAGGTACTTCACAAAAAGAGAATGTCAGTAATTTATACGATGAAGCTTTATTTTTAAGCTGGGCAAATGGTGAGACAGGTACACCATTCATCGATGCGAATATGATTGAACTTAATAAAACAGGTTTTATGTCGAATAGAGGACGACAGAATGTGGCCAGTTTTTTAGTGAATGATCTAAAATTAGATTGGAGGTTAGGTGCAGAGTATTTTGAATCTTTATTGATCGATTTTGATCCTTGTAGTAACTACGGTAATTGGAATTACATTGCTGGTGTGGGATCTGATCCAAGAGAAAACAGATATTTTAATATAAAAATTCAAGCGAATAAATACGATCCAGAAGGGTCATTTGTAAAGCATTGGATTCCTGCATTAAAGAAAGTGCCAAAAAAATGTATTCACACCTTAGATCAATTATCGATCGAAGAGCTAAAAATGTATAATATAGAATTGGGTGTCAATTATCCTTCTTCTTTGATTTCTTCAACGAAGTGGAATTAATCTAAGATAATGCCATCAACCATTTTCAAAGTTCGATTGCTTAACTTGGCAAGTTCTAAATTGTGAGTAACAATAACGACGGTTTGATTGAAATCATCTCGAAGTTTGATAAATAACTCATGCAAATGCTCAGATGCTTCTTGATCTAAATTGCCGGTTGGTTCGTCTGCAAAAATAACTTTTGGGTCATTCATCATAGCACGAGCAATAGCGACTCTTTGTTGTTCACCACCTGACAATTCATTAGGCTTGTGCGTAATTCGATCTTTTAAACCTAAATAATCAAGTAATTGAATTGCTTTCCCTTCTGCTTCTTTTTTAGATGTCTTTTGTATTAATGCAGGTATAATTACATTTTCTACAGCCGTAAATTCTTTGAGTAAATGATGAAATTGAAAGACAAAACCAAGTTCTTGATTTCGAAGTTTTGCCAATTTCTTCTCATTAAGAGTTTTAATATTTTGGTTCAAAATCGTTAATTCTCCTTGATCATAATCATCTAACGTTCCTAATACATGAAGTAATGTACTTTTACCGGATCCAGATTTTCCAATGATACTAACAATTTCGCCTTGATTAAGCGAGATATTGACACCTTTTAAAACATCAACAGTACCATACGATTTATAAATATTTGTGGCATTTAACATATTATAAAATTACATTTATTTTGATTAAGGTGTGAAAATGTCTTTTTCGATTACTTATTAAATATATTTGTCACCCTGTAACAGCAATATGTATTTTGAGCCGTTATAGCTAGACTGAATAATCTATTAGGTGTATGAAAATATTACAGCTTTGTAAAAAGTTTCCATATCCTTTGAATGATGGCGAATCGATTGCCGTAAGTTATCTTTCAAAAGGATTGTCGGAACTTGGGCATACGGTTGATTTGTTGAGTATGAATACAACAAAGCACTATACAGATACGTCAAGTTTGAATGGAGAAGTCTCTTATTTTAATTCCATAGAAACGGTAGATGTTGACAATAGGGTAACTGTAATGGGGGCTGCTAAGAACCTTTTTACGTCAAAAGCATATCATATCAGCCGGTTTGAATCCAAAGAATATCGATTAAAATTAGAAAAGAAACTTCAAACCAATACCTATGATATCATTCAATTAGAAACTCCCGTTTTGTCGCTTTATTTAGATACAATTAAAAAATATAGCAATGCCAAAGTGGTGCTACGGGCTCATAATATAGAACATGAAATATGGGATAGGGTAGCTTCAAATGAGTCTTCGTATTTTAAAAAGCAGTATTTACAGATTTGCAGCAAAAGACTTCGAGCTTTTGAATACAAACATCTAGCTGATTTTGATGCATTAGCAGCTATTACTAGCAGAGATTTGGAATCCTTTAAAAGAATGGGTTTTAATAAAGACGGGTTTGTATTGCCTGTTGGGTTGGATACAAAGAAGTATCAAAAGATGAAACCCATAAAAGAATCATTAACGATGAGTTTCATTGGCTCTCTTGATTGGATGCCTAATATCCATGGATTGATGTGGTTTTTGGACAATGTTTGGCCTATAATTCATGAGCAGAATCCAAAAATTGTATTTCATATTGCAGGAAAAAATCCGAGTGATAGGATAAAAAATATTAAACTTAAAAATGTAGTCATTCATGGAGAGGTGGATGATGCAATATCGTTCATCAATCAGCATGATGTAATGATTGTTCCATTGTTTTCTGGATCAGGCATGCGAGTTAAAATACTAGAAGGAATGGCACTTGGCAAAGTAGTTATAACAACAACTATAGGGGCTGAAGGTATAGAAGCAGAAAGTGGAGAAGAAATTTTATTAGCCAACGATAAGCATCAATTCACAGAATGTGTAGGTAAATATTTGTCTGATAATAATGAAATTAAACGAATTTCAAAAAAGGCTAGAACCTTAGTTGAAAACCGATACGACTACTTATTCAATGCAAAAACTTTAGCCAATCAATATAAAAGCTTGATATCCATCCGTAAATTAGCAACAAAGAACGAAGCGAACATAAATCATGTTCGATAGTTATAAAGCTTGCAACAGATTTGAAAATAGCCGCTTTTTGTTTTATTGTTTCGACATCACTCTTAGTATATCACTACTTAATATATCCTATTTTGTTGTGGATATTAGCTTCATTTCGCAAACCCATTCAAACAAGTGAATCTGAAGTTCCAAATATTTCTATCATTATTCCTGCTCATAATGAAGAAAAATATATAGGTCAAAAAATAGAGTCAATTATTCAATCAAATTACCCACTTGATAAAATACAGGTACTCATTGGGTCGGACAATTCGACTGATAATACTGATACGATCGTTTCAAATTTTGCAAAAAAATATGCTTTTATACAGCTGATTCCTTTTGATGTAAGACAAGGTAAAATTAAATTGGTAGAAAAATTAGTTGCATTGGCCCAGCATGAGATTC
The DNA here is from genome assembly GCA_937924805.1 of uncultured Saprospiraceae bacterium. Classification (GTDB taxonomy): domain Bacteria; phylum Bacteroidota; class Bacteroidia; order Chitinophagales; family Saprospiraceae; genus JAHDDO01. The sequence goes on from CALDTZ010000121.1 coordinate 17,980, forward strand.
TTATTCATACAGATGCAAATGTGATTTTGGATGTAAATCTACTCCATCATTTAACAAAACATTTTTCAAACCCTACTATTGGTATTGTTGGAGCTAGAATTATAAATACAGAAATTTATAAAGATGGTATTTCGGTCCAAGAGTCGAGCTATATCAAACTCGAGAATAAACTAAAAAATTGGGAAGGTTTAATTTTTGGAACAATGATGGGAGCCTTTGGAGGATGTTTTGCAATGCGAAAAAAATTAATGGCGAAAATTCCAACAAATTTTATTGTTGATGATTTTTATCTAACCCTACGATGTATGGAACAAGGTTTTAAATCGATCTATGAAATGCAAGCAAAAGGCTATGAAGATGTTTCAAATAATTGGAAAGAAGAATTTAGACGTAAAGTTCGGATTAGTATTGGAAATTATCAAAACTTAATCTTTTTTAAAAAGTGGTTATTAAGACCCTTTTCGGCCATTGGATTTACTTTTATTTCACACAAGGTACTTCGATGGGTAGCTTGGGTATTGATCATTGTATCTTTTGTTTCTGCACAATTATTGGCATTTACGTCAACTTTTTACTTAATAATAGCATTACTTTTTTGGATAAGCTTATTTGCATTATTATTAGATAGAATATTGAGGTATTTAACGGTAGATGCTTTAATTTTACGATTCAATTTTCATTTTTATATGATGAATTTGGCTTTAGCTATAGGATATTTTAAATATTTAAAGGGTGTAAATAGTAACATATGGACACCCACAAAAAGAAATCAAAAAAATGCTTAATACAATTCAAGAAGCGATCGACGATATCAAATTAGGTAAATTGATCATTGTTGTGGATGATGAGGATAGAGAAAATGAAGGAGACTTTATTTGTGCTGCAGAGAAAATCACTCCAGAAATGGTGAATTTTATGGCCACTCATGGAAGAGGACTGATTTGTACACCCATTAAAGCAAAACGTGCTGAAGAGCTTAATTTGGATCGAATGGTTTCTGAAAACACAGCACTACACGAAACGGCCTTTACCATATCTATTGATTTAGTAGGAAAAGGATGCAGTACAGGCATATCAGCTTATGATCGTGCGACAGGTATCAAAGCAATGGTTGAAGCTGATACAGAAGCTACAGACTTTGCAAGACCAGGACATATTTTTCCGCTTATTGCAAAAGAAGGGGGAGTATTAAGAAGAACAGGTCATACCGAAGCAGCAGTTGATTTGGCTGAATTAGCAGGGTTTTACCCAGCAGGGGTATTGGTAGAAATCCTAAATGAAGATGGTACAATGGCAAGAATGCCTCAATTAGTGAAAATTGCTGAAAAGTTTGATCTTAAAATTATCTCTATTGAGGATTTAATTGAATATCGAATGAAGAATGAACGTATTGTCATTCAAAAGTATTCAAACAAAATGGATACTAAATATGGCCAATTCAATGTCTTTGCGTATGAGCAAATCACATCTGGAGATATTCATTTAGCTTTCGTAATGGGTGAAATTGATACTGATGCATCGAGCTTAGTCAGAGTTCATTCAACGACAGAAACAGGTGGACCACTTGCTTTTTTGTTTGAAAATTACTTGGAAAAACTGGATAAAGCATTCCGAATGGTGGCTGAAGAAAAGCGTGGCGTAATATTGTTTATGCAACACGGTGAAAAAGGAGCATCTTTTATTAATAAATTAAGAGAACTTGATATTAATAAATCAAATGATCCTACTGTCAGTGACCAACGAAGAGATTATGGTGTAGGTGCTCAAATTTTGAGAGATTTAGGCGTTCAGAAAATGAGACTTTTAAGAGGATCATCTTCTAAAAAACACGTTGCTTTATTAGGTTATGGGTTAGAAATAGAATCTCAAATTGATTTATAATCTAGAATTCTGGGCAAAAATTATCATTGTTTTCATGTTCACCTAAAAACCTAAAACTCACTTCTAAGGCATTTAAGCCAACATTACCACTAAAGGTATTGTTAAGATTAACATCATAACTTATACCCAAAATAAAGGCTTGCTTTTGAAGTCCAATCATTGGCGATAGATATATTGGAGTAATTCCATCAATGCCATGAACGGTCTTTAACCAAGCACCCAAATATAAGGCCGATCTAGTTTTGTGATAGTCCCATTTGAAATGACTAGCGATGTCAATTTCATACTGATTTCCTTGATTTATAAAAATTGCTCGCGGTAACCAATCAAAGTATTCGCCCAATGCAACATCCATCGTGAAATGGCCAGTATATTTTATTTTGTAATCATAATCAATGGTCGCATCTGGGTTAGGAGATTGCGAACTGCTAAAAAAGGAAAGCCTCGGTGTATTGAAATGATGAATAGCAACTCCTGTATTCATCTTCATACCTTTTGAAATATCTCGGGTATAGCTTAATCCAGTGCCAATATCAAAAAAACCGAAATTATTAGGAGGTAATAATTCCTGTGTTTGTCCAGAAAAGGCATCAATTTGATTGAATTCATCACCAAAATCAAGATTGTCGTAATTGATATTTCTTTGTTGTACGCCAATCTCTAAACCAAAACTTAAAAAATCATTATTCTCCCGACTCAATCTTTTATGATAAGCCGTCTGCATCGCTAACTTATTGGTATTCATACCTAGCACATCAACACGATCCGACAAAAAGAAAAAGCCTAATCCTACAAAGTCACTTTTTTTCGATTTATTATAGGATATATCAAACTTTACATCTCCGCCAGCTCCAATGGTAGTAAGTGGTTGATCAATGCCACCTCTCCATTGGTCTCT
>CALDTZ010000122.1 GCA_937924805.1 uncultured Saprospiraceae bacterium
TGCAGATTCAATAAAAGGAAGCACATACTCTTTGCATGTTTTGTATTGAATTGTAAAGTAAACCGCCTTGTCTTTATGAAAATCAAACATTGGATTGTATCACACTATTTTTCCTCAAAAGTATCGAAATATTCGTCATTGTCAACATAGGAAAGTATTCTAAATACAAAACAATTTTGCTTATCTAAATAAGTAGATATAAAATAGAAAATCGTGGAATAAAACGATTGATATTTCAAGTCTTCAAAGAAGTAATTATTATTATCAATTCTAGATAAAAACAGAATTATAATACTGGAAAGCTACGTAAAATTTAATTTTTTGTTCAACAATTAAAAGAGCGAATCGTTACGATTGATTCTTTTTTTAGCTTAAAAAAAACTTATTGCACATTGTCTCCTCGCAGTTTACGATATCGTTTTCGTGCTTCAATTGCAAAAGTACTATTCGAATAATCAATAAATAACTGCTCATATAATTTTTGTGCTTGCTCTTTGTTTTCAAGTTGATTTTCATTCAGTTCAGCTAACTCAAATAAAGCATTATCGCATCTTATCTCTTCAGGAAATTCTTTAATGATTTCTTGATAAGCCTTTTCCGCAAAGTTGAAATTTTGCATTTTAATGTGAATATTTGCTTGGGTGTATAGGATATCATCTTTCAATCCGTGATTCGGAAATTCATAAATGATTGAATCCAAGGTACTAAATGCATCGTCATATTTATTTTGATAGGCAAGCAACTCTGCACGAGCAAACATAGACAAAGGAACTGCCGTGGTATCCAATCCCAAATTATCCATAATGAAAACTGACAAATCAATTGCATCGTTTGATATCAATCTTGATGTAGCCGATTTCAAGATATCAAACTGAGCTTGAGCCCATTCAAAATCGCCGATATAATAAGAAAATTTAGCATTCTTAAACCTTGCTAATTCACCGATATATTCTTCAGTATGTGCTTTGTCAACTTGAGAATATAGTAATGTCGATTCCCAAATATTTCCATCAATAAGAAAATAGTCTGCCAAATCGACTTTTATATTTGCTAATAACTCTTTGGGAATTCCACCCATCTGAGTTAATGATGAAAGCATTTTTATTGCCCCAGGCAAATCATTGGCATATAATGCTAAAAAGTTTGCAAATTCTTGAGCCATTTCAGCTGTTGCAGAATTAATACCGAATTCATCAAGAAATAGTTGGTACTCACCTTTTAAACTCGTGACCTCTTCTTTACTGATTTTGTAATCAAGTAATATTTGCTTTTTCTTACAACGTAATACAGATCGTTTAGCATTTATATAATTACTCGACGTCCTTCCTTTTGATTCAACAATATAGTTATATGCCTCAATAGCGATATCAAAAGCTTTATCTTCTTCAGCCAAACTCGCTAGTCGCAAAACTCGATGTCCTGATTCTCCTTTTTCACGATCAATGGATCGAGCTTGCCTAAATGCGTTTTGATAATCTTTATTTTGAATATATGTCCACGAAAGTAATGCAGGAAAACGCTCATTGTTTGGGTACTTTTGAATACACCCAAATAAATTTTCTTTCAAAAGTGCAAATTCCTCTTCCGTTTTAATCTGTGAATGAAGTGTATTTTGAATATTTGCAATACTTCCTTTTTCGTCATTTAACGAAAGTAAATAGTATTTAATCATTTTATCTTTATCTCCTTTCCTGAGGTAGGCGGATCCTAATTTACGAGCAAATTCATTTTCGTTATTTAGAAGTTTTTGACCTTTTAAATAGGTTTCTATCGCCAAATCATATTTTAAATTTAGAACAAAGGTTCCAGCTAGTCTCGAAATTTTTGAAACATCCGCAGGCAATGATCCAATCGCTTTATCATACTGTTTTTGTGCCTTTTCCGTTTCATTTCTATCTTCCAAAAGCTTGCCATACGTCAGGTAAAGTGAAGATTTGTCTGGAAATCGTTTTAATTTTTCTTTTAACTCTTTTTCAGCGATTGCTTCTTGATCGCTTTCTAACAGCGATTTTATGTAATAATCAAAGAAATAATCTGAATTTTCATTCTTATCAGACAATTTTTTAAATAGATTAGTCGCTTTTTCAAACTCTCCGTTTTTAAAATATTCAATCGCTAATCTAGATTCTTGAGTACTTCCTGTACTTGCAATTCCAAAAAAAATAAAAAATAAAAAATGACTTATATATGTTTTTGCTAGTTGCTTCATTGTATCGGTATAAAGAAGAATAAAGTAATTAATCTTCCGTAGGTGATAACGTAAAGTTATACCTATTTGGTTTGAAATAAAACAAATTATTTTTTCTATTTAAATGTAGATGCCTAACTTTTAATATTTTAAAGGTGTGAGAGATAAAAACAATCAATGTTTAAGTTGTCAGTCTTCCTTAAAACAAGAAGAAAAATATTGCCCTGCGTGTGGACAAAGAACCCGTGATTTCAATTTATCAATCTCTTCTTTATCGGCATCATTTGCTGAAGCCTTTTTTAACTTCGATAATAAAATTGTACGAACATTAAAAGATCTTTACAAACCTAATAGGATTACTCATGCTTTCATTCAGGGTGATCGTAAGACGTATGTACACCCATTCAAAATTTTATTTATTTGTTTGATTGTTCTGTTTTTTGTGATAAGTCAATTAACAAAAGATGTAGATCTTACGAAAAACAACAGCTTTCATCGATCCGTTTTAAAAATGGAACAATCGTTTAAAATTGATTCTTTAGCAAAGAAAGGATGGCTTACTTCGGATTCTTTAGTTGATAGTTTAAAGTTATACTTGCTTGATAAAAACATGGATCCAACCATTGATAGTTTTGATTTTGATATGACTATTTATGAAAATTATACTACTAAATATGGAGTAACTGTAAAAGATGCATTGACTTTAAATGACAAAGAAATATTTGAAAAATATGCTATTACTTCCTTTTTTGATCGCCTATTCGTTTCTCAAATGATTCGTACAAGTCGAGATCTAAATGCGACAATTCGGTTTTTTATAAATAATATGCTTTGGGGAATTGTCCTAATGTTGTTCCTAGGGAGTTTCTTTTCCTATCTATTATACTATCGTCATGATACCTTTTATCAAGAACACGTTTTCCTTTTTTCAAATTTTTTTACGACTACTTTTATTCCATTATCATGCGCACTTTTTGTCAAAAATAAGATCTTTCCTGATTGGAATTTCGAGATTCCTATTCTCTTGATATCTTTTGGATATTTTACGTATTGCTTAAAGATGTATTTCCATCAAAATTGGATAAAAACGATCGTTAAATCAATGACCATTTTTATTTCATTATTCTTTATTTTCATCCTAGTCATAATCATTATTTTTTTAATAAGTATCGTTATGTTTTGATAAACAGAAAATTACTTTCTCCGTAGTGCAACGTTTTTCATTAATTCAAACTTATATAAATAAGAAGCATTCGTTAACAAAACAATCTTAAAAATGAAACAACTCTATTTTTTATTATCGGTATTACTACTATTCAGTGCTTGTCAAAAAGAGACCACGAATAATACAAATACCAACACACCAAACAACCAACCAATTGTCCTTGTTAATGCTACGATTATAGGGCAAATAATAGATACGAATAATGATCCTATTTCAGATGTTACCATAGGCTTAAATGGCCAAACCGTTCAAACGGATGAATTCGGATCCTTTCATTTTGAAAAAGGAATGATCAATGCGAATGGAACTTATATTTCAGCAAGTAAAGCTGGTTATTTTTTAGGTTCTAGACGGTTTTATCCAATGGATAATGAAACAAGTACGATTAAAATTAAATTAATTGAATCCGAATTAGTCGGAACAATTTCTTCGACTGTCGGTGGAAAACTAAGTCATGATAAAGTAGTTATTGATTTCCCTTCAGGAGCTTATACGTTAAACAATGGCAGTACCTACGATGGAGAAGTGAATGTATTTGCTACCTACATGGACCCGACACAAGAAGAAACATTTGATCAAATGCCCGGTGATCTTACTGCGATCAATGCTGATGGTGATTTAGTTGGACTTACTACGTACGGTATGATCGGTGTTGAATTAACAACTCAATCTGGAGAAGAAATAAATTTACCAGATGGCCAAACGGCTGAAATCAAAATGGAAGTTCCACAATCTTTATTAAGTGAAGCACCAACTTCAATTCCATTATGGCACTTTAATGAAACATCAGGCATTTGGGAAGAAGAAGGGGAAGCTCAATTAATTGGCAATGAATATATAGGTTCGGTCTCACACTTTTCATTTTGGAATTGTGATTACCCTTGGGAGTTAGTCAATATTCAAGGATTTGTCCATATCAATGGAATTGGATACCCTGGCACAAAATTAAGAATAGAAAACGTAAGTACAAATGGTTTTGGGTATTCGGTAACAGGAACTAGAGGCATCTATTCTGGGAAAGTACCAAAAGATGCAGCATTAAGATTAGATGTTTTGGATGAATGTGGGCTTGTCATGCATAGTGAAAATATTGAACCTTCTTCTGAAGATATCTATACCGATATCATTGAAGTAATTGCAACTACGGGTTATAGCTCAGTTTCTGGAAGTATTACAAATTGTACAGGTGCAACAATTAATGAGGCTGCCGTAAATATTTCCGTAGGTTCGTTATCTACCTTAGTTCCAGTTGATGCCGACCAAAGCTTTGAAGTGTTAATCCCAGATTGTTTGGCTGAATCAAATGGTACCGCGGTAGGAATTGATTTTACAAACTCTTTAGCTAGTGCTCCTCAATACTTCACACTACAAGAAGAGGTAGATTTAGGAATCATAGTAGCATGTGATGAGTTTGAAGAACCGATTACGTATGTTAATTATGAAGGAATTCCTTGGTCACTATCAAATATTGATTCTTCAATTATACATACTTATAACGTAGTTGAATTTCCTGAATTTGACAGAATTGAATATATTATTTTAGATTGGAACAATCCTAGTTTCTATGTATTCGAATGCATTTTTGAATATTATCCAGGTCAATCAGAAATTAATTATATCGCTAATGTTAGTGTTTCTGGTTTTAGTGCCACAGGTACATGTAGCGTGCATGAAGGAACCAATGCAACTGGAGAACCATTTACAAGGTTTGTAAGCTTAAATAGTGAAATTACGGTTACAGATGCAAGCTTATTCCCTGATGGTTGTGATGAATTATTTTTTGATGTGCATATTATTAAATAAATTTTAAAAAAACGATAATTAAATTCATACAAAAAAGACCGCTATCCTAGAAAAGATAGCGGTCTTTTTTTTAAATCAAGTACAAAAAGATAAATTCAACATACACCCTTTTATCCTATTCTTCAATTGTATACTTTTTATCCTTAGCTATTTTTTTAATTGAAGCGATTACGACCTCTTCAAGACTGACCTCTTTTTCTGTATTCACTTTTGATTTTAGAAAGAGATCACGCTCTACGCTCAATGAAGCAATTTGATCCTTAATGTTGTCCCTTTCTTTTGATCGAGCTGCTATTTCTTCTTCTATTTCATCCGTATTCATTCCTTCAAATTCTTGAGGTAATTCAGCTAACCTACTTTTATATTCATTTTTATCTCGCTTAAAATTATCCAACAAATCCCATTGATCTGCTTTGTAGTTTTTGGAAATTTTACTCTTCGTTCTTTCCGCAAAATTTGATTTACCGTAAGATGCTGCATTTAAATCCTGCGCAACTTGATTTTCCTTTTTTCGGATACCTTCTCTTCCCATCGGTATATAGGTGTCATTCAATTGAATATTAAGATTAGAAATCTTTTGATCATAAGGTGTGGATATATAGACTGTTTCTCGATTATGATCAAGATTAATATATGTTCCGTCTGTTAATTGGGCACCATACTTCCATTTAAGATTTACTCCTTCTTGATATCCACCACAAAAAATAGTATTGACAACGACTCCTTTTTCTCCAGCCTCACCACAAGCTGTTCCGTAATTATAAGGACCTTGTTCGAAGGATTCATTTCCTGCTATGTAAATCATTTTTATCGCTTTATCGCCAACCCATTGAAGTCGGTTCAATGATTCATGAATCACTTGACCACAATACTCTTCTCCCCCTCTAGTTGTCAATCTGAAAAGTTGATCAGAGATTAAGTCCAAATCCGTTGTAAAAGGTAAAATTTGACGGATATGCTTTGACCGAGCTGGTATATTATCATTGCCATATTCATAAAGCGAAATATAGATGGGTAGAGATTCTCCGTTGTCTGTAATGAGGTTTAATTTATTAATTATTTTCCACAACTGAGATTTAGCTTGTTCTATTAAACCACTCATTGAACTACTTGTATCTAAAAGTAATGCTACTTGAATAGAAGCTGCTTCAGGTTCCTTCAGCAGAGGTTTTTTGGTCAATTGTTTTTTGAAAAAAGTTGTAACAAAAGTTGAGTATGAAGAAGTATATGCTTTGTGTGCAAATATGCTTGTACATACAACGAAAAAGAAAAGTAAAAAAGTAGATCGTTTCATAAGCGTATTATTTAATTAAGAATACCCAAAACTGAAACAAAAAAACAGGATAAAAAACACCTAATAGGTTAGCTAATCAAACCACTTGGTGAATGAACCTTTTCAAAGGGGGAATGAGGGTATTCGTAGCAATCAATAAAAAAATTCTAAAAAAATGTACCTTATATTTAGTCTATGATAATGGGTACCAAACATATCTTTCTATTTATTCTTTTATTGGCTTTTAGCCAAATGGGGTTAAGTCAGGATAAATCAAAAAATACATCTAAATCAATGGCTAATTATAAAGTTTCATTGGTGAAAGCGTATGATGTTTTTAAAGAAAAGCCTGACGAAGCGATTGAAATTATACGTGACGTAATTGAAAAAGCTAGAATAAATAATGATGTTTATACCGAGGCAAAAAGTTATACCATCCTAGGCGAAATCTATGCTCAAATCAACCAATATACGTTAGCTCAACTCCGATATAATAAAGCACTTGATTTATTTAAATCTATTAATAAAACAGAACAAATCACGATCATCTATTCCCTAGGAAACTTGCATTTAAAAAATAGTAACACTAAAAAAGCTGAAGAAAAATTTCAAGAATGCATAGCCTATCAAACTAAACATCAATATCTATCCTTATGTCAAGAAGGTTTAGCAGATACTCAACTTCAATCGGGAGAAGAAAAGGAAGCAATGCAAATTTATGATCAGTTGGTAAAGCAATATTCTGCAGCTTTGGATAGTGTAAATCTATCACGTATTGAAGCCAAACGGAGTTTATTATTCACTCAACAAAACAAATTTGAACCTGCACTCGATGCTTATAATAATTCTATCAAAAAACAAAACATCTACATTGAAGAAGAAGCCGATGTGATTGATAATGCTAAAGAATCTTTGCTCTCTAATTTCAAAAGACCAAAACAAGAAATTGAAATTAGAAATGCTTATATCAATAAACAAATTGATCTAGATGCACCACTCGAAAAACAAATTGATGAAAATGTAAAACTTGCCGATGCGTATGTAGCCTCAAATGAAATTAACAATGCCAAAAGGGTTATAAAAACATCAAAAGCACTTATTGAAACAGGAACGGTTGCCCCTGCTTCTAAATCAAAGCTTTTAAAAGCAGCATCAAAAATTGAAGAAAAACAAGGTAATTATTCGAAAGCCCTAGAAGATTATAGAGCGTATGTAGACGAAAGTGAAAAAGCCTTTGAGAAAAGAAAAACAGCACTAGATAAAAAAATTAAAATACTAAACCAACAAGCAAAAATAGATATCGACGATAAGGATTATGCATTTACCCAAAGGGAAGAATCCTATAGTCGGACCAGTTTACAATTTCAGCAGTTATTGATTGGTCTATTATCATTACTATTAATTGGCGCCATAACATTCATCGTTATGATGTTAAAAAATAATCGTGAAAGAAACAAAACGAATCAACTATTATTACTAAAAACCTTAGGTAATCAAATGAATCCCCATTTCATATTCAATGCATTGAATAGTGTAAATAATTTTATTTCAAAAAATGATGAACGTGCTGCAAACAAATTTTTAGCTGATTTTTCAAAATTGATGCGCGTCGTGTTAGAGAACTCTAAACATGACCTAATTACACTAGAAGAAGAACTCGATTTGGTTCAGCGGTATATTAAACTTGAACACATGCGATTTCGGGACAAATTTACTTTTGAAATAGATATTGATGATACATTAGATGGTACCAAGTTTCAGATCCCTCCAATGCTTATTCAACCCTTCGTTGAAAATGCTGTGTGGCATGGCCTCAGATATAAAAAGTCTCAAGGAATATTAAAATTTGCCTGCAGTAAAAAAGGTGATAGAGTACAGATCTCTATTATTGATGATGGAATCGGAAGACAACAATCAAGTTCATTAAAAACAAAAAATCAAAAAAAATACAATAGCACGGGACTTTCAAATACTAAACGCAGAATTGAATTAATCAATAAAATTTATAAGAAACAATATGTGATATCTATTGAAGATGCTTCAATCGAAAATATAGATTGTGGAACATGTGTAACAATACTCGTATAATGTCAAAATTAAAAGCAATCATAGTCGATGATGAAAAAGATAGTAGAGAATCTCTTCTTCATTATATTCATACTTACTGTAAAAATGTCACCGTAATTAGCGAAGCGAACTCGATTATCGAAGCAAAAAAACAGATTGAAGCATCCACTTTTGATTTACTTTTTTTAGATATTGAAATGCCTTTTGGCAATGCTTTTGATCTTTTAGAATCACTAGATAACATAACATTTGAAATCATTTTTGTTACTGCTTTCAGCGATTATGCTATTCAAGCATTGAATATGAGCGCTGCCCACTACCTTCTCAAACCTTTAGATATAGACGATCTCATAATGGCAGTAGAAAAAGTTGAATCCAATGTTAAACTACGAGCCAATTATTTACACGCAAGCGTACTACTTGAAAACTTGTCTAATGAAAATGATCAAACCAAAAAATTGGTATTACCATTAATAGATGGTTTTGAAGTAATCAAATTAAAAGATATTATTTACTGTGCATCCAACGATAATTTTACAGAATTCTATCTTAGAGATAAACGAAAATTAATGATTTGTCGCAGTCTCAAACATTTTGAATCCGTACTTAGTGATTTCGGTTTTTGTCGTATCCATCGTTCTTATTTGATTAACTTAGACTATGTTACGAGATATAAAAAAGGTAAAGGTGGAAGCGTCATTTTATCGAATAATAAAGAACTAGATGTTTCTAATTCAAAAAAAATGGATTTAATCTCTAGGTTTAAACAATAATAAATGAAGCAAATGAAATCACTATTTTTATTTTTCGGTCTATTGATTATGTCTTCGTGCTTCTACTCGCCATTGCCAAGACCTGTGCCTTTCGTTCCTTTTCCACGTCCTTTGCAAAATTTAAATCAACCCAATATATCCCAAGATAGACCTCCAAACGAGCCAGGCAAATGTTACCAAAAATCAGTAGTCTCACCTATGCCTCAATTTGTTTTTCGATATACAGGTACTGAATCAGAACCAGCATTTGTAGAAACCAAAGAAATTGTAATTCAAGAAGCATCCACCGAGTGGGTAAAAAAGAAAGCCGATAAAAATTGTCGATCTAGAAACCCAAATGATTGTTTAGTCTGGTGTTTAGTGGAAGTCCCTTTTGCTTCTGAAATGATACCAATAGTGACCGATACATCTCAACAAAAAGCTTTTGAATGGGTAAATCTTTCTCAAGTCTTCTTAAATGATAAAGATCCCGAACTCATTTGGACAGAAGTGGTTTGTGCAAATGATGTTACAAATAAAATGCTTATTCAAATCAAACAAAATTTAAATGCGAAAGGGTATTTGATTGATTCGTTGGATGATCCAATACTAGACGAACAAACGCTTTCTATTCTTGTCCAATACCAAAAAGATCATGGTTTACCATCTGGTTCAATAAATACTGAAACCATGATTCATTTGGGTGTTAAATACTAAGGTATGAGACCAACGTATAAATTTTTTCTTTTTATTATTAGCCTACTTTCAATCTATAGTTGTGCCGGATTAGCCAAGTATGCATATATGGATGATGAAAACCCATCTTCCGATAATATAAGTCCATCCTTCGATAATAACAAACCTTCAGATGGTGGAAAGTGTTATGCAAAAGTTATAATTCAAGCCAAATATTCAAAAAATGATTTGGAACTTATCATTTATGATGGTGATGAAGACAATCCAGCACATGTAAAAGAAATGGATATTATAATCTCAGAAAAATCGTACTACTGGGGGGAAAAAAAGACCGATAAAGATTGTTTGTCTGCGGACCCAAATGGTTGCTTAGAATTGGGTGTAGTGGAGACTCCAGAAGTAATAGTACCATTTACAATTGTCACCGACACTCTATTACAGCCCAATTTTATAAAAATCAATCAACGTCAATATGTAATAGAATCTGAAGGTGGATTTATCGAATGGAAAGAAGTTTTATGCGATCAAAAGATAACTTCGACTTTTGTTGATCAAGTATCAGAAGCTTTAAACCAAGCTGGATTTAATAATAGTAATACAGAAGATAAAGCTTGGAATCGTTCCTTGAAATCTGCTTTAGTGAAATATCAAAACCATCACGAATTACCTATCGGACAACTTGATTCTGAAACACTTAATCATTTAGGTATTTCTCATTAATTAAGTACTTTCACGATTATGAATCAACGAATATTTCAATTTGCGCTCGTCGTAAAAGATTATGATGAAGCGATCGAATTCTACACCCAAAAACTTCATTTTGAATTGATCGAAGATACCAAACTCAATGAGGTAAAACGATGGGTACGAATCAAACCCAAAGGCAGTGGGGATTGTGCGATCTTATTAGCAAAAGCTAAAAATGAGCAAGAAGCTAATAGCATCGGTAATCAAACCGGAGGCAGAGTGTTTTTATTTATGCACACCGATGATCTTGATCGAGATTATCAACATCTTAAAAAACAAAACATTACCATTGTTAGAGAACCAACCATAGAGCCTTTTGGAAAAGTATGTGTGTTTGCTGATTTATATGGAAACCTATGGGACTTAATTCAACCAGTCTAAATCCTTGATTTAATAATTCCCTATCTTTCCGTAGAAATAAATTTACGATGGAAAAGATAGTGTACAATGTTACGGTGAAGATTGCAGATTCTGTAGAATCAGATTGGATTAAATGGATGGAAAAAGTACACATTCCAGCGGTAATGGAAACAGCTTGTTTTGAATCTGCACAGTTTCAGAAAATCTTACGACAAGACGATGATGGAGGTAATAGCTATGCCATCCAATATTTGTGCCCTTCAATGAAAACGCTACATGGGTATCAAGTCCACCATGCACAGCGACTTCAAAAAGAACATCATGAAAAGTTTGAAGGCCATTATGTTGCTTTTAGAACACTTATGGAAGTCAAACGTTTCTATTAGAATAAATCGTCGTTGAAAAATCTAAAAGCACTTATTCTTCTTTTTATTGCTAATATGATATCTGGTGCTGCACAAGGTATTAGTATGATAGCAATACCATGGTATTTTGCGAAAGCTGGACAAATGCAGTATTTCGTCTATGCCTATATTTTAACTAATTTACTAAGTCTCTTATGGGTCCTATATAGCGGTACGATTGTCGATCGATTCAAAAGAAAAACAGTTTTCCTTTCAGTCAATCTATTTTCAGGCCTTATTCTAGGAATGATTGCTTTCTATGGATACTACAATAGTGGTTTATCTATTGCTTGGGTTGCTGCCGTTTTTGCTTTTACTTTTCTTAATTACAATATACACTATCCCACTCTCTATGCTTTTGTACAGGAATTAACAGATCAAAAACAATATAGCAAGGTCACCTCCTTATTAGAAATACAGCATCAATTCACTTCGATTGTCGCCGGAGTCATTGCTACCTTTTTATTAGAGGGAACCAAAGGAGGAATCGTTAAAATATTTAGTATTGAAATACCGATACCATTTGATATAGAACCATGGACGATTTATGAAATATTTGCCATTGATGCAACGACCTATTTTGCATCGTTTATAATCATCTTAGGTATCACTTATGTACCTACTATACAGACAATTATTCAGAAAGGAAGTGTTGTTGATCGATTAAAAACTGGTTTTTCATTTTTAAATAAAAATAGACCGATTTTCTGGTTTGGAATAGGTTCTTACATTGTATTCTTAACGGTAATACTGGAGGGCTTTTATATCTCTGCAAAATATATTAGAGATCATTTAATGGCAGGCGGTGATGTTTATGCGACAAATGAAATATCGTATTCAATAGGTGCACTTGTATCTGGGATTATTGTTAGAAAAGTATTTGCTAGGATGAACATTCCTAGAGGAATTATTATTATGACGGCGATTACTGCCATCCAGTATTTTATATTAGCTCATACATCTTCCATCATAATCTTGTATTGTATGGCCTTTGTATTAGGACTCATGAATGCAGGAACCCGAATATTAAGAGTAACCTATTTGTTTTCAAATGTACCAAACGCACTTTTTGGACGGGTAAGTAGTATTTTTAACATTTGTAATATCATTTTGAGGGTGTTTTTCTTAGCAATTTTCTCCATTTCCTTCTTTCATGTAGGTAATAACATCATTTATACTTTTGATATATTAACTTTGGGTTTAATTTTTGGAATGATGTTATTAATTTCACAGTATCGTACCTTTGATTTGACAACTAAACCTTAATCCTATGAATTTTCAGTTGACAGAAGAGCAATTAGCCGTAAAAGAAGCAGCAAGAGACTTTGCGCAGAATGAACTATTACCAGGTGTTATTGAAAGAGATAATCTTCAAAAATTTCCGACCGAACAAGTCAAGATGATGGGTGAACTTGGTTTTTTGGGTATGATGGTTAACCCAAAATATGGAGGCGGTGGTATGGACGCTGTTTCATACGTATTAGCCATGGAAGAAATATCAAAAGTTGACAATTCTTGCTCTGTTATCATGTCCGTAAACAATAGCTTAGTTTGTTGGGGATTAGAAGAATTTGGTACTGAAGAACAAAAACAAAAATATTTAACAAAACTGGCGACTGGCCAAATGATTGGCTCTTTCTGTTTAAGTGAACCTGAAGCCGGTAGTGATGCAACAAGTCAACGTACGACAGCAGAAGATAAAGGGGACTATTACCTCCTCAATGGGACAAAAAATTGGATCACTAGTGGTGGAACCTCTGGCATCCACTTAGTAATTGCTCAAACAGATCCGGAGCTTAAACATAAAGGAATCAATGCATTCATCGTTGAAACGGATATGGAAGGTGTAGTCATTGGTGCCAAAGAAGATAAATTAGGTATTCGATCATCAGATACACATACGATCATGTATAATGATGTGAAAGTTCCTAAAGCAAACAGAATCGGTGAAAATGGATTTGGTTTTACCTTTGCAATGAAAGTTCTATCAGGTGGAAGAATCGGTATTGCTGCTCAAGCATTAGGTATTGCTGCAGGAGCTTACGAATTATCTGTAAAGTATGCAAAAGAACGAACAACCTTTGGCAAGCCTATTTCAAAACACCAAGCAATCGCGTTTAAAGTTGCTGATATGGCTACTGATATTGAAGCTGCTAGATTATTAGTTTATAGATCAGCTTGGTTAAAAGATCAACATATGGCATATGACCAGGCAAGTAGTATGGCAAAGTTATTCGCTTCCAGTGTAGCTATGAAACATACTGTAGAAGCCGTACAGATTCATGGTGGATATGGGTTTGTGAAAGAATACCATGTCGAACGATTAATGAGAGATGCTAAAATTACGCAGATCTATGAAGGCACATCAGAAATTCAACAAATGGTAATTTCTAGAAACGTATTCAAAGGAACACTTCAAGTCTAATTAGGATTTGTTTGACCAAAGTATTCAAATAGCTAAATTTGCTGGAATTCCTGTCAAAGTACATTGGAGCCTAGGATTATTTATCTTCTTTATTTTTGGGGTCACCTTTTCGGATAGTGGATCTACTTATCAAAGTTTATTTTTTACAGCATATATCGTATTACTCTTTATAAGCGTATTACTTCATGAATATGGGCATGCTTTAACAGCGAAACAATTTGGTATAAAAACGAGAGATATTATCTTGAGTCCAATTGGAGGTTTAGCTCGATTAGAATTTATTCCTGAAATACCAAGGCAAGAACTTATTATCGCATTTGCAGGGCCTTTTGTAAATATTTGTATTGCAGCGATCTTACTTCCTTTCTTCTTTCTTCTTTCCTTACCGTTTGCTCTTGATTTAGAATATATTATTCAATCGACTTCGGTTGGCGGTATTATTCAAATGTTTTTTTGGATGAATCTCGTGCTATTTGCTTTCAATTTACTCCCCATATTCCCTATGGATGGGGGAAGGATTCTTAGAGCTCTTCTAAGTTACAAATATGGGCATTTTACTGCTTCGAAAGTGGCTGTTTTTGTCGGCAAAATATTGGGTATTGCATTATTCTTCTTTTCAATATTTTCTGGCCAATTCATTGCGTCAATAATCGCGGTATTTATTTTTATATCAGCACATCGAGAGATCACAACTTTATCTTTAAAAGCATTACTCAAGAATACTACTGCTAACAAAGTGATGCGCACTCAATATGAGAAAATATATCTTTCTGATACTATAACAAAACCCCTAACAATATTTAAATCAGGAAAAGAACGAAGTTTTTTAGTCTTTGATAATGAAGATAATGTAGTGGGCGCTATCCATGAGTTATTTCTAGAAGAGGCTGGCAAAAAAGGAAGTTCTTTTGCTACGATTGAAGAAATTCGGTCTGATAAAGTTGGCCATGTTGATCTCCACATCTCACTAGAGGATCTTTACCAAGAGCTCAACGAAAAAGCATACAGCATTGTAGGTGTAAAAAACGAAAGCCAAAATCTTGTTGGCGTTATCGACCGACATGATTTTGGCTTATTTGTCAAAAAGAATACTAAGTTTCGTTGGTTATAATCCCAATTTAGTTCGTAGTGCTGAAGTAAGATCTTCTGTCGTCGCAGCATGTAATAAAACACCAGCACTCGAGTCAAAAATCATTGTATATCCTTGTTCTTTTCCTATCGCATCTAGCGCATTTCTTACTTTATCTAAAATAGGCTCATACAACTCTTCTCTTTTCGTACCCAATTTTTGTTGCACCTCAACTTCAAACTTTTGAATCTCTTGTTGCTCTTGTGATAATAACGTTTCTCTTTCTTGCATTTGAATCTTAGATAATCCACCACCATTCGCTTCTGTTACATAAGCTTGGTACTTTGCCTCAAAAGATTGGACCTTTTGTTGGCCTAAGGTCATTAATTCTGCTTGGTAAGCTTGTAATTGATTATCTGCAGTTTTTACATCTGGGTGCTCTGCTAATAATTGAGTAGAATTTACGTATCCAAATTTTTGCGCTTGTAAAGGTAGGCTAAGCACAAAAGCAAAAAGGATGATAATAATATTTTTCATTTTATTTGTTTTATATTTCTTATTGTTCAATTCTTGTCTATAACATCAATGCCATCTAAAGCATTGCAAATATTTAAATTTTAACTTGGAATTAATAAATGATTAGTCTGGTTCAAAACCTAGAACGATACTAAATTTACCAAAGTTTGCCGTTTTATCAAATCCCCAACCATAATCGAATCCTAACAATCCAAACATTGGTAAAAACACCCTCAATCCACCACCGGCAGATCGTTGCAATTCAAATGGATTAAAATTCTTTAGGCCTACCCATGAATTACCACCTTGAACAAAACCGTGTACGTAGATTGTAGAACTAGGGTTTAATGATAATGGATATCTTAATTCAACCGTAAATTTATCAAAAATAGAGGCACCTCCACGGTCATTCACAGCCAAATCCTCTGGATCATACCCTCTCAATGAGATGATATCTTTACCGGTAATACCTACATTTTGATTTGATAATCCATCACCTCCCAATTCAAATCGCTCAAATGGTCCTATTCCAATCTCTTCATCATAATACCCTACCATTCCCATTTTAGCATTCATCATGATGACCAATTTATCAACGATGTTATAGTACCATTCTGCATCAAATCTCCATTTGTGATATTCAAGGTATTCAAATTTTCTTGATAGTTCGACTCCTGAAAATATAGATTCCATATCCGCATCTGTAGGCGGGTTTGCAGGACCTCTTAATCTCGTTTCTTTTTCGGTTAGTGATGATTTTTCTGATTCGGTCAGCGGCTCATTCTTCTGATCATAAAACAATGAATATGGAGGAGTAAATTGCATCGCTAATGAAATCCTTGATCCTCTTCTTGGGAATATAGGTTCACTAATACTACTTCTACTAAATACTTGCTTTATGCTTATATTTTTATACTCACCATCTGTAATTAATACATCATCAACAAAAAATCTACTAACCGAATAATTATTTAAGCTAATATTTTCAAAAGTTAAGGTTGTGCTTGAAGAGAAGAAATCATCAGGCCACTTTAACTGTCGACCTAATCCAATAAACCCTCTGAAGATATTCAACCGCCCTTGATTCAATAATCGATAATCAAAATCAGAATAAGACGCTCCTACAGTCAGTGCATTTGGCTTTTTACCACCTAACCAAGGTTCAGTAAAGGATGTATTGAAGGATTTAAAATATCGACTGTTTGATTGTGCTCTAATTGAGAACTTTTGACCGTCTCCTTGAGGTAATGGATTCCAACTACTACGATCTCTAAAGTTTCGAATTGAAAAGTTATTAAACGTGACACCCAATGTTCCAATTAATCCTGAAAAACCACCATATCCAGCTGACAATTCTAATTGATCTGATGGACGTTCTTCGACTCCATACAAAATATCAACAGTTCCTCTTTCTTGGTTTACAGGTGTTTGAATATCTAAATTTTCAGGATTGAAATATCCCAAATTTGTAATTTCTCTTTGTGATCGAATGATATCTGAACGACTAAATTTCTTTCCTGGTAATGTTCTTAATTCTCTTCGAATAACATGTTCATTAGTTCTATCATTACCTGCTATTTCGACTTTATCAATTGTGGCTTGAGGGCCTTCATAGATTCGCATTTCAATGTCTATTGAATCATTTTCAATTGCGACTTCTACGGGTTGAATATCGAAAAACAAATACCCATCATCCAAATATAATGAAGATACATCTCGACCATCTAGACTGAAACGCAACCTCTTTTCCATCAACTCAGAGTTATATGTATCCCCTTTGTAAATTCCTAAGATATTAGTCAGTTGGTCATCGGTATATTTAGAGTTTCCTTTCCAAGATATGTTTCTATATTTAAAGACATTACCCTCTTCCAATTCTATTTGGATAATCATCTTACCACCAAAATTTCTCCAAATAGAATCTTTAACGATTTTAGCATCTTTATAACCCTTTGTATTATAAAATGCGATGATGTTCTTTTTATCTATTTCGTAGTCTTTTCTCTTGAATTTTGACTTTTTAAATGCTCTTAGGTTTTCTTTTGTTTCCTTAAGTTTTTGTTTCAACTTCCAATTTGATACAGCAACATTTCCTAGGATATAAATTTGATCAATTTTTATTCGATCATTTTTTTGGATATCAAAAAGTAAGCTTACTGCATTTTCTTTCGTTTTATCTTCTTTCTCTTGAACCGATAAGTCAACATCCAAAAATCCTTTGTCAATATAAAATTCCTTAATCTTTTCAACAACTAGGTTCTTCTTATCATCCGTTACAATGCTTCCTTTACTGAGAATATCTGTTACAATACCATTAAGATCATCATGATCTAATTTTTTCACCCCTTTAAATGAATGTTTTGAATAGGTTGGCCTTTCTCTTAGAATTACTTCTAAAAAAATGACATTACCTTCAATCTTATCTTGAATAATCTGCACATCGTCAAATAAACGAAGTTTCCAAAGTGCCTTGATTGCATTCGGAATATCATCTCCTGGAATGGTTAATGTCTCCCCTACTCGTAAACCAGTTATCGACTTTAATGCGGTCCGGTCTCTAGTTTCAGCACCCGTAATAGTAAGCCCACCTAATTCATAAGTATTGATGGTTGAGTAATCATATGTCGATCCATCATCTTTAATTTGGGAAAAGCCAATTGTTGTCCCAGTTAAAAACAATAGTAGAATTGTAAGTATTCTCATTATCAGATGTCTATATTATATTGAGGAGAGCAAAAATAGTTAAATCAATGAAGTCATGCATTAGAAACGCAATTTATATTTGCCTATTATCCGGAATGTAATCAATTAAGTTCTTTTTACGATTTTAATTGCTCACCTGTTTTACCAAACCTCCGTTCTCTTTGTTGAAAATGAACAATAGCTTCATAAAATGTTTCCTTATTAAAATCTGGCCAGTACATATCTAAAAACATCAATTCTGTGTACGCTAATTGCCACAATAAAAAATTACTTATTCGCTTTTCTCCACTGGTACGTATAAGTAGTTCTGGATCGGGAATATCTTTAGTCTTAAGGTAGGTTGAAAAAACATGGTCTGTAATATCTTCTGGAGATAAAACATTATTTTTCACATCTATAGCCATACGTTTTGCTGCCTCTGTAATTTCCCATCTAGAACTGTAATTTAAGGCCAGATTTAAGGTTAATCTACTATTGTTTTTAGTCTTTTCAATACCCTCTTTTAATGCTTTCTTCGTCGCCTCTGGTAAGCTTTCAATATCGCCGATTGCATTTAACTTAATATTATTTTCGTGCAGTGAATTAAGTTCTTTTCTAACGGTATCCACAAGCAAAGTCATAAGTGCATTAACTTCAAAGGCTGGACGTTTCCAATTTTCCGTGGAAAATGCATACAAGGTAATGTGATCAACACCCAATTCGGCTGCAGCCTCAGAAATTAATTTTACAGATTTTACACCACTTCTATGACCAAAAACCCTAGGCATATTCTTTGCTTTAGCCCAACGACCATTGCCATCCATAATCACGGCCACGTGTTTGGGTAATCTTGATTTATCTATTTGATCAAAAAATGACATAAAAGAAATATTGGACTTAAATTAAGTCAAAAATACATAAAGTGGTGACATAGACCAATTTCAATTGGTTTCATCCAATAGAATATTAATTTCGATAGAAAATTTATATCAATTCAACCATTTCTTTTTTAATCTAATACCATACCGGAAGCACTAGACATAAAATTTTACACAACCAATAAAAACACCTATCGACCGCTAAAATTAAGGACAAAAAGAACAAAAAAAAAGGTAGACAATTTACATTATCTACCCTTTCTAAAATCTTTCTTTTTATACTTTTTCTTTCAAATCTTTCATAATATGCATCGCTTCTTCAATATAAACATCCTTTTGCATATTTTTCAACCAATCCTCATTCCTAGCTTGCCTAGATTCATCTGAATTAATGTATTCAATATCTTCATTTAAGTTTTTAATGACTAAGTGATCAATATCAGACTCCATCATATCTTCAAACTTTTTAGATTCCAATTCTTTCTCACTTACAAAACTTTGATAAGAATTAAAATCAATAGGCACTGTGTTTTCATCTTTATTCTTCTTCAACCTTTTTGCATTTTCTTCAATAAGTTGAAAAGTACTATTGTTTTCTATTCTTTTTAAACTACTATTTCGAAGAGCATCAATTGATCTAATTTGAAATACATCTTGATTATAATCAACAGCATCGATTTCAGTCCAAGCTAATGGCGTATCATATTCTTTCTCTCCTGCCTCAAGATATTTATAAGGGTCAGGTAGTACTATATCTGGGTTCACGCCATTAAGTTGGGTCGATCCTCCGTTAATTCTATAAAATTTTTGCATTGTTAATTTAATCTGACCCAAAGGTTTAAGATTGTTATTTCCTTGGATGTATTTATCTAGATTTTCAAATCGTTGGACTGTTCCTTTTCCAAAGGTAGCTGGACTGCCAATTATTACGGCTCTTTTATAATCTTGTAATGCTGCAGCTAATATTTCTGATGCAGATGCTGAAAATTGGTTTACCATAACAATTAGTGGACCATCATATTGAACACTAGCATCTTTATCACTATACACATAAGCATCTCTTTCTCTCGCTTTTACTTGAACGATAGGTCCTTCTTCTATAAATAAACCTGACATTGAAATAACATCCTGAAGAGATCCTCCTCCATTATTTCTTAAATCTAGAATAATACCATTAACGTTTTCCGTTTTTAATTTCTCAATTTCTTTTGCAATATCCTTTGAGCAAGAATTTCCCATTTTACCCTCAAAGCTTGAATAGAATTTAGGCAACAAAATGTACCCTATATTATCCGAAACGTCAGGAATATCGAGAATTGCAGATCTAGCAAAACCTTCATCTATGATAACCTCATCTCTTTCGATAGTGACATACTTAAAACTTCCATCTGCGCTTTTCACCTGAAGGGTTACTTTGGTACCTTTATCTCCTCTAATTTTACTTACTACATCATCCATCATCATCCCCTGGATTTCCATAGCTATCTCCTCATTTTCTTGACGAACACTGTAAATAACATCGTTAACTTCAAGTTCTTTCCCTTTCCAAGCTGGACCACCAGGTATTAATGACGATACTTTTATATAATCCCCATCCGGAGTCAGTCTTGCCCCAATACCTTCTAATTTACCACCCATTCTGATATCAAAATCTTCTTTTTCCTTTGGATTATAATAATCCGTATGGGGGTCATAGAGATGAGTAATCGAGTTGATATAATTTTCAAATCGATCTGAACGTCTAACTTTTTTTAATCGTTTAAACCAATCATCATATGTCTTTTTTGTATCTGCAATGGCATCCACTTGCAGTTCTTCTACTGTTTTCATTTCAGTGAGACTAGTGTCTTTTTCTTGGTCTTTTATCTTTTGCTGAAGTTTTCCTACCAAATCATATTGAATAGTTTGACGCCATTTCAATCGAAGATCATCTTCGTTGGTAGCCCAAGGTCTTTTATCATAATCCATTTGCAAAGTACCTTCGTCATTAATATTAATCCCTTCTTCGATCAATTCATTTAACATCTTTTCGCCTCTATCTATCGCTGTATTGATAAGATCTACGGATAAATTGAAATATTCAAAAGTTCTAGATACAATTTGATCATCTAACAACAATTTTGAAGCTGCCAGTTGATCGATTTCGGATTGTAAAAGGAATCGTTTACCTGAATCTAAATTCTTTATGTAAGAATAATGTAGTTGTTCCGAGAAGGTATCATCAATATCTTTTGGGTCAAAATGTAAAATTTCTAAATATTTGATGACCGCATCTAAAATTGCAGATTCTTTTTCTTTTGGATCAGCATTATTAACTATTGTATTAAAAGCAAAAAGACTAACAGCTAAAACACCTAAAATTATACTTCTCAATTTCATTTTATTTTATGTCAAACAATATTAAATATAATGCAAATAGTGCCTAAAATGTTATACCAAAAAGCCATTTGCTCAAATTTTAACGGCAGTATAACACATAATACAATACACATATTAAGCCAAACTATAATATGTTATAGTATTCCTTCTTTTAAAATATCGTGTATATGAATCATTCCTTGATACTTTTCGCCTTTCAAAACTAATAATTGCGAAACACTTTTTTCTCTCATTACTGAAAGGGCATTTACAGCCAAATCCTGTACCCGAATCGTCAATGGATGAACACTCATAATATCCTTCGCTTTTATTTCTGCGCCTATGGACTTATCTTGAAGCATTCGTCTGAGGTCTCCATCAGTAATGATGCCTTCCAATTTTTCTTCTACCCCAATCACAGCAGTAGCTCCCATTCGCTTAGAACTTATTTCAACGATAATTTCTTTTATACTTGCTTCTAAACCAATCATTGGTTTGGCCGATTCAATTAAAATATCTTCTACTTTCAAAAAAAGCTCTTTACCCAGCATTCCCCCAGGATGATTTCTTGCGAAACTGTCTCGCGAAAAACCTCGCTTACTTATAAGAGATACACACAATGCGTCTCCAATAGCAGCTTGAGCCAATGTACTTGCCGTAGGTGCTAAATTATTAGGATCTGCTTCCTTTGCAATTGGTGTATGCAAAATATATTTAGCTTCTTTTGCTAAATATGATTCCAAGTTGGCCGTTATTCCAATCAAATCATTTCCAAGCTCTCTTATATGCCTAGTGAGTACTTTAACTTCTGGTGTATTGCCACTTTTTGAAATAATAATGACCTCATCATCTGGCATAATCATTCCAAGATCTCCGTGTATTGCATCCGCGGCATGCAGAAATAAGGATGGTGTCCCAGTAGAATTAAAAGAAGCAACCATTTTTTGTGCTATAATAGCCGATTTTCCTATTCCTGAAATAACAATTCTTCCTTTAGAATTAAATAATGTTTCAACAACAGCAACAAACTTTAAATTAATGGTGTCTTTTAAGTTTTTTAGCGTCTCAATTTCAATATCTAAGGAATGTAATGCTTCGTGTATTATTTTGTTATTTTCGCACTCCATCGGTTTTAAATTCGTATTTTCAAGAAACGTGAGTAAGGAAATTCTTTTGCAATATAGGACGAGAAAAATTACCATTCAAGCATATACTACATTGTTAAATTAAAGTTTAATTAATTATAATTAAACGATTTCAAAAAATATAAATGAGTACGATTCAAATGACATTAACAGACCATTTACAAAAGTATCTGGGTTTTGATCATTTTAAAGATAAACAAGAGCAAATCATTCAAAGTGTATTAGACGGGAAAGACACCTTCGTTATAATGCCTACGGGTGGGGGTAAATCCTTATGCTACCAGTTACCTGCTATTCTTTCAGAAGGAACAGCAATCATTATATCCCCATTAATTGCATTGATGAAAAACCAAGTTGATTCGATCAGAGGTTATAGTCAAGATGATAATATTGCACACTTCTTAAATTCCTCGCTTAATAAAGGTCAAATTACAGAAGTCAAAACCAATATTGTCAATGGGAATACCAAAATGTTATTTGTAGCTCCTGAGTCCTTAGGGAAAGAGGAATATATCAACTTTTTTAAATCTGTCAAAATATCATTTGTTGCCGTCGATGAAGCGCATTGTATTTCTGAATGGGGTCACGATTTTAGACCTGAATACAGAAAAATAAGAAAAATGATCGAAACGATTAATCCGTCTATTCCAATCATTGCTCTTACAGCAACTGCAACACCTAAAGTACAATTAGACATTGTAAAAAATTTAAGACTTCAAAATGTAAATACCTTTGTTTCTTCCTTTAATAGGACTAATTTATATTACGAAATAAGACCTAAAACTTCGAAAGAGCAAACATTAAAAAGTATTGTTCAATTTGTAAAAACAATGCCAGGAAAGTCAGGGATCATTTATGTTCAAAGTCGAAAATCGACTGAAGAAGTAGCCAAAGTGTTAAAAATTAATGGTATCAATGCCGCTCCCTATCATGCAGGACTTGACGTGAAAGTTCGATCTAGAGTTCAAGATGAATTTTTGATGGAAGATCTGGATGTCATTGTTGCTACAATTGCTTTTGGTATGGGTATTGACAAACCGGATGTGCGATTTGTTGTACACTATGATA
The DNA here is from genome assembly GCA_937924805.1 of uncultured Saprospiraceae bacterium. Taxonomy (GTDB): domain Bacteria; phylum Bacteroidota; class Bacteroidia; order Chitinophagales; family Saprospiraceae; genus JAHDDO01. Next base: position 23,657 of record CALDTZ010000122.1, read on the forward strand.
TCCCAAAAAGTATAGAGAATTATTACCAAGAAACAGGAAGAGCAGGTCGTGATGGTCTTGAAGGTAGATGTCTTGCATTTTATAGCCAAAAAGATGTTCTTCGAAGAGAAAAATTCCTTAAAGATAAACCGGTAGCTGAACGAGAATTAGCGATGCTTCTTATAGATGAAGTTATGGGCTATTCTGAAACTGGTGGTTGTCGGAGAAAATATCTTCTCCACTATTTTGGAGAATCCTTTGATCAAGCAAATTGCAATAGTTTGTGTGACAATTGTAAACATCCAAAAGAAAGCATTGAAGCTAAAGATGATATCGTAAATGTGTTGAAATCTTGTCAAGATCTAAAAGAAAATTATGGCTTGAAGGTCGTTCACGATTATATCATGGGTGTCAAAAGCAAAGATATTATTGATTACAAATTTGATAAGTTAGACCGGTTTGGAATCGGAAAAACCAATGACAATTTATATTGGCATTCGGTAATAAGAATGACCATTGTTCATAATTTATTGAGAAAAGAAATTGAACAGTATGGCATACTCAAATTAACTAAAGAAGGACTTGATTATATTACAAATCCAACTTCATTAAAAGTTCCAATAAATAGAGATTATGAAAACCTTAAAGATGATGGGTTTATAAATGATAGTTCAGAAGGTACTGCATTAGATGAGGTTTTATTCAGCATGTTGAAAGACCTACGTAAATCGGAAGGTAAACGTCTTAAGGTACAACCTTGGGTTATCTTTTTAGAACCGTCCATTAAGGATATGGCCACTTACTACCCTATCAGCATTGATGATATGGAACAAATATCCGGTGTAAGTAAAGGAAAAGCTATGAAATATGCTCGTCCATTTATCGACCTGATAAAAACCTATGTAGAAGAGAATGATATAGAAAGGTTGAATGACATTGTAGTTAAGCAAATTGCAAATAAGTCAAAAGCTAAAGTAAGTATAATACAAGGTATTGATCGAAAATTACCTTTTGAAGATTTAGCAGACAATATTAAAGTCAGTATGGATGAATTGCTTGACGAAATGAATATGATCGTCAACTCAGGGACAAAATTAAATATCAGCTATTACCTAGAAGAAAATTTGGACGAAGAAGTTATTGAAGACGTTTTTGATTATTTTGATGATGCCGAATCTGAATCTATCGATGTTGCTTTTGAGGAGCTCAAAGATGATGATATTACGTTTGAAGAAATCAAAATGATTCGTATAAAGTACATGACAGAAAAAGCCAATTAGTGCTGCTGAAAACGATCCATATCATTAATGGACCAAACTTAAACCTTGTTGGTTTGCGTGAGCCCAAAATATATGGCGATATAACATTTGAAGAATATGTCCCTACGTTACAATCTCAATTTGATCAAATTGAATTAAAATACTTTCAATCCAACTACGAAGGTGCTATTCTTGATTACATTCATAGTATTGGATTTAATTCAAATGAAGTTGCTGTAATTAATCCGGGAGGATTAACCCATACGAGTATATCGTTGAGAGATGCTATCGCAGGTGTTACGATTCCGTTTGTAGAAGTTCATATTAGTGATATCAATACTAGAGAAGCCTTTCGTTTAACGAATTATATCAAAGATGTGTGCTCAAAAAGTATTATTGGAAAGGGACTAGAAGGCTACGAATTAGCCATTCGTTACTTACTTGAAAGTTGAGATAAAATCTGAATGATCGATTTCTCTATTTTTCTATAATCCAATTTATTTTTGTGAATATATACAAACATCATGTTGAAGGTCTTCGCTGGATTTTGATCATAAAAAACCGCTTTATTAAGCCTGTAACATTCTAGTATTTGCCGCTTAACTCTATTTCTGTCAACGGCTTTCTTAAAGATTCGTTTTGGTACACTGATACAGACTTTATTGACAGCGTCGTGATTAACCTTATAAATCAACTTTATTGGAAAACTGAATATGTTTTCTTGGTTTTCAAAAAGAGCATCAATATCCTTTCTAGATTTAAGTCTTTCACTTTGTTTATATGTTTGCTCAGTACTCAAATGGTAATTATTTGGTAAAGCTATAAAAAACGCGCTCTTTATAACTTTTCCCTTTCTTCAAAATGATGTTCGGAAAATGGGTATTCGCCATACTATCAGGATTTGCTTGTGGCTCAAAACAAAAAAATCGACCATTGCCTGTGTAAAATTGCATACCAGCCTGGGAGCACTTACAAGTCATTACTAGACCTGTCAAATTGCTTTTTGCTTTCGCAAAATATTGATTGGCTTCTGTACTTCGCTTAATAAAATGGTGATCATATATCGTTTCCAATGCGTTTAATTTATTTAAATCAAACTTCGTATTTAGGACAGAATGAATTTCACCTGTAGGTATCTTGTTCTTATCTAAGGGAAGAAATTGATCCGCCTTGATTTGAAAGCTATGGTTTGATAGATCATGAGTACCATCTAGATTAAAGTACCCGTGTGTAGTAAGATTTATTGGACAGTCTTCTGTTGTTTCCACTTTATATTCAATCGATAGCATGCCATCAATGATTTGATAGGTCACGACAAAAATTCTTTTTCCCGGAAAACCATCATCTTTTGAATCTAGACTAACTTTAAATATTACTTTTTCCTGTGTTTGAGTTACTATCTCCCATATCTGCATATGCAACCCTTTTTCTCCAGAATGAAGTAAGGAAGAGCCTTCATTGGAGTCAAAAGTATATGATTTCTGATTAACTAAAAAATGACTTTGTGAAATCCGATTAGCAACTGGACCAATAATAGCACCCGTATATTTTCGTTTTTCTAAATAAGAATCATCGGTAGGATAATGCTCGTGAATTTCTAAGCCTCCTTGGATTGGAAGATATTTAAGACTACAAATTCTAGCTCCTAAGCTAGACAATTCTAACCTAAGACTACTAGATTGTATTACACACCTTGTAAACAAATGTGTTTATTTATCAAAATGAAATAAAGAAATTAGGATGCTGAAGAGATTATTTCAATCTTCTTTCGTCTGAAACAGACAATTTAGCACGGCCTTTAGCTCTTCTTCTCGACAATAATTTTCTACCGCTTTTCGAAGCCATTCTAGCTCTAAAACCGTGTTTGTTTTTCCTCTTTCTTCTGGAAGGCTGATACGTCCGCTTCATTATCTATGTGTTTTAAATATTTTATCCTTTTGTCAAAAGTGCTGCAAATATAGTGTTATTTATTAGATAAACAAATAGCATTTAGCTATTCATTGATACTAAAAACTCTTCGTTTGTTGTTGTTGATTTCAGATGACCTCTAATAAAACGCATAGCTTCGTCTGCTTTCATGTCTCCTAAATGTTCTCTCAAGATAAACATACGTTTGAGTGTAACCTCATCATAGAGTAACTCTTCTCTACGTGTACTTGACTTGTTCAAATCAATAGCTGGATACAATCGCTTGTTTGCTAAGCCTCTATCCAATTGAAGTTCCATGTTACCTGTACCTTTAAATTCTTCAAAGATTACTTCATCCATTTTTGACCCGGTATCCGTAAGTGCTGTAGCTAATATCGTTAATGAACCACCATTTTCAATATTTCTAGCTGCTCCGAAAAATTTCTTTGGTTTCTGTAATGCATTTGCTTCTACACCACCAGAAAGTACTTTTCCTGAAGAAGGTGAAACCGTGTTATATGCTCTAGCCAATCTCGTTATCGAATCCAATAAGATGACAACATCATGACCGCATTCAACCATTCTTTTAGCTTTTTCAATCACAATATTTGCTACCCTAACATGATTTTCTGCTGGCATATCAAAAGTAGATGCAATTACTTCTGCATTTACACTTCTAGCCATATCTGTAACTTCTTCTGGTCTTTCATCGATGAGAAGTACAATAAGGTAGCACTCAGGATGATTTGTTGCAATTGAATTTGCAACATCTTTAAGTAAAAAAGTCTTACCAGTTTTTGGCTGGGCTACAAATAAACCTCTTTGTCCTTTTCCTATTGGTGAAAACAAATCGATCATTCTTGCACCATAATCTTTTCCTGCTGGATGAGATGTTAATTTAAATTTTTCATCCGGAAATAGTGGTGTTAAATAATCAAAAGGTACTCTTTCTCTTATTTTTGCTGGCTCTAAACCATTAATATTCGATACTCTTAATAAAGCAAAATACTTTTCTCCTTCTTTCGGAGGTCTGATTGCTCCTTTAACTAGATCTCCAGTTTTTAAGCCAAACAATTTTACTTGCGACGGTGACACATAAATATCATCAGGACTTGTCAAATAATTATAATCGGCAGATCGTAAAAAACCATAACCATCCGGCATCATTTCTAGGATTCCTTCACCTTCGATTAGACCATCAAGATCTAAATTAAAGACAGGTTCAGCAGGCTTGTTTGGTTTCCGATCATTATTTCTATCGTTTGGACGAGTTTCGTTTCTATTCTCGTTCCGATTATCATTCCGATTATCTTGTCTATTATTGTTTTGTTTTTTATCGGTAGAAGGCTTACGGTCTTTTTTCTGACGATCCCCCGTATTTTGATTCCGTTGTTGTCCTTCGTTTTTAGGGTTTCTATTTTCTTGCTTCTTCGTCTCCGGCTTTGTATTTGATTCTTTTTTCTCAGATTTATTTTCAGCTGGTTTAGCTTCAACTTTATCTTCTTTTCTCGGTCTAGGTTGAGTCTTGGGTCTAGCTTTAGATTGAGGTTTAGGCTTTGGTTTAGCTACCGCTTCCTTTTTAGGCTTTGTTGGCATCGTACTTTTTACAGCTTCTTTGCCTACAACAGCTTGATGATCTAGAATCTTATAAATTAAATCTTGCTTACTCAATCGTTTGTAAGCCTTTAATTCCAGTTTTTCAGCTAGATCCTTAAGTTCAGGAACTAACATTTCATTTAATTGTAGAATATCGTACATAGCTAATAGTAAATTATGGAAATATAATTTTTATCTGTAATAAAATCTAAAAGTAGTTTATTGGAGACTTTAGAGGGAAACACTGAGTGTATAAATATCGTGGGCGTGTCTCTGCGTGCAAATATATATTTATTATTTGAAACGCAAAGCCATATATTTGCTAAATAAATATTAAAAGACACATTAAGTAATATTAGCAATGTTAAGACCAGAATTTATTAGAACCAATTTAGAATTGGTTCGATCAGGATTAAGAAAAAGAGCTTGGAAGGAAGAAGCCATTAAGGTTTTGGATGAAGTCATACGATTAGATGATGAACGAAAAAACGTCCAAACAATCATGGATAGTGATTTATCAAAAGTAAATACACTTTCATCCCAAGTAGGTTCATTATACAAATCGGGTAAAAGAGCTGAAGCAGATGTAATCAAAGATCAAGTTACATCTATAAAGACTTCGATAAAAGAAACTCAAGAAAAACTACACAAGATTGTAACATCATTAGAAGGTCATTTGCTTACGATACCAAATCATGCACATGATTCTGTACCACAAGGCACCTCAGAGGAAGATAACGAAGTTTATAAAGCTTGGGGTTCTGATCTTCCGACACTTGACAAAGAGGCATTAGCCCATTGGGATATTGCTGAAAAATATAATATTGTTGATTTTAAGTTAGGTGTAAAAATAACAGGTGCTGGGTTTCCAGTATTCAGAGGTAAAGGGTCAAAACTTCAACGAGCACTTATTAACTTCTTTTTAGATGAAGCTACCGAAGCTGGTTATGAAGAATTTGTCGCCCCTTTATTGGTCAACGAAGAAAGCGCTAGAGGAACGGGTAACCTTCCTGACAAAGAAGGTCAAATGTATCACTGTGAAAAAGACAATTTATACTTAATACCGACAGCAGAATTACCCCTGACAAATGTTCATAGAAACGTAATCCTGGATGAAAAAGACTTTCCATTAAAACTAACAGGTTATACTCCTTGCTTTCGTAGAGAAGCTGGTTCTTATGGCTCTGATGTTAAAGGATTAAATCGCGTTCATCAATTTGATAAAATCGAAATTGTACAAATAGAACATCCTGAAAGGTCATACAACACTCAAGTAGAAATGCTCAATCATGTAGAAAGCCTTTTAAAAAAATTGGAACTGCCTTACCGAATTTTACGTTTATGTGGTGGAGACTTGACGTTTGCGTCGGCATTAACCTATGATTTCGAAGTATATGCTGCTGGACAAAAGAGATGGTTAGAAGTAAGTTCAGTATCGAATTTCGAAACCTATCAAAGTAATCGACTCAAACTTAGGTACAAAGATCAGCAAGGAAAAAAACATTTAGCACATACACTAAATGGAAGTGCTTTGGCACTAGCTAGAATTATCGCAGCATTGTTAGAAAACAATCAAACGAAAGAAGGCATTAAAATACCAAAAGTACTCGTTCCTTATACTGGGTTTGAATGGATTAATTAACAAAAATTGAATTAGAAACATGTTTTATTTTATTATTATCGGGGTATTTTCCCTTATCGGAATGGTGGTTGGAAACCGACTAAAAAGTAAATTTAAATTTTACAGCCAAAAACCAATTACTGGCAATATGAGTGGCGCGGAGATTGCACAAAAAATGCTAAGTCACTATGGTGTCAATGATGTAAAGATCGTACAAGGTCAAGGATTTTTATCCGACCACTACAACCCGCTGTCCAAAGTCATATCATTAAGTCCAGATGTTTTTCAAGGAAGAAATATATCTGCAGCAGCTGTCGCTGCGCATGAATGTGGTCACGCAGTTCAACATGCAAATTCATATAGCATGCTTAAGTTAAGATCTGGTCTTGTACCAGTAATGAAGGCAAGTTCTAGTATTCAGCAGTTCCTATTTATGGGAATGATGGTAGGTATGGGTGCTGGATTTGGAGGTAATATATTTATCCTTGTACTGATGGCAACTTTTGGCGTAACGGCTCTATTTAGTTTAATTACTTTACCTGTTGAGTTTGATGCTAGTCGTAGAGCATTAGCATGGTTAGATAATACAGGAATTACCCAAGGAGAACAATATGATGGTGCAAAAGATGCATTATGGTGGGCAGCTATGACATATGTTGTTTCTGCACTTTCAGCATTAGTTGTATTTTTATATTTCTTTTTGCAATTTATGGGAAACAACGATTAATTAATCGTCGATTCAATTTTATAAGAAAATTATTTTAGACATAATGAATATTGAAAATATTGTAGTTGAAGGCACCGAAAAGATGAACAAATCTATTGATCATTTAAAAAGTGAGCTATCAAAAATTAGAGCAGGTAGAGCCAATGTAGGCATGCTTGATGGTATTATGGTTGATTATTATAATACACCTACAAAACTTAGTCAAGTTGCAAACCTTAGTACCCCTGATTCTAAAACGATAAGCATGCAACCATGGGAGAAAGGTATGCTTGCCGTTATCGAACAAGCTATTTTTGCAGCAAACCTAGGTCTTACACCAATGAATGATGGTGAATTTATCAGAATCAGTATTCCGCCATTGACGGAAGAAAGAAGAAAAGAACTAGTAAAACAATGTAAAGGACTAGCAGAAGAAGCGAAGGTGGGTTTGAGAAACGAACGTTCAAAATTGATGCAAGTAATCAAACAAGAAGTTAAAGATGGCTACCCTGAAGATATGGGTAAGAAGCGAGAAACGGAAGTTCAAAACCTTACGAACTCATTTGGAGTTGTGGTTGACAAACTTATCGTAGCAAAGGAAGCTGATATTATGAAAGTATAAATTACAATTTGATGGGTAATATTTTAATCGTATTACCCATCATTTGGAATAATTTATTGTTAACTAAAATGCTTGGTTTTTCATCAAGACATTCCCCTTCTAATAGATATTTTACATCTTCAGGCATTTTCCTTTGTTGTTTATATAGATGTCCATTTTTACAGTAAAACAAAAACCCTTTTTTTGAGAGAATCATTGGGTGTGTTATTTCTTCATGATACAAATACTCCCCTACTTTAGAGTAGACAAATAGATTCTTATCATTATAAATGAAAATATTTTCATCTTTTACCTTCATTTCATAGTCTCCCAAATTATCAAAAATCTCTCGTATGCGGTAGTTGGTTCGTGCTTGATTATTATTCACATTTGTTTCAATAATTTGTCTGTTATCAGTATCTAACATCCACAAATTATCATTCTTAGAATAGTCAACACTTGATATATTCCAAAATCCTAGCTCATCGAGCGGAATTGACTCTAAAAGCCCTAATTCATTATCAAGGATAAAAACGATTTGATTCGATTTTGAGAAAATAAAAATTTTATGGAAACTATTTACGCCAAAATCGTCTATGGAAATTCCATTGGGTGATTTGAAGGAACAAATTATTTGTCCATTTTTAAATTTATAAAGCGTCTGGTTGTCTTCACATAAACTATAATAATTGTCTAATAAATCTACATCAAATTTATTTGAAGAAAAAACACATGCAGGTAAACTGTCTACCTGAGAATAACCATCAAACGCCAAAAAAGCAACGTAAATGGCAATAAAGAGTCGTTTATATGTTTGTTTTAATCGAAGTGCCAGTATCATAATATTGTTCTAACGAAAATCCTTCATCGGTTAATATACCATAGGTATAATGATATAAACTATCTCCTAAGTTAAAATAAATCCCGCTTCGCGATTCTAATTTATATTTCATTGGTAAGTGACGGTGGCCAAAAACAAAGTAATCAACTTGATCGTTTGGATGGTAAGATTCACAAAATTGCACTAACCATTCATCTTTAAAATCAATAAAAACAGGCTTATTTTCGTTCACTTTTCGACTTTGATTCGAAAAAAACTTCATAATACCAATAGCTGCATTTGGGTGGACCCTAGAAAACAACCATTGACAAACGCTGTTTCTAAATATTTTCTTTATGAATTTATAACCATAATCTCCAGGTCCTAAACCATCTCCATGACCAACAAATAATGTTTTTCCAAAAGCCGTAATCTCGATAGGATCTTTATGAACAGGAATTCCTAAATGATTCTGAAAAAAACCAAACATCCACAAATCATGGTTACCCGTAAATATTTCAATTTCTATTCCTGCATTCTTCAAAGAATAGAGTGTCGCAATAAACGGCGTAAAATGTATTGGAATTGCATGTTTGTATTCATACCAATAGTCAAATAAATCACCAACAAAGTAAATTTTTGAAGCATCATCTTTTATTCGATCAAGACATTCAATAATCAATTGCTGTCTATCATCTGATGAATGTAAGGCAGGTCTGCCTAAATGAAAGTCTGAAAAGAAATAAATATTTTGTCCTGCCATAGTACCCTTTGCACTATAAAGGTAAGCACCAAAATTAAAACGAAAAGGAATAAAAAAATAAAAGCCATCCACATCTGGAGGCTTTTACAAGTAATGCTGATCAATTCCTATCTTGACTTACAACTATTTAGACTCAAGATCTTATTCGTGGGTACACAATATTCTGAATTTTAACAGTTTCTTAGATGTTAAAATTATAAAACACTGATTATCAATGATTAAAACTATGCCAAACTTTAGTGACCCATATTCTAAATAGCTTTATTTATGATTTGAGAGTTTAATTTCATTGATCCAAAACAAAGATATATGGAAGAATAAAATTTATTAAATACCCGACATATACAAAGTAAATTTATCGGCTAACCGCAATAAACCTTTATATTTAGGGCACATTTAACCAAATACTAAAATTAAATTATATGAAAATTAGATTTACACAAATCTTATTAACTGGACTTATGCTTCTTAGTGTTACTTTTAGTTATGCTCAAGTAGATATTTTCTGGTCTGAAGACTTTGCCAATGGAATTCCAGATGATTGGACAAATAAAGATGCTTCAGCACAAGGTGCAAGATGGACCTATTGTATTGATCAAATAAGTGAAGGAGATGGTTGCCCAGCAATCTCTTTGTATGCAAGTGACTATTTTGGGGCAGAAACAGCAGATAATGGTTTTGCTACATTAGATTCTGATGCTTATGGCGAACTACCAAGTAATCATGTGAGTCAATTAACATTATCAACTATTGATTGTAGCACTCATGATGAAGTTTGGATCTCATTTAATAGTGCACTGGGTGTATTTACCGTTCCTGGTTTAGATTTTGCCAATGTAAATGTAAGTACAGATGGTGTTTCTTGGACAAGGTTTGCTCCCCATTTAATTACAATCGCCGACCGTTGGTCAGACAACCCAACTGAAGTTGCTTTAGATATAAGTGCTGTTGCAGCAAATCAAGCTGAAGTAATTATTCAATTTGAATTTATTGGAAACTGGGAATACTGGTGGAGTATTGACGATATTAAATTGACGAATGGTGATCCAAGACTTCCAAATAATATGAGAGTCGACAACTTTTTTGCAATTGCTCCAAATTTAATGACGCCAGCTTCTCAAGTAGATGCATTTGGATTTTTAGCTGATGTTTCTAACATTGGTAGTGAAATTCAAGATGAAGTAGTTTTATCTGTAAGTATATCTGATGAATCAGGTACTGAAGTTTATCAGGAATCTTTAGATTATGGAACCGTTGAAACAGACACTGTCATTCAGAATAGACCTTTTGCTTCAGAAGGGTTTACTCCAGATGGTTCGGAACAAACATATACTGGTACTTATTCTATTGTAGCTGCACAAGAAGATATGGATCCATCAAATAATGAACAAACATTTAGTTTTACAATTACAGATGGATTATTTGCTAAAGAAAACGGACCTACTAGAGCTGTATTTCCGGCAGATGGTAACTGGGATGCAGGAGAAGCACATTCATGGGGATATGGTAACGCTTATTATATTGTAAATGGTGATAATGATGAATCATTCTTAAGAAAAGTATTTTTCTCTATCTCTAATGCAACTGAAGTGGTGGATCAAGTACTTTCAGTCAATGTATATGAGTGGATAGGTGACATGAATGATAGTGACGAAGCTGATCCAGATGAAAGATTATTAGTTGCAAGTGATTTATACCTTATTGATGGATCTGAAATTCAAGATAACTTAATAGAACTTGTGGTACCATCTACTGCTGGATCTACCACTGCTTTACAATTAAAAAGTAACACAATGTATATTGTTATGGTTGAACATACTTCACCTGATGCATTAACAAATGTACAATTTGGAGCAAGTGAGGCAAATGATTATGGTGGTATGATTTTAAGAGGTGACACTACAGATGTTAAAAGATATGCTGGTTTATTAGCTATAAATGAACCACTTTCTGATGAACCGTTTAGCACTCTTGGATTTGGAGCTGATATTGTTCCTGCAATAAGAATGGAAATCGGAACGGATCCATTTTTAGATTCTGCAGTGGAAGAATTAGATGGTGTACATACAATTAATGTATTCCCTAATCCTGCAAAAAACGAACTTAATGTTCAATTAGCATTTGATCATATTTTTGAAAATGTAGGCATACAGATAATGAACAACGTTGGACAAGGCGTTCTTTCAAAGCAACTTAAAAATACAAAGTCTGCTTATGAAACCTTTGACACTTCTTCATTACCAAGTGGTCATTATGTAATGCACATTACGACTGCAGCTGGAGTTAGAACCCAGAAATTTGTAATTGCTAAATAATTCATTTTCTACGATACATATGAAAGGAGATTTAATCAATGATTAAATCTCCTTTTTTCTTTTCCTTTATTATGTATTGCTCCTTAAGCTAAATTATACCTAACTTATTTTTCTGAATATAACCAGTTTCAAGATTTAACAACTCAACTTTGTACCAATCATCAAAAGTGTCAAGTAGTTTTACTTTTTCACCAGCCTGAACATTTGATTGTATATCACTTCGCAGATCAGGACCACTTTGAATTTGAACCTTTTCTAAGGCAATACCAAAAATATCTTCTTGACTTAATTGGACGGATGACCAAAGGATAAAGCCTAATAACAAAATCGATCCAACTAAGGACCTTGATATTCTTTTGTATTTTTTTGTTGTCCAATCGAGTTTAAAGAATTCTTTTTTATACCAAAAAAATACGAGTATTGAAAGAATAAGTAGCTGAAGTAAAGCCCAAATATTTGGTGATATAATTTTGACAAAACTCCTCCAAAGTCTTACTGGGAGGAAAGGAGGTACTTCAAATATTTCTGAATCAACTTTTTGTTTTGCAATATCAATATTTGATAACAATTTAGCATCGTTAGGGTCTAAAACTAAACCTTTTTCATAATACAGAATAGCGTGACCAATGCTATCTTGCTTAAAGTGAGCATTTCCTAAATTAAGATATATAGCTTTACTATGTGCTCCATTCTCAATTACCTTTTCGTATTGTTTAATTGCTTCTGCAAAATTTTCCTTTTCATAAGCCTCATTACCAGTTTGAAACAACAATTGACCATCCGATTGAGAAAAGATACCAATTGGAATACAGATAATAACGATTATAATGTTGATAATTTTTCTCATTCCTTGTCCATTTTTTCGAGAATATCCAAGACATCTTTACCAAAATCGTCTTCCTCGATAGTATTATTTTCTTCCGTTTTTACTATTTCCAATATTGAGTTCAAAGATAAAGGTCTTTCTTTTTCATTCCAATCAAACCCGTTTAAATATAATTGAGCTTCACTAGCTTTGAGTACAGGAACCATTTTTGATGTTGGTTGACTATGAAATTTTATTCCTTCCAATTCTTTGTTTTCAAAAGTGAATTCAATGTAACTACACTCAGTCTTATTAGCTCCAATAAAAGCTCCATTTTCATCTCGTAACAGATAAATAGTTTGTGCATTTCCTTTTACCTCCATCCATTTTATGGATGAACTATCAAGTTTTGCAAAAATGTTTTTCCCTTTTATTTGGTCAAAATATTTTATACCCAGCTTATTTGTAATAAAAGCATTACTTCTCAATTTCACTTGTTCAATACCTTCTTCATTACTTTTTAGCAATATCGTATCAGCTACAAATTGGGTGGTATCCGCCCATAAAATAGGTTCACCAAAAAATATAAAACTTGAATCTTTTGTATTATAAAGTAGTGAATCAGCTCTACCTTGAAAGGCATTCGAAAATAAACGCACATCATGGTAGGCTCTAAATATTCTGAACGTATCTAAAGAGTCAATTTGTTGTATGGACTGAAGTGTATCGGCACTTAGAAACAAGGTGTCATTATCCATAATTTCTTCGATGTATGGACGTCCTTGGTTATTATAAGCGACAAAATCTTCTTCATTTGTTTGCGATAGAAAATCACTATAGATTTTTCTTCCATTTTCTTTATCTTCAGATATAACATCTCCTTCTGAATATCCTTCATTTGTTTTAGCATCATAAAAGATTTTTTCTCCTTCCAAGAATAAACCATCTTTTTCCAATTTCCCACTGCCCTCAATCCATATTTTTTCATCTGTAGATTGATATTTTATATATTGACCTGATGCTTTGGTCTCATTATCTGTAAATTGACCATTACCTTCCAATATGACAATATCTTCATTCCTAAAAAAACTAATTTTTTCTGCTTTAGCATCAGATTTTCCATCCTCAACAATAGCATTTCCAGTTAAGGTTATCAAATTTTTATCTTTATTAAAATCAATGTAATCTGATTTCGTATTTAATGAGTCTCCATAAAATTTAGCCTCTTTTTCAAAATAGGCATTGCCCGTTTCCAAATCATAATACCCCGCTTCACAATAAATTTTATTCTCATCTTGGGTAATATAACTAGGTCCTACAAAATTAGCTCGCTTGCTTTTAGAATCATAAACTAACGTATCACACAATAAGGTAAAAGACGAGTCAATAACGATCACTTCTTCATAGAAATAGGACAAACCAGACTTCATATTATAGTTACCCCTGAGACTACTCAATCTAGCTCCTTGAGTTTCAAGCAAGGCCGTATCTATATAACTTACATTTTCTGTTTTGAGATCATAAAACAATGCATCTGAATATAATTTCTGGTCACCATTCTTTAGAATGACTTCTCCATATAATTTTGCATATTTTTCTATTCCATCATAATTTAAAGAGTCACCAAAAATTTCAATTGTATCGTGCCTCAGTAAAATAATATTACCAACTGCATCTAACTTATTGGCAACCGTAGTCGCACTATCACAAAACATGAAAGTAGAATCATGCAGAATTTTAATATTTCCACGATAAAATTGAAACTCCTCGTCACCGATTCTCTCATTTACAAAAGCTTCAGAATATAATACTTTCAGTTGTTTATATTCACTGGTATCCTGCTCTTGTCCAAAGACACAGATTTGTAAAAAACACAATAAGATTAGTATTCTTTGTTTCAATTCTTTTAGTTACTAATGACTAAATCCGCCAATCTTTTACCTACTAATGATCCAATGGCTATGCCCATGCCACCTAATCGAACTCCTACATATAGATTCTCATCTATTTTTTTTATGATCGGTGATTTATCATTACCTCCAGCTAATATTCCTGACCAGGCATATTCAATTTCAACTTCTTCTTGATGGATATATTGTTTTAAAAATGATTTTAACCACAAGATAACTTGTTCACTCGTTTCAATTTCGGTTGTAGCTTCATCTTTCATAAATTTGTGCCTGCCACCACCTAACAAAATTCGATTACCCACGTTTCTAAAATATACATATCCATTCTTCATATGATACGTTCCATTAAGAGAAAGATTTGAAATTGGCCTCGTGACGATCACTTGATTTCTAAACGGCTCTACTTCAATATTCGTTATCAGTGATTTGGTAAATGCATTTGTCGTAAACAAAAGGTGATCCGTATGGATACATAAATCATTGGATGCTTCAATTATAAAAGATTGTTTATCTCCTTTTGTATATGATTTTATGAATGTCGACCATAGAAACTTAACACCGAGGGTGTACGCCTTTTTTATCAGTGTAATCATCATTCGCCCCGTGTTAATCGCACCTTCTTCGTTGTTTTTTATTGCCGATGACAATAAATTTGATCCAAAATCAATCTTGTCCAATGAAAAGCAATCATTAATATTAAGTGCGTTTTTCATTACATTATTGTAAAAAGGTATCATCATTTTACAATTGGTTAAATGGGCTTGTTCCTTACTAGTAAAAAGCTCTACTCCTCCAGTCTTTTCAAAATCAATTTCTTGCTCACCCAATGATTCCTTTAAATATTGTAACCCTTCATAACGTTCCATAATTAAGGATTGAATATAATCCTCTCCCATTGATCGTCGATCAGATTCTAATTCACCAATGCTACCAAAACAAGCAAATCCCGCGTTCTTAGTACTTGCCCCCGAAGGTAAAACACCCCGTTCAATTACAAGAACCTCTGAAGATGGCATTTTTAGTTTCAGATGAATCGCACATTGAATCCCTACTAACCCACCACCAACTATAGTGTAGTCATTATTTTCAATCCATGATTTTGATTCCCAAAAACTTAACATTTTAAAAATTCGATTATTTATTTTTACTTTACTTCTTAAAGCTGCAAAGCTGTACTTTTAATTAAAATATAAAACTAATGATTCAACGGTTACAAAGTATATTTCTATTCCTTTCTAGTGCAAGTTTCTTTTCACATTTTGGCTTCTCTTTTGCTAAAACTGATGCACCTGGCCCAAATTTTTTCGCAGACCAAGTCTATAATATTCAAGATAATATTGGTTTGTTAATAATGGCGGTACTATCGGGTTTACTTGCATTTGGTATTATTTTTCTTTTTAACAATAGAAAATTGCAACTCAAATTAAGTTACATAGTTATTGTATTGGCTATATTATTGCCTGTGTTAGCTTCCTTATTATTTTTAAATGCCGGGAATAGCATGGAAAATACTCAGGGTATTCAGGATAGCATTGGATTATATATGCCAATTGTTAGCGTAATACTTACATGGCTTGCGATTCGATTTATTAATAAAGACGAAAAAATTGTTCAATCAATGGATCGATTGAGATAAGCTTTTTATCATTCTATCAGAAGAATAAAAAAAGGCGATCATACATAATGTATAATCGCCTTTTTAAAAAAATATTTTGTTGTATTAATCCACTCTAGGTTTAGCAGAATAATTCACTTTTAGTTGATTTGCTTTTCTAAGCTCAGTTTTCACATCAGTAACAATACCCATGGTTACTTTCCCATCTACCTTCAACGAAGAGTTTATACCCGGTCTTTGAGTTTCTGGAACAGAAGATTTGTGCTGTTCCAAAAAAAGAGGTATATCTGTAAGCTTTGAAATTTTATCTCCTAATTGTAACAATGGCTTTGTTCCATAGGTTTCTTTCCATTGTGCCGTTGGTTTACCAATATGCAAGTAATTAACTAAAGACTTTTTCTCTAATTTTGTTAATTCCGTTGCTTGAGGAACGACAACATTTACTTTAAGTGTTGCATCTCTTAACACAGTGGTTACCATGAAGAAAAATAACAACATGAAAATTATATCCGGTAAAGATGCTGTTGACACTTCCGGAGCGGTCTTTCCTCTTTTCTTTTGAAATTTACCCATAATAAATTTTAATTTTCTTCTCCAAAATTTGTTGGCTCAGCTTCAGAAAGTACTAAAGGAATCCTAGCTCGAATTTCTTTTTGTTGATCTCTTGCCAAGTATTCATAAGGCTTAGCATATTTTCTTTGTGCCTCTTCTTCTCTGAGTTCGTTATATGCAGCCTTCAATTCATTATAAACTTCGACATAGGTTTTATATTCCGTACCTCTATCATTTTTTAATGAAATAATTGCTTTCGTTGGCTTCTCTGCCATATCAGGCCTTTTATTTGGATTCCAAATAAACTCCTTAGCCTTTTCTCTTAAATCTTCAATTTTTTCTAGCTCGCCTCTTACTAAAAGTTGATTTTCAGCGTTTACCATTACAGAAAATACATTCCTTTCATTTAAGGTCATTGTTTCTGGTGGTTCCGTTGACCAAGGTGGTAACTTAACTAATACACCTTTATCTACATCAATGGTTGTGGTTACAAGAAAGAAAATCAAAAGTAAGAAAGCTATATCTGCCATCGAACCTGCGTTGATCTCATTGCTTAACCGATCTCTTGAACTTGTTTTACCCATAATAGTTATTTGAAAAGGTTATAAATTTCAAATAGAACAATCCCTGCAAATGCAATAATTGTCAATCCCATAACAGACTTTACGCCTCCACTAATAAACTTACTTACATTTTCAGTAATGTTATTTTTTGAAACTAATTCTGCAATTTTTCCTGTAGACTCTGCAGTCGACGTAGAATAAAGGATAAAGAACAATCCCAACAAAACAGCAATGGATATTAAAAACACCATAGAATTTTTAGGGTTACTTATCAATTGACCAAGTCCAAAAACGATGGCAACTAGAAAAGCAACGGCTACTAACAATAAAGGAACTGCTATTACTGGGTTTAAAAAGTTAAATCCATCGCCTCCTCCATTTTTCAATACTGCATTTAGATCTGTTGAAGCATCAAAACCTGCACCACTTAATCCAGTAAATATTGATATAAGTATAATGGCGCTACAAACAACACCAATTAAAAGAGCAATCATCTGCCCCTTAGTATTGAATAAATTATATATCGCTTTCATTTATTAATTTTTAAAGTTGATAATATGTTTGACAAAAAAATGGGTTTATTTGAAAACACCATTTCTCGACATAATATCAACAAGTCCGATCGTAGAATCTTCCATTTTGTTTACAATTCCATCAATTTTAGAAATAATGTAATTATAAAAGATTTGAAGAATGATGGCTACAACTAGTCCGAAAACGGTTGTTAATAAGGCTACTTTAATACCACCTGCTACAACTGAAGGAGATAAATCACCTACCGCTTCAATTCTATCAAATGCTTGAATCATACCAATTACTGTTCCCATAAACCCTAGCATCGGTGCAATAGAAACAAATAAAGATATCCATACTAGACCTTTTTCTAAAAGTCCCATTTGTACTGAACCATAAGATACTATTGCTTTTTCAACAGCTTCTGGGCCTTCTTTAGCATTTCTTAAACCTTCATGTAATATACTTGCTGTCGGGCCAGGTGTAGATCTAGTTGCTTCTAGTGCACCTTCCATATCTCCGTTTGATAAACTTTCGTCTATTCGGGAAAGCAATTTGTCCGTATTTGTGGTTGCAATATTTAATGTTATGATTCGCTCAATACAAAATGCTAATCCTAGGATCAAGCAAATAAGTACTAAACTCATAAATCTCCAATCTCCTTCAATAAATTTCTCCTTTAACATCTGAAATCCTGAAGAACTTGCCTCTGCGGTTGCGTCTTGAGCCAACATTTCTGTTGCTCCAAACATAGCAAGCACACAAAAAACAATTCCGAATACTAATAATTTACGCATGATTTGTTTGGTTTTCTTAATCGTTTAAATAATAAAAATTATAATTAAGCCCTAATTTAGAAATATTTAGGAACCTATTTAGTAAAATCCTGTACTTGTTTTATTCTTTATGACTTTTCACTCCGAAAAAAACCCAACATCTAAAAAATATTACAGCGGAGAGAGAGGGATTCGAACCCTCGGTACCCTTTTGGAGTACATACGCTTTCCAGGCGTACCTCTTAAGCCACTCGAGCACCTCTCCAATTTCAGACGTTTCTAGGTTAAAGATGAAAAAAAACTATGATTTGGTGTATAGTCTTTATACATATTTAAATCAAAAATATATAGTTGCCTAGTTTGTAAGAATTTCTAAATAAAATATTTAACAATGTGTAATATTTGTAGATCAATTAATGACTTTCAAATAAATCTAGCGCATTTTTACTTGTTATTGTTGCCACTTCTTCGACAGACACACCTCTAACTTTAGCTAATTTTGAAGCAATGAATGGTATATAACTTGACTCATTTTGTTTTCCTCGATGTGGATGCGGCGACAGATATGGAGCATCGGTCTCTAATACTATATATTGATCATCAAGATAAGACAACATTTCATCAAGACCCGCATTCTTAAATGTTATAACTCCACCTAACCCCATTTTGAAGTTTACTTTTTGAATTCTCTTAGCTTCTTCAATAGATCCATTAAAACAATGAAATACACCATTTAAATTACCATCTTGGTG
>CALDTZ010000123.1 GCA_937924805.1 uncultured Saprospiraceae bacterium
ATATTAGTAGTGGAGAATCAACTTTTATGGTAGAAATGAATGAGACATCCAGTATCATGAATAATATCTCATCTCGAAGCTTACTCTTATTAGATGAAATTGGAAGAGGAACAAGCACTTATGATGGTATTTCTATCGCATGGTCTATTGCCGAATTTTTGCACAATGGTACTGATCTAAAGCCTAAAACCTTATTTGCAACTCATTACCATGAGTTAAATGAGCTTTCAAAAAAGTATCCTAGAATTCGCAATTATCATATTTCAACACGAGAAGTAAATAACGAAGTTGTATTCTTACGAAAATTGACAGAAGGAGGTAGTAAACACAGTTTTGGTATTCATGTAGCAAAAATGGCTGGTATGCCAGCAAAAATAGTAAACCGAGCTCAAGTGCTTTTAAAAGAACTTGAAAAGAAAACCATTGATAATACGATTAACGGAACACTTAATGATATAGCTGCCCAACCCCAATTACAACTTAATATGTTTGAATTGGAGAATAAAAAATCAATGGAACTCCTTCAACAAATTGAAGATATGGACATTAATAGCATGACACCAATTGAATGCATGATGAAGTTAGCAGAGCTAAAAAAAATAGCGGAAGATTAAGATAACCTCCCGCTATTTAATTAAATAGAATCTATTTATTCCTTGCAAATTTTTATTGTCGTTTGACCAAGTGCTGTATTTAATTGTAAAAGATAAAGCCCAGAATTAAGGTTAGAGATATCCATTTGTGTTTTTGATTTACCAATTTTCCGCTCTACTTTTATCAATTTCCCACTTAAATCCATGATTGATAGTGTAAATTCTGTGTTGGATTCAACAAAATCTAGTTCAATACTAATTTCATCCTGAACAGGATTTGGATAGATATTAAAACTTATTAATCCTAAATCATCTAATCCACTTATTAAATTTTGAATCTCAAAGTCCATGCTTGTCTGACATCCATTCGCATCGGTAATTTCAACACTATAATCGCCATTCATCAAATCAGAAATATCTTCGGTTGTTTCTCCATTACTCCATTCAAAGAAATAAGGTTCAGTCCCTCCTTCAAATGAAATATCAATAGTACCAATACTCATATTCAGACTGTCATCAACAATACTTGCTCCACTGATTTCCAACAACGTAGGTTCGTACATTTCTAAGGTCCCCATTAATTCATTTTCCAAAATGTCAAAAATGGTAAATTCATATTCGCCTGGTTCTAAATTGTCCAAATTAAAATCTGTTGATGTAAACCCATTTGGTCCAGTCCAACTTACAGTATATTCAGGTACGCCGCCCTCTATTTCCAATTGAATAGAAGCATCATTCGCACCAAAACAGCTAATATTTTCCCAAGTTGGGTTTACACTTAATGGTAACGGAATAACAATATCTAATTCTTCACAAAATTGTGCTTCACCACACTCATTCGTTACAACAAGGCAAACATTGTATGTACCAGAATTTTGATAATTATGTTTAGGGTTTTCTTCCATAGATGTATTCCCATCTCCAAATGACCAAGCCCAGCTTGTCACTTCACCAGTGGATGCTTCTGTAAATGCGACATCACCATATTGATTATCATAACTAAATGCCGATGATGCATAATTGAAAAATCCATCCACTTCGATTTCAAAAGATCCATTACATCCATTTGTAGTTGTATACTCTCCTTTATAGGTACCAATGGCATCTACCGTAGGGGAAAAATTTTGTGCTAAATCCCAAAAATTACCATTCGTTGTTGACCAACTTATCTCAGCTACATCTTGACCTAATAATTCATTTACATCTAAAATAGCCAGTGGATTTTGACAATCTATTGAATAAGTCATTGTACTAATTTGAGGCGTTGCATAGAATGCAATTGTTTTTTCTAGTACTACTTCACAACCTTCTGCATTTACGACAGAAGCTATATAAGTACCACCTTCTGTTATTTGAAGGCATTGATCTGTTGATAAAACGTTATTATCACCCTCTAATCTCCATTCAATTTCGCCTTCAAAGCTTTCTGTTAAACAAACAGAACCAATCAGACCTTCACAAATACCTGTTGGTCCATCTAATTCAAATTGAGAAGTAGTTGATACGCTCAATGCTGCATCAAAAGATTTTGTACAACCAAGAGTTGTTTCACATTCTATGGTATAGCGTCCTTGAACATCTGCTGTAATACATGCCTCTTCTCCTATAATTTGTCCATTTTCATCGATCCATTTAATAGTCCCTTCAAATGATTCATTTAAACAAAAAGTAGCTTGTTCTCCTTCACAAATTTGTTGATCAAGAATTGGGGTTAATAATTCTAAACTATTATCTACTTCAACATAGATTGATTCTTCTGAAGAACAACCATTTTGGCCAATAACTTTTAATTGAACGTCAGATTCTTCAGTAATCGTTATGCACCTTGCTTGTTGTGAAATCCCATTTACATTCCATTCAATTATACTCATCCCATCATCTTGGACGCAAAGAGTCGTTTCATTTCCAGAACAAATTGCAATGGCTCCCTCTACACCATACGAAGGAAGCTGAATATTTTCTTCAACAGAAACAGACTTTGAAGTAGCACAACCATTAATTGCTGATACCGCTTCTACAAAATACATCCCTGGTTCATTTACAAGAAAAGCGTCATCGTTTGAAATAATAGCTCCTTGTTCATCGGACCATGTATAGCTATAATTTTCATCTGCTGTAACGGAAAGTTCTGTTGCTTGATTTGCACAAGTAATGATCTCTGGTGACCCAACTTCAAACTCTGGAATATTTTCATCCGCTAAAACAGCCACCGACGTATTCGTTTCACAACCAGATACCATGTTTTTGGCCGTTAACAGATATTCCCCACTGGCACCAACAATCGGGTTTAATTCCGTATTGCCCGAAAGAATTAAACCATTTGCTGTTGACCAAACATATGATTCTACATTCAACAAATCTTCAGTGCTTCCTTCAATCTGAATAGATTCAGTCGTGCAAGTGAGCACTTCAGGCGTATTGATTTCAATACTAGGTGCATCATAATTAAAGGCAATATCAACCGTATCTTTATCAGAACACAAACTAAATGAGTCTTGTATTGTAAGGACTATTGATGATACACTTTCAACGAGAATGGAGTCTTCCATAAAATTGAGAGTATCACCATTCAAATTTTGCCATAAGAGGATCGCATTTTCATTTATGGCAGATGTATCATTATGTACCAACATCGTTTCATTATCACAACTTAAAAATCCAATGGATTGTATTGAGGCATGAACCGTATCTTTATCCAAAAGCGTTATGGTGGTATTAATTACACATCCTCCATCATCTCTTATTCCGATTTCATACATGCCAGAAGAGGCATTTGAAAATGTATTTTCATCGTCAAAGCCTTCTCCAAAGTCATATTCAAAATCACCAACTCCACCAATGGCTTCCAAAACAATAGAACCATCATTTCCGTCACAAGAAGGCTGAGTAACAATTTCAGAAAAGGTAATAAGCTCAGGGTTTTCGATAACGAATGTTTCAATGGATGAGCAACCAGAAATAATATCTGACACCTCTACTTGATAAGTCCCTGCTGACAAATTATACCTATCTGGACCAGAAAATCCATCAAACCACTCATAAATGTAAACGTCAGAACCATTATAGGCTTCTATTTTTAATACCCCATCATTTCCATCATGACACTGCGGATCAACACTAATATCCAATCCTATATCTAACGAACCTTCATCATTTCCAACGACAAAAGGGCCACGTTCAACTGAATACCCATGACCGTCCGTAATGGTTACAAAATATGATGCCGCTGTTAAGTTTTGTGGATCTTGTGCATTTGAACCATTACTCCAACTGTAAGAGAACGATCCAAACCCAAATAAGGGTGTTAAATCAATAGAGCCAACTCCAGCACTTCCACCTCCACAGCTAGCGTCATTTGAAATTTCAACTTCAGCATCTAATTTAAAAGAGCCAACCATCCATGATTCCCACGTAGAAACTCCTACCTGACCGATATTGAATGTCTTTTTGTCTTGATGTCCAATACCATATAAGGTAGGAATTGCAGTAATCGCATATTGACTACCAACATTTAAATCACTCCCTACTAAATTAAAAATTGGATAAGGTACATCAGTCCAATCTCCCCAACTTGAATCGTTACACCCAGCAGGACCAGAAAGACATGCTTCATTTGTACCACCATCGACTTCAATAAAAAATATTCTTATTTCATCTGTACCATCAGGACCGTATTCATCATACATTTGTTCCAATATACCTGTATTGTGATAGCTCCAACAAGGACTACACCAAGTCGCTGAAAAATCAAGGATAACAGATTTTCCATCGTCTAAAATATCGTGTAAATTATATGTATCACCATCAATATCGGTAAGCGTCCAATCAGGAGCTATGGTTCCATTCGGAAGCGCTGCAAAAAGAGTACAACTAAAGGATAATAGTAAGATCGCGGTAGTAAAAAACTTCATTGGAGGTTAATTTTGTTAAGACTACAAATTAACAATTAATGAAGGATTTTAAAAATTAATATTATTTTATTATTCGCATTAATTACCTTTTTAAATTTGGCATTTGTTGCATAAGCTGATCCATTCCTTTCCCTTTACTCATCATATGCATCATTTTCTTCATCTGATCAAATTGTTTAATAAACATATTGATCTCATGAATTTTCTGCCCGCAACCTTTTGCAATCCTTTTTTTACGAGACATATTAAGAAGTTCAGGATTACTTCTTTCTTTTGGTGTCATTGAAAATATGATTGCTTCTACTTTCGAGAAGGCGGATTCATCGATATCTAAGTTTTTGGTCATTTTTCCCATTCCAGGAATCATCCCCATCAAACTTTTCAAATCACCCATTTTTCTAATTTGATTTAGCTGACCTAGGAAATCATTAAAATCAAATTTATTTTTTCGAATTTTCTTTTCTAATCTCTTAGATTCTTTTTCATCAAATTGCTCTTGCGCTTTTTCGACAAAACTAACGATATCTCCCATACCTAAAATCCGCTGGGCCATTCTATCCGGATGAAAAACGTCTAAAGTCTCTAACGTTTCACCAGTACTGATAAACTTAATTGGTTTACCTACGGTATACTTTACCGACAATGCAGCCCCTCCCCTTGTATCACCATCAAGTTTAGTTAAAACAACTCCATCAAAATTAATTCTTTCGTTAAACGTTTCAGCCGTATTAACAGCATCTTGTCCCGTCATAGAATCAACAACGAATAAAGTTTCTGTAGGATCAATGGCTTTCTTTACGGCCTCAATCTCGTTCATCATCTCCTCATCTACCGCTAATCTACCTGCGGTATCTACAATTACTACATTAAATCCATTTTGAGTGGCATGAACAATCGCATTTTCAGCAATAGTTACTGGATTTTTATTTTCTTGTTCTTTATAAATTCCAACCCCAATTTGTTCTGCTAATACGGATAATTGATTTATAGCTGCCGGCCTATAAACATCACAAGCTACTAATAATGGTTTTAACTTCTTCTTCTCTTTGAGATATTTAGCTAGTTTCGCAGTAAATGTGGTCTTACCGGATCCTTGCAAACCTGAAATTAGTACAACACCTGGACTTCCCTTAACATTAATTCCTGCTGATTGACCTCCCATCAAATCGATCATTTCATCAAGCACGATTTTAACCATCAGATCGCCTGGCTTTACAGCAGAAAGTACATTTTTCTCGCCGAGCGCTTTGTTCTTAACTTTATCGGTAAATTCTTTTGCAATTTTATAATTCACATCGGCACTGACTAATGCACGTCGAATTTCCTTTATTGATTGTGCAATATTAATCTCGGTTATCTTTCCGTCACCAGTAAGGTTCTTAAAAGCGCCTTCTAATCTTTCATTTAAACTTTCGAACATAGTCGTTGCGATTTTTAATTATTCTTACGGCAAAGGTAGTCAATCTAACCTCAAGATAAAATGGTAAAAGGAATTTTATTCGAACGAAATCGTTGTTAATATGCTAGAATTTTACATATAAGTCCTCAAAAATTATCTAGAATAATCATCAATGATGTAACTTTATAAGCGTAATCAATTTGTATCGAAATTTATGTTTATAAAAAGAGTCTATTTCTTTTTATTTGTTGTCATTGCTTTGTCTTTTACGGATTCAAAGCCTCAAATTGGGCAAATCATTGATGAGTTCAGTGGAGTAAATGTTTATTACAACGGAAAATCAACGAATGTTGTAGGGCGACATTATACAACATGTGGTTATAATTTGGGATTAAAATTTCAATGTATTGAATTTATAAAGCGGTACTATTTTGAAGTATTTAATCATAAAATGCCTGATTCTTATGGGCATGCTAAATCAATGTTTGATAAGAATCTTCAAAAAAGTTGGCGTGTAAAAAATAAAGCAAGAGATTTATTCCAATATCATAATGGTAATTTTGCAAAACCAAATGTAGGTGACATCTTAATCTTTGATGGTGATAAGTACAACTCTTTTGGGCATATAGGCATTATTTCTGAGGTTGGAGAATACCACATTGAGTTAATTCAACAAAACTACGCTCAAGAAACAAGGGAAAAATACTATCTGACGAAGCTTAATGATAAATATTACATAGCAAATGAATATGTATTAGGTTGGTTAAGCATGGATTAGTATTATCTTTGGTTGAATAATTAACCACAATCCATAATATGGGTTGAATAAGTATTAAATTATTATTAAATAGCTAATACTTTTGTGACAAAAAGATGGTTAGTATAGTCAAAATAATATCATAAAATTTCAATTGTAAATGTCAAATTTCAAACATTCAATTCTTTTCATTCTTCTTCTTTTTATTTTTAATGATGTGACCGCTCAACTAGAGCCAACTTTTATCCAAATTGAAGGGTATGCAGGTAATGAAAAGATCTCAGACTTAGTCGTTTCTAAAGACAATACAGTTCATGTTGCCAGTACTTCGGGTGTTTCTTATATTTCAGAAGGAAATGAGCAGTGTACAAAAGGAAATATTTCAGAAGAAGTTATTGCCATTAAAGTAAGCAAAAATGGAGATGTATATACTGGTTTAGCAAACAATCAAGTTTATGCAAATGATCAGCTCATTTTTAGTTGTCAAGATAATAAAGTACGATTTACAGATATTGAAATTTATAAAAACGATTTATATGTAGCATCTACGGAAGGGATTTTTATTATTGATTTATTTTCAAAAAAAATGAAAGGTTCTTATACTGAAGGTAACTCTTTACTTAAATCGAATAAAATCAATTTCGTTTATGCGGATAGTAGAAATTGGCTTTGGATTGGTACTGATAAAGGAATCGTTTACCAGAGAGATAAAGATGGTGCTTTCTACAGAACGTATGATCCACAATACAAATATATCGCTGCGACAGAAAATGAAGATGGCGTTTGGTTATTATCCAATGAAAAGCTTTACAATATTGAGTCTTCAACCTATCGATGGATCGATGCAGGATTAAATAAGGGACTCTATAAAGGTGAATTGAATGATATTGCCTTTGATCAACAAGGGCACTTGTATGTTGCTTCAGATGTACTTGTGAAATTTGATCCTGCAAAAGACGAAATCGAAGAATACTCTGATGTGTTGGGCATTGTTAGTAAAAAATGTTTAACTCTTGAATGTGATGACAACAATGATATATGGTTAGGAACGCTTGATGCTGGATTATTTAAAATAACCATGCAAGACAAAAAGGAAACAAAAACAATGGATTTGTTGGTAACTACAATATTAGAAACTGCATTAACATGTAATGGTAGTAACAACGCAAAACTTTTAGTATCTGTACAAGGAGGTGAACAACCCTATATTTACACCTGGGGAGATGCTTCTATCACAGGTTCTAATCCAGGAAACTTAAGTGAGGGTGCATATGCTCTAACAGTCACAGATGCTAATGGTCTTTCTAAAGAAACAGAAGTACAAGTTGATGCTCCAAATGAAATCGGATTTAAAATCGTTTCAAAAAGTCGAGTTTCCGGACCTTCAAAAAAAGATGGCCAATGTGAGATTAAAATTGCTGGCGGAACGACTCCTTATGAGGTTTTATGGGACAATAAAGAAAAAGGGACCATTGCTAAAAAACTTGGACACGGCTTACATTCATTTACAATTACAGATGCAAAAGGTTGTACCCTAAACGATGAAATAGAAATCAAAAAGGAAAAATTAATTCCAAATTTAGATGTTGCTAAAGTTCAAGTCGGCCAGATTTTGCGAATTAACAAACTTTCTTTTGCTGCAGATAGTAGTTATATTTCTGAAACATCTTATGAAGCACTGGACGAAGTTTATGATTTCTTAAATGAAAATCCTACGATTTATATTGAAATTGCTGGGCATACAAATGGGGTACCTCCACATGAATATTGTGACAATTTATCAACGAGTAGAGCAAACAATGTTGCTAAGTATTTATTAACAAAAGGAATAGAAGCAACGAGAGTAAAAGCCAAAGGATATGGCAAAAGGAAACCTATCGCATCAAATGATACGAATTCAGGTCGAAAGAAAAACCAACGAGTTGAAATTAAAATCTTAGAGATAAAAGGATAATTTTAATACATTTACAGCGCATAAGGTCCTGAATTTACATCTTATGGCGTTTTTTATTCTGTTATGTTTACTTTACGCTGATTTATTTAATACAAAATGACTAAAATTTTGAAAATTTTATTAGCTGACGATCACCCAATACTATTAAGTGGACTCTCTGAGTACGTTAATAATATGGATAATTGTGAAGTTGTAGCGCAAGCTGCAAATGGAATGCAAGCCCTTAACAACATTATAGAAAAAGATATTGATATTGCGATATTAGATATCGACATGCCCTATTTTTCTGGACTTGAAGTAGCAAGAAAGGTTAAATCTATTGGCAACGAAGCAAAAATTGTAATTCTTACCTTACACAAAGAGCAAGATCTATTTGAAGAAGCTAAAGAGATTGGTTGTCATGGATATCTATTGAAAGAATTTGCTTTAGAAGAAATAAAAGAATGTATCAGTTTGGTACAACAAGGTTCTTTTTATTTTAGCTCAGAACTTAATAATGTTTTGGAGGCTAAAGAAACCATCCCAGAATACGAAAAATTAACAAACACAGAGCGAAAAGTGTTAACGCTAGTATCTCAAGCTAAAACAAGTACAGAAATTGCAGATTTACTCTTTATAAGTAAAAAAACGGTTGAAAATCATAGAAGCAATATTTGTAAAAAATTAGTTTTAGAAGGCGGACATAATAGTTTACTAAAATGGGCTATTCAAAATAAAAACTTAATCACATAGTCGTTTTCAAATTTGTAATTTATTCATTTGTACTACCATGGCAAGATGCGCCTAGTAATCTTTATATTGGCTATTGTACTTTACCATTATATGAATCCATAAAGATCGTGAACCACGAAGTAATTTAAAGAATAATAAGATTCCTAAAATTATGACAAAAATCATGGCAGTCTCAACATTAACGGCAAGTACAAAAACTAAAAAGAGCGCGAAAGGAAGTAAAATGAATGAACCTACAATGTAGGATAAAAACATCGCACCGTAATAAAAACCTGGTTCTGGTTCAAAATTCTGTTGACAAACATTGCATGATTTATGCATATTCAAAGGCATTTTAAAATCCATTGGTTTAATAAACAAATCAGATTGACGGCAACTAGGACATTTATATGTCAAAATACTTTTTATAAGGGCAAACAATTTTTTCATTCTTGATTTATATTAAATACAACCGATTTTACCGATTTTATTTTGTTTCCTGAATTGTCTTGTTGGTTTATAACAAGATTATTTGTTGATGGTAGTGCAAATACTTCTCTTAAATTTAAGATCCCACTTATGGGTACTCCTTTAAGATTTGCTCGCCTGATGATTTCATCAAAATTCATTTTTTTTGCTGAAACTAATATTTCAGACATTAATTGCTCTCTATTCAGTAATCTATTTTGATTTGTGCTAAAAGACGAATCCAAATGTAAATGCATATCTAAAATTTCACATAACTGTCGAAAATGATTTTCAGTACCGATAGCAAGAATCAATGCTTTCTCGTCCTTAGAATATACAATATCTCCATAAGGAGCAATATTTGGATGCATAGTTCCCATCTTTGTCGGAACCACTTTTGTATTCAAATAATTAGCTGCTTGATTGGCAAGGGATGCAATGCCCGTATCAAATAATGATACGTCTACTTTACTTCCTTTTCCAGTTTTTAATTTATGAATTAAGGCACATAAAATTCCTTCTTTTAATTGATGCGCAGTCAAAATATCCATCAATGCTACTGGGATCCTAGCATACGCTCCCTCCTTATCACCGGTCATTGATATCCAACCTGTTTCAGCCTGAACTAATATATCAAATCCAGCTCTAGAATCTTTGACACCGTAGGCGGAGATTTCACCATAAATAATATCAGATTTTATTTTTTTTACCTTCTCATAATCCAAATTTAGTTTAGATGCAGAACTCGCCCTAAAATTAGAAATGATAATATCTGATGATCTAATCAAATCAACAACAATTTCATAATCTTCCTGCTGAGTTACGTCAAGGAACCGATTCTCTTTTTTCCAATTGGCAGCATAGTAATAGGCAGAATCCGATTTGGTCTTTGATTCGGATTTATGTTTCCAATTTCGAGTAACATCTCCTCCAGTAAGCTTATTTTCTACTTTGATAACCTTAGCGCCCAATTCACTAAAAAAAGAACCGACCGCTGGCCCAGCTAAAACACTAGCTAATTCGAGTACTCTTAAATCTTTAAAAATAGATTCCATATCTCAATTATCAAATCACTTATTAAAGGTGAAATTTTTGTCGTTTCTTTTAAATAAAAATGGTCACTAATCTTATTTAAAATTAGTGACCAAATAACCCCTAGTTATGTTTATAATGTTCCTCTAAGTTCTTGTTCCTTTTCTAAAGCTACAAACAACGCTTTAAAGTTTCCTTTTCCAAAGCTTGTAGCACCGCGTCTTTGAATGATTTCAAAAAACATAGTAGGTCTTGCTTGAACGGTCTTTGTGAAAATCTGTAATAAATACCCTTCCTCATCTCTATCTACCAAGATTCCTAAAGGTTTTAAAGCCTCAATATCTTCTTGAATTTCACCTACTCGATCTAATAGATCATCGTAATAGGTATCAGGCACTCGTAAAAATTCAATTCCACGGTCTCTCATTTGAGTTACTGTGCGGACAATATCGTCTGTAGCCATTGCGACGTGCTGTACGCCTTCACCTTCATAAAATTCTAAATACTCATCCACTTGAGATTTTTTCTTTCCTTCAGCTGGCTCGTTTATAGGGAATTTAATTCGACCATTTCCGTTACTCATCACTTTACTCATTAGTGCTGTAAACTCTGTAGAAATATCATTGTCATCAAAAGATAATATATTCGCAAAGCCCATGACTTCCTCATAAAATTTTACGTATTCGTTCATCATACCAAGGTCAACGTTGCCCACCATATGATCAACATATTTTAGTCCTACTGATTCTGTTTCAAAATGCGAATCCCATTTTTTAAACCCTGGCAGAAAAATACCATTGTATTCCTTCCTTTCTACAAAGATATGAACAACCTCTCCGTATGTATATATTCCTGCCCGAATTACTTTCCCATGATCATCTGATTCTTCAACCGGCTCCAAATAAGACTTTGCACCTCTTTTCATTGCTTCTTCATATGCTTTTTTAGCATCTGGGACCCATAGTGCGATTACCTTAACTCCATCTCCATGTTTATCAATATGTCTACCTATATCGGTCCCACTCCTTAGTGGAGAGGTAAATACTAGCACTATTTTATCTTGAACAACGACATACGATTCTGTTTCTCTGTTGCCTGTTTCTAAACCTGAATGAGCAAGACTTTTAAACCCCATTGTAGATTTGTAAAAATGAGCCGTTTGCTTTGAATTACTAACATAAAACTCAAGATAATCTGTTCCTAAAAGAGGCATGAAATCCGACGCATTCTCATACAACTTAGGAAGTGGTGAAACAATTGTTGACATATATATTAAATTAAAAAAATTAATTAATTGGTGTATACCCTTTAAAGGTACAAATCAACATTTGGATAAAAGAAAAAAAAATTAATTACGAATAGAACGACATAAAAAAATATGATGTAGCTTGCAAATTGAAGCCGAATATGGAACAAAAAGTAGAATCAATATACCCGATCGTCATATCATTTTTCATTATTTATATTGTTTGGGGATCAACCTATCTAGCAAATACTTGGGTCTTAGAATCTATTCCACCTTTTTTGCTTTCTGGCTCTAGATTTATTGTTGCTGGAACGATTATGCTTCTTATTGCTCGAATAAGAGGAACATTAATTTTTACAAAACCACAGATTAAAAACGCTGCATTTGCAGGACTAATGTTTTTTGCTATTGGCAATGGACTCGTTGTATGGGGCTTACAATATGTAGAAAGTGGTATTGCTGCCTTGTTAATTGCTTTACAACCCATTGTAGTAGCCTTGTTGCTTATTTTTATAAAAAAAGAATTGCTAAGTAAGATAAGCTGGATCGGACTTGCAACTGGTCTATTAGGGATGATCGTATTAATTGGCCAACCCCAGTTTGTTGGCAATTCCCAATGGATGTATGGGTTTATTGCAATTATTATTGCTATTATCTCGTGGGGGTATGTATCTGTTTGGATCAGTAGTGCTGATCTTCCATCATCCGTTTTTCAGAGCGCCGCTCTTCAAATGCTTTTGGGTGGGATTATGTTAACAATTATGAGTTTTGCGTTTAATGAACCTTCACGATTTGTCTTTCACGATGTTACGTTAAAGTCATGGGTACTCTTAGCTTATCTTGTTGTATTTGGGTCTATCATTGCCTTCACAGCCTTCAATTACTTACTTCTAAAAGTATCTCCGGTTAAAGTTTCAACAGCAACCTATGTCAATCCGATCATTGCCCTTTTTCTTGGTTGGTGGTTAAATAATGAAGGAATTACCTATAATTCAATTTTAGCGTCTGGCTTGCTCCTAATTGGTGTATTTCTAATTAATGTTGGAAAAAAACGTGCCTTAGAAAATGGAACAGCAGACTCTTAAAAAAAGCATTTTACCTTCTTACGGTTGAGGTTTTTCCCTTTTTTAAATGGATAAATACTCATTTTGATGTAAATGTCACTACCATCAAAATTTTTCCTATTACCAACTAAACTAAATAAGTGATCGGAACCTACTGTCAGAAAGAACATCCTCATCGCTACCCCAACCCTCAACTTCGAATATTCATAGATAGTTAAAGGTACAAAGGCTGAAAAATGCTTCCGATCATAGGCAGCTGTAAAACTTAGTGAATTGGATTTTATTATTTGCTTCTTTGAAATCGGCAACCGTTGTACTAGAATGATATTCAGTTTAAAATTCGAGTATATATCTTGAAAATACTGAATAGACAATCCTGTAGGTGTTACTATTGTAAACTTATCTCCTACCCCTAAAGTGTGGTTAAAATCTTCGTTCAATTGCGTAAATATAGGTTCTATTTCTGTTTGATTATCATAATCTTCCCTTTGAAAGGTAGACCCTACTTGAGCAATTGCGTCGTACCCAAGCCCATCAAATCTCATCAGTCCGATATCTAATAACGAAACCCCAATGGATGTTTTTTCATTTAAGGACTTAAAGTGACCAATATCGAATGAAAAACCTCCTCCAGTTCTTGAAACTCCGTCATCAAGAGTTGTAATCCCCCCTTCCAATGAAAGTTGAGATTCTGTTGTAAGTAAATTATCACTAAGTCTAAATTTAAAAGGTTCACTCAGTGCAACAAAATTTCCTAGATAGCCATTTAAGATCTTCAACGTAACACCTATCGATTGGTGTTTATCAATTTTAAAACCTCCATGAAAGTTAAATGAACTCCAAGCTGCTAGAGCACCACTAAAAGACTCTAGCACAATAGATTGTTGTTCGGGTAACGATTGAATCCAATGAGCGCTTAATTCATTTGGAATGTTAAAACTTGCTCCCTGAAGTATCATATGTGTAGAGAAACCCAAACTGTATTTATCCTTGAGTTTCATCATAAATGCCGGCCCTGTTAAATGAATTTTACCATCTACTTGACCTTTACCTCCAAGCTCCCTAAATATGACGGGTTTGGGATAACGATCAATCGGGGTATTCACGTCACTCAATTCTATTTCATCTCTACTCTTAACAACATCATACAATGATGAGTTTGGGATATATGCATAATTAGTTTCAAAAAAAGCATGGCTTCCTACAATCGTTACATCCCAACTATGATCGCTAAGGAAGCCCAAAGAAGGATTTAAATTAAGAGATGTTGTACCTGCAAAATTACCCGTTATTATTCCTGCGGAAACTTGACATACCCCAATTAAACTAAGATGTAGTACTATTCCTAATAAAAGGTACTTAGTCATAAAATATATGCTTTGCTATTATTAACGGCAATTATTTTAGTATTCGTACGAATTGAAGAAAAAAGTATCAAAGGACTTAAATAGATAGATATAAAATAAAAAGAGGAAGAAACTATGTTTCTATCCTCTTAAGCGGAAGAAGAGGGATTCGAACCCCCGGTACGTCGCCGTACGTCGGTTTTCAAGACCGGTGCATTAAACCAGCTCTGCCATTCTTCCGAAACGATTGCAAATTTACAATGTATTTCGATTTATACAAATTGTATCTAAAGAATAATAAAAATAATT
The DNA here is from genome assembly GCA_937924805.1 of uncultured Saprospiraceae bacterium. Lineage (GTDB taxonomy): Bacteria > Bacteroidota > Bacteroidia > Chitinophagales > Saprospiraceae > JAHDDO01. The sequence goes on from CALDTZ010000123.1 coordinate 14,791, forward strand.
GTAATTAATTTTGGATCCGTACTGAATCAATTCTCAAATTCAATGAACCTAAGAAACCTTTTCCGTTTTCAATATTACTATGGAAAACAACAGATTCAGCGTTATTGTGTGGTCCTACAGGTAAACTACTACTTGCAGAAATATGATATTTATAATAGTCCTCAGTAACAGCATATGTAAACAAATGCATGTACTTATGTTGCCACTCTACTGGAGTAAAATATTCAGAAGGATCTTCGAGCGTTTCAAACATGACTCGAATTTTATTATCAACCAATTTATTGCGATCTACTAAAAATCCATATTTAGACTCCAAAATAAAACATGCGTCTTGTTCTAAATAAAATTTCCTTATGAGTTGCGGACGATATACATTGGTATATTCAAATATTTCTGAGATTCCATCTTTTTCAACTTCTCTTCTCATCGGAACGATATGAACATAACGTTCATCAGATGTAGGATCTAGCGTAAAATCCAAAACATATCGAAATCGCTTCCGGTCAGTTCCATTTAAATTTGGAAGAATTTTTTCAAAGGAGACCATATCTTTTCCAATGTATCTTATTTCTCCTGGAACTGTAGAACCAGCTGTTACATCTTCGATTTCATCGAATGGCGAAGAAACATCAATTTTGTAGTGTTCACCCTGCGCTAGCTTCATGCTACTTGTGGTGAATCGTCCGATATGATCTGAAATTTTTTCGTAATCCATGGTGATTATATCATCAACGCCATAGCTAACTTTCACGTCAAAAGATTCGTCTATTTTTAATAAACTTTGACCTCCTTCAATTGGAGCTACTGAACTGACTAAAATAGATGGATTTGAATCTGCTTGAAGTTCACCTAACACTTTTAATTCAATGGGATCATTGTCAACCTCTACCTCTACAGGCACCACACATCCTGCACAAAAAAGTACAAGACAAGATATGCTTAGTATGTTTAATTTGTTAAACACTTTAGGGTTATTGCTTAAATTACGTTAGATAATGATAGCTAAGATACATAATAGTATCGTCTACAGATCAATTTACTTAAATTTTAAGAAAAAATCTACTAAACTTTAACAATAAAATTAAAATGACAAGCTATAACTCAAGGTTGGTAAGATCGGAAGTAAGTTTAATCCTCTAAAATCGAATTCATTGTTTTCTGCATCTTCCCTGTATACTTCAATATAATAAATGTTTTTGCGATCATACACATTATATGCACCAACTGTAAATTTTGACCTTCCCCATTTGAAGTTATTATACAAGTTAAAACCAATATCCAGTCTATGATAGTCACTTAGCCGGTTCCCATTTTTGGAATCATAGTCGAAAACCAAAATTTCATTTCCTTCTTGGTCTGTTTCAATACCATAAGTACTAGGTAATGAAAAAGGACTGCCTGTTGTGTATACCCAATTAAGACTAAATTCTGCATTAGATCCAATGGCATAAACAGTATTAAATTTGACTTGATGTCGTCGATCAAATCGATAGGGAAAAGTTCTTCCATTATTTATTTCAGGAAATTTACGAATCGATTTAGACCATGTATAGTTAAGATTATATGTCACTTTACCAAATGGCTTATTTATATAAACCTCTGTTCCATATGCTTGACCAAACCCTTCATTTGCAACATAAAACTCCCAATTTGTTGACGTATCAATTTCTACAAAATTGCCTTCATTAAATGCTGATAATTGATTCATTTCTTTATAATACCCTTCAACTCCAATGGTATAATTACTTCCTATTTTATGCTCATAGGATGCTGCTGCAATCCAACCGACAGCTGGTTTAATGACATCGGTTGTCGGCACCCACAAATCAATTGGCAAACTAATACCGGAATTAGACAAAACGTGTGAATACTGCGAAAGATAGCTAAAAGACGTTTTAAATTTTGACCTATTCTTTATAAATGAAAAAGCGATACGAGGCTCTGGTATAACATAATTAACACTATCTGCAAGATGAAATGCTTGGTTAATACCTACATTTAATTTGGCATGCTGTGATAAGGTTATTTGGTCTTCTAAAAATATTCGTACTTCATTCCCAATTCGTTCATCTTCAATTAATCTTGAAAGTAAATACGATTTTGTAATTTCTATATTTTTATCAATTCTATCTGTGTTATCTCTCCTTAATAAACCAGGCCTATATCTATGATTTATGGCTTCTAAACCAAAACGGAAAGTATGTGATTTATTTTGTAATAAATCAACATTTATTTTTAGTCCTAAATCTTGAATATCTGAATTATATAAGCTAGTTCTATAAATTGAGTTTAATACCTCTTCATTACTATTTCTTATATTAAAGCGAGAAATATCAAAGGCTTCAAAATTATATCTACTTAAATAAAAAGAAGATTTAAAAAACAATTTGTTTGATGCTTGGTAATTCCAACGAATAGCTCCTAACGTATTTTTAAAAACCCAGTCCATATTTCGAATATCTTCAGTACTCGATGTATCCGAAACTTCCTGAGCTTTCGTGTTTTGAGAATCAAAAACATCTTGCCCATTATATAAACTTAGATACAATTTGCTTTTTTTGGAAACAAAGAAATTGACCTTTGCATTAATATCATAGAAATACAATTTTGTAAATTGATCACTATCCGTAATATTACTGTATGATGATGTTACCAATGATATCCACGGATCTAAAAATGTCCTTCGTGCACTTAGTAAATATGAAGATTTTCCTTTTAAAATAGGTCCTTCGATCGTCGCTTTCGCTGCTAACATTCCCATAGAAATGCTTCCTGATGTTTTATTATTATTTCCTTCTCTTGTTCTTATATCCAATACTGATGATAATTTCCCTCCAAACTCAGCTGGGAAACCCGCTTTATACAATTTAGTACTCTTAATGACATCCGAATTGAAAATTGAAAAAACACCCATTGCGTGATTAGCATTATAAACGGGAATTCCATCTAATAAAATCAAATTCTCATCTAAAGAACCACCCCGAATGGACATCCCACCAAACCCATCTGCTCCTGTCGAAACGCCGGGCAACATATAGGATAATCGAAGCACATCAGGTTCTCCACCTAGTGGCAATCTAGAATGCATATTATCAATACTTAAAATCTCAACGATTGCATTTTCTTCTTCAGCATTTTCAGGAGATTCAATTACGATTACTTCATTCAACTTCGTGTTAGATTTAAGATCAATATTTATTGTTAGATCTTCATCAGACTTAAAATCTTTAATCTCTAATTTATATCCGAGGTATGAAAAGTAAATGTGGATTTCCCCTGCAGGTACTTTCATACTATAAAATCCATATTCATTTGAGCTTGTGCCTTGGGATTTATCATGCAGATATACACTTGCAAATGGAAGTTTTTCTCCAGACTCAGAGTCTGAAATATATCCACTGATACGAATGGACTCATTTTTTATTTCTTCCGTTTTAATTAGAACAATTTGGTTCCCAATCATTTTGTACTTCACATTAGATGTTGCCAGTATTTTATCTAAAACCAAGCCCAACGGTTTCCCTCTAGATATGATAGAAATATTGGGATTTGAATCAAATATTTCATCTTGAAATGATATATTGATTTCTGATTTTTTACTTATTTCTTTTATAACTTCTGTGAGTGGCTTCTCTGATGCCGAATACACAATTTTCGTCTCATCAGGTAAAACTGACTGACAAAGAATCACAAAGGGTGTGAAAACGATTAAGAATAATAGAAGCAAATGCTTCATACAGGGTGCTAGTGTGTTGAACACAAAAGTAGAGAATAATTATTAAGTATGGGTAAAAAGTAGAAGGTTTGATTAGTTAAGACACGAAAGTGAAACTAATTCGTATGATTGATTGGAAATTTTATTAAACTTCATTCCCGAAGTTTGTTCTAGTATTTCAAATAAATCACTGATTGATACTTTCGTCAATTCAGGAGACGTAAAGTGACAATCTTGAGGAATTTTTACGACAGGATTAATATTGACTCCATAGAAATTTTCAATATCTGATAAAACCTTTTTAATCGGTGTATGATTAAAGCTCAACTGATTTGATATCCAATGTACAGAATTCGGGTCTAATGAATTTTCAATCTCAATCTTCCCTGATTCTTTATTAAAAATTAATTGTTGCCCTTCAACTAATGGATACACTTTGCTTTCTCTATGAAATTCAATGTGACCAGAGATTAAATCTATTTGAATTTTTTCTCCAAGTTTAACATTAAACACGGTACCTAAAACTTTAATGGAACAATCATTAAAATCTATATTGAATGGTAAATCCTTATTTTCTTCAATTTCAAAATAAGCTTGACCTGACGTCAATACAACATCTCTATTGCTAGCATTATACCTGCTACTTATTTCCAGCGATGAATTTGGCGCTAATGTAACTATTGATCCATCAGACAAAATTTCCTCCATTGCGTAAGCCCCACTATTTGTTAAAATGGTAGGAGAACTCATATATTTAAACAGAAAAATACTTCCTAATAAAACGGCTCCAAATGCGGCAATAGACATCGCTTTTCGAGCAAAAGACATTTTAATGACCTTAGCCTCCTTAACGATCTCCTCTTTTTTTAAATTGTGCGTTATCTTATTTGAAGCTTTCCGTTTGTTCTTAAACTTACTTAAAGCGCTTTCCATATCAAAAGGTACATCTTGCTTATATGAAGCGGTTTTATTCCAAACTTCTCCAAGCTCATTTAAATCCTTAACAGCACTGCTGTTACTCTCCAATATTTTGTCAAGTTGATTTTTACTTTCAACAGACTCATTATTTGAAAGCCTTTGGATTATTAGTGATATGTTATCTTTTTCTGACATGGTACGTTAAAGAGACACAACTAAGATACAATTACCCCTATTAACAAGAGATATTTTTTTTATTAATATTTACTATTATATGTTTCTAATCTAATTCTAAGCAATTTTAGTGCCTTACTTATCTGGTTTTCAACAGTTTTAACTGAAATTTCTAATTTATTCGCAATTTCCTTATAACTCAATTCTTCATATCGGCTTAAAATAAAAACCAATCTGCACTTTTCAGGTAGCTCATCAATACATTCATTCAAATATGATTCCAATTCATCTTTTTGTATTTCTGCAGAGATACTATAGTTATCTGTTTTATGCATCAATCCTGTTTCAGCATCTTCAAAAACCTGCTTGTTGGCACGAAGCCAATTCAAAGATCTATTCACAATAGATCTGCTCAAATATGATTTAAAAGAAGATGTAATATTGATACGATCTCTTTTATTCCATATTTCCAAAAATAATTCTTGAACTAAATCTTCGGCTATTTCTCTATGCTTCACCACACGGATCGCTCGAAGGCACAACACGTTAAAATATTGTTGGAATAGAATTTCTATACCTTTATCGTCGCCTCCTTTCAGTAGAGATAATATATGACTATCAGTATGTTGCATGTCAGATGCTACGAAAGTATGAATAAAGTGAGTCAATTCTAAATTCTTTAAGTTTTAGTTTAATAACTTTAAGCATTAATAAAAATAATTATATGAAATATTTATTTATTGTAATAATCGCTTCGTTTTTTGTCAGTAGTTGCAACCAACCTACTAAAGACGCACCAAGTACTGTTCAAGTCACTAAAGATGTTAAGAGAACTATATTAAAATATGAAGTTTCTGATTGGCCATCTTCTCCTAGTTATGAAAATGCGATGATTAGCAGTTTATCTTATGCAAAAGGGGTTTTTAACTTTAATGTAGAAAATTTTGATTTGGGAGCTCAAACTTCGGATGCAGAAACAAAAATGTGTGCAAATTCAGGTAAAGGTCAGCATATTCATTTAATTGTCGATGATCTACCGTATGCGGCAAAATATGAATCAAATTTCGAGCATGACATCTCAGATGGAGAACACTATATACTAGCGTTTCTAAGTAGATCTTATCATGAGAGTATTAAAAAACTTGAAACACATCTTGTTGCAAAAGTAACAACCAAGGATAAATCTATAACATCAGCTGAAGGGGTAACTCGTCCTATGATCTTTTATAGCCGTCCAAAAGGTACTTATGTTGGCAAAGACACTGAAAATATTATGTTAGATTTCTTTTTAATAAATCCAAAAATCGGTTCTCATCATTATGTTGAAGCAGACATTAATGGTGAAGTACATAGACTTGAAAAATGGGCACCTTATTCATTGAAAGGACTACCTATGGGTGAAAACACGATTACATTAACATTAAAACATAAAAATGGCACCATAGTAGATGCGCCATTAAACCCTGTTTCTAGGACCTTTATGTTAAAACCTGATCCAACCCCAAAAAAATAAATTGAATATTTTGAATATAGTATGGTAGGAAATTATATTTTTGCAGTCGCTTCGTAAGAAAGCAAAATGGTGATTGTAGCTCAGTTGGTTAGAGCACCGGTTTGTGGTTCCGGGGGCCGCCGGTTCGAATCCGGTCTTTCACCCAAGACGGGACTTTTCGTAAGGAAAGTTCCGTTTTTTATTTTAAGATGATCGTTTTCATTTATTAAATAGACCTCAATCACGTTTAATTCATTAGCATTACTACCCTATTTCAATTCTAGAACATTGAATTGATCCATTTTTTTTTACATCATTGTAATTAACTCTACCGTGCTATTTACTCCGCATTTAGCAAATATATTTTGTCTGTGCTTTTCTACCGTTCGATGACTAATATCTAACTGAGATCCAATATTATCATTCGTTAATCCCTTTTTAATAAGGACCAAAATTTCTGATTCACGTTTGGAAAGCAATACATTTTTGGAGTTAGATTTACTTACATTTGATAATAAACTAGTTAGCATTACTGAAGATACTTCTGACGAAAAATATTTGCTACCTCCATATACTTCTTCAATTGCCCTATTAATTTCTTCTTCTTGCGTTGTTTTTAAAAGATATCCACTCGCACCTGCTTTAAACATATCAATAATATTTGACTTTGCATAAAACATACTACAAGCAATAATTTTAACTGTAGGATACTTTTTGGTTATCTCTTTAGTTGTAGCGATCCCATTTTTTCCTGGCATTTTAATATCCATCAAGATGATATCAATTTCTTTTTCCTTTAAAATATGTAATGCTTTATCTCCACTTTCTGCTGCATCAATAACTTCAATTCCATCACTATCCCTCAGCATGTCTTTTATTCCATTCCTAACGGTTTTATGATCATCTACTATCAATACTTTTATCATAATATTTTTGATTTTAACAAGGCGATGTGTACGGTCGTTCCTATATCAGGTAAGGATGAAAACGAAATCTCACCATTTAGTTTTTTAATTCTTTTTGTAACATTTTTAATCCCATCTCCTAGGTTAACTTCCTCGATTTCAAAACCAATCCCATTGTCTTTGATTTCAATTATAGTCTGATTCCCTTTATGCATTAAACGTATCCAAAGATC
>CALDTZ010000124.1 GCA_937924805.1 uncultured Saprospiraceae bacterium
GATTATCATCGTAAAAAGTATTGGTACTAAAGATATTTCCCTGTATCGTATTTATTTTCATAGATTTCGCTACTTGATAGGCTTCCATTAATAAATCAAAATTTGCGATTGCGGAATAATCCAGCCCTCCAAAATAATATCTATTGGCCCCAGAGTCTCCCGATGCTCCATGAGCTAATATCACTTGACCCAAGGTAAGTGACTTTTGAATAGCTCCACACGTACCTACTCTAATAACATTTTTAACACCAAAATTAGAAATCAACTCATTTACATAAATACTTAAACTCCCCATTCCCATACCACTGCCTTGAATCGATACTCGCTTTCCTTTGTATGTTCCAGTAAACCCTAGCATTCCCCGTACATTGTTGTATTGAACCGCGTCATCCATCAAATTTTCTGCAACAAATTTTGCACGTAATGGATCTCCGGGCAACAATACTGTATCCGCAATATCTCCTTGTTTAGCTCCAATGTGTACACTCATAATTTCCTTTTTTTAGTAGGTTATAAATTAGGCTCCATAAGGAATCCAAATATTTTTAATTTGACTCGCATGGCGCAAAAACATTTGCCCTTCTCCAACTGCTCTATCTGCCCAATTTCTATATTTACCATAATTTACCCAGGTACGTTTCATATTTTCTGCACCGAGTAATTCTACCTGTTTGCTACCTTCTTTCGACCCAAAGTACCATAGTCCATCGACATCATAATGTTTTGCAAGTACTTGCGATAATTCATCTTTATTACCTGTAACAATATTAACAGCTCCAGCCGGAACATCCGATGTTTCTAATAATTGATAAAAGGCAGTAGCTGCTAATGGATACTTTTCGGAAGGTATAACTACTATATTGTTACCCATCGTAATAGCAGGTATGATCGTAGATATAAATCCTAATAACGGAAATTCATCTGGACATGCGATACCCAATACACCTATCATTTCAGGCATTGCAATCGTTACATTTCTATGAATGGTACTATGTACTCGCCCATCATATTTGTCTGCTAATGCTGCATACGTATATATTCGATCCATAGACAAAGCCACTTCCTCATTGGCTAGATCCATTGAGCAACCTGTCATGTTACTAATCTTAGAAGCAAACTCATCTGCTCGAAGTGCTAAATTCTCAGCTAGGTAATAAAGAACCTGAGCCCTTTTGTGCCCCGTCATTCCTCCCCACTTAGTATTCTTCCTTGCTGCTTCAACAGCATTACGAATATCCTTACGATTACCTTGAGATACCTCACCAAGATATGCACCTGCCGCATCAACAACCTTTGTCGTATATCCACCGTCAGGTCTTACTTGTTTGCCTCCAATATACATTTTCAACGTATGATCCATCGGTGGTAAACTATTCTCGATTTTTTTATTTCCTTTCTTTTTTTCTTTTTTATAGGCAAATGGTGCATCTGCTAATCCTGATTCTACTTTGGGCTTAATGTACTCATGAAGACCTTCTAAGCCACCTTCTCTACCATATCCCGACTCTCTATAACCACCAAATCCTGCTGATGCATCAAACACATTGGTACAATTTATCCAGCATGTACCTGCTTTAATTTTAGGCGCTATATCCAAGGCAAGATTGATATTTTCGGTCCAAATACTCGCCGCCAATCCATACTTCGTATTATTGGCTAAGGCTACAGCTTCTTTATGCGATCTGAAAGTCATTGCCACTAAGACAGGACCAAATATTTCGACTTGAGCAATTGTCGAAGAGGGAGAAATATCCGTAAACATGGTCGGTGGATAAAAATAACCATCGGAAGGACATGCCCATGATGGTTGCCAAAGTTTTGCTCCTTCTTTAACCCCTTCTTTTACTAATTCGTCAATTACTTTCAGTTGCACTGGAGCTACAATAGCTCCCATATCAATACTCTTATCTAGCGCATTACCAATGCGTAAGGTTTCCATTCGACGTCGAATCTTTTTGTATAGTTTTTTTGATACACTCTCTTGTACAAGCAATCTTGAACCTGCACAACAAACTTGACCTTGATTAAACCATATAGCATTTACAACTCCTTCAACTACACTGTCAAGATCTGCATCTTCAAAAACAATAAACGGAGATTTACCTCCCAACTCCAAAGACAATTTTTTCCCTGATCCAGCAGTCGATCGCTTAATTATTTTACCTACTTCAGTCGATCCAGTAAAAGCAATTTTTTGTACATCTTTATGATCAACAATAGCGGCTCCTGCTTTTCCATCACCGGTAATAATGTTTACAACACCATCTGGCAATCCAATTTGCTGGCATATATCAGCAAATAACAAAGCAGTTAACGAAGTAAACTCAGCTGGTTTGAGAACAACTGTATTACCCATTGCAATCGCTGGTGCAATTTTCCATGATAACATTAATAACGGGAAATTCCAAGGTATAATTTGACCGATAACTCCAATCTCTTTAAACGCATTCAATTCAGTCTCCATCAATTGCGCCCAACCCGCATGATGATAGAAATGACGAGCTACTAATGGAATATCAATATCCCTTGTTTCTCGTATAGGTTTGCCATTATCAATAGATTCCAAAACGGCAAACAATCTTGAATGCTTCTGTATTTGTCTTGCTAAAGCATAAAGATACCGTGCTCTAGTATGGCCTGACAATTTAGACCATTTTGGTAATGCCGCTTTTGCTGCTTTTACGGCTAAGTCTACATCCTTTTTATTGGCATCAGCAATGACTGCTAATTTTCCTTTTGTTGAAGGATTGATTGAATCAAAATATTTCTTAGACGATGGCAATTGCCATTTCCCATCAATAAACAAGCCGAATTTCTTCCCTTTTGATGCGATATATTGGATCGCCTCATTTGCATTTTCTGGCGCCGGTCCATATTCCATCGATTCGTATATATTCTTAATTTTCATAGTTTTATATCTATCATTTATGAGAAATGGGTTAACCCATTGGATGTCTAAAAGATGCTGAATATCGCCCGGTTACATGGTGCTCCAATTGCCGTTCGATATCACCAAGTAAACTGCTCGCCCCAAATCTAAAAAGGTGGTTGTCAAGCCATGCATTTCCTAATTCTTCTTTTATTAAAATCATCCAAGCTAGCGCTTGCTTTGCGGTTCGGATTCCACCAGCTGGCTTAAACCCAACTTTATAGCCCGTAAGTTCATGATATTCACGGATGGTTCGAATCATTACTAAACTGACAGGTAACGTTGCATTAACAGGTTCTTTACCCGTACTTGTTTTTATAAAATCTGATCCTGCCATCATACTTACCCAACTTGCTTTAGCAACCTTTGTATAGGTAGGAATTTCTCCGGTTGCTAATATGGTTTTCATATGCGCTTCACCACACGCTTCTCTACAGGCTTTCACCTCTTTATATAGTGCCTTCCAATCTGAATTCAAAACAAGCGCTCGACTGATAACGATATCTATTTCCTCAGCTCCTGCCTTTACCGATAATTCAATTTGCTTTAACTTTTCTTTTAGTGGAATCTGTCCCGCAGGAAATCCAGTGGAAACAGCAGCTATTGGCATTTTGCTTTTACCTAACGATGATTTAGCATGACCAATTAAGTTATGATATACACATACTGCACCTGTCGTGATTTTTTCTTTCCCCATGCCTAAAGCATTAAGGATATCTGGTCGTATAGGTGATAATGCTTTTGCGCATAACCGAGTTACATTACCAGGTGTATCGTCCCCAGATAACGTTGTTAAATCAATAAAACTAATTGCTTTAAGTAACCAAGCTGCCTGCCATTCTTTTTTTACGGATCGTCGAGTAGCTATCGTTGCTGCTCTTCTTTCAACAGCACTTCTATTGATATTAAGATTACCAATTAATTGAGCGTCAAACGGAATTCCATCATTCCTTGGAATAGTGATATCCATTACTTTTGATTCCTTGGTATGAGCCACTTTTTTTCTTGCTTGTGTTTTAGCCATAATCCATCCATATTTATTCTTAAGCCAAAAAGGCCTTATATAATTGGTACAAGTATTGCACCAAAATTCTATTATTTAATAACCTTCATGATCAACGGTTGAAGCACCGGTTTCTCTTTTTCTATTTTGTATGCTTTCCGTACTTGATTCGCTGCTGATTCGAACGATGCCTTATTATTCGAATAGAGGGTAACTAATCTTTCTCCTTTTTCTACCTTATCCCCAATCTTTTTGTGCAGGTAAATTCCTGCACCAAAATCAATGATACTATCTTTGGTTTCCCTTCCTGCACCAAGTTTCACAGACGCTTTGCCAATATCTAAAGCTTTCAATTGGGTGACAAATCCATTTTCTATACTTACGATTGAATGCGAATATTTTGCGCTCGGCAAAAGAGTCGTATTTTCAACCATAGATACATCTCCACCTTGATTTGAAACGAGTGTTTTAAACTTATCAAAAGCAGCACCTGATTGAATCAATTCTTTTAATCGATCTTTAGCTTGATCCTCATTTTTACTTATCCCACCTAGGATCAACATTTGTGACCCAAGACTAAGGCATAGTTCAACCAAATCTTCCGGACCTCGCCCTTGAAGTGTTGCAATCGCCTCTTTTACTTCTAAAGCATTACCTACGGCACGACCAAGAGGTTGCTCCATACCTGTAGCAATACCGACTACTTTACGCCCCATATTTTCACCGATCTCCTTCATTTTTAGTCCTAAATGAATGGCGTCATCTAACGTTTTCATGTAAGCTCCATCCCCTACTTTTATATCAATAACAATCGCATCAGCACCACAAGCTAATTTTTTACTCATAATACTAGATGAGATCAAAGCTAACTCATCGACCGTACCCGTTACATCTCTTAGCGCATACAGTTTTTTATCTGCTGGAACGAGGTTTGCATTTTGACCGCAGACGGCAATACCATATTTCTTTAATTTGTCAATAAACGCTTCTTTAGACATTTCTACTTCCATGCCTTTAATCGATTCTAATTTATCAATGGTTCCACCGGTATGTCCTAGACCTCGACCAGACATTTTTGCAACGGGCACACCTGCAGCAGCAACCAAGGGACCTAAAATTAGCGTCGTCTTATCTCCTACTCCACCTGTACTATGTTTATCTACTTTTATACCAGGAATTTCTGACAAATCAATCACTTCTCCAGACCGCATCATCAACTCCGTAAATAAAGCCGTTTCCTTAGGTTCCATACCTTTGAAATAGATGGCCATTAATAAGGCTGACATCTGATAATCAGGAATAGAACCTGAAACAAATCCAGATACAATTTCCCTCAATTCCTCTTGGGAAAATGTCTGTCCGTCTCGCTTTTTCTTTATTAACTCAACCATATTAATTTAGGCGTATTTCTTTATAATAGCTCCTACCATATGTTGCAAAATTAATACCAAGAATATCTGCTATCGTTGCCGCGATATCAGCAAAGGTTTCTCTAGTACCTATGTGTTCACCTTGTTTTATTGACGCACCAAAATTTAAAATAGGAATATACTCTCTTGTATGATCATTCCCTGGTGCACTAGGATCGTTGCCATGATCGGCGGTTATGATCAATATATCTTTTTCTTTTAGTGCTAGCACGATTTCCGGTAATCGTGCATCAAATTCCATTAATGCATTTGCATATCCTGGAATATCGCGGCGGTGTCCATACAGCATATCAAAATCAACAAGATTGGTAAAGATCAGCCCTTCCATATCTGATTGAATCGCTTTTATTGTTTGATCTATCCCTTCTGTATTATTCGCTGTTTTAGTATACGATGAGATTCCTTTATTATTAAATATATCGACAATTTTACCTACAGCATGGACTTTCAATCCATGATCAAGGATGGCATCTAGAATAGTATCTGGTGGCGTTACCGCAAAATCTTTTCGTCTACTCGTTCTGGTATATTGGCCGTCTACTCCAATAAAAGGACGCGCGATGACTCTTCCTACCTCCATATCGTCGACTAACAAATCTCTTGCGATTTGACATATTTCATACTGCCGTTCTATTGGATATATTTCTTCATGCATTGCAATTTGAAAAACGCTATCCGCAGATGTATAAACAATAGGTTTTTTTGTTTGCATATGTTCAGATCCCAATTCTTTGATAATCGTGGTTCCGGAGGCAGAATAGTTGCCGATTGTACCAATTCCAATTTTTTCTTCAAAAGCTTCGATAAATGAAGCAGGAAACCCTTCCGTAAATGTTGGGAATGGGCTTTTTAAGGTTAGACCACTAATTTCCCAATGCCCCGTTGTTGTATCTTTTCCCATTGATTTTTCTGCGGCTTTCCCAAAACTTCCACGAGGCGATCGCGTTAGAGGTAATTCGTTATCCATTACGATATTTCCTAACCCCATCGAAATAAGATTAGGTATCGAAAATCCTTCATGATTTTTAGCAATATTACCTAAGGTATTACTTCCTTCATCATTATATAAATGAGCATCAGGTAGTGCGCCAATCCCTACACTGTCTAAAACTATAAGTATCACTCTATTCATCTATTTATGCACCTTTTATTTTTTTGAAAAGCTACCTAAGATACATAGATAATTTTAAACTTATTTTTCATTCTCATTTGTAAGTATAGATGTATCCTTGTTATAATGGTCAAACCGTATATTTATGGTTTATGAATAACGATAACCACCGATACGATCGTCAATTTAGTTTAGATATAATAGGGACCAAAGGCCAAAAAAAACTGCTGGATAGTAAAGTGGTCATTGTTGGTTGTGGAGGGTTAGGCTCCCCAGCTGCTGCCTATTTAGCTGGAGCCGGTATCGGTCATCTTGTATTAATTGACGGAGACAAACCATCAATCTCTAATGTACACCGCCAGGTGTTCTTTACCGGCAAAGAAACACAATCAAAAGCTGAGGTGCTAAAGCAATATATTAACGAATTAAATGCAGAAATTAAGGTTGAGGCTTACAGCCAAATGTTGTCGAAGGAAAATATTTCTGTACTAATATCTTCTGCATCTATCGTTCTTGAATGCACTGATCATATTTATACCAAATACTTGGTCAATGACTATTGTCACCTTAACCGTATTCCGGTGGTGTATGGTGCTATTTATAAATATGAAGGTTATATAAGTACTTTCGAAAATAAAACAAATCAATCCATTCATCTTAGGGATCTATTTCCTGAACCAAACCTTGAATTGCCTACGTGTGCTGAAGTAGGTGTGATGAATTCGATCGCTGGCATAATCGGCCTATTGCAAGCGAATGAAACCTTAAAATGGATTTTAAATATTGGTGATCGTTTAATAGATAAACTTTTAACGTATCATGTGCTTACAAATGAACAATTAATTGTACGCCTCAAAAAAGCATACGATGAAGATATGAATATCGTATATTCAAAAAACACCTATCAAGATCCAAGAAATTGCTTGCTTCATGAAATTGAATACTCGACGTTAGTTTCTTTTCGTGATAAGTATCGTTTAGTTTCCATTATGGAAGAATACGAACATCAAGCGATCGACAATGAAGTGATTCATTTACCAATGGACCTACTAGAAATTGATTATTTTAAGTCAACTGATAAAGCTAAGCAAACTGTTCTTTATTGTGCAACGGGCAATCGATCAAATCAAATGGTAACCTTCTTCTTAGATAAAGACCCAACATTGAAGATTTTATCGCTTAAAGGTGGACTACAGAATATACCTAAATAAAGGCTAAGTCATCCTTCCTATTCTTTATCCGATTACTTCTATTTCTTTGTAGAAAGGTTGTTTGTATAACCGTTTACCTGTTGCTTTATAGATTGCATTTGCTACGGCACCTCCTGCTGGAGGAAGCGAAGGTTCTCCTAATCCTGTTGGACTTAGTCCATTGTCTATAAAATGAATATCAATTTCTGGAGCTTCTGAAGCTCTGATCAAACGATAGGTATCAAAGTTTCTTGCGTTTGGTTTGCCATCTTTAAATTCAAAATTACCATACATAGCGTGTCCAATTCCATCAATGATACCACCTTCAATTTGGTTATTAGCAGCATCCGGATTAATAACAATTCCACAATCAACGACACAGGTTACTTTTACGACTTTGGGATAACCCTTTATCATTTTTACATCTGCCACTTCTGCAACATGGGTATTATGGCTAAAATAAACGCTTAAGCCTTGATAGATCCCCTCCTTTTGTTGGTTGAAATTTGATTTCTCAGCAGCTAATTTCAAAACCCCTTGCATACGTGCTGGATCCCATTCCATTTTATCATCCTTATTGGATTTTGCCTTTTCATACATCTCTAGACGCATTTTTACTGGATCTTGATTCGTTAATGCTGCAATTTCATCAAAAAAGCTTTGTTCTGCAAAGGCAAGAAAATTAGTATAAGGGGCACGCCAAGCTCCTGTTGTAATATTGGATTCAAATTTTACATTATCCACCGTAAAATTATCCACACAATAAGCTGGAAAGTAATTAGGAATGGATCCAAACATATTTGCATTTGACGCAACTTCTGTTAAATGGTAACCGGTCAATTTATTGTCTTTGATCGCAGCTCTAATTCTATATTTTGAACTGACCCTGAAGGTACCGGCGGTCATGTCATCTTCACGCGTAAATTGCAATTGGATAGGAACTTTTGCTAGGCTTGATATTTCTGCCGCTTCATCTCCAAAATCACCGTATAGCCTTCGTCCAAACCCACCACCCATTCGAGTCATTTCTACTTGAATGTCCTTTTTATCCCTACCTAGTATTTCTGCAACCCTACTTTGTTGCCATGCAGGCGTTTGAATAGGTCCACGAAGCAATACTTTTTCATCCGATACATCGGCAAAAAAGTTCATTGGCTCTAAACAATTATGGGGTAAAAAAGGTGCAGAATAAATACGTTCAATTACCTTATCTGCATTGGCAAAAGCTTTTTTATTGTCTCCGTCATTTCTTACGGGTTCTACCTTTTCATCCATTAAAGCCGTCATTTTCTCATCATGATATGCTGTATCCTCTGCAACGGACAATTGCTTCCAGTTCGCTTTTAAAGCCAACTTCCCTTGCATTGCAGCCCAATTATTATCAGCGACAACAGCTATTTTATCACCAAATCGGATGACTTGATTGACGCCTATTATTTTTTTAGTTTCTGCATCATCAAAATCTACTAACTCTTGGCCAAAAGCGGGCGGTCTCAATACGGATGCATATTGCATTCCTTCGACTTTAGTGTCAATGCCAAATAAAGGTTTACCTGTAATAATTGATTTTAAATCAACATTACGTTTACTGTTACCAATAATTTGATACTCTGTTGTTTCTTTTAATGAGATATCCGTTGGCACTTCTTGTTTTGCCGCTTCGGAAGCAATCTCACCATACGTTAATGTTGCTCCTTTAGCATTTGTAATAACTCCATTCTTAACCGAACAGGTAGAAGGCTCTACTTCCCATTTAGCTGCCGCAGTAGCAACCAACATTGCCTTTACTGTAGCTCCTGCTTGGCGGAGACTATCCCATCCAGCACGAATCGATTGACTTCCTCCTGCAACTTGGCGTTTGTACTTTCCCTCATCTAGTGGCGCTTGTTCTACCACTACATTTTTCCAGTCTACATCCAATTCCTCTGCGATAATCATTGGCATAGACGTTTTTACATTTTGACCGATTTCTGGATTTGGAGACATAATGGTAACCACATTGTTTTCTCCTATTTTTATAAATCCACTTAACTCAGTCCATGCATCTGGCATCGTTATATCCGGAATCAACTGCGTTAAAATTTCGTCTCGCTTGCAGGAAGTAAAAAAAGTAAAGCCCAAGATTAACCCTCCACCAGCAGCTGAACTAACCTTCAAAAAGGATCTTCTATTTATTGATTGTGTCTTCTTTTTCATTTGATTTCATTCAAAGGGTTAGCTATTTTTCGAAGCTGTTTTTATGGCTTTTTTTATTCGATTATAGGTGCCACATCTACAAATATTCCCATTCATCGCTTGATCGATGGCTTGATCACTTGGAGAGGGATTCTCATTCAACAATGCGTTTGCTGTCATAATTTGCCCTGCTTGGCAATAGCCACATTGCGGCACATCATGTTCTATCCAAGCACGTTGAATTGGGTGATTTCCATCTTCAGATAATCCTTCGATCGTCAATATTTGTTTATTTGTAACAGCACGTATTGGCAGAGAGCATGATCGAATTGCTTTTCCATCAATATTAACGGTACAAGCTCCACATTGTGCAATACCACATCCATATTTCGTCCCTACCAAATGAAGTGTATCTCTTAAAACCCAAAGAAGTGGTGTTGAAGGATCTGCTTCAAACGTTTTTTCCTGACCATTAATTGAAAGTGTAAAATTTTCCATGCGCCTAATTTCTTATAATCATTAATATACGACATTAGATTTACTGATCCGTTCTAATGTTTTAAATATTCAACAAGTAAATAGAAAATAAAACGAAAAATTAAGGTCTTGCATTTACCCAATGAGAACCATCCATGAGGTATTCCTTTTTCCAAATTGGAACATTTAATTTTAACTGGTCAATGATAAACTCACAAGCTAAAAAGGCTTGTTTACGATGAATCGTAGATACAGCAATAATTACGGCTTTCTCCTTGATAGATACTAAACCTTCTCGATGATAGATGGCGATTTTTTTTGTTTCAAACTGTGTCTGACAAGAAGCAGCAATCTTCGTTAATTCCTTGATAGCCATTGGTCGGTACGACTCAAAATCAAGATGTGTAACGGTTTCGCCTTTATTATGATTACGAACCGTACCAACAAAAAGCGTGATACCTCCGCAAGTACTATCCAATACAAAGTCGTATGCATTATCAATAGATAAGGCTTTGTCTATAATTTTTATATCAAAATCTTGATTCATACTTTACCCTCCACTTACTGGTGGAATAATAGCAATTTCATCATCCGATGAAATCTGATCTGTATCTAAAGCAAACGTTTGATTGACGGCGATCATAAATGACTTATACTGTGAGAATCTAGGATATTGGTTTTCCAAATACCTCCTTAAATCTTGCACAGACAAGATAGTATCATCTTCAATAGACAAGGTATTTTGATTGATTATTTCTTTGGCGATTCCAAAACACTTTATTCTCATAATAGCTAAAATAAGGAAGTATATAATATTCGAATGGATACGACGAAAATTAAAACGGCACTAATTTGCCTAATCATATTAGCAGTAAATCGAAACGCCCCTAATCTACTGCCTATTTGGCCACCAATAAAAACCGCAAAAAGCAATGGTAATAAAGTTTGTAATGGCACTTGAAAAGAATGAGCACTTATTTGTCCAACAAGTCCAGCCATTGAATTTACCAAAATAAAAAAGGCAGTTGCACAGGCAATCTTTTTAGCTTTATCCCATGCAGATAAATGCAATATGGGTGATAGAAAAATGCCGCCGCCAATGCCTACAACCCCCGATAAAAAACCAATACCTCCACCAATTAAGGCATTTGCTTTCATTGGAAATGTAATCCACTTTTTTTCTTTAGGCATTAACATCAAAAAGGATCCTATCATTAGGATAATACCTAACAAAATAAAGAATGAAGATTCTGACAACTGCACAAATCCGCCTAAATAAGCGAACGGGATACTTAATATGACAAGTGGCCACATTTTTTTCCTGTCAAAATACCCGTTTTTCCAAAAGAGCCATAACGTACCCGTCACAACCACTATATTGCAACAAAGAGCAATCATACGAAGGTCTAAATATTCCAATTCAAAAAGCGCAAGAATGGCAAGATAACTTGATCCACCTCCAAACCCTGCTGATCCATAGAGTATGGCAACAATAAAAAATAAAAAGGCTATGACGATTATATTATAATCCATTAAAGAATGAGGTAATCAAACAACTTTAAAATTACGCTTCTTGTCAAATGTAGTCAATTGATTCAATTCAATAAACATCTGTCTCATTGTATTCGATATTCCTTTTTCAACTACCTTAGAAATTTTATCTTAGACTACGTACAATATCCAAGTGAAAGAAATACGAAAGATTATAAAGATGTATGATGCGACTGATTTTTCAAAAGAAAAATTAGCCCTAGCAACGGTTGTCAATATCGAAGAATCTTCCTATCGTCGGGTTGGAGCTAGAATGTTGGTAAGTAGTTTAGGCCATTGGACAGGTGGAATAAGTGGCGGGTGCTTAGAAGGTGATGCACTTCGACGTTCACAAAAAGCAATATTCACGAATCAACAAACTATTGTCACGTATGATACCCTAGATGATGATACCAATGAAATTGGAGTTGGACTTGGGTGTAATGGCAAAATCGATGTATTATTTTCTCCACTCGATCACCTAAATCAAAACCAACCGATTAAAAATTTAAAAACCATTGTTCAAAATAATGAACCTGTAATCTTATTGCATGTGATCGAATCCATTCACCAACCATTATTATTGGGTTATCAAAAGATCATTTCGCTGGACGGAAAAGAAAATTATTTTGAAAAGTTGGAAGCAGAAAGTGTTACAACAGAAATCCAGAAAGCACGTCTACGACGAAGGCCTCATATCTTTAAAACAAAAGATCGTCAAGGGAGACAAATTAAAGTATTGGCCGAGTATATTAAACCAGAGTTACGACTCATTATTGTTGGAGACAATTACGATGTTTTAGCGATGGTCAATCTAGTTCTAGAGCTTGGTTGGGAAATAATCATCGTTGGACGTAAAAAGAAAATGTCTAAAACACTGTTTGAAAAAGCCCATGCAATTTATCAATATGAAGAAATAGACCAAATTCCCACCAATGAATATACTAGTGTCGTATTAATGACCCATGATTTTGAATGGGACCAAAAAATGGTCCCCTTACTTCTTCGTAAAAAATTTGCCTATATAGGAATGCTAGGACCTAAAAAGCGATGGAAAAAGATGCAGCAAACTTTGGATCTGACTCCCAACCAAATTGAAAAAGTATATGCCCCTATTGGACTCGATATTGGTGCTGAATCACCAGAAGAAATCGCTATTTCAATTTTAAGCGAAATAATTGCAGTCTTCAGACAAAGAAATGGACAATCTCTTTTACTTAGAGAGACAAGTATTCATGATAGATATTAAATTTACAGCATGTTAATTGATAATCATGGTAGAAATATAGATTACATACGGCTTGCAGTAACTGACCGCTGCAACTTGCGATGCAATTATTGTATGCCTGCTTCAGGTATTCAATTCCTTAAAAGAAATGATCTTTTGACGTATGAAGAGATGTTGCGTATCCTGACAATCTTATCCAAAAATGGTGTCAATAAGATTCGAATAACGGGAGGAGAACCCTTTTTACGAAAAGACATCATGGGGTTTTTAAAATCATTGTCAGATATAGAAACCATAAATAAAATTGCCATTACAACGAATGGTACTCTGACTAGACCTTACCTGAGTGAACTTATAGCTCTAGGCATCCGATCATTTAACTTAAGTATCGACAGTATCGATAAAACTCGTTTTGAAAGAATTACAAGACGTACTTGTTTTGATGAAGTTTGGGCTTGTTACGAAGAGATGAAGGAAGCTACATTGGATTTAAAAGTAAACGCGGTTGTTTTAAAAGACCAAAATATAGACGATATCATTCCAATGGTTGCATTGGGAGAAACCGATAATGTATCCATTCGATTTATTGAAGAGATGCCATTTAATGGAGATGGTAATTTCTATCCTAAATTGGAATGGAATTATGAAAAAATATACCACCATATTGAAACCCATTTTGGTACAATCAAAAAACTACCAGACCCTAAAGGATCAACATCTTTAAATTATCAAGTGGAGGGATTCAAAGGCACTTTTGGAATTATTCCTGCTTATACAAGAAGTTTTTGCGGGAGTTGTAATCGAATTCGGTTGACGCCAAAAGGAACGATTAAAACTTGTCTTTATGATGACGGAATATTCAATATAAAAGATATCATGCGGGCTGGAGCTACTGACATCGAAATTTTACAAGCGATCAAGGAAGCCATTGGACACCGTGCTATTGATGGATTTGAAGCAGAGAAAAACCGAAGTAACCGGCCAACTATTTCAGAATCTATGGCATCAATAGGAGGTTAATATGATACATGTAGACGAAGCCATAAAAATCATCCAATCCGTAGCGATTCCAAGCAAAAAAGAATCCATCCACTTTACCAAAGCATTAGGAAGAGTATTAGCTGAACATCTTTATGCCGATCGAGATTTTCCTCCATATCATCGAGTTATGATGGATGGCATTGCGATTGATCATGCTACATTTGACAATGGTCAACGAAAATATTTGATTGAAGGGGTTGCCGCTGCGGGAGATCGAAAACAAACATTAAAAAAATCGACACATTGCATAGAGGTAATGACAGGTGCTATCTTGCCCAAAGGAGTTAATGTGGTTGTACGGTATGAGGATTTAGAAATAAATAAGAATGTAGCAACCATTACTATTGACCAAACAAAAAAATGGCAAAATATTCACATTCAAGGAAAAGATAAAAAAGAAGGTGATTGTTTGGTAACAAAAAACAGGATTATCAACGCAGGTATCATTGGTATAGCAACGAGTATTGGCAAAGACTTTATAAGTGTAAAAGCCAAGCCTAGTCTATTGTTATTGTCTACAGGAAATGAACTTGTTAACGTTGAGGAAAAACCTGCAGAACATCAAATACGAAAATCAAATGTGCATCAAATAAAAGCTGTATTACAATCATGGGGGTATCAAGCAGATATTGAGCATATTAATGATAACAAATCAGAGATAAGGAAGAAGTTAACGGACCATATTTTGCAATATGATGCGATTATTTTGAGTGGTGGTGTATCCAAAGGGAAATTTGATTTCATCCCAGAGGTGCTTGAGGAAATAGGCGTAAAAAAACATTTTCACCGCGTGAAGCAAAGGCCAGGAAAACCTTTTTGGTTTGGAACGACAGATCAATGTACTGTTTTTGCACTCCCAGGAAATCCTATATCGTCCTTTGTATGTACCCATAAGTATATTGGACAATGGCTATTATCAATTTCGGAATTAACGCCAAATCCTAACTATGCCATTCTAGCTCAAGATCTAAGCTTCAAACCATCCTTAACCTATTTTATTATTGTACAAACAAAATCAAATGAAGCTGGCCAATGCATTGCAATACCGCAATTGGGTAATGGTTCTGGGGATTTGGCAAATTTGGTCAACGGAAATGCAATTATGGAGCTACCACAAAATAAAGTAACATTTAAAAAAGGAGCCGTCTACCCTATTTACTTTATTTCTTAGAATTCAACACTTTTATTGCTTCGATCATCTCAGCCGGTTCATTTACATTTTTCATCCCTTCAATATTTTCCATATTGATCATTTCGATTTCTGTATTAATTAATACTTTTCTTGGGCAGCTATATCCTTGACTCAGAAACTCCAAAAGTATTGAATAAGCTCTTGGCTCCCAGATGGTAATCAATGGTTCTGGAAATTTTGTATCGGGATTATAAAAGCAAGTAGCTAATTTAGATGGGTTTCTACTTGACGTTAATTGCTTCAGAATGGATTTGTTTAAATAAGGCAAATCACAAGCAAGTGTGAGCCATGCGTTGTTTGGGTAAGCTCTAAAAGCCGAAAGGATGCCTCCATAAGGACCTAAACCATCGAAGGTGTCGTATAGCTTTATATATTTAGTTTCGATTAATTCATCTTGATTTTTGCGGCAAGAAATAAAGGTTTTGTAACAAAATTTCGATGCTAAATCTGCTTCAAATTCCCGTTGAGGTTTTCCATGATATTGAATGGCACCTTTATCTTCTCCCATTCGTTGGCTTTTCCCACCAGCAAGAATCAGCGCATTTAATTTAGGTAATTCTTGTTGGTACGTATCAAGAATAGCGTTAGCAATTTTTTCAGTTTCTGCAATTCTAAAGATGGTAAGATCTTCCTTTCCATCTACTAACTCAATAATAAAATCATGAATATCTGCAGATGATCGTTCTAATAATATCATTCGAATATCCGTAAGTCTATCTAATTTTTTTCGGAGCGATTCTTTTTTCTCATCTGTGATAATAACAATTTGTTTGTCACCAATAAAGTGATTGCCGTTGATAAGCAATAAATCTAGATCTGTGAATCGTTTTCGATTTTGTTTAATTCCATACGAATGAATCGAAGCTGTTGATTGATAACTAATCTTGTCAGTATGTACAATATCAAAATCAGGGATCTTTTTAGCTTTGGTATGATCCGCGTCTAACCAACCTATTTTTAACTTATCCTTTAATAACGTGTTAATCTCTAGAGCTAAAGGATTGATCGTATCACAAGGAGCCCCAATGATCGCCCATTCGTTAAAATGATAATCACCGCCAGCTGGTTTGGTTAATGCAGTATGCTTGGTATGTTTTTTAACTTCTTTTGACATCGCTTTTTCCTCCTGTTTTTACCAACAATTTCGTTTCTATGATTTCCATTTCTTGAGAAAAACCTTTAAGCATATCATAGATCGTCAATGCTGCTATGGTTGCTCCAGTTAATGCTTCCATTTCTACGCCTGTTTTCCCTTCACACGTTACTTCACATACAATTCTAATCGTCTTAGCATCTAGCATACCTATTTGGATATCACTTCCCGTAATGGCCAATGGATGGCAAAGTGGAATGAGCTGACTCGTTTGTTTGAGTCCCATAATACCTGCTAAAATAGCGGTATGAA
>CALDTZ010000125.1 GCA_937924805.1 uncultured Saprospiraceae bacterium
AAGTATTTTACCAACCTTCATTCCCCATTCGATATCTGCATCAGAGTTATCCATCCCAAAAGTATTTCTTGGTTTAAAAGCATAAATATTTACTCCCGCATCGTTATACATTTTTCGAAATTGTTCGAACTTACTCATATCTGAAGTTATCCGCCATTTTGAAACATCCTTTTTATATGAATCCTGAATAGCAGTCATATCGGCTAATTCCTTTACTTCATCTTCTGTAAGCTCGGCATCTCGTCTTTTAACCATTAAACCCCACATTTTTGACATATCTATTGGGTTTACGGGTCTACCTGCAAAAGTTTCTGCCGGATCGCCTATTAGTTCAATAGCATTCATTCCACTATCCAAAACATACTTCAATATAGCCTCGGCACTTTGGTCTTCCATACTTCGAAATGAATAGGTAATCACTCCTATTTGTACTCCATTGATAATAGAATTTGGTTTTTTATAATGTTTCAATATGGCAGGTGCACCAAAAAGTGAAGGGCTTATAAGGGTAGCACCCGCAGCTGCGAGGGTCGATTTTCCAATAAATTTTCTTCTGCTTAATGTTCGGTTTGCTTTTTTCATAAGGATATAGCTATTATATGGTTTGGTCTTGAATACTGATTAAGTTACAATATCAATCTTTAAAACTACTGATTATCTCCCATTGCTCATCTGTAATTGCTGGTCCGTCAAACAAAGCAACACCTTTTGCTCCATTTTTCTTTGCCGCTTGCATTGCTGATTTGAGTTCTTCGGGTTTCATGTTTGGTACATAAATTCCAGTATGTAATTCTGTTTCTTTTCCTTTTAAATCAGAAACTCCCTGTCCTGTCGCATATCCTATCCAATCGATTTCTTCATTATAAAAGCTGTGATAAATCATAGGAAGTACCGCATCTACATTCCATTTATCCCATCGCTGACGCACCATATGATCTGCCATTTCTGGATAGGGAAAAACCGCAGCAGTCAACATCTTATTATTTGCATGGACAATATCATAAGCTTCATCAACAATGGCTTTTACCTTATTTAATCTGAAATTTTTCCATTCCATATCGATAGATGGATTTTCAGAATCCTTGGGATTTTTATGGTGTATTTTTTCGAATTCGGAAACACAAACATCACAATAGCAGAAATCATACCTAGGAAGTTCTGTTTCTTGTTTCAAATCATATTTCGGCAAAAGACTTATAGGCAAGAAAATATCTGAATATCTTATATAATCGAGATGTACGCTGGCTACGCCTTCTACTTTAGCGAGACCTTCTACCAAACTTAAGATATGTGCTTTGGATTCTTTACGTGTAGGGCACATCCATTTATAATACCCAACATATGGCGGATCATCGAAACAAGATTTCCCGTCTCGACTGACTGCGTACCATTCCGGATGCTGTTCGGCAATCTTATCACCTGGGCGATTCACGGTAAACATCCACGCATGCACTTCCAAATCATTCTTCTTAGCCAAGGGCACCAAACGTTCCAAAAGTTTCGGATTTGCGTAGGTATTTATTAAAATTGCATCAATACCATTCCTACTATACTTTTCAAAGTCCTCAGAAAACGATTCATTAGTTCTTTTTTCGTCTGCTGTAATCCAAGTCCAAAATTTAAATACTTTTTCTGAGTTGACATCCGTTTGAGCGAAAACTTCATCACAACATGAAATAGAAGCAATGAATACTAAAAAAAGAAAACGCTTTAAAAAACTCATACTACTCTGTTCTTGTTTCGAATTTACCATCTTTTGCAATACTTAAAATTTGATTTGTGAATGGACTTTTTACCCAGATTGTCCAACCAAAATTATAGACTTCCAACTTCGGGACAACTTCTTTTTCTAAAATTATTTTTGGAGTCAAATTCGTACTTGACATTTGCTCCAGCTTTAAATTTTGACGATACAAGTCATATAAATACCACTTTACAAATTCATCTTTAGGGACTCTAAAACTTCCTATTTCTTCAGTCTTTTTTTCTGAAAAATAGACATAACCCCAATGCTCTGGCTCATGCATATTAATGACCCCTTGAGGAGACCAGACCCAATTATATTCCTTGAGATAATTCCCTGTAGTTTTTTCTTTTGCACGTTTGTATTGACCGTTTTTCAATTCAAAATCCCAATTAACTCTTGAGAAATTCATACGCCAAAACTCATTTTTTGGTATGACGGTTTGACCTCCAGGATGCGTTCTAAATGACCATGGTATGGCAACTTCAATTTGCCAACCTTCGTCTTGATCACTAAAATCATTTAAAGTGCCTTGAACGGAAACCGCAGAGCGTAAACCTTTAAAGTCCCATCCGCCTAATATTGCTCCTCCATTTCTGTAGGGTTTTGATAGAAATAAATCCCAAATGGTATTCAGAGCATTCATTTCAAATTCGTAGTAATTATGGGTATCTCCATCAGGATCTATAAAAATCTCAAAATCATTGTTGTAAAATATAACGGTGTCACGTTCTTTCAGATTTCCCCAAACATGAGGTTCTTCCATTTTGGCAAATACATATAAGTAATCGTCATCCCATATCATTTTCATTTTGGTAT
Organism: uncultured Saprospiraceae bacterium; assembly: GCA_937924805.1. GTDB lineage: Bacteria > Bacteroidota > Bacteroidia > Chitinophagales > Saprospiraceae > JAHDDO01. Next base: position 2,564 of record CALDTZ010000125.1, read on the forward strand.
CGTAGGTCGGTATCTTAACTCCTTCAATATCGATATAAGAATCAGACCAAGGCGCATTCTGCCAAGAAGTTTCTGCAGCATTCCCATCAATTTCTATATGGCTGCTAGTTTGGTGAGCAATGTATGTTCTTGGGGTATTTTGAGAAAAACAAAATAGCGAACCAAACAGCAAATAGAAGCAACTAACAACATTATTTTTCATCTCCTTCATAGACCAAGTACATATTTCCTTTTATAAACATTAGGTTGAATGAAAATTAAGAATATTCAGTCCCATTTACAAACGACTTCGATTATCAAATCCAAAAAGTGAATATTAGATTTTAAGCAAATTTTCAATTTCCTAATTAAGCAAAATAGATGTTTAAAAGGTATTTGGTTATAAAAAATTTACATGAACTACATTTTTCGTATTTTTAGTAAAGTCTCTCATCAAGAGAAAAACCGAACCACTTATGATAATAGGCTTTAGTGAAACCAAGAAACCATTGCGATATGTCAAACTTATTTTCGTTTCGTGCGCCTTCTTTTTCAACTTAATTAGTTGCAACTCAAATAACGATTCTACAAAACTCATTGCTATTAATGAAAGTAATAAGGAGTTGCCTGAAGTTATTGATTTTACTTTTGATGTAAAACCTATTATTTCTGATCGCTGTTTTAAATGTCACGGTCCTGATAAAAATGCCATTGAAGGTGGCTTATCACTAAACACTCCTGAAGATGCTTATAAAGCCTTGGGCGAAAAACAAGATCATTTCGCTATTGTACCCGGTTCCATTGAAAAAAGTGAATTAGTCACTCGGATATTCAGCGAAGACCCTAACTTAAAAATGCCTCCTCCTGAATCAAATCTAGAATTGACGGAATACGAAAAAGCAGTCTTACAAAAATGGATTGAGCAAGGAGCAGAATATAAAACACATTGGGCATTCAGCCCTCCCATCAAACCTGAAATACCCGAGAAAACAGAAGATTGGGGAAACAATGAAATCGATAATTTCATTGCAGCAAAACTGAATCAAAACGGAATTACTCCAAACAAAAGAGCATCCAAAGAAAAACTAATACGACGTGTTTCATTTGACCTAA
>CALDTZ010000126.1 GCA_937924805.1 uncultured Saprospiraceae bacterium
TTTCTGATAAAGTAGGATTACCTACACTAAAAGATATCGTAAAAGAATTAAATAAACCTGGCTTAGATCCTAGAGGTGAAGCTAAAATATTTAATTTTAATGAGCACATCAGAGAGATAAAAGACCTTACGGCTGGCATGGTTTTACCAGGAATAATAAGTAATCTCACCAAATTTGGAGCTTTCGTAGATATAGGAATTAAAGAAAATGGCCTGATCCATATATCGCAAATTACCAATCGATTTATAAAAGATCCTGCTGAAGTATTGAGGCTTGATCAGAAAGTTAATGTAGAAGTTTTATCGATTGATTTAGAACGGAAGCGGATCCAGCTAAATATGAAAGGTATACCACAATAAAAGAAAAGGAATCATAAAGTTTATTTGGGTATCATTTTGGCTCTCATCCCTAATGAAGAAGAATGCGTGATAAAACAAGTGAATCAAAGATTTATTTAAGAGTCGTTATCTTGCGGAAGGGTTGTCGAAACTTTTAATTGAAATATGAAGATGATCAGCTGTTCCTATATGCCTATGCGTTCTGAATCCCATAAGTCTAAAATAAGCTTCGACCAAACGATTTTTTATTTCGGCTCTTCCATTCGTTCGAATATCCACGGCATGAACATAATTAGAACTCGGTTGCTTAAAATGTAATGAGGATTGATTGGACTTCATTCCCATTGATTTATAATCTTCTGTTTGCCGACTTGCATCTGTGATAATTAGATCATTATCAATATAAACTAAAGTGCTCAAACTAAGTCTTAGTATCGGATGCAGACTGCTCATTTCGTCTTTTAGATTAGGTGACTTTAGGTTATTTACCGAGAAAAAGAGGATTCCATGCATACTATAGACGAAAACCAAAAGAAAAGCAAACATAGCTCTTCTTTTTAATGCATTAAATGTACCAAACCTACCTGTCAATTGACCATAGAAAAAACTGAAATAAATAAACATTAAGATGGCTGTACCTATCGTTGATAATAATAAACAAATAGATGAACTATATTCATAGTATACATGTAAAAAAGTAGCACCTCTTAATAATAGTGCAAATGGTAATAAGAGTAAAAAAACAAATTTTATAAAATGATAAAATAGACTGTACATATATTCTAAGTATAAGTTATCTAAATTTGGAAACAAATATGCATAAAAAAGGGGAGCAACGCTCCCCTACTTTTTTATTATCATTTTTTAATCTTCACTTTCACACCAAGGGTAACGATAGTCTTTTGGTGCAGCAAAACTTTCCTTAATCGTTTGTGGTGATAACCAACGAAGTAAGTTAAGTTTACTTCCGGCTTTGTCATTTGTACCAGAACCTCTAGATCCACCAAATGGCTGTTGCCCTACAACAGAACCGGTAGGTTTATCATTTATATAAAAGTTTCCAGTAGCATTTCTTAATATATGACTTGCATGATTGATCACATCACGGCTTTTCGCAAAAATGGATCCTGTTAATGCATATTCTGAGGTATTATCAACGATATGTAAAATCTTATCAAAATCTTTATCATCATAAACATATACAGACAATACAGGGCCAAAGATTTCTTCACACATTGTTTTATACATCGGATCTTTAACTTGAATGACTGTTGGTTCAATAAAGTAACCTTCTGATTTATCAAATCCTCCACCGATTAAAATATCAGCATCTTTAGATTTCTTTGCACCTTTTAAATAGGTGGCGATATTGTCAAAACTTTTTTCATCGATCACGGCATTAACATAATTACCAAAATCTTCAACCGTACCCATTTTGATAGATTCAATATCTGCTTTTAAGTATTTCCAAGTCTTTTTCCATAAGGACTTAGGGATATAAGCTCTTGATGCAGCCGAACATTTTTGTCCTTGGAATTCAAAAGCAGCTCTTGTTAATGCAGTTGCGACCATTTTTGGATTCGCCGATGAATGAGCTACGACGAAATCTTTACCTCCCGTCTCCCCTACTATCTTAGGATAGGTTTTGTATATGTCAATATTTTGACCAATGGTTTTCCACAAGTGCTTAAATACCCCAGTACTACCAGTAAAGTGGAGTCCAGCAAAATCTCTGTGCTTAAAAATTACATCACCCATATCTGGGCCACTCCCCATGACCATATTAATGACACCATCCGGTAATCCAGCTTCTTCAAAAATATCCATAATGACAGCTGCTGAAAATACTTGGGAATCTGCTGGTTTCCAAACGACAGTGTTACCAAGCATAGCTGGAGCACTAGGTAGGTTTGCGGCAATCGCTGTGAAGTTAAAAGGTGTGATTGCAAATACAAATCCTTCTAAGGGACGGTAATTAATTCGATTCCAAACACCTGGTGTATTGATAGGTTGCTCTTTATAAATCTCCGTCATAAAGTGCACATTGAAACGTAAGAAATCCGCCATTTCAGCAATACTATCAACTTCTGCTTGATATATATTTTTTGATTGACACAACATCGTTGCAGCATTCATTCTATCACGATAAGGACCTGTTAGCAAATCTGCTGCTTTTAAAAAGATAGCTGCACGATCTTCCCATGCCATAGCTGCCCATGATTCTTTGGCCGCTAAAGCTGCATCGATTGCTTTTTGAAAGTCCTTTTTGTTTCCTTGACTAAAAGTACCCAACGTATGTTTAAGCTCATGCGGCGGTCGCATCGTGAATTTATTTTTAGTATGGACCTTTTTACCACCAATAGTCATTGGGATACTAGCAGGTTTTGATTTCGCTTTCTTAATGGCAGCTAATATGTTTTTTCTTTCTTGACTACCTTTTAAATAAGCAGGCGTTCCTTCGTTAATTACCGTAGGAACCGTAAAAAATCCGTTTGACATAATGTTTTTATGATTTTAAATCGTTTGAAATAATACTTGGTACAAAAGCAGAAACATCTCCTTTACCGATAATAATCTCTCGAACTATCGTACTAGAAACATGACTGAAAGCAGGATGACTAATTAGAAAAATAGTTTCTAAATCTTCACCAATGATATTGTTAAGTTGACTTATCGTTTTTTCATAATCAAAGTCACTCGCATTTCGTAATCCTCTTAATAAGTAATGTGCATTCATGTCTTTACAGAAATTAACAGTAAGGCCTTTAAATGAACTAACATCCACTTTGTCTTCATTAGCAAATACCTTTTTTAACCAAGATAGGCGTTGATCTAATGGGAAAAGATATTTCTTTTGCGCATTAATACCGACAGCTACAATAATCTTATCAAATAAAGGAATTGCTCGTTTCACAAGTTCTACATGCCCTTGTGTAATTGGATCAAATGATCCAGGAAAAACAGCAATTTTTTTAGTTTTCATAGTACAAGCTAATTACTTCAGTAAATGTACTACCACAGAAAGTATAAAATGGAATATTTAATGAATTATTATTCATTTATTGGAGTAAATGAAGCCCATCAAAATAGGACTGAATAACCGAAGATGTAAAATTTTCTTCTTTTGCCTCAACGATTTGAATCAACATCGTTCCTTTGTGGAAAGTAGCTCTGCCTTTAGTGAATGATTGTCCTGATTTTATTCGGAAAATTTGACAAGGTCTTCCTTGGTAAATTTGAGGTGAATTATATTGAATAACGCTTTCGTTTTTAGAAGCTAAATTTTCTGCGACCGAATAAAGTAAGGTATCTAATAATGATTCATCTTCTTTCAAGGTTATTTGTACCTCATCAGGATAAGAGTAATAAATGAATTTATAAATAATCCCTTTTGAATCTTCTACATTTGAATGGTAGTTATTTATCTTCATTGTGCCTAACGAAGTTTGAACATCTTCAGTAGTAAATATTAAGTCGAAATCACTATTGAAGAGGCAAATATCCTCAATGGAATAGGTTAATACGGGAAGAATAAGAGCAGCAATAAAACTAAAGTTCAATAAATACATCAATATAAATATATGATAAAGAACCTTCTAATAACTAGCTTATTGTGTAGTATGATCATTTATTGTGGTTGTAAAAACGATGCAAGTGCTGAGGAAAAGCCTAGCTATGAGGAATATATGGAAGATTATGAGGCAGACGCCCTTAAATGGGGAATGATTGATACAGCTAGAAATATTATCATTGAACCTAGGTTTGATGATATTCACGATTTTGAAAAAGGATCACTTATTGGTGCCAATTTAAATGGCAAATGGGGCTTTATCAATGAAAAAGATGAAGTGATTATTCCTTTTCAGTTTAAAGCGATCACCAGATTTAACGATAAGGTAGCGTTGGCTCAAAAATTTGATAATAAATGGATGTTGATCAATGAAAGAGGAGATTCTTTATTTACATATAAATACCAAGAGCTTAGATTCTATTCTGAAGGATTGGCGCCAAGTAAATTTGGTAATGCATGGGGTTTTTTAGATAAAAAAGGAGAATGGAATATTCCTACACGGTATGATAAAGCTACTGGATTTAAAAATGGTTGGGCTGTTGTTAAAACGAAAGGTAAATATGGTATCATTGACAAAAATGTAAATACGATTTTATCATTTGAATATGAAAGTATTAAGCGGTTAAATGAATCCTATTTTAAGTTAAAAAAGGATAAAAAGTATTGTATCACAGATGTTGATAACATAAATAAAAAGCAAATTTGGTTTGATAAAGTAACTGATGTTCAATCTGGATACTTTGTTGCAAAGGACCAAGATGATTGGCATTTGGTTGATGCTAAATCAAGTAAAAAAGTAAAATTACTTGCTTATGATAAGATTATTTACGGCGATGAAAATAATTGGATCTGTAAAAAGGAAAACTTGCTAGGTGTACTAGATATAAAAGGAGAGCTGCTTGTAGAACCAAAATATAAAGTACTTCAACAATTTAAAAACGGCTTAGCAATTGTTCAAAAGGAAAATGGTCAATGGAATTATATTGATAAAAATGGGAATGAACTCCTCAAATCCGATTTGCCAATTGCTTTTGATTTCAAAAATGGATTCGCACGAAGATTGGCTGCAAATGGCATGGGGATTGAATTTATTAATACTAAGGGATCAATAATCCCAATCGGAAATTTTTATGAAGTCAAAGATTTTCATGATGGCTTAGCTAGATTTCAAAATATTTAGTGATACAATGTCTCATATTGGTATATTTGCACAAATTTTTATAAAATAAACATCAGAAATTAAAACTCTATAAAGATGAATTTTGACATAATCGTTATCGGAAGTGGACCTGGAGGATATCCAGCAGCAATCAGAGCATCGCAATTAGGAAAAAAAGTAGCTATCATAGAAAAAGAAAAGCTTGGTGGTGTTTGTCTAAATTGGGGATGTATTCCGACCAAGGCATTAATAAAGAGTGCTCAGGTGTTTAATTATATAAATCATGCCGAAGATTACGGTATTAATGTTTCATCAGCAAAAGTAGATTTTAAAGCCGTTATTGGGAGAAGTAGAGATGTTGCAGGTGGCATGAGTAAAGGCGTTAATTTTTTGATGAAAAAGAACAAGATTACTGTCATTGAAGGAACAGGAACCTTGGCTAGAGGAAAAAAAGTTGTTGTAACGGATAAGGAAGGGAAAAAATCAGAGTACAGTGCAGAAAGTATCATCTTGGCAACAGGTGGTAGAGCAAAAGGATTACCTTCAATGCCTATGGATGGTAAAAAGATTATTGGGTATAGAGAGGCTATGACTTTAGAAAAGCAGCCGAAGAAAATGGTTGTCGTTGGTGCAGGTGCTATAGGAGTTGAATTTGCCTATGTTTATGCTTCTATGGGCACAGAAGTAACCATCGTAGAATATTTGGCTCAGGGGTTATTGCCACGAGAAGATAAAGATGTCTCTAAGGAGCTTACAAAAGTATTTAAAAAGTCTGGTATTAATGTTTTGGTAGGATCTGCTGTTGAAGCTGTTGACACATCTGGAAAGTCTTGTAAAGTAAAAGTAAAAAATAATAAATCGGGTGAAATAAGTGAAATCACTTGTGATGTTGTCTTATCTGCAGCGGGTGTAGCTCCAAATACTGAAAATATTGGTCTTGAAATGCTAGGTATCAAAACCGATCGAGGGTTAATACAGGTAGATGAATTTTATCAAACGAATGTTCCAGGAATTTATGCAATTGGGGATGTAGTACCTGGACCGGCATTGGCACACGTTGCTACAGCAGAGGGAATACTTTGTGTTGAAAAAATTGCAGGACACCACCCTACTCCTATTGATTACAATAATATTCCTTCGTGTACATATTGTATGCCTGAGGTAAGTAGCGTAGGTATGACAGAAGCCCAAGCAAAGGAAGCTGGATACGAACTTAAAATCGGAAAATTTCCTTTCTCAGCATCGGGTAAAGCAAGTGCAGCAGGAGCAAAAGAAGGTTTTATAAAAGTAATTTATGACGCAAAATATGGTGAACTTCTAGGAGCCCATATGGTCGGATATAATGTAACGGAGTTGATCGCAGAAATTGTTGCAGCTAGAGCTTTGGAAACGACTGGACATGAATTGTTGAAAGCAATACATCCGCATCCAACAATGAGTGAGGCCGTAATGGAAGCGACGGCTGCAGCCTATGGAGAGGTTATACATCTATAAATGAAAAAATAATCTAAAAATGCACCTTTGCGTGCAGCACTTTGTAATTTAATTGCATTATAATAATAATTAAAGCGATTATTATGCAAAAGCTGTACTTCATTCTATTGTCTTCTATCCTATTTGTTTCTTGTTACAAAGACTCAGATGATTCAACAGAAAATGTAAGTATAGGCATTACTTCAATTACTGTAGAACAAACCAAAATACTCGGTGAATACCCGGATAAAACAATATTTGATGGAGGTCCCCTACAGCTTGTTGTCGGTGATGAAACATTTGAAGTATTTCATTCAGTTTTCACTGTTGAATTGAATCATGTATCAAAGTATAGTCAACCGATTTATTTATATAATGATAAAGAGTTGGTTTCATTTACTCAAAGTAACTTAATTGAAAATACAGTCAATTATATATCATTTCCTATCATAGACGGTTTTTCAACGAATCCACTGCAATCTTCTAACCCCAGTATTAATGTAAATGACCAAATAAAGATTCAGCTACCTATGGATGGCATTGAATCACCTGATGGTGATATAGAAAATTTAACCTATTCAATGCATCAATCATTGGACGTATCGCAAATGACTTCTCTAGCTTCACACGGAATCAATAGATCTGGTCATTTGCTACAGCTTGAAATATCTGCATACTTTGATATTAACATTACGAATGAAAATGAAGTTTCCATAAATATAAGACCCGAAAGAACAGCAACTCTTTCGACAACAGGTTTTATAAATCAAAGTCTATTTTATTTTGATGAAAATGTCAATCGATGGGTTTTTATAAATGAAATATCGGAAGCAGATATTAAGATAGCTTCATTGGGTATGTATGCGATTGCTAATTATGAAGAAGCCGTAATCTATGAAAGTCAATTTGTTCGAGAAAATCGGCCACTGGCTTTTCAAAAGGTATCCATTGACAATTCCTTTGCGTCAAGCCAGATTGTTACCACATCTAATGGGAAATGGGTACAAGTATTATCATCAGACAAAATAACAGAACTCACAATTAATAATCCTTGTGGATCAACTATTACAAATATTGAGATTGAAGTTGGAATTGAAGATCTTAAAGCTTCTCCTATTGAAATAAATACGATTTCAAATGATCTTTTCCATGTCAAAACACAAATATTTAGTTGTGGAGGAGAACTTCAATTAGGAGGCGAATTTGTTATTGAAGATCAGACACAAGAAAGATATTATGCTTTTAGTGAAATGAATATCGACGTTTGGTTAAGTAAATGCAATGAAAATATCACCTTAGCTGGCTATAATATCGATTCAGCCAAAAAAGGAGTCGCTTTACCTTGGTCAGATGATATTACCAAAGAGATTGGTTTTTTAAGTAATTGTGAAAACTTTGAAAATGGATATTCATATGTGACGATTAATAACGAAATGAAAATCTATGAACCTTTTAATGTTTCGATAGATCAAGAAAGAACCGTATTTAAATCACAAGACAATGATTTTAGATTTAAAATCAAAGGTGTTACAAGAGGCAGTTATAATGAAGATGAAATTCTAATTTATATAAACGATACTACTTTTGGCAACGCTGGATATAATATTGAATGCGAAAATTCTGCTTTCGGTTGTGGTGTGAATGAATGTGTAATTACCCATTTTAATGCGGGCGATGAAAACTGGATTCGGGTTCATTTTAAAGGTGACTTGTGGATGAGGACCATTTCTCCAGAGTTGGCTGCATATTACCCAGTAGAAGGTGTTATCCTATCAAAATTATAGATTCTACATTGAACGAAAAACAAATCATATTATCATGTAAGAATCGGGAACGATCAGGGCAAAAGGCTTTCGTCGATTCATATTCTAAGTATATGTATACAATCTGCGTTAGATATGTACACGATAGAGAGATCGCAAAAGATGTATTGCAAGAGTCATTGCTACAAGTACTAAATAATATTCATAAGTATGAAGAAATAGGCTTGTTTAAATCTTGGATTTCAAAGGTTACCGTTTATAAATGTTTGGAACATTTACGGAAAGAAAAGAAATTTCAAGCTGTCGAATTAAATGAAATAAACGAACCGAGTCTTGATGCTCCTGTCGAACATTCATTAAATGAAGAAACGGTACTTTCATTTATCAATAAGTTGCCTGATAAATATAGAGTTGCTATTAATATGTATATCGTAGAAGGTTATTCACATAAAGAAATTGGTGCCTATATGGGGATTACAGAAAGTAGCTCAAGATCTTTAGTCACGAGAGGAAGAAAGTTAATAAAAGATCAATTTCCAGCAGAAATGATGGTGAGTCATAATGCAAGTAAAACAAAAATTATTAAGCTTCAAAAGAGCTTTACAAAATCATAGATTATGAACAGAGATCTATCAAATAATGAAGAAAAATTAGGACAAATATTAGATGATATGTCCTTTGATTTAGATACGGATATGGTATGGGCAGATTTAGAATCAAGCCTTCCTAAAAAGAAAAAGAAATACCCTTTTTATTTACTTTGGTTTTTTCTTGGCTTAATCACAGTTAGTGGCGGGTTTATTATGTATAATTTGTCCCAAATTACATTCAATCTTGAAATTTCAAATACTCAAAAAAATGAAACAGTAAAGATGGACGATAATTTAAACGAATATCCATTATCAAAAACAGAAACATCGTTCAACACAAATATTAAAAATACGAGTACAGCAAGTGTCAATGAAATAGTACAAGCAAACTCAAATAAGGAAGAAGGAAATAGAATCGAAGAAACAGAAAAAGGTGTTTTTTATAAAGAGACTTATAGAAATCAGGAGACACCTTTAAATTTTGAAAAGACCTCTCTAGAAACAGAAGCCAATAACAAAGTTGAATTTTTTAATCAAGAAGTAAACAAAGCAATAAAACCTAAAGTAGTAACTGCTAATGAAACAAAAAATGATACAAGAAGGATGGTCGTTATTTCTAAACTTAAACATCAATTAACGTTGATAAATATTGGGTTGAC
>CALDTZ010000127.1 GCA_937924805.1 uncultured Saprospiraceae bacterium
AAGCATTAAATATATCATCCGGAGAACAAGCAAAATTAGATTCAGATCATGCATTTATTCAACGACCTAAATCAATGAATACCTAATCTTTTAGTTGTATAATAATACATATGCGTTAAGTGATGTAGCTATAACTAACCAAATCAGATAAGGCATAAGTAGGTACGTTAGATTTTTCATCTCGAACTTAAAACGATTCATAATATAACCCACAAGGATTGTAAGACTTGATATTATAATTAGGCCAAGGATAACATTTTGAAGATTGAAAAATACAGGATTCCATCCGATATTCAATATGAGTTGAACACCATACAATCCTAGGAGCAAAGAACGATTCGATATTTTTTCCCATGCATATGCCATATATACTGACAAACAAACCATAATGAGCGTCCAAGTAGCACCGAAAACCCACCCAGGTGGTGTCCAAGGGGCTTTGTTTAATGATACATACCAATCCCCAAAAACGCCCGCACTTGTTGACATACTCCCTAGGGCTAAAGCACCAAAATTTATCGCTAAAAATAGAATCAATCGAAGAATCATAATATCTTTTCATTAAATGTACAAATTATAAAAGATTAGATATCTCTGAATGTAGTACTTTTCTCTAGATGGTAAGAAGGATATTTTATAATTGTATTATAATCATCTTCATTAGTTGTTGCTTCCTAATAAAATTCAATTATATTTGCAATCCATTAGAGCAATGGCTTTAATCTAAATTAAATAACAATAGATTTATTCTATTTAAAAATACATCGCGGCGTGGAGCAGTTGGTAGCTCGTCGGGCTCATAACCCGAAGGTCGTAGGTTCAAGTCCTGCCGCCGCTACTCAGAAGACCCTAACTCATTGAAGTTCAGGGTCTTTTTTTATTTTGGTGTTGTTTGAATCAACTGGTTTTGGTATCTGATATGGTATCTAATTTGGTATCCTTTAACATTGATGAACCCACCATTTGGATACTGCAACATTCTATTATGAAAATCGGCAGTATTAACCGTTTATTATGTCCACAATATATGCTGTAGTATCTAGCTGGTCTTTAATAAAATGATTCTTTTTGTTTTCCCAATCTAGTTTTAATGTTGAATGATCAAGTAGTTCCTCCAATTTAGTAATGATAGCTTCTTGGTCAAGTATATGATAGAGTAGATCATGGTCTCTTTCTAGATAGGTAATATAGCCAAGATGAAGAGAATTTATATATAGCGTAGGTATTCCTAAAATTGCAGCTTCGCAAGCAGTAGTAGCCCCTTCACTAATGACGATGGTTGAATAGAAAAGTGCATCATGTAAGTATGCTGTTGGAAGGTCATAATTATATTGTTTAAACTCCTCTTCTAATTCATACTCAGAGCTTATAAAAATTTTACCTTGTTTTGATAATATATCTATGATCGCTCGCTTTGTTTTTAAGCTAATTCCAAATTGATTTTTATCATGAGTAGCATCCCAGGCTACAAACCTTAATATGAAGTATTTGGCTCCATCTTCTACTCCAAGCAAAGAAAGCACTTCCTGTCTTGGATTAAAATTGTTTGGATGTAAATAAGCTAATTCATGAAATCCAGAATACTTAACTTGTTTTGGTCCAAGATCTTTAGTAAACCAATTTGGAGTGTGAATTTCATTTGTAAATGGTTTAAATAATGCAATTTGTTTGGCTGCATGTTCTGTATCTGTAAAAACAATTGATTTTATACGTAGTAACCATCCGACATGAGAACCTCGAATAGCTACTATTCCGAGAATAACATCTGGTTTATGTTTTAAACAATATAAAAATAATCGAAGATCGTGGAGTAATAGTTTAAATAGTTTTGCCAATAATGACTTCCCAATATGTCCCATTGGGAAGTAAGGCAAATCGTACTCTTTAAGAAGTTGATAAACAAGTGGTTTATCACTAGCTGTAATAAAACACGTATGACCTTTATCTGTTAGCTGCCGATAAGCATTTCTGACAAAGTGAACATGACCAGCATGATTAACATCAAATAGGACTTTCATTCTGATTATTTATACAAAGTTATGAATACCGTTCACTTTGTTTGTCAATGATTGGGAATGATTAAAAAACTGCCAGCTTAAAGTTTGCATATGAAGTAAAGCATTATTAGTATGTTTAAAGCAAATTAATAAACATCTACTTTGCTTAAGTAATGTTTAAAGTATGGGAATTTAAAGAAGAAGTAGAAAGACGGTAAAAATGACCAAACCGAAATCCAAAGTTTTACAATATATTTTATCATTTGTCTGTATTCTGATTGGAGCTTTTCTTTTAGAGTTACCTCACTTTCATAATGGATTTCCAATTTTATTAGGCGATTCTCAAGGATATATTCTTCGCGCTATCAATCTTGTAGAAAGTAGCCATCAATCAAATACCTATACCTATTTTGTTCACTGTAATATTGAATTTTTAAAGTCGATTCAATTTGCTCCTTTTATACAAAATTTAGCCACATCTGGTGTCCTTTATTTATTAATTGGTGGGTTATTTGTAAACCATCGTAATAAGCTGTTTTTAGCAACCATACTAGGGCTCGTATTCACGACTTTACCGTGGACAACCAATATGTTGATGAGTGATATTTTCACGCCAATAGCGTTGTTAATCTCTATACTCATTATAAATGTCAAGCTTAAATGGCCGACTTTCATTTTATTATGTTTTACCTATTTTTTCGCTGCAAGTTGCCATCAAAGTAATATGGTTATACTTCCTCTGTTTTTGATTGCGGTGTGTATAGGTAATTTTTTGCTTATTAAAAACAAACCTAAAACGCATATTTTAGCTCTTGCTTCATTATTGATGTTTCTCTCTTTTTTTTCTTTTATGGTTGAAAACAATATTATCCAATCTTCAACTAAAAATGAAGTTGCAACGGCAACGAAAAAAAACGAACAAGTAAAAAAGAAAAATGATGCTACTCTTCGTTTAAAGAAAAAGAATTTGAAATCGAATAAAAAAACGAAGAAAAATAAAAGTGCAAAAAAAACGAAGAAAGGGAAAAAAGCAAAGAATAAAAAAGCGAAGAAGACGACAATGGCCACTCAAAATAAAACAGGTGGCGGAGATATATCATCAGGATACTATTTTATTATAGTAAGGATGTGGGAAACAGGTCAACTTGATAAATTGTTAGCTTCTTATTGTCCTGATAATGCTAATAATTATTTATGTGATCCTAACAATCCTTATGAGATAAAGGTGCATTTACCTGATTTGAAAGATAGAACGGAAACCAATAAAGATTATCAAAAGTTTGCAAGAGATAATAAATCGTTTGTTTTAAGTTGCTTGAAAATACCTCGATTTTACTATGCTTGTGTGATTGCAGCGATCAAACGAAGTCCTACTTTACTTAAGCAAACATTAATTCGTAATTTCCGCCCTATCAAAAATGGAGGAATTCAAAATGGTGTTAATGTGGAACCAATTGACGATAGAAATGCCTATGTTACTTCTAAACAGTTTAGAAATAAGTATACTCGAACCTTAGTATCCAACTATACAAAGGTGGATCATTTTTGGTGGAGGTTTCTTTTACCAATTGTATTAATTACTTATGTCGTATTTGCTATTCGCCGAAAATCGTATAATTTATTTTCAAAAGAAAAATGGAATATACTGTTATTATTATGTTTAGGACATTTAATAAATACGATCATTTGTGGTACCTTTTCGAATGCGCTAAATGCTAGATATAGTATGCGTACTATTTGGCTTGTAAATCTTGCTATTATATTATTCATCTTCTTTTTAAAGGAAGTAATCAAAAAAAAGTCAACTTAGTATAATGAAATTAATCGTTCAGATACCTTGTCTCAATGAAGCAAAAACGATTGCTACGGTCATTAATGAAATCCCCAAAAAAATACAGGGTATTGATTCAATCGAGATTTTAATTATTGATGATGGGAGTGTGGATCAAACGATTGCTATTGTTAAATCATTGAATGTTGATCATGTCATTCAAAATATAGGTAACAAAGGTTTAGGTATTAGTTTTCAAAGTGGGATGCAATATGCTTTAAGTCATGGAGCAGATATCTTAGTCAATACAGATGGAGATAACCAATATCCTGGTAAATATATCCCTTCATTAATTGCGCCTATCCTTGAAAAAAAGGCAGATATTGTTATTGGGAATAGACAAACTAAAAAGGTGGAACATTTCTCAATAACGAAGAAGTTTTTTCAATGGGTAGGAACCAAAGTCGTCATTCTATTAAGTGGTGAGAAAGGTCTACAAGATGCGGTCTCTGGTTTTAGAGCTTATAGTAGAGATGCGATGTTGGAAATTAATATCACAGAAAAGTTTAGTTATACCTTGGATTCAACAATTCAAGCCTCTGAGAAGCGCTTAAAACTTAGCTCTGTACCGATTACCGTTAATCCGCCAACAAGACCATCCCGATTATTTGGTAGCATGTTGGAGCATATACGCAAAAGCGGATTTGGGGCATTGAGAACATTTGCTTTATACAAACCGCTTAGATTATTTATTGGTTTAGGCTGCCTTTTTTTTGTTATAGGAATGATTCCAATCGTACGATTCCTCTATGATTACTTCTTCACCAGTTATACAAATGGTAAAATTCAATCATTAATTATTGGTAGCACTTTTATATCTATTTCTTTCAACCTTTTTGCGTTGGGTATTATCGGAGACCTGCTAGGTCGTAATAGAAAGTTGATCGAGGATATTCTGAAGAGACAAAAAGAAAGTTAATACTTACAATCGCTAACTTTTCTTTAACGTCGTAAGAAATGAATAAGGGTTTTTTTCATCTATTGACTCATTCTCAATTATTAACGCTTTACCTATGTTCATCGCCTTCGCATGGTTGAGGAAGATCGTGGATACAACTAAATCTTGAAGGGCAAGTCCAGTCGAGTCAAAGACAGTTAATTGGCCTTTCAGGTTTTTATGTTTGTTTGCATCTTTTAAACAGTTAAATAAGCTTTCGCCAATTTGACTTTCTGATAATTGTTGACATTCTCCCTCAATAGTTGCCTGTTTAATCCAATCGGGACAAACATAGCTTTTTTTCAAAAAGGATAATGGTATTTCAAATTTTCCAGGAAAATCCGACCCAATCGCATTAATATGTAGCCAATCTTTGGTCTTAGCATTTTCAAATAATGGTCCTTCACCAATACCAATAGAGGTTCCAGTGGTAAGAATATCAGATTGCCTTAATATTTCATTTATTGTTGAAGGAATAAAAGAACAATCAAGGTTTAGCATTGCTACTCTAGATTCAAAGGATTGTTGTGATATTGGATCAATATCATAGTAGTAAACCTCTTTTAAATCAAACATTCTAGATATTCCATGCAATTGAGTAATCGACTGGGCACCGCAACCTATAAGTCCCATTATTTCACTTTCCTTCTTTCCAAATAGTTTACTAGCAACAGCAGAAACAGCACCTGTTCGTAAAGAAGTAGGTAAAACCCCGTCTACCAATGCCATCAAGTGTCCTGTTTTTGTATCGTATTTAGATATTGTTGATAAAATAGTTGGTATTTGGTGCAGTTCAGGGTTCCTCGGATGGTATCCAACCACTTTTATAACAAGTTCATTGTCACCTATTTTTCGTATTGGCATCCATTCAACGAGGCCTTCATTTGGTTCAGCATAATTAAATCCTGATCTTGCCTTCATTACACTATCCGCTGAATCGTAATTTACAAATGCCTGATACGTTGCCTCAATAAGTTCATCCATGATAGCATCAATACCTACATGAGTTATGATTTGTTGAATGTGTTCTCCAGTAAGAATGATAGTACTAGGACTATTTTGCATAAAGATATTTGTTTGCCTTTTCGAAAAAATCTTTTTTCTATGACCTTGTTAGATTTAACCCAATCTGTAAGAATACTATTTTTTTTGAATTTTTATTGCGAGTTTATTGGAAACTATAACATGTAAACAAAAGAGAGTTCAAAATGTTTTTAACTAATTTGTAATATAAGATGCGATTCGTATTAAATAGGTTGATATGTTTTTGGTGAATCTTTCAATGATTCACCATCGATAGATTTTATATCTATTTCATACTTTACACCTGGTGTTAATGACAAAGAAGTTAACGATGCTGAAAATGCATGATCACCATATTTTGAGAGATCACTCCTTTTTTTGTTGGCTTTTATTTTTTTTCTTTTTACACCATTAACATAAAGTATTAAATCAAGCTTTTTTTCTAGATTCAATTTTTTAGCCCATCCATGAACAACATTGTTGGCAACTTTATCAAAGTGCCCTATTAATCTATTTTTGTTGATGTATTTACCATTATTTGGGCTTATTTCTCGAATGGCTTGGTCTATTTTTTCGATGTCCGATATACCAATAAAATTCGCAACTTGTTCTACAAAGTAACGTCTATTTGAAAGCGATTTTTCATATGAAAATACAAACAATGGCTTCTTATTCTTTGATATAAAAGAAATAACTTTACTATATTTTTCAATATGAGTATTCATGATATTTTCACGAATATTTAACCCTGTATCCATTTGATTTCTGCTTGCGATAGCAATATAATCTCTAAAAGGTATTATGTAGTGTGGATTTCTAACTAGAGGTTCAAATGTTTCAACATATTCGATCGATTTAGGTCTTTTCCAACCCCAGAGCTTATTTTTGGTGTTCTCTTTTTCGACGAGTTGTTTAAATTTGTTTAATTGATTATTTTCCAATGACTCATATATATCTTTCCTTTCTAGTACGATACTTTTTGTGTTATCACCCATATTGACACCTAGGGTTTGTACTACTTTCGCGATCATACTTGTACCGCTTTTGCCGACACCCATTATGATGATCGTCTTATGTTCAGCATCTGTTCTATTGAAACTATGGCATCCCTTATTGATCATATTAATTTCTATTTTTTTGAATAAGAAAGATGAATGAATCTGATAAAAGAATGGGAATCATCACAAGAGTTTTCCTATTTATTTAATGGTTCAAAGGTAATGGTAAGATTTTACTCTATTAATAAGATTTACTGATTATTCAGCGAAATGCATTTATTTAATGATGAACTAATTTTGTCTTTAACCTTTACTTTTAAACAGGATCAATAATAAAATGATAATGTTATCGGTTCTAAAATTAGCTTTCATGCTTTCAATGAAATTAACATATAATTGTTGCTAATTTGTTGCATATGTTCTAAAAGCTATTTACTACATTTGTTTTGTGATGCTCCATCTGATAAATAAACGTAGATCTAGATTTGTAGGCTTGTTGATGCTACTTTATCTAGCAAGCAACTTTGGTGCAGCAACCAGTGAAGTATTACATTTGTGTTTACACATCGGTGATATTGTACAATTAGATTATAAACATCATAGTCATTCAGATACTGAATTGTCCACAAAGCTGTTGCACAATCACAATGGAGTTATTAACCAGTCAAATTCAGATCCTTTAGAAAAAGAGGATGTTCTTTCAAATGTAAATCTAGATAAAGTTGAATATTCTAAGCCGGATAATATCCAACTATTATCATTTGCGTTTTTCAAAAGGAAGATCTATTATTTTTTAAGGACAAAGACACAATTACATACGAATATCATAGTACCTCCACCACAGGAGAGTCGTCTTGTTTAACAAGATGAATGGTATTTTTTTTAAAAAATGATCTCAGCTTAGTATGATCGTAATAATTTGCTGAGATGTAAGTAATTGTATGTATGAAACATTTAATTTGTATTAGCTTTTTTATTGTAAGTAATTTTTCCCTATTTGGTCAAAATGTATCTGGAGTTGTTGTTGATGAAAACAAATCTCCAATCCATTATGCCATCGCATACTGTGGTCAAAACCATGCGCATTCAGATGAAAGTGGCAATTTTGAAATAAGTAATTTGTCAATCGGAGATACACTTCATTTTGAATTTTTAGGGTTCGAAGACTATGAGAAAGTCATACAAGATTCTGATTTTTCTAATCAACTGGTTGTTACTTTGTTACCTGTCATTTTTGAAATGAATGAAGTTACTATTTCAAAATCGGTTAAAACGACGAATACGATATCATCAATGGATATCAAAATTAACCCAGTGAATTCATCACAAGAAGTATTAAGAAAGGTGCCAGGACTATTAATTGGCCAGCATGCGGGTGGAGGAAAAGCAGAACAGATATTTTTAAGAGGATTTGATATTGATCATGGAACAGATATTACATTAAATGTCGATGGGATTCCAGTAAATATGGTTTCGCATGCTCATGGTCAAGGGTATTCAGATTTACATTTTATTATTCCTGAAACCATTGACAATATAGATTTTGGAAAGGGTCCGTATTATACCGAAATGGGAAATTTCAATACAGCAGGATATGTAAATTTTAAAACGAAAGATAAACTTGATGAAAGTATCCTTTCTTTAGATTATGGAATGTTTGGAACGGGTCGAATTTTAGGGATGTTTGATTTATTAGGTTCCACTGAAAATCAAAATGCGTATATCGCAACGGAGTATCAACAATCAGATGGACCCGTTGAGTCGCCTCAAAATTTTTCTAGACTTAACATAATGGGTAAGTATGGTATAGAAACTGAAAGTGGAGATTTGTTTTCGTTTATATTATCAAAAATGTATAGTAAATGGGATGCTTCAGGGCAGATTCCTCAGCGTTTAGTAGATAATGGCACTATTACCAGATTTGGGTCTGTAGATGATACAGAAGGAGGAACTACAAGCCGTTTAAATATGGCAATAAATCATTCTAAAAAATTGTCGGAACATTCGTTTATTAAAACAAATGCATTTTACAGTTTGTATGATTTTGAATTGTTTTCAAATTTCACTTTTTTTCTAGAAGATCCAGTCAATGGGGATCAGATTAGACAACATGAAAACAGAAATATTTATGGAATGAATTCTACCATATATCAATCCCTTAATATAGGAAAAAGTAATGTTGATATGAGTTATCAGGTTGGATTTCGGTACGATGATGTGAAAGATGTTGAGCTTTCAAACACCTCAAACAGAAAGACCACATTGTCTCAATTAAGTTTAGGTGATGTAAATGAAACGAATGCATATTCTTCGGTAGATGCAAGTTTAGATATTGGGAAATGGTTAATTAATGGTGGGCTGAGATTTGACTATTTCAATTTTAATTATAATAACAAACTATCTCCTCAATACGATAATAAGTCTGTTGATAAAGTGCGATTCTCACCAAAATTTAATGTTATCTATAATCAGAATAACAAACTTCAGTATTACTTTAAATCAGGTATCGGTTTTCACTCGAATGATAGTAGAGTGGTTATTAATGGAGATGCAGATTTGGATTTACCTGCAGCATATGGATCAGACATAGGGATTATCATAAAGCCACTTGATAAATTATTGATAAATACAGCTTTGTGGTACCTCTTCCTTGAACAGGAATTTGTCTATGTTGGAGATGCTGGAATTGTAGAACCAAGTGGCAGAACAGTGCGTCAGGGAGTAGATTTCAGTCTTAGATATCAGTTGAGTCGTAATTTGTTTTTTAATACGGACCTTACTTATACTGATGCTTCAGCAATTGATGAAGAAGTGGGCAGTCAATTTATTCCATTGGCAGTTCCGTTTATGGCAGCAGGTGGATTGACGATGAAAGAATTTTACGGGTTTACTGGAGGCATCCGTTACAGATATATTATGGATCGTGCTGCAAATGAAGATAATTCTATTGTTGCATTAGGTTACTTTATAACGGATATTAATTTGAGTTATGATATTAATAAACTAACGCTTGGTCTATCAATTGAAAACCTTTTTAACACAGCGTGGAATGAAGCTCAGTTTGCTACCGAATCGAGACTTAGGGATGAACTAGAACCAGTTGAAGAACTGCATTTTACACCAGGAGTGCCTTTTTTCTTTAAAACAAGTGCAACCTATAGGTTTTAATTTCAAACAAATGCTATTTAAAATCGCCTAGGACTTTACAGTTTTAGGGATTGAAAATCAGTATAGTTTTGAAAACGTTTCAAGTAGATTTTATAAAAAAGTAGAAAGGAAAGAAACCAAGCCTTGAGCTATCAGAGATGAGGTTTCTCTTGATTGTTGAGCTTACTTAAAAGATATGGAGTTAAGTCAAAATAAAATACTTCATTGATACTATGATGACATGTATATGCTGCACTGTAATCGGTATCAATGAAGATGTTTTTTGAAACTAGCATATCCATTAATGTGGGATCCCATTCAGTACTTATTAATGCATTTTCTGCGTAAGAACCATCTAATTTTACGGAAAACAAATCCAAAGGTATTTGAAGTCCTAGTCCAATGGCTTTGATAAATGATTCTTTTAAACTCCAGCAATTATAAAACCCATACATCTGTTTATTATTCTCCAAAGAGTTAAGTGCTTCCTGTTCTGATTTTGAAAATACAGAGTTAGCTAGAGTTGAGTGGTTTATGGTATTATTGTAAACTTCTGTATCAACACCAATTTGGTATTCTTTGGCAATACCAATCAATAAGTATTTTCCCGAGTGGGATAAATTGAATTGCAATTTAGAAGGGTTGTCTTTTAAATGTGGTTTGCCAAATTTGCTTATTTCAAATACTATAAATGAGGGAATACTATCTTCGAATGTTGAAAGTAATAGCTTTAACGAATATCTTCCGATACCAAATCGAATTTTATCCTTTAGGAATCTAAACTTCATCATTCTACAATATTCATCGGCCGAAAGAAAGGGTATATGACCGATAGGCATTTTGGCAAAAAAGGTAGAAAGATCTATTTTAAATAGATGTAATTGTTGGTTTTGAAGGGGTAACAAAGTAGACACCTTGAGCCAACTTGATTTACTCATGCTTTGATAATAATAATTCAATAATTTTTGCCATATCTTCTGCTGATTTATCAGCAAAAATGGTTTGATGTTTACCATTCACAACTTCAATATTTATTTCATTACTAGCGAGTTGTTTCCAATTTTTTATGTGATAATGTTTAAATGGATCATCGTTATTTTCCGAACTTCTAATTAAGTTAATATCAATAGGTTGAGGTTCCCATTCGTAGGCTGCCATGATTTTCCTCATATGTTTTCCTGTAAGGAATAAATTTCGCTCTTGTTCATCGATGGGTTCTTTCCAAGAAGAGTATTTAAACAAGCTATTGAATGCCTCCCATAATTTTGGAATGTTGAAATGGATAATCCAATTTAACCATTTTTTCATTTTTGATAATTCTTTATAATATGGAGGAGGAGAGTCCACAAAAATAAGTTCACCCATTTCAGATCCGAGTTGTTTAGCAATTTCAAAAGTTACAGCATTACTGAAGCAAGTACCCAATAAATGATACGGGCCAGTTGGATATTTTTCTTTGATCTTTGATAAATAATAATCAGCCATTTCTTTAATGCTAGAAAATTGAATATCTGCTCCATCGAGGCCTACTGGTTGAATACCATAAACAGATCGATTGTTCATATGTTGAGCTAGATCATTATAAAATAAGATATGACCATCTCCGGCGTGAAAACAAAATAAAGGTGAAGACCCTTCTTTTTTAATTAATGAATATAGACAATTCCAACTATCATTAATAGAAGGTGTCATCAATACCTTCATTAAGGACGCTATCGTATTATGTTTTAACAACAAAATTGGAGAGGCATTTATTTTAAGTTGCTTATTGATTTGATTAAAAATCCGAACAGCCATTAAAGAAGTTCCACCTAGTTCAAAAAAGTTGTCATCGTTTTCAATATTTTGAATATTTAGTACATTTTTCCAAATATGGCGAACCACCTCAATAGTAGACATATCAAGATCAATTGATACTTCTGGTTTTTCTGTTGAGGTAGGTACAAATGAAGGTTGACGGGTAATGGTAAACGTCGGGTTTTTAGCTATTCTTGCCGTTTTATTATCGAATGTTAATCCATTGATGGTCGAAATCAAATCGTTGCCAATTAGGTCTATTTCTTCCTCTTTGTAAAGGTCAGTATTATATCTAAGTTTAATCCTCAATTGATTATCAGGAACGACAATCAAACATAATGGCATCAAGCTACTAATTTTACTTTGAAATCCAGAATAGGTTAAACTCGTCTTATTATCTTGGTCTTTTATAAAATTCTCTACTATAAGCAATGTGTCATATAGATGTTGTGTCTTTTTTATTCCAATCAAATCTTCTATACTGATTGCATCACGATTTAATACTTCATTAAAGTTATCTTGAATAGCTTGAAATTCAATCGTACTAATTTTTTGTTGTCGTTGAATAAAAGGTAAGACCGTACTAAACATTCCGACCATCTCGTCAAAATGATCAAGTTCAATTGATCTACCTGATAAGATCAAACCTATTGATGTAGTTTCTTGTTCAAGGTATTTAGAAACAAGCCATGACCAAATACCGACAAGGAATATGGTTAATGTGATTCTTTCTTGTTTGACTACTGCTAAAATGTTGTCTGTTTCATTTTTATCAAAAAGGAAACTCTTTGTTTTGAATACTTTCTTAACTGCTCGATTATGAGGTTTAAGTATAGACGGTAGTGCGTGTTCGGTATAATCTTCCCAAAATGATTTTAATTGGCCATTATTCATTGCCTTTTTTAACTCCTTTCTCCAAGTATTTAAAGAAGGTAAAGTGCGTAAAGTTTGCTTAGATTTTACAGATATACTATCATAGTTTTTAACCCAATCATTAAAAAGTAAGTGGGTACTCCAACCATCAATAAATAGGTGATGACATATAAAGATTACTTTATGTTTTTCTGAATTTATTTTTATGCAAATCACCTGATAAATAGGTGTCTTGTTTAATGTAAATCTATTTGTATGCTCTGTTGTAATCTCTTCAACTAAAGATTCAAGTTCCACATTGTTTTTAGTTGAAAAATCATAAAATATAATCTTCGAATCTGCCTTTGATTGTATAATTTGGACGGGTTTGTCTAGTCCTTCCCAACGAAATTTTGATCGAAGGACATCATGTTGATCAATGAGGATATTCCATGCATTTTGTAGGAGCATTTGATCTACATTGCCGTGAAGAAGAACGCTTGCCGTAATAAGTCCTTGGTCGTTTTTTCGAGATTGTAAATGGTGGAATAATAACGCAGATTGGGTGGCTGTCAAAGCGATAATTCCAGACGGTTTGCTCTCGTTTTTTTGTTGGATAGTCTGTAAGTCATTTGCTTCAATCTCGAAATCGTAATCAGAAACGGATGAAACTGGTGTTGCATTTGATAGGATTGAAGGTAATCCATTGAGTTGGTCTAGAAATTGAAGACACAATTTTTCCATTTTGGTTTTCTCCAATTGTAATCCATCATACGTGAAATAGATCATTAAATCACCTTTGCTTGTATACGTATTAATTTCGATCAAAGAAGTTCTTTCACTGTATGGTGAGCGCATTTTTTCTCTTATGAAATCAACATTACTGAAAAGGTTACCGCTAAACTCCGTTAAATCACCTAAATGGTTGATCGTTACTTTAGCGTTGTTTTTTTCTGATATTTTTTTTGAGCAATAAGTTAATGCTCCAAAAGAAATTCCTTGGTTAGGAACACGCCTTAATTGGTCTTTTACATCTATTAAAGATTGTAAAATGTTTGTAGGATCAGATAATTCAAAATGAACAGGATAATAACTTGTAAACCATCCTAATGTTTCTGATAAATCAGCATCAATAAAGTCTACATTACGCCCGTGTCCTTCAACCATTAAAGTCAAAGCTTGTTCACTTGATGCTTGGTGAAAAGCAATAAGAAAAGCTGCAATGATTGCTTCATTAATTTTGATTGAACTGAATTCTTTTAGATTAGGTAATAATTGATTTAGTGTTGATGCAGGTAATCTGTGTTTAATTTCAATTACGTCTTTTTCTAAACCATTCTTTGTTTTTGAAAAATAAAATGATGGTTTATTTAGCATGGATTCCCAAAAATCAATATCTCTATCAAAGATTTTCGTTTGACCGATAAGGTTAAACTTGTAGGCCCATTTAAAGAAACTCATGGATTGATTTTGAGTCTCAATATCTGGGTTTTCGATTATATCATGAAGTTGATGGATGATGGTTTGCCATGAAATAGCATCAACAATTAAGTGGTGTATAACCAGTCTTAAGGTTGAAACTGAATGGTTTTCTTTGACAAAATATATTTGTAAAAGTGGGCCTTTTTTTATTGAACTTTTGCCATACGAATCAAACGAATAATCAACATGGTTTATAAAGTCTTTTATTGTAAAATTTCCTTTTTTGATAAACCATTTACCGTATAGATGCTCAAAGTACGTATTGAATATTTCATTCGATTCAATCAGTTTTTTAACGACTTTTTCTGCATCATCAGGCAATAATGGAGACTTTAGTTTAATTTCATAACCTTGTAGCCAATGACTTGGTTCTAATTTATGAAGATCGAAAAACCAATCTTGAATTGGTGTCGTTGGTATGTATTCCCACTCAAAGGTTTCTGGTCGTTTATTTCCCTTAGGTTGGACATGTGACGTTAACGAACTAACGGTCTGATTGTTATAAATATCCTTGGCGTTGATTTTAATTCCAATTTTCCTTGCTTTCGCAATAATTCGAATTAATTGAATAGAATCGCCACCAACTTCAAAAAAGTTATCATTTATACCGATTGAATCATCATTCATGACTTCTCTCCAAATCTGAAGTAAAGGATTGTTTTCATTTGTATCAATGGATATAGGTGCTTTTATCTTTGCAACGCCTATCTCTCTTTGTTGAAGTTCCTTAATACTGACTTTACCATTAGCCATTAGAGGGAATGATTCAAGTTGAATTACATGGTCTGGCCAATACTGCTTTGGTAGTTTCGACGATAATTTTTTTAGTGTTTCATCTGTATTTATTTTTTTGTCTGATACGATATACGTTATCAAGAGTTTTTGAGATACATTATAAATAGTAACGGGGTTAATGTTTTCATTAATATCTTGAATGGCAGCATCAATCTCCCCAAGTTCAATTCTGTAGCCTCTAATTTTTACCTGATGATCTTTACGTCCTAAAAAAAGTAAATCTCCCTCTTTATTCCAGGTTACCCAATCACCTGTTCTGTATGCACGATATGTTTCATCGTTTATGGTTACTTCTGTGAATTTGTCTTTTGCAACGCCATGTTGATTTAAGTATCCATTAGTTAACGATTTTCCTGAGATGTATAACTCACCGGGAATTCCAACTGGTGTCAAGTTCTTTTGCTCGTTCAAAACAAACACCATATTGTTTCCAATGGGTTTACCAATGGGTATTGTATCAACATCAAAATTGGGTAAGACTTTATGGGCCGTTATCCATACGGTTGATTCTGTAGGACCATATTCGTTATATAGTTTTACATTTGGTAGAAGTTGGAAGTGTTTTTTTGCAATGGGGATAGTAAGTGTTTCTCCGGCTAAAATTATAACCTGTAAATTAGAAAGAGTTGATTGAGGAATACTTTCCAGATAAGCTTGGTAAAGGCTAGGGATTAGTAACGTATGGCTGACTCGATCATCATTAATGAGTTGGGTTAAAAGTTCGGTATCTTGAATGGACGATTTTTTAGGAATGATTAATTTTCCACCATTCATGAGCGTCCAATAAATACCTGCAACAGAGCTATCAAATGAAAATGATGATAGTAGAAGGTAGCTTGATGGATGTTCTTCATAAAAGTCAAAACGAGCGTTTGTCGAAGCCATTAAATTTTCATGGGAGACAACAACTCCATTCGGAGTTCCTGTGCTACCCGAAGTAAAGATTAAATATGCTGGAGATTGTGGATCAATAGTATTGTTTAATGGTGCTTCAGATTCGTTTACTTGATCATAGTATAGTTTTTTTATTTCAATTTCTGATTTGTATGTTGATGTACTTGAGCAAATAATGCAAGCCAAATTTGCAGATTTTATTGCGTGGTTGATATGTTCAACTGGATAACTAATATCCAGCGGAAGATAAGCACACCCT
>CALDTZ010000128.1 GCA_937924805.1 uncultured Saprospiraceae bacterium
AAAATACGGGAATTAGCTTGTCTACGTATTCTTTTAAAAGCTATGCTCATCATTTTTATGCAAAGCAACCAGCCGATATAGACTTTAGTTTGTCCAATAAAAGTGCTTCTGGAAGTATTGTTGTTTGTAAAATTGATAAGGTAAAAAAATTCGAAAATGAACACCCAAAATATATCAAACTTAAAGAAAGCAATGGATTTGTATTCTATGAATTAAGATGATTCAACGAAAGTCATACCTTTGTAAAAATATTAGCACTTAAAAGATGAAAATAGCAGTTGTAGGCACCGGATATGTAGGATTAGTTTCTGGAACTTGTTTTGCTGAGACAGGTAACCAAGTTACTTGTGTCGATATCGATGAAGCAAAAGTAGTAAAAATGAAAAATGGGCAAATACCTATTTATGAACCAGGGTTGGAAGCTGTTTTTACTAGAAATATAAAAAACGAAAGACTACATTTCACCACTGAACTGAAAGAAGGTATCAAGGGAGCAGAAGTGATTTTTTTAGCCCTTCCGACTCCTCCAGGTGGTGATGGAAAAGCTGATCTTTCTTTTGTGTTAAAAGTAGCAAAAGATCTTTCAACGATCATTGAAAATTATACCGTTATTGTCGACAAAAGTACAGTACCGGTTGGAACTGCTGAAAAGGTACATAATGTACTTAAAGAAAACCTCTCTGAAGACTTATTTGATGTGGTTTCAAATCCCGAATTTCTTCGTGAAGGAGTAGCTGTTCAAGATTTTATGAAACCCGAACGTGTGGTCATTGGCACTTCTTCGGATTCGGCATGGAAAGTAATGCAACGATTGTATGAGCCTTTTGTGCGCCAGGGCAACCCTATTATTCGAATGGATGAAAGATCTGCTGAACTTACAAAGTATGCCGCGAATGCATTTTTGGCGACAAAAATCACCTTCATGAATGAAATTGCAAACCTATGTGAAAAGGTTGGTGCCAATGTAGATCATGTACGTATAGGTATAGGTACTGATTCTAGAATTGGAAAGAGATTCTTATTCCCAGGCGTCGGATATGGTGGGTCATGCTTTCCAAAAGATGTTCAAGCTTTGCATATGACATCTGATGAATATGGATATAACTTCAATATCATTGAGTCTGTAATGGAGGTAAATAATAAACAAAAAATGGTTATTGCCAATAAAATTAAAACTCAATTTGGAGATGATTTATCAGGTAAAAAAATTGGAATTTGGGGATTATCATTCAAACCAAATACTGATGATATAAGAGAAGCACCTGCGATTTACACCTTACATGCATTATTAGAAGCAAATGCCGAAATTATTGTTCATGATCCTGAAGCAATGGAGAATATAGAACAAATATTTGGCACTAAAATAAAGTACTCAAAAGATCACATCGGAGTACTAGATGGAATTGATGCATTGGCAATAATGACTGAGTGGAATGTATTTAGAACACCTGATTTTGCATTGATGCACCAAAAAATGAAAAACCCTTACATTTTTGATGGTCGAAATTTATACGAAGCTAAAACCATGAAGAAGCATGGTTTCCATTATGAATCAATCGGTAGAGTGCCTGTGAAACTTTAATATGAAAAGAGTACTCATTACGGGCGCTGCAGGGTTCTTAGGCTCTCATCTTTGTGATAAATTTATCTTAGAAGGTTTTGAGGTCATAGGCATGGATAATCTTCTTACTGGCAATATGGATAATATTGCTCATTTGATGCATCTCCCTACTTTTAGTTTTCACCATCATGATGTAAGCACGTTTGTCCATATAGCGGGTCCGCTAGATTATATTCTTCATTTTGCATCACCTGCCAGTCCAAATGATTATTTAAGAATGCCGATTCAAACACTTAAGGTTGGAAGTTTGGGGACACATAACTTATTAGGTTTGGCTAAAGCAAAGGGAGCTACTTTTATGATTGCATCCACATCTGAAGTGTATGGTGACCCATTGGTCCATCCACAACCTGAAAGCTACTGGGGTAATGTTAATCCAGTGGGCCCAAGAGGGGTTTACGATGAAGCTAAACGATTCCAAGAAGCTATTACCATGGCTTATCACACTTACCACCATCTCGATATTAGAATCGCGAGAATATTTAACACGTACGGTTCTCGAATGCGGAGAAATGACGGAAGAGCGCTTCCTACTTTTTTTGATCAATGCATCAAAAAAGAAGACCTTACAGTCTATGGTAGTGGCGATCAAACAAGGTCTTTCATATTCATCGATGATCAAGTAGAAGGCATTTACAAACTACTTATGAGCTCATATGTTCAACCCGTAAATCTTGGTAATCCTGAAGAGATCAGTATTCTTCAGTTAGCTAAAGAAATAAAAGCACTTACTCAATCCTCTTCGACGATCGTCCAGTTACCATTGCCTTTAGATGACCCAAAAGTACGGCAACCAGATATATCTATAGCCAAAAAGGTATTGGGATGGTCTCCTAAGGTATCACGTGAGGAAGGTTTACAAAAAACCTACAATTATTTTAGCAAATTAGCCAAATAACCTCCATACCCACTTTTAGCAAATTTTTCAGCTAATACAAGTAATTGCGCATCATCGATAAATCCCATTTGCCATGCGACCTCTTCAATACAACCTACTTTTAATCCTTGTCTCTTTTCGATTACACTAATAAACTCACCTGCCTCAAGTAATGAATCATGAGTTCCTGTATCTAACCAAGCGTAACCCCTACTCATCACTCTTACTTCTAATTTTCCTTGTTCTAAGAAATATTTATTGACATCTGTAATTTCATATTCACCTCTAGGACTAGGTTTTAAGTTTTTAGCTACTTCAATGACTGATTTATCATAAAAATATAACCCTGGAACAGCATAATTTGATTTTGGATTTGCGGGTTTTTCCTCTATGGAAAGTACCTTTCCGTTTTCGTCAAAATCAACAACGCCGTAACGTTCTGGATCTTTTACTGGATATGCAAAAACAATCCCTCCATCTGGCTTAGAGCACGATTGTATTAATTCACTTAAACCATTGCCATGAAAAATATTATCACCAAGAATAAGTGCTGCATCATCATCTCCGACAAATTCCTCTCCTAGTACAAAAGCTTGAGCCAAGCCATTAGGTACATGTTGGATTTTGTATTGAATGTTACATCCAATATTACTTCCATCTCCTAATAACTCTTCAAATAATCCAATATGTTCGGGTGTAGAAATAATAAGAATATCTTTTATTCCAGCTAACATCAAAGTAGATAATGGATAGTAGATCATTGGTTTGTCATAAATAGGCATTAACTGCTTACTAATTGACATCGTCAATGGATGTAATCTTGTTCCACTTCCTCCTGCTAATATGATTCCTTTCATTTGTAATT
>CALDTZ010000129.1 GCA_937924805.1 uncultured Saprospiraceae bacterium
ATGGATGATTTTACTTTTGTTTTTTTTGACTTTCGTATTCAGTCCTTTTTCAAAGAATAATTGATCTTGATATTTGGTAACAAAAATTTGATCTATATCAATTGATTGGGCGTTGATTGTACAGATGATTCCTAAACAGAAAAAAAGTAGGACGAATGACTTCATGGTTTTAAAACGAAAAGGACAATAATTTTGGTATTCTTGTTATTGGAATAAAAAGAATTTGGTTTTATAGTATCATGATTTTCATACCAAAGCTTGAAACTTTTAGGTGAATCAATTGATATGGATGCGTAAGCAGGTTCTATTTTCTAGTCTTTAAAATCTATTTAATGTAGCTTAATGGTTTAAAAGGATGCATTGATACGATAGAAAAAGAATGAAGCAATGAAGGTCCAATTAAATTGTTTGAAAATTTACGATAGCGAAGTTGTGATACTCTTATTTTATCCATAAAAGCAATGACATTAATCGTATTATTGCATCTGGTTTTAAATAACAATCCTATTTTGAATGTCAAAGCTTAACCTACAATGCTTTAGTAGACTGTATTGTCTCAAATCAAAAATCAATGGAGATGATGATCATTCGTGTAATGGGTCGTTACAGATATATTCAAGCTTAACCTTTGCAATGGTTGGTTTTTTAAGAAATTTGTTGGTTCTAGTATTTGTATTTTCATTACATGGCGTATTAGCTCAAGAGGTTTATGTTGATAGTTTACTTCGACAATTAGAACACATAGAATCGGATAGCATTAGTGCAGAGATAAACATCGAATTAGCGAGTTATTTTCTAAGAAAAGATGTAAAAAAAGCATTAGATCACAGCAATGTTGCTCTAGATCAGTCTGAATCCGTTGATGATAAGGCTTTGAAAATTAGAGCTCTGAATCAAAGTGGAAAGGTGCATTGGCTCCAAGGTAACCTCGATGAGTCAGCAAATAAATATGATCAAGCTATTACCTTAGCAAAAGAAATTGATAATAAGCCTTTACTATTAAAATCAATTGGTGATAAAGGAATTTTACTCGCTTCTCAAGCAAAATATGAAGAAGGTATTTTGTTATTTATGGAAGCTAAGAAAGGGTGGGAAAGCATTCAAGATTCATTCGAAATAGCTAAGATTAGCGGCAATCTTGGAGTCGCTTATCGAGCACTAGGCTCTTCTGAAGAGGCGATTCAACATTTTCAAGATGGCCTTACCTATTTTGAATCAAAACAGGATACTACGAATATCTGTAGAATAACGTTAAACATTGCGAAATTATATCGGAGTCTAGGAAACTACGAAACGGCATTAACCAAAGCCAGTAGTTTGAAACCATATGTAGAGCCCTTAGATGATTATAATATTAAATCAAATGTCTACACGACGTTGGGATTGTTACATAATCATTTGGGCAACTATGAAGAAGCACGATTAGAATTTATTCGAGGGTTGAAACTAAAAGAACAGCTTGGCGGCAAAAGTGATCTTTCGACTGCTTATGCAAATGTCTCGTATACATATGCTAATTTGGATAGTTTGAATATTGCAGAAAAATTCGCAAAAAAAGCGTACGATTTAGGTATAGAAAATAACAATAGATACAATATTTTAGGTGCTGGAAAAGCGCTAGGTAGTGTCTATTCAAAAAAAGGATTTTCAGACGAAGCACTCGCTATTCTCTTAAATGTTTTAACCATAGCAGAGCAGAAAAATAATCCTAGAGAAACAACGGTTTTATACAATTATGTATCTCAAGCCTATAGCAATCAAGGCGATTATCAAAAAGCGTTTTACTATCAAAATGAACATAAAACACTAAAAGATAGCTTGTTTAATATAGATAAAATTAGTGCCGTAGAAGCGATCGAAAAACAGTACAATCTGGAGAAATATCAAAAGGAAATTCTTGAAAAAGATGCAAACATTGCTAGAATTTCGAATAGAGCAAAATTCAGAATTTATTTAGTAGGGTTATTCTCGGTGATTTCTCTACTCTTTTATATTCTTTATTTAAATACGAAGAAAAAACGAAAAATAGAAAAACTAAGTTACGCACTCTTAAATTCAACCAATAATGAGCTAAAAAGTAAAAACGAAGATCTTATCGATGAGATTAATAAAATGAAATCTTCAGAAAACGAAGAATTGCTTTTGTCTAAAATTATCACGCTGCCAAATAAATCGAAAACGCGACTTACTATAGGAGAAATTTATTTGGTCAAAGCCAATGATTCGATGATTACTATATTTACAGAATCAGAAAGTATTCACATTTGGCAACGTCTGAAAGATTTTAAAAACCTATTACCAACCCAATTCTTTGAATCTTCTCATCGATCCTATATCATCAATAAAACAAAGATTAAACAAATTGATAAAAATGAAATTGTCCTTCAAAATAATTTGAAAGCAAAATTAAGTCGTGGCAATATGCACTTGTTTAGCTAAGGGAAATCTTAGGTTATGTTCAATTCATTTTAGGGGTATTTTAATCCTTTTAGTCAAAGTAAATGGTTTACTTCTATCTAATTGGAGATAAAAAAACTTATGGTTACTTTATCATTATTGTATACTTTTACATCAAATAAAAAAGTATCAAACCAATATTTTTCATACTTTCTACGATTATATTTCTTTCTGTTTCTGCACAGTGTACCTGGGATATAAATGTAGTTGGAAGCACCATTCCTATTTCAGGGCAAAGTTTAGCGCTGATGGTCTGTTGTGTTTTTTTGACACCCAAACAAGCTTTTATTGCGACTTGCTTGTATTTGTTGGGAGGAGGATTGGGGTTGCCCATATTTGCAGATTCAAGTTCAGGTTTTGAAAAATTCCAAGGAGGATCAGGTGGTTTTTTATATGGGTTTGTCTTCACTGGTGTTTTCATTTCGTATTTAGGGAGGATTGGATTCAGATCAACCTTCCTTAAGGCATTTATTGCTATGACTTTGGCAACGATATTACTTTTAGTTATTGGTAATGCTCATTTATGCTATTTGTATGGCGTAGAAAAAGGACTTGAATATGGTTTATATCCTTTTTGGAAAGGTGCACTTATTAAAGCTTTAGTAGGTGCTGCAATCATAGTCTTATTAAAAGACCGTTTTGAATAAAGGCATCTTATTGTTTTCTGTAATTATTGTTTTTTAGTAAATTATACATTACGTTATTTTGTTATATGTATCTGTGTTTTATTATTTTTGAGTTTTACTGGGTTTAATTATAATTTTAAGACATGGCAAAAACACCACAAGAAATCTTAGGTTCCTTTTATCTTGGAGCTAAATATGATATCGATACTCAAAAAACAACGGATGAGTTAGTAAATTATGATGCTAGAGACCTGACAACGCATGCAGTATGTGTAGGGATGACAGGAAGTGGAAAGACAGGATTGTGTTTAGGCCTGCTTGAAGAAGCCGCAATCGATAAAGTTCCAGCGATCATTATTGACCCGAAAGGTGATATGACCAATTTGCTTTTGCAATTTGAAAATTTGAGTCCTGAAGATTTCAAACCCTGGATAAATGCGGACGATGCCAATAGAAAGGGGAAAACAGTAGATGAATTTGCAACCGATACAGCCAATATGTGGAAAAAAGGTTTAGCAGATTGGGGACAAGATTCGGAGCGAATTAAGACTCTAAAAAAGTCGGTAGATTACACGATATTCACTCCAGGATCTAATGCAGGAATTCCTATTAATATTCTAGGTTCATTTGCGGCACCACAGATAGATTTTGATTCCGAAGAAGAAATGTTACACGAACGTATTCAAGGGACGGTTGCGGCATTATTAGGTATGGTAGGTAGTAAAGAAGATCCTTCAAGAAGTAGGGAAGGAATACTACTTGCAACCTTATTTGAACATTATTGGCGCAAGCATGAGGATTTAGATTTAACTAAATTGATCATGGGGATTCAGAAGCCACCATTTTCACAGTTAGGTGTATTTGATGTAGAAACATTCTTTCCTGAAAAAGATAGGTTTGATCTTGCTATGGATTTTAATACATTAGTAGCTTCACCTCAATTCAAATATTGGCTAATTGGAGAAACGCTGGATATTGACAAAATATATTTTACGGCAGAAGGGAAACCAAGGCATTCCATATTCTACATAGCACACTTATCAGATAGCGAACGAATGTTTTTTGTAACGCTCTTGCTAAATAGTCTTATTACTTGGATGAGACGTCAATCAGGAACAACAAGTCTAAGAAGTCTTCTGTACTTTGATGAAATCTTTGGGTATTTCCCACCTACAGCAAATCCTCCATCGAAGAAGCCATTAATGACTATTTTGAAACAAGCCAGAGCATTCGGTTTAGGATCAGTGCTTGTGACCCAAAACCCAGTTGATATCGATTATAAAGGATTGTCAAACGCGGGAACTTGGTTCATCGGTAAGTTACAAACAGAACGGGATAAGAAAAGAGTCTTAGGAGGTCTAGAAGGTGCCATTGCCGAAGCAGGTGGTTCTTCTAACCTAGATTTTGATAAAATAATCACAGGATTGGACTCAAGAGTATTTTTAATGCATAATGTCCACGATGACGCACCAATCGTCTATCACACACGTTGGGCAATGTCTTATCTACGGGGTCCATTAACTAGACCACAGCTGAAATCCTTAATGTCGGATAAAAAAGCATCATCTACCAATCGAAAAGAAAAAGCGATTGGAAAATCCGTAGGACTTGATCAAGCAAAGCCAGTATCAATAGCTTCGGCACCAAGTGTAGATCCTTCTATTGAACAACGATTTTTTGCCGTCTGGAAGTCCGCATCCGAAGCAGCTCAAGAGTTAGGGAATAAAGATGGGTTGAGAATTGAATATAAGCCATTAACGATGGGTTTAGCCAACGTTCGATTCTATGACAAAAAAAGTGGTATTGATAAAGTGAACTCAATGGCTAATCTTACATTGCCACCGGATGATTTTGGACGAACAGATTGGGATAATTCGTATCAACCTGAAGAATGGCGAAGGAATCTTCTTGACAAACCGGATCATCCTGATAGCGTACCGGTATCCTATTTGGGTGTACCTGAAACGATGAACACCAAAAAAGAACTTTCTAATGTAGAAGATGATTTTGAGGATTGGATTTATCAAAATAAGAAACTCATTCGTTTAGAGCACAAAGGTTTTAAAATATTCCAAGAAGCAGCAGAATCTAAAGAAGCATTCAGTATGCGGGTTCAGCAGGTAGCTAGAGAACGGAGAGATGAAGAACTGGATGAAATGGAAGAAAAGTATGAGACAAAGTTTAATCGTGTACACGAAAAAATTAGAAAAGAAGAACAAGATTTAAACGATGCTAAAGCGGATGCTAGAAGTAGACGTACTCAAGAAGCTATTGGTGTCGCTCAAACTATATTTTCGGTCTTCATTAAAGGTCGATCTAGATCACTGAGTTCAGCTGCAACGAAAAGAAGAATGTCGCGAAAAGCGGGAAATAAAGTACAAGAGTCCAAAGAAGACCTTATGGTCCTAGAAGATAATCTCCAGGATTTAGAGCGTGAATTCAAGGGCAAGTTAGATGATATCAAAGCCAAGTATAAAACGATGAATGAAGAAATCACGGAACGAATCGTCAAGCCCAGAAAAACAGATATCAGAGTAGATAAAATCTTACTTGTCTGGCATCCATATTGGGTGTCACCTGCTGGCGATCGAGTGTCAGCTAGGAATTAACTCAATATAGATCAGCCTAAAAAGCTTGCATGATGGTGCGTTCGTCTATTGGTATGCCTCAGGATAAAGAATAGGCTTAGGGTACTCTTCTTTCAGTGTATATCGAATCACATCAAAAGAAGTAACGACCCCTTTAAGTTCGTTTCTAAGATTTACAACCGGCAAAGTTTTAAATCTACGATCCATAAAGAGCTCAGCAGCTGTTCCCACTTTATCGAGTGGTGTGATTTTAATCACTGTTTTATTCATCACATCTTCAACCTTATCTGCTGGGTTTGCTACATTGTTTCGACTGTGATTCCATAAATCATGTGTAGTAATCATTCCCATTAACTTACCTTCTTCAACGACTGGGCATTGTTGTAATTTGTTCTGAAGGAAAATAGCCGTGACTTCGTGCAATGTTTGATTCGGACTTACTATCACTGGGTCTTTAGTCATAATGTCTCTTACTTGGTCATTCATCATAAGTCTAGGTTTTTTGTTTAACTATAATTTAAGCATTTTTATCAACAAAATCTACTTTTAAATTCGTTTTGTGCCTTTATCAGGGTATTTACTTAGTTGAAGCTCATACGATTTAGGGTATTCCAGTATTTTTTGCCATATTACATTATTGTTATTCATAATATTTAATTCCCTTAAAATATCTATGTAACTTTATACTTTCAATACAATAATTACCCTCAATAATTCATTAAATTGAATATCAAAAATAATAACAGATGAAATCAAACAGCCACTATATTTTATGCTTTTTACTCTTATTTCTTTTTTCGTCTTGTGTAAGTAAAAAGAAGTTTGTTGCTCTAGAAACGGAATTGGGCGTTGCGAATGTTCAAATAGGTAAATACAGCGAGAGTATTAACGATTATATGAATCGATTAGAAAAATGCGAAAATGAAAAGAATCGATTAGAGTCTGAAGTTATTACCGTTGTAAGTAATATGGATTTGAGGCAAGAACAAATAACCGATTTAAAAGATCAAATATCAGATATTAGAAAACAACGAGATAAGCAATTGGATCAAGTAGGAGATTTAACGGTGCTCTCCAAAGAAGCGAACGCTAATATTAAAGAAACATTACAACAGTTAGAGTCTAAAGATGAATATATACATTTGCTTCAAGCAGCTAAGACTAAAGCGGACTCTATGAATCTTGCTCTAGCAATAAATTTAAAAGGCGAATTATCAGAAGGTATTGCTGATAGAGATGTCGAAGTTAAAGTAGATAAAACAGTTGTATTTATTAATCTTTCAGATAAAATGTTATACCAGCCAGGTAGCCATAGAATCACACCGAGAGCAACGGAGGTATTAGGTAAAATTGCAAAAATAATTGATGATAGACCCGGTCTAGAGGTTATGGTTGAAGGATATACAGATGATCAATCAATTCGAAACTCATGTATGGAAGATAATTGGGATTTAAGTGTAAAAAGAGCAACATCTGTAGTTAGAGAGCTACAAAAGAAGTACAATATTGACCCGAATCGATTAATAGCAGCTGGGAGAGGGGAGTATAATGCAATGAGCGCCAATGATACGGCAGAGGGACGTGCATTGAATCGTAGAACAAGGATTATTATTCTTCCAAAAATTGATCAATTTTATGATTTATTGAATCCGAATTTAATCCAAAACAAAAATAAATAATAGAGTAAATGCTACTAAAAGAGGTCAATGTGTTCCATTGGCCTCTTTTTGTTTATTGAACTTTAGGTTAGCACTAAAATGTACACAAAAGGTAGCCTTTATTAAATTTTATAAATGCCAAGATTTATAA
Organism: uncultured Saprospiraceae bacterium; assembly: GCA_937924805.1. Lineage (GTDB taxonomy): Bacteria > Bacteroidota > Bacteroidia > Chitinophagales > Saprospiraceae > JAHDDO01. The sequence continues at coordinate 7,481 of CALDTZ010000129.1, forward strand.
TTTTTATTAATTTCGATGTTGGCGAATTCGTAAAACAGCAAATTAGATAGATATTGGTAATATGGTCATTGAGCAATTGTATACAAAATGTTTAGCACAGGGTGCTTATTATATAGAATCAGAAGGCGAAGTAGCTATTATTGATCCATTAAGGGAAGTTGGTTCATACATTCAATTAGCGAAAGAGGCAGGAGCTAAGATCAAATATATATTTGAAACTCATTTTCATGCTGATTTTGTAAGTGGTCATGTTACTTTATCTGAAATGTCTGGTGCGCCCATAATTTATGGGCCATCAGCTAAGCCTGCATTTGAAGCATTGATTGCTAGCGATGGACAAGAATTTAAATTGGGTAGATTGACGATCAAAGCAATCCATACACCTGGTCACACCTTAGAAAGTACTTGCTATTTATTGACCGATGAAAATGGTGTGGATCATTCGATTTTTACAGGAGATACCTTGTTTTTAGGAGATGTAGGAAGACCAGATTTAGCACAGAAATCAGATGAAATAACTCAAGAACAACTTGCAGAAATATTGTTCGATAGTCTCAGGACAAAGATAATGCCTTTAGGTGATCAAATTATGGTTTATCCCGCCCATGGAGCAGGTTCATCATGTGGTAAGAATATGATGAAAGAAACAATGGATACGCTTGGTAATCAGAAAAAAGTAAATTACGCACTCCGAGCTGATATGACAAAAGAAGAGTTTGTTGCTGAAGTGCTTGATGGTTTAGCACCTCCTCCAGCGTATTTTCCGCTTAATGCGCAATTAAACAAAAAGGGGTATTTGTCATTACAAACCGTTTTGAAACAAGGACATCAAGCATTGAGTCCGAAAGATTTTAAAACTACATCGGAGAAGGATGATATAAAAGTTTTGGATGTTCGACATCAATTTGATTTTGTAAAAGAGCACATTCCTGGATCATTGTTTATAGGTTTAAATGGAACATTTGCACCCTGGGTTGGAGCGATACTGAAAGACGTTCGTCAAAAGCTATTATTGGTTGTCGATGAAGGTAAAATAGACGAAGCGATCACTCGACTTGCGAGAGTAGGATTTGATCAGACAATAGGTTTTTTAGAAGGTGGTTTATCGGCATGGAAAGCAGCTGACTTACCCGTAGAATCGGTCGATTGCATTGAACCGAATGCTTTTGCGGCTTTAAGCCAAATGGACGACAAGCTAAGTATGGTAGATGTAAGAAAACCATCAGAATATACGACAGCTCATGTCCTAGGTGCAACGAATTATCCGCTTACTACTATTGAAGTGAAATTCCCAAACAGTTCAAAAGATAAGAATCTCCAAATATATTGTGCAGGTGGATATCGATCCGTAATTGCTATTTCAATATTAAAAGCACAAGGATTCACAAACCTTACAAATGTAAACGAGGGGTTTGATGGCATAAAAAACACAGACACCAAAATAGTACATAGTTAGTCTATTCTTCTTCAGAATTGCTTGAAAATATCTTTTCAAATTTACTTGGCATAGGTAAGTCAAATGTAAGTTTCGTTTGCTCTATGGGATGATCAAACGATAATTTACTTGCAAATAAATATAATCCTTTACCATAAAGTACCTTGTTTTTCAACGAGTATTGTTTGTCTCCCAGTATTGGAGTCCCATTTTCAAACATATGAATTCGAAGTTGATGTCTTCGTCCTGTAGTAGGACTTAGTTTAACTAAGCTTAGTGTACCATATTTTTCAGAAGGTACGGAGCGTAAAGATTCTACATGTGTAAAAGAATCTTTTGTTTTGATTGTGGATGAAATTTCAAATGCTGGTTTTAATGAACCAATACAGATTGCCATATATTCCTTTTGAACTTTTCGTTCTTCAAAAAGCTTCGAAAAAGCGGTCAAGGTTTTATGTGTTTTCGCAATGATTAGTAAACCACTTGTTGGATGATCAAGACGATGAACGGGTTTTGGGTGTCTTAATACATCGGGTTGTGTACTTACCGTAAGGTTAAAGCTTAAAGCACTTTCAAGGGTTCGGAATTGATTGCCGCTTACAGGAATTCCTGCTGGCTTTGAAACGATCGCAAAATGATCATCTTCAAAAATGACAGGTATTTTTATACGTAATTTTCGTCCCCCTTTTTTGATATTAGGTTTGAATAATTCGAGCGTTTCACCACCCGAAAGCCAATCACCCGTTTTGCCGCGTTCTCCATTAACAAATACAAGGCCTTTAGTGATTGCTTTTTTGACTCCCTTTCTAGTTGGTAGTAGAGAAAATGCTTTCCCTCCATAATCTGATAATCGGACAGCTTTGTCCATCTTAACAACGATATGCGTTTCTATTTTCTCCACGTTACTTTTTATTATTCAATTGATTAATCGCAATAACGATCGAAGGCCATTGTTAGATTATCCGCGATCATTTGCGCTGATCTTCCTTCAATGTGATGTCTTTCTAACATATGCACCAAATTACCATCTTTAAATAATGCAATCGCTGGTGAAGATGGAGGGTAAGGGAGCATGTATTCTCTTGCTTTGTTTGTTGCATCTTTATCTACTCCGGCAAATACAGTCACTAAGTTTTGTGGTTTTTTAGCATTTTGGATTGCCATCTTTGCTCCTGGTCTAGCATTTGCAGCGGCACATCCACACACAGAATTTACTACAACTAATGTAGTCCCTTCTTTATTTTGCATTAATGTATCAACATCTTGGGTTGTCGTTAATGATTGAAAGCCAAAATCTGTTAAATCTTGAGCCATCGGTTTTACAATTTCTGCAGGGTACATATTAATTTATTTTATATATTAAAAATTGACTAAATTTGGGTTTCTTATCAAGAATGTGATAAGTTTACAAAGTTATAACTTTAAAACGTATTCAAAGGTTTAAAGCAATAATAATCATAGCAATGTATATCGCATAATAAATCACCATCTATGAAGAAATATATAATATGTTTTTCCATTTTATCTTTCTTGCTGGCGTGTAATAAAGATAAAATTGAAATTACAGCAGCAGATTGTAATAATGAATTTCCGACGTATCAAGATGTAAAGTCGATACTCGATGATAAATGTGGTACAGCAGGATGTCATGTTGGAGGAAGTAGTCCAGCTAGTTTTTATGGAAACTACGATGTTGCTGTTCCATATTTAAATTTGGAACCGAATGGTTTTAAAAACCGTGTCATTGAAATTGGCGATATGCCAGAGGTGAATTCTCCAGGTCAATTGACCGTTGATGAAAAAGATTTATTAGATTGTTGGATCCAAGGAGGATATGCTAAAGAATAAAAATACTATGAAACAAATACTTATATTATCACTTACTTTTTTTCTCTTTTCAAGTGTTAATGCACAAGAAAAGATTTTTCAGACTTTTAAGGATACGAAAGTTATAAATACGCATTCTGTAGAGACCCTGAAAAAAGGTCATATGGACATTAGGATTTCTCATCGTTTTGGAGATGCGGCAGGTCCTAACGGAGGATGGAGAACCTTTTATGGATTAGAAACGGCTGTTGATGTTGGTTTAGGTGTTGAATATGGCCTAACTAATAAAACGATGGTAGGGATTCATCGAACGAAAGGGGCAGGTCCATTGAAACAAAATGTCAATGGTTTGTTTAAGTACAGAATCATGCAACAGACGAAAGGGAAAAATCTATTGGGCCTAACTATAGCTGGTTTAACATCGATATCTACGATGAAAAAAAGTAGTTCGGATGGAGTTTTGCATTTTTTCGATAAAACATCACATCGGATGTCGTATAATTTGTCCGTCATTCTTTCGAGAAAATTTTCCCATAGATTTTCTTTGCAAGCACATGCAGGATATACGTACAGAAATTTAGTTTCATCGATTGATAAAAATGATTTAGTAAGCGTTGGATTTGCTACAAGAATCCAATTGACAAAAGCGATGGGATTCATATTTGATGGTAACTTTCCTTTTTCTGATATACGTAATTCTGAAAATTCATACTTCCCAGCGACTGGATTTGGTTTAGAATGGGAAACAGGTGGTGGTCACGTATTTCAAATGAATTTCACGAATTCTAAAGGTTTGATGGAGACCGATTATTTACCCTATACACAGTCGGACTGGGGTAAAGGAGAATATCGATTAGGATTTACAATATCTAGACAGTTTAAAGTATAATCATGCGATTAAGTATTATCATCATTCCAATTCTATTTTTCTTACTTCCCAATGTATTTACAAAACAGGAAGTAATCGTAGATAAGGTTATAGAATTAGATGAAAATTATGATGTTTCAAAAATGCTTGTCACCTTAGGCGATACGCTTAATTGGAATGTCAATACATCAATTAAGGGGGTTTCTGCACAAAAAGGATATGATATTATTCATACCGGGTTTGTTGAGAACGTAAAAGGTAAAAAGCAAAAAAAGCAAAGTAAACATTTTGTTTGCACAAGTTGCCACAATATGGATAAGGAGGATCCAGATTTAATATCAAACGATCCACAAGCTAGATTAGAGTATACCAATGATGTAGGATTACCTTTTTTACAGGGTACTACACTATGGGGTGCTGTAAGTCGACGTACTTTTTATAATGGGGATTATGTTAAAAAATATGGAGATTTGGTCTATCCTGCTCGGAACAATATTAGAGAAGCGATACAATTATGTGCCGTTGAATGTGCGCAAGGTAGAGCGTTAGATGATTGGGAAATTGAGTCTGTGTTGGCATATTTGCAAACCATTGATATCAAAGTAAAAGATCTACAATTATCTGCAGAAGAAAAAGCAACGATAAAAGAAGGATTGAATGGAGGTTCATCTAAAAAGAAAGAAGCACTGTTTACATTGCAATCAAAATATTTGCCTGGATCGCCAGCGACATTTTTAGATCCAAATGAAGAAAGAAAGATTTATGAAGAGTTAACGGGAGATCCTGCAAATGGCAATCTTATTTATCAAAACAGTTGTCTTCATTGTCATGAAAATAAAAGATATTCGTATTTCGACCTAGATAATACCAAAATGACCTTTAAGTATTTAAAAAATAGGGTAGATGGCTATAGTGATCAATCTATATACCAAGCCATCCGATTTGGAATCTATTCAGTTTCTGGACGTAGATCGTATATGCCTCATTATACGCTTGAAAAAATGAGTAAGCAGCAATTAGTAGATCTCAGAAGTTTTATTGTCTCCAAAAGTTAATTTTGGAATTGTTTGTTTTTTTAATAGAAAATTAGACTAATTCTAATTTTAAAAGAATATATTTAATTATAATACATACAATCCCTAATCATATTTGGGGTTGTTTGTTAGCCAATTCCTATCCGATTTATAATTAAAAATTAATTTTTATTAACGAAAACTAACTTTAAAATGAAAAAGTATTTAGTAGAATTTATCGGAACTTTCTTTTTTGTCCTGACGATTGTGTGCGTTGTAAACGGTATTGCTGATGGTAACTTTTTAGCACCTTTAGCCATTGGTTCAGCACTTATGATTATGGTTTATGCAGGTGGACATATTTCTGGTGGGCATTATAATCCAGCAGTTTCACTTGCAGCACTTATGAGAGGTGCAATGCCAAGTAGTGATGTTGTTGGATATATGGTTTCACAATCACTAGGGGCTATTGTTGCTGCAGTTGTCGGAGCAACCATTTTAGGTAAAGGAACAATAATGGGCGGAGTAGGAATGCCAGATAGTATGGCGGCTGCTTTTACAGCTGAATTATTAGGAACATTTGCTTTAGCATATGTTGTGCTTCAGACAGCGACAACAAAAAGTACATCTGGAAATTCTTATTATGGTCTAGCCATAGGATTTACGGTTGTCGTTATGGCTTATGCATTAGGTGGCTTTGGTACTGGAGGATGTTTTAATCCAGCAATAGCGATAGGAGCAGCATTTAATGGCTTAGCATCGTGGGGTACAGCAGGTCTTGCAATCGCAGCTGATTTTATTGGTGCCGCATTAGCAGCCTTGGCTTTTAAGGCCGTTTATGATGGAGAATAAATAAAATAGAATATAGAAATAACAATGAGCCGAATAGTTTTTATTCGGCTTTTTTTATTTAATAGGATCACTTTTTTTAAACTTTTCCCAGTCTTCAATGAAGTCAATATCTTCTAATTTTCGTAATAATGAATGAGATAATTGAGCGTGATTGACTTGGTCAATGGTTTGTTGCGTTACGTTTTCTGTGCTCCATTCGATATGCTCAAATATGGAAGGATAATACTGATTCATCCCCAATAAATAATAGCCACCATCCTTTGTTGGTCCAATAACAATATCCTCCAATTCCAAGATGTTAAATGCTTGATCAATGTCATTTTTCAATAAGTAAGGACAGTCGCTGCCAATGATGCATACCCGCTTATGGTCACGAAAGACGGATCTAAATGCATGACTCATTTTACTCCCTAAATCATGACCATCTTGAAGTGCTTTATGGATTTGATTAGACGTCCATTGGTCTTCTTCGTCAATAAAAAAACTGTAATAAATATAAATATCTACTTGAACGGTTGATGCAAGGATTTTTGTTTTTTCAATTAGTTGTTTATAAATATTGAGTGCTTCATCATCTCCAACGACTTTGGCAATCCTAGTTTTTGCTTTACCTTTTACCGGATTTTTTAAAAAGATAATAAGCGCATTGGGATTCTTACTTGTCATTGTCGTCGTCCTCCAATATTTTGATGGATAATCCTTGTTCTAATTCATCTGATATAGCTGAATAAGGTCCTGAAATTACGTCAATCTCCTTGTCAATACCTTCCAATATTTGAATATACTCGTCATCTTGAATACCTGTTTTAACTTCAATCATTTTAGCTGTGTCTGCTTGCATGACAAAAACGACCTCTTTGTAATCTTGTTTTTTCTTCGTTTCTTTTTCATCTTCAAGTCTTACAGTTACGGATTGAATAGGTAAGGCAATTACTTTTTCTACTTTGTCGGTATATATTGTTACCGAGGCACTCATCCCTGGTCGAAAAGGATGACTTTTTCCTGGATTCATAAGCGATTTGTAGCTATCCGCATAAATTCTAACTTCCACTTCGAAATTAGTTACTTGGTCAGTGGATAAAGCACTTCCTAAGCCGGTTGATAGGTTCGAAGCTGAATTGGCAATGTGTGTAACGATACCAAGAAATTTTTTGTCTAAGTAAGCATCGACTTCAATATCTACCGTATCACCAACAGAAACACGAAGCACATCATTTTCACTTACGTCCACTTTAACTTGAATAGCATCAAGGTTTGCAATTCTCATCAATTCAGTTCCCGCCATCTGCATGGTTCCTACGACACGTTCACCTTGTTCGATTGATAAATTGGATATAACTCCATCTACTGGAGATTTGATGGTCGTTTTACTTAGACTAGTGTTTAATTCTTTTAGCGTTGCTTGAGCACTTTGGACACCAAAGTTAGCTCCTTCTGCACTTTGTTGAGCGGACCTTTTGGAAGCCTCTGAGGCGCTTAGATTTGCTTTCAGTCCAGCTAGGGTGGCTTCAGATTGTTGGTATTCAACAGCAGAAATGACACCATCATCATAGAGGTCTGTATTTCTTTTATGAATATTTTCTGCGTTTGCAAGTTGCGCTTTAATTTGATTGATTTGAGCGGAGCTTCCTTCAATTTGTGATTTAGCCATAGCTTCTTGTGCTTTTGCATTATTCACGGTTGCTTTACCTCGTTCAACGGCGGAAACATATGCATCGGGATCTATTTTTGCTAGTATTTGTCCTGCTTTTACAGAATCACCTTCCACAACGTATAACTCTACAACTTCTCCTGATACATCAGATGAAATCTTTACTTCCTTTTCTGGAAATATTTTTCCACTAGCAGTTACGGTTTCATAGATGTCTCTTTTTTTAACTTTCTCAATTTCTACAGCAATGGAATCATCCGTTTTATTGAAATACTTATAGGCTGCAAATACTAAGACGAGTAGGAGTAACCCTAGCAGAACCCATCGCCACTTCTTATTTTTCTTCTTTTTTGTCATTATACTTAGATTAGAATTTACCAATGTAAAAATCGATCGTTTTTATTTTAAACAGGTAATCATACTTAGCGATCAAGGTATTGTTTTTAGCTTGTTGCCACTGATTATTAAAGTTTACATATTCAAATGAATTAATACTTCCTGCTTTGTATTTTTTTTCTGCATTCTCGAAAGCAGCTTCTTGAGCTTTTACTGCAATAAGTGAAGCTTCATACGTTGCTTTTGCATTTTTAGCTTCTAATAATGCTTGTTGAAGATTTAATTCTAATTGTTGAAAAAGCTGTTCATGAATAATTTCTTGATTGGCGATCCCAATTTTAGCTTTTTCTACGGAGACTTTATTTCGTTTATTATTGTATATAGGGATATTAACCCCAAGACCTAGGCCGTAAGAAATATTGTCTCTAAATTGATTTACATAGGATTTATCAGAAAAGATGGGTGTATTTTGTTCAAAACCAATTTGAACAGGGTTATTATCGATGTAGACGGTTTGCTCGATAATGTCACTTTCTAGTCCTGTAAATTCTAAGGCTCTATTGGAACTTGTAGAACCGATATTTCCACCAACAGATATGGTAGGATAAAAAGTAGATTTAGCTAACTTTTCGTCTATTTTTCTTGAAGCCAAATTCAAGGAACTAACTCTTAAAAGTGGGTTAGCTTCCACTGCTTTTTCCAATAATAGGTTATAATCTAAAAGATCGGGATCTGTAGTTATTCCTACATTATCATCATAAGTAATCTCAATGGTTTGGTCTTTTAATTGCATAGACTGCGCTAGTCTCAGTTTTGAAAGGGAAACATTATTTATCGCATTTATTAATTGTTGATTTCTTTGAGCAACGAGCGCTTCCAATTCGAATTTGTCATTTTGGGGTCGAACGCCTGCTTTAATTAATTTTTGTAAATTATCGAATTGTTCTTGAGCAAGGTCCTTTTGTAGTTGTATTAAACGAACATTTTCTTCAGCAAAAACGATATTTAGGAATAGGCTACTTACTTGAATAGCTAATTCGTAAGCTTCGTTTTTAGTATTTTCTGAAGCTGCCTGATTGTTTATTTTACTTTGCTTTATGGTATTATTAATTCGATTTCCATCATACAAGATGACGCCAGTATTTATGCCAATATTATTGGATAGAAAGGATTGTGTTAAAAAATCATTGGTCGTTGGATCAATCGTACGACCAAAATTAATGCCCGAATTTAAATTACCATTAAGGTTAGGATACCTACTATGTATTGCTTGATCAATATCAAGTTGACTATTGTCTTCTTGCAGTTTACTTTGTTTTATTCCTAGATTATTATCCTGGGCGTAACGCACACATTCTTCTAGTGTCCATTGTTTTTGGGCTTGCATTCCTAAACTAAAAAAGAAGAGGATTGAATAGAACAAGACTCGATTAAAGTAAAGCATCATAGTACTATTTAAATTATAGTACATAATTACTGTATTCAAGAGTAAAATTCGACTATTATATATAAAAGGAATAAAATTTAGGACTAAAAATCGCTTATCATAGGTATTCTAGCTTAATAGTTGATATCACCAGAGTTTAAAGGTTTGTATGAGACTACTTCGTCGTAGTTTTGATTATAGGCACGATAGTATGTAATGATTTGATAATCGTTTTCAGTAAGATTACTACTTCCTTCAAATTCTAGCATATCGACATTCCCATCGACATCCACAAGTCCAAACATATAATCATAATAACCTTGCTTAAATAATGCTGATCCCATGTAGATTTGACGATCTTGGTTGTAGGTCATTTTATAAGCTTCAGAAGGTTTGAAATCATTAAAAGAGCCAAGTATATAAATGTCATCTTCGTATTTATGATTTTCCATGAGGTTGAAAACAACATTTGCGTATTCTGATGTTCTTTCTGCTTGGTCAAAGCGATCATTCGTGATTATGGTTCGTGCGTTATTATCATTGTCTTGGATGTAAGTTCTATGTTTTCTATTGTCTTGACGTTTTAACAGGATGTCGATTTTGTCATCATAAAGATCAATGGAATGAACAAAAAGTGAGGTAAATTCAATAGATCTGAAATCAAAATTTCTGAATTCCTTATATCCTGCCATGGTTAATTGATTTGTATTGGAAAAATAGAATGCATCATTCCGTTCATATTCTGGTTTGATATTGGTTAATCTATCATCCCATCGTCCATTTTGTAGAATATGGCATTCAATCGATTCGAGCGGTTGATCAATTTTTTTTCCTTTCGCGTTTATTATTGAAAATTGGATCGTTTGACCAGAATCCAACTGCCCAAGATTTGTTGCCATTTGCACGTTTTTAGGTGCTGTTGTTAATTTGTTTTCGTACATCACAAATCTTTTGGAAAATATTGGGTTTTCGTCTTGATCAAAAATGAAAATCATATAATTTCCGGATATAAGTAGCCGAGTATCTTCATTTGGAATGTCAAGATAAAAATGCGTGTAATCTATGATTGTCAATGAAGATGGTTCGTATTCTTCTATTTGTTCGCCATTAAAACCACTTAAATAATCCAAGGTTGAAATGTTAGACATGTTCCAATTTCGATCGCAATGAACGATATAATAATAGTAATCATTATCTGTATTGAAATCATCAAATCCAAGATGTAAGGTTTCTGTATTAAGTGAAATGAAAGGGTAGGAGTCAGGCGTTTTTTTATTGTGAATGGTAATCGATTTTATGTGGTCCACATAAAGTTTGTTGTCCATCGGTAATTCCTCAAATTGAGCATTAATTTCATATCCGAGGATCAAAAAACAAAAAGTAAAAATCAGAAATCTCAAAGTCTATGTTTATTTTAAAGGTACAACGATAAATGAAAGAGAATAGGTGTTACAGAAACCCTAAAAGTTAGGTAATGTAAGCTAAGCTTCATTTATTTTTAATAATCGGTTCATCCGCAAAAATAGAACTCCCTAACCCAGCGGTTACAAAATAGCCAATAATCAAGAGATTACCAAAGGTCATCAATTTGTGAACACCAAACCATTCGCTACCTACAAAAAAGAGGGTTAATCCAGCAATAGCAAATATCCACTCATATAAAAATGCCCATCGTTCTCGATCCATCAAAGCACTATATCCATAGATGGAAAGAGCAATGATTAGCCCGTAACAAAAAATATATTGTATGCTGTAATTATCAAATTGTGATAACATATAAAGAAACAAAATGAAGGTGGTTACGAATCTATACAGTACCCATCTTTTTAGTTTTTTCGATGGTTTTGTATCATACTTAATTTGGTCATGGACCTTGTCGTTTATCTTGATTGGTCTAGAATGAATGACATCATCTGGTCTCCAGCCCGTTGGTTTTATCCATAAAGTAACCTTGTCCAATAAGCTTGAAGTGTGGTACGCATCGTTCATTAGTTGAGACAAATGAATAAAGTTAATTTTGAAAGGATTCCATGTTTGAGCAGGTTTGATAGTTCCGAATACGGGAGAATCACTTTTCAACTCTTCTTGAAAGGTGCCAAATAGCCGGTCCCAAATACAAAAAACGGCCGATAGGTTTTTATCAATGTAAATTGGATTAATAGCATGGTGAACTCGATGTTGTGATGGAGTTACAATTATATACTCAAGCCATCCAAGGTTGCCTATATACTTTGTATGGTACCAAAACTGCAAAAATAAATGGATTGGTGCAATGAGACTAATAACCTCTACGGGGATACCAAGAATAGCTGCGGGTAACAAGAATATGGCAAAAATTCCAAAAAGATTTGAAATGGGTTGTCGTAATGCACATGGCAGATTAAATTCTTCACTACTATGATGAATCAAATGTTTGTTCCAAAAGAAATTAACCTTATGACTAATTCGATGAATCCAATATTCAGAAAAGTCAATGGCTATAAATGCCATAGTGAAGATTATCCACGATGATTCCAAATGGAATAAGCTAAATTGATGAAATAGAAAGGGATAACTAATAACAATAACAACGATGCCTAAGGAATCTTTGACTGCATTGGTTATCCCAGAACTTAAACTTGAGATTGTATCAAATAAAGTCTGGGTAACATCTTTTTTTAGATATCCATACGCTAGTTCAAGTAGAACTAAAATTAGAAACGCAGGTATTGCATATAAAAGGACGGTAGCATAAGAACCCATAGAAATGATTAAATGGGTGAACAATAGACGCAAGATAATTAAATTGGAAATATTTGATGCAGATTGGTCATGGGACGATGAGTAAGATCTTTGGAAAGAACAAAAATAAAAGGGTGACTTGAATTAACAAATCACCCTTTTCTATTTTTTGAATCTACTAAGATTACATCATTCCTGGCATTCCGCCTGGCATTCCACCTGGCATTCCATGCGAATGTCCTGCTTCTTCAGAAGGCTTATCATTAATAACCACTTCTGTAGTTAATACCATACTAGCAATCGAACCTGCATTTTGAATAGCAACTCGAGTTACTTTTGTCGGATCAATGACGCCGGCTTTTTTCAAATCTTCGTAAACATTTGTTCTAGCATTGTATCCATAAGCTCCTTTTTTAGCAAGGATGTTTTGAAGTACAACCGAACCATCAACACCTGCATTTGCTGCAATCGTTCGTATCGGAGATTCAAGTGCTTTTTTTACAATTTGGATACCCATTGTTTGATCTTCATTGGCTCCTTTTAAACTATCTAAAGAACTAAGAGATCTTACTAGGGCAACTCCTCCACCAACTACAATTCCTTCTTCTACTGCTGCTCTCGTTGCATGTAGTGCATCATCAACTCTATCTTTTTTCTCTTTCATCTCAACTTCAGTAGGAGCCCCCACATAAAGTACAGCTACTCCACCAGATAATTTTGCTAATCTTTCTTGAAGTTTTTCTCTATCATAATCAGAAGATGTTGCTTCAATTTGCTGTTTTATTTGATTGATACGAGACTTGATATTTGCTTTTTTACCGCCCCCATTTACGATGGTTGAATTGTCTTTGTCCACCGTAATTTTCTCTGCACTACCAAGATGTTCTAATTCTGTCGCATCAAGTTTGTATCCTTGTTCTTCAGAAATAACAGTACCTCCTGTTAATACCGCAATATCTTCTAGCATTGCTTTTCTTCTATCACCAAATCCTGGCGCTTTAACAGCAACTACTTTAAGTCCGCCTCTTAGTCTATTAACAACTAAAAGACCTAATGCTTGACTATCTACATCTTCTGCAATAATCATTAAAGGACGTCCTGCTCCTGCTGCTTTTTCGAGAAGAGGCACAACATCTTGTACATTTGATATTTTTTTATCATGAATTAAAATCAAAGGATTTTCATATTCAGTAATCATATCATCACTATTCGTAATGAAGTATGGAGAAAGATATCCTCTGTCAAACTGCATTCCCATAACCTCTTCTACAAATGTATCTGTACCTTTTGCTTCCTCAACAGTTATAACACCATCTTTAGTCACTCGCTTCATTGCATCTGCAATTAAACTTCCGATTTCATCATCGTTGTTAGCGGATATAGATCCTACTTGTTGGATTTTTTTGAAATCATTACCAATGGTTTCACTTTGTTTTTTCAAACTCTCAACAACAGCTTCTACGGCTTGATCAATTCCTCTTTTAAGATCCATTGGGTTTGCACCCGCAGCTACATACTTCATTCCTGCATTTACAATTCCTTGTGCAAGGACTGTTGCTGTTGTTGTACCATCTCCAGCAGCGTCTGCTGTTTTTGATGCTACTTCTTTAACCATTTGAGCACCCATATTTTCAACAGGGTTTTCTAATTCTATTTCTTTTGCCACTGTAACACCATCTTTTGTTACATTCGGTGCACCAAAGCTTTTTTGTATAACTACATTTCTTCCTTTAGGTCCAAGTGTTACTTTTACAGCATTTGCCAAAGCATCAATTCCTGATTTTAAACGCATTCGTGCATCAGAATTAAAACTAATTTCCTTAGCCATTTTATTTAGATTTTATTGATTTAAAAATGAATATTTAAGTAAAAGTTATTTTTCATCCAAAATGACTAATACGTCATCCTCTCTCATGATTAAATAATCTTTTCCTTGATAGTTAATTTCCTGACCAGCATACTTGCCGTAAAGAACAACATCACCTTTTTTAGTGGTCAATTTATTTCCGTCTTTGCCAGGTCCAACTGCAACGATCTTTCCTTTTTGAGGTTTTTCTTTAGCAGTATCAGGTATAATGATACCTCCTGTAGTTTTTTCTTCTGCTTTGGCAGGCATAACAACGACTCTGTCATTGATAGGCTTCATCATAATTTCTGAATTTTATTGATTAAAGAATGTAATTGTATTTATAATACTCTATGGTAATCATAGAGTGTGCCAAACGGCAAATACCGACAATTTTTCATTTAAGATTGACAATTTGAACAGATTTGCTGTCAAATTGAAAAGAAAGGTTGCCATTATGGCAAAAAAAAACCTGCCTAAGCAGGTTAACTTTTTTATCCTTGCGATTGTAGTGGAATTTCTCCACCACCAGATGTTCCACTTACTATGATTGCTGTGATAATACAAAGAACAAATAACGAGATAGCTAAACCCCATGTTAATTTTTCTATGAAATCTGTAGATCGAGCAGCTCCAAATACTGAATTGGCTGCTTGCCCTCCAAATGTCGAATCTACTCCACCACCTTTTGGGTTTTGAATTAATACGACTAACATTAACAACACACAATTAAGTGCAATAAGAATTGTAAGACCTGTAACCATAATTAACGTTGATTTTTAAGCGCTTCAATAAGATTTGCAAAATAACCACTTTTTTCTGGAAATTTCAAGCCTAGCTTATTATACATTTCAATTGATTCGGATATATGCCCTTGAGAAGCCAATATTTTGGCTAAAGGCTCTGATATTATTTCATTTTTGTCCGAAATACTTTTATTTGCTTTAAACAATAAATTTTGATCTGTGCTTGAAGAAGAAGGATTCATTGCATTCAGAAATTGAGTAAAAGGAGATAAATTATCTGACATTGGAATTCCAACGGCTGGATCAGCTACTGAATTTTCTTTTATTTCTTCTGTTTTTTCACCTTGAATTTTATCGGATGATTGATTTATTGAATCAGGCAATTGAAGATTATTTACTACCGTAAGATCTGATGTAACATCCGATTCCAAGGTTACATGTATGTCTGATTCATCGATGTTGTCAGCAATTTGAGTTGATTCTGGATTTTCATCAACATCAATTTCAATGGTTTCAAGTTCTAAAATTTGCTTTTCTAACTGAGTTACCTCATCATCACGTTCTGATTCTAATTTCTCTGCAATTAAAGCTTGGTCTTTTAAAAATGATTCTTCATCTGTTGAATTTTTAACAACAGCAGAATCCGTGTTATTCTTTTTATCTTTTTTAGAGATCTTTATTTTGTCAATCATATACAAATCTTGATCTTCTGATTCGTCATAAAACTGTGACAACATATCTGACATTCGCAAAGGACCATTTGCAATCTTTTTCAATAAAGTGAAAGGTTTTATTGCAATATCTCTGCTTCCGTTTTTAAGGCTTTTAACAAGAAATAAGACATTATAGATCGTGTCTTTTGGAAATTTAGATAGTCGATAACTTATCCACCCTAGGTCCCAGTCTTTTGGGTTGTTTTGACCATTTATTGGGTTTTTCCAATTCATAATTTTCTTTATGCTTCAAAGGTAAGATATCCAACAGTAAAGTTCAAATAACTTTACCAATCTGTAAAAGTATCATTGAATAATTTTTCAATAATATCGTCAAAAATGATTTCTATAAGTCCATCTTGAACTGTTTGAACGTCTAAGTTTGCATCAAAATCTTCGTATTCTACATAGGTCGTTGTATAACTATTTTCGTCTTTAAAACTGTCAGTATATTCTACATTAACTTTAAGTTCTAAGCGATTTAAGGAAGCAACATCGCCTTCTTTTGCAGCGGCCGTAAATACTCTATAATCAACAATCGCACCTTTAAAACTTACATGTGGCTCGTTTTCAGAAAATTTTAGCCGAGCTTGTTCTCGCATTTTTTGTCTCAATTTTTCGGTAAAATCCAATTCTACACCTACAGGAGCATTTGTTGTTAAAACGTTGAAATTTTCAACATAAAAAGTTTTTACATTAGGAGGAATAGAAACACCTTTAAAGCTATAACAGCTATGAAGTGAAAGGAGGCAAATGATCCAAATGAGTGCTCTATTCTTTAATCTCATATTCTTTAATCTTACGATATAGCGTCCGTTCAGAAATACCCAAATCTTCCGCGGCCAATTTACGTTTGTTCTTATGCTTTTTTAAAGCTTTTTTAATTAATTCTTTGGTCTTTTCATCGAGTGAAAGATTTTCTTCTACTTCCTCAACGGGTTCGAATTGAAAATTATTTTTTTGGATTATAAATGGTTGTTCTTTTTGTTCACCTGCTGCATTAATTTGAAAATCATTTGATGAAGGTTCAGTATCGACCCCAATTTCAACTTGGTTTTGAAATGTTCTCAAATTTTTAACATCATTGACACTTAAGTTATTTGTTTTTATCAGCTCATAAACAAGTCCTTTAAGATCATTTAAATCTCCTTTCATATCGAACAAAAATTTGTATAGAATCTCACGTTCTGGGATCGATGAATGATCTCTATCACCTAATTCAATTTTGTTTGAAGGTAAATTTGAATTGAATAACTGAGGAGTTAAAGTCACTAATTCTTCTGCGTTTATGTAATCATCTTTTTTCATGATTGATAATTGCTCAACGACATTTCTCAACTCTCTAATATTTCCGGGCCATCGATAATTATTTATAATCTGTCTTGCATCGGGCAATAAACGAACAGCTTCAGTGTGATACTTTTCTGCAAAATCCTGACTAAACTTTCTAAATAAAAGCTCGATATCTTCCCTTCGTTCATGCAAGGCAGGTACAAAAATTGGAACAGTATTTAATCTATAATATAAGTCTTCCCTAAATTTTCCTTTCTTTATTTTATCTAGTAGATTCACATTTGTTGCTGCAATAACCCGTACATCCGTTTTTTCGACTTTTGATGAACCCACTTTTACATACTCTCCATTTTCTAGTATCCTCAATAAATAGGATTGGGTTTCTAAAGGCATTTCTCCAATTTCATCTAGGAAGATAGTACCACCATTTACAGTCTCAAAGTATCCTTTTCGTTCGGATGTTGCGCCTGTAAATGCACCTTTTTCATGCCCAAAGAGTTCTGAATTTATTGTGCCTGAAGGTATCGCGCCCGTATTGATAGCAAAAAATTTATTATGTTTTCTTTTGCTATTATCGTGAATTATTTTTGAAAATGATTCCTTACCTACACCACTTTCGCCCTGAATCAACACAGATAATTCTGTATTTGCAACTTTTGTCGCTGTGTCCAATGCACGATCCAGTTTTTCAGATCGCCCAATAATTCCGTACCGCTGCTTTATTCCTTGTAAACTCATAGCTTTTTATTCGACGATGATACCTCTCTGTGTTTGACTATTCGCTGATGTTATTTTAACATGAACATAATCACCTTTGTTTATATGTTCTTTTTTTGGAAATATTACTTTTATATTTTGCGTCGTTCGACCTATAAATTCCTGATCAGATCGTTTACTATCTCCATCAATGAGTACTTCAAATACCTTTCCTATGTTTGATTCGTTTGTAGCCAGAGATATCGCATGCTGTACCTTTATAACTTCAGCAAGTCTTCGTTTTTTTGTTTCTAATGGTACGTCATCTTCATACTTTCTAGCGGCTAACGTACCGGGCCTTTCGGAATAGAAATACATAAACGAAGTACTGAAATTTGCCCATTTTATAACATCTAAGGTGTCTTGATGGTCTTCCTCTGTTTCTGTACAAAAGCCAGTTATGATGTCCGATGAAATCGAACAATTTGGAATGATTTCTTTGATTTTATTCACCCTTTCTTCAAACCAAGGTCTGTCATACGTTCGTTTCATAAGACTCAGAATACGAGAATTTCCTGACTGTACTGGCAGGTGGATATGCTTGCAAATGTTTTTATATTTTGCAATGGTATATAGTACGTCGTCGGTAATGTCTTTTGGATGCGAGGTGCTAAATCTAATCCGTAGCGTTGGATGAATACGAGCTACCATCTCTAGTAATTGAGCAAACGAAGTATTGGTTTTATCTTCCGGATTTTGCCATTTAAACGAATCTACATTTTGCCCTAATAAGAGCACTTCCTTATATCCTCTATCAAACACATCTTGGGCTTCGGCAACAATGGTATAGGGATTTCTGCTTCGCTCTCTACCACGTGTAAATGGAACTACACAAAAAGAGCACATATTATCACAGCCTCGCATAATCGAAATGTATGCACTTATGCTGTTGTTATCTAACCTAAGTGGTTCAATATCCGCATATGTTTCTTCTCTGGATAATAATACATTAATTCCTTTGTGCCCGTGTTGGACATTAGAAATTAGACTAGGTAAATCTCGATACGCATCTGGTCCAACTACTAAATCAATCAACTTATCTTCATCGAGCCATTTGGACTTTAGTCGCTCGGCCATACAACCTAAAATTCCGATGACTAAATTTGGATTCTTTCTTTTTTGCTTATTGAAAATAAACACTCGACGTTTAATGGTTTCTTCCGCTTTTTCTCGAATAGAACAAGTGTTTATGAAAACTAAATCGGCATTATCAAGTTCTTTTGTAGGAGTGTATCCCTCCTTGCTTAGGATCGAAGCAACTACTTCTGAATCTGCAAAATTCATGGCACAACCATAACTTTCAACATAAAAAGATTTTGCTTTGCTTTGAACTTTGTTTTGATCAAAATAAATCTGACCTTGAAGCTCTTCATCTAGAGGCTTGTGTATTGCTGTATCGGTATTATTATCCTGTGGCATATCTTATCTGTCTTCAATTCAAAGATATTTATTTTGTGCCAAAATGACAGCTTAGATTTATAAAACTCAAAAATGAATGGTAATTAAATATTTAGAAGGGCAGAAAGGAAGGATATTCTTCTAAGTTATTAGAAATAAAAAAAGGAGCCATTCTTTTTCTGAATGAACTCCTTTGATATTTTTACGAAAGATATTCTAGTTATAGATAGCTGTTTTTTTGAATTTAACGGCTAACAAATAGTAAAACATTGCTCTGTATTTATTTCTATTGCTTGAGCCAAAAACGCCAACTACTTCTTGAATCGCTTCATCTAATTTTGGTCCATCTTTTAACCCTAATTTTTTAATTAAAAAATTAGTCTTTACTCTGTTTAATTCTTCTGGATCTCCTGAAGAAACAGTTGAAGCATCTCTATTGTAAATAGAAGGTCCACATCCTTTAGCAACCTTTCTTAAAAGATCAGCATCGAAGTCTACGCCTAATTTTTTAAACTCAGCTTCATATTTTACTACGCAATCATCAAATTTGCTCATATTAATAATTTAAATGGTGATAAATGTTGAATAACGTCACAAATATAATATTTTTTGTATATCTAAAGTGTTAATTAACAGCCTCTACAACTAGAGCAGAAGCACCACCGCCGCCATTACATAGAGTAGCACATCCCAAGACCTGATTTTTAGCATGTAAAGCATGGATTAAGGTGGTAACAATTCTAGCCCCTGAAGCACCAAGTGGATGGCCTAAACTTACAGCACCGCCATGTACATTGACTTTGTCCATAGAGATCTTAGTGTCTTGGACAAATGACAAGGGTACAACGGAAAAAGCCTCATTCACTTCGAATAAATTAATATCTCCAAAGTTTAAGTTTGCATTTGATAGTGCTTTAGGAGCGGCTTTAGCTGGAGCTGTAGTAAACCACTGGGGTTCGTGAGCTGCATCTGCAAAGGATACGAGTTTTGCTAATGGCTTAAGGCTATATTTTTTTACGGCCTCCTCGCTTGCAAGAATGATACAACTGGCTCCATCGTTAATGGTCGATGAATTTGCAGCTGTAACAGTTCCTTCTTTTGTAAAAGCGGCTCTTAATTGAGGTATTTTTTCAAATTTTACTTTTTTGTATTCTTCGTCTGAAGTAACAATTAGAGGATCCCCTTTTCTTTGCGGTATCGTTACAGGTGCTATTTCATTTTTAAATAAACCCTGCTCTGTTGCTTGTGAAGCTAATTTATAAGACCGAATCGCATAATCATCTTGTGCTTCTCTTGAGATTCCATATTTTGTCGCCGTTGCATCTGCAAATACGCCCATCGATCCCTTTTCATAAGCATCTGTTAGACCATCTTTTGCGAGACCATCAATCACCTCAACGTTACCATATTTACTTCCCCAACGATGTTTTGGTAAATAATACGGAATATTTGACATACTCTCCATACCACCAGTAACTACAATATTGTTGATGCCAAGCATAATGCTTTGCGCACCAAACATAATCGATTTCATTCCAGATGAACAAACTTTATTGATTGTCGTACATGGAGTAGAAATATTAATTCCTGCTTGAATAGCAGCTTGTCGCGCTGGAGCTTGCCCTAAATTCGCTTGAACTACATTACCAAAAAACACTTCATCAATCTGATCTCCTTTTAATCCTGTTTCAGTAAGACTTGCTTGAATTGAAATACTCCCTAATTCAGTAGCACTTAATGAAGATAAAACACCCCCAAAACTACCAAGTGGAGTCCTTTTTGCTGATACGATGTAAACTGTTTTTGCCATTCTTTTTTTTTGCAAATGTACGATACAAGAATTTAGTCCATTGTTTTTATTGCTAAAAATTAGATTGAAAGTCGTATGAAATATGATAACAAGGTTTAATATGTATATTTGTAAAAATGTTAAAGCAGCATTAAAATCCTGTTTTTTGTAATTTTATTAAAAGTGTTATTGTTCTATTTTTAAATCTATTTATCATGAGAAATAATCTAATTATTCTTTTTTCCTTTCTTTTCTCATTTAATGCAATTAGTCAGTCTTTAAATGATGAACTCGGATTTATTTATGTAAAAGCAGAATATCTTTTGTCTACAGAAAGATATAATGACGCAATAGATCAATATTCTTCAATTATTTCTAAAGATCCCGGATTTAAGGATGCACTATTAAAACGTGCACTTGCTAAAACAGAATTATCATCATGGAGAGGTGTAAAGTCTGATGTGATGCAGTACATCGGTATTAAAGGTATTACGAAAGACGCCATTCGATTTTTAGGATTGGCAAATAGTGAACTTGGCGATTATGATGCCGCTGCTGGATCATTAGCTTTATATCAATCGATAGAAAATGATGATGTTGACGTCACGACTGCCTTGGCAAAATCATACCATGAAATAGGCGATTCGTATAATGCTTGCACAATGGCAAAAAAAGCTTCAAAAATGGGATCATCAAAGGCTGCAGGTTGGGTAAGAAAATATTGTGACGGTGTAAATGAAAAGAAGGATAAGCCAACGGTACCAAAAGATGATACTAAACCTACAAAAGATGATGTTGTAGAAGATGAAGATGTGACAAAAGTAGAAGATAATAGTGATGAAATTTTGATAGAGGAAAGTGAGGATGAAGTTAAGGATGAACCCATTGTTGATCATTCTGAAAATATTATTGAAGTGGATGAGGACCTTCGTTTAATTATAAAAAATGGTTTAGGTAGTCGACGGATTCTTGATACACCCAACATTTTGATATTGTCAGATCAGAGTGGAAGTGTTGCCGTTGATATTTGTGTGTCGAAAGCTGGTAGGGTAGAGAGTGCTGAAATTAATGCGGATGAATCAGATATACATACACCAAGTCTTCAAACATTAGCCATTCGAAAAGCAAAAGAATTTTGGTTTGCAAGAATGGGATCTAAATCTATGTGTGGCACCATGGTTTTTGAAATTACTGGTAGAACCTAATTGACTCGATATGGATATTACGGCTTTTTTAGAAAATTGGGCACCAACATTTTTTACTACATTATTTGTCATATTTATTTATTGGTTGGTACGCTGGGTACTACAGCGTCAATCAAGAAATAGACAGGACTCAAAAGTATTAAGCCAAATTGTACTTTTTTCTATTTTAATCGTTGGTTTTATTGCAATAATATTAGCAATCCCGATGGGAGAGTCAGTAAAAGGTCAAATTTCAGGACTTATTGGTATTGTCATTTCTGCGGTATTAGCGCTAAGTTCGGCAACATTCATTGGTAATGGTCTCGCAGGAATTATGCTTAGATCAATCAATAATTATAAGCCAGGTGATTTTATTAGAGTTGGGGATATACTCGGACGGGTTTCTGAAAGAGGGTTGTTTCATACTGAAATTCAAACAGAAAATCGAGATTTAATAACGTTGCCAAATCTCCATTTGGCAACGAATCCAGTACAAGTTATTCGAGCTTCAGGTACATTTATTTCGGCAACGGTTTCTTTAGGTTATGACGTGAATCACAATAAAGTGCGAGAAATCTTAATTCGATCTGCCGAAAAGATTGGATTAAAAGATGCTTTTGTTCAAGTGATAGAGTTAGGTGATTTTTCAATTGTATATAAAGTTTTTGGTCTTCTTACCGATGCAAAAACGATTATTAGTGCTCAAACACGTTTGTATTGCTCAATGTTAGATGAACTTCATGATGGACGAATAGAAATTGTTTCTCCTTCTTTTATGAATCAACGACAAGTAAATGATGCATTATTTATCCCTAAGAAAGCCAAAAAAAGCGAAGTAACAAATCAGCCAGATAAGGTAGAAGAAAAGATTTTTGACAAAGCAGAACAAGCGGAATCGATCGAAAAAAGAAAAGAAACCATTGCCGAAGTCAATGCTAAGATTTTAGATCTTACAGAGGTACTTAAGAAAAGTGAAGATCCTCTAGAAAAAACAGAAATACAAAAAAGAATAGACAAGTGGAAAGGTCTTAAAGTAAAAATGGAACAAAAAATTGAGACAACAATTGATGAGATAAGTTCAAAAACTTAATCTTTCTTGTATCTAAAGCCTATATAAAATTCTCTGCCTCTCGTTGGTCCCCAATTAAATGAAGTATCAAAGTAAGGTCCAAACGGATCTTCATAGGATACAATTGGTTGATTTTGTCTAAAGGCTAAAATGTTTTCAACCCCAAAGTAAACCTGAATATTATCCCATTTTCGAGTAATTTGAGCATCTATGATTGTGTAATCACGAGAATATTCATCTTGTCGAAATTCGATTGGGTAGTCATCTGTATTTGGTAATCTTTTCTTGCTAAACCATCGTCCGGTAAGATCATACTGCCATTTCTCTAGATTTGATTCATAAGAAAGATTAAGTAATACCCAATGTTTCGAAATAAATGGTAATGTCATTCTTGTTCCTTCTTCTGTGTTTCTATATACATCAAGGTAGTTATAAGCCCATTTGACTTCAATGTTATTAATGAATTCCCATTTGTTTTCAATTTGAAAATTTTGAGAAACACTCTCTCCTTTGAAGTTTTCAACAATAACTTTATTAACCTCTCTATCAAAGTCAGGAAAAACTTGATTTTGGAAAAAAGTATAGTATCCATCCATAGAGAAAGAAGTTTCAGCAAAATCTAAAGATAGTTTATGAACATAATTTAATCCGATATTTACAGCTTCTTCAGGTTCTAGGGTACCATTAATAATAATGTTTCTGTTACTCGCTAATAACCTCGTTTGTTCTCCAAATAAATGAACTCTTCGAACCCCTTTTCCAATAGAGAATCGCAAATCTGATCTTGGAGAAAACCCATATCTTACTAGCATTCTTGGGACGATCTTCCATCCAAAATCATCGTGATAATCTGATCGAATACCAGCAATGATGCTAAACTTGTCGTACTTATAGGTATTTTCAACATATACACCAGGGATTGTATATTTATTTTTGAGATTGGCAAATGAAGATAACGATGTATCAGGGGAGTATATGTGTTCTTCAAGATCATTATAACGAAGGCTACTACCAAACTTTAAATTGTTATCATTTTTACCATAATAGATATTTGCACCAACATCAGTATACCCATTTATTTGATCAGCTTTATAATTAGTAGTTCCAAAGTAAGAGTTTTGATTATGCACAAAACCACTATTCAATAAGTTGATAGATACATTTTCATTAATCTTGAATCGAGACTTAAAATATAGATCTACTTGGTTAATTTCAATAAGTTGCCCGTAACTGTTTTCAGTTCCTTTATCGTCTTCAACTTCAAAATCTAATTGTCCTCCTAGACGATCTTCATTCCAAAGGCGAACGCCAATTTGGGTTTTAAAGTTATCATTTTCAGGATTTTCATAGATCCACTTGTTAAACAAGTTAATACGTGTGATTTGTGTAATATCTTTGAAATTATCCTTGTCTCCATCAATGGTTTGAGCAGGTAAAGTTAAATGAGCTAAACTGTAATTTGACCATGATTTAGCTTTATGTTGATAACTTGCATTGTATTGGTTTTCGCCAAATGAATTAAGAAAGGCGTTTAGGTAAATTCTTTTTGCAGTCTCTGGTTTAGGTGTTATTATGTTTATTTGCCCACTGATACTTTCAAATCCTTGTAATACCGAGTTAGCTCCTTTTGATACAAATATTTGTTCAATCATCGGACCAGGAAATGATCCAGCAGCATAACTAAATCCGGCTCCTTGAATTAGAGGCATACCATCAAATAATATTTGATTATAAACACCCGACAGACCTAAAATTTGCAATTCTTTAGCGTCCGTTACCACATTCGTTGTATTGCTTTGAACACTAGCTTCTGTATTAAAACAACCCGCTAAGCTGCAACATGCTGCTCGTTCTAATTCCTTAGTGCCAATTACTTCAACTTTAGCTATCGTATTTAAAAATCCAGTCGATTGTCTGTCCGCTGAAAAAACAATGGTCTCCATTGTATTCTGCTCTAAAAGCTGGATCTTCCAATCTAAGACGGAACCAATATTAATCGTGTCAGATTTGTAACCTATGTATGAAATGCCAAGTCTTCGATCTACAATATTTTCTTCTGAAATGGAAAATCGACCATCTAAATCAGTAACTACACCTATTGTTGAATGAACCCATACTACATTCGCACCGACAAGAGGGGTGCCCGAAATGTCTGTAATTGACCCCGTTATATTTTGAGAAAGCACTGGCGAAATAAAATAAGATATGATGAAAACAAATATGTATAGTATTCTGTGCATGAATTCTTAATTATTGTTATAAAGATACAATTTTATTGAGGTTTTGTTCTAAACAATTGGACGTATTATCGATGCTGAAGACATAAATCGTTTTTCTAAAGACGGTGATTTTCATATTAATATTTATCATAATTTATAAAACAATGTTAATGTTCGTAAAACATATTATTAAAATATTTAATATGTGGCATGAATATTGAATCTATGTTGGAGTGAGCCCAAAGTTGGTTTGCACTAAATACACTTCAACCTATGAGAATTTCTAAGTTTACTCTTTTCGCGTCTTTTATGTTAGCGCTCATTTGCATTTCTCCACCATCCGAAATATTATCTGATGAATTCAAAAAGCCTAAAAAGGCAACTCGAATTCAAGATGCGGCATTCCAGGAATGGTTATTTACAAATAATCCACTAACGAAAGAGGTTGACCGATCATCTTTACATACGATATACAGTTCAATATCTAAAGATGGAAAACGTTCTTCTTCATCTCTGTACTGGAATAATATTGGACCAAGAGACGTTGCAGGACGAATTAGAGAAATTCATCAAGACCCAAGTACGAAAAAAATATTTATCGGTAGTGCTACAGGCGGTTTGTGGACCTGTAATGATATTGGGGACCCCAATATGGTATGGAGTCAAGTCAATGACCAATTTGCGTCTCTATCTGTATGTGCAATCGAACAAGATGTTTCGAATCCTTCAACTTTGTTTTTTGGAACAGGGGAGGGATATTTTGATCATGAAGCATTCCCAGGAGCTGGAATGTATACTTCCACGGATAGCGGACAGTCATGGGGCTTAATGTCATCCACCACCAATAAAAAATTCAAATATATTCAAGACATCATAACAACCAAAAATGGAAACCTCATTGTTACAACATTAAACAATGGTGTTCAGTTGTCCACGAATGATGGTGCGACTTGGACTGAAGTGATAGGTACAACGAAGGGAAATGGGGTCAATTCGGCAAATCGATTGGTGAAAATGAACGACGGAACTTTATTTGTTTCAACAGGACTACATGAGACAGGGGATATCTACCGTAGTACAAATAATGGAGTTACATGGACACCTTTGAAAATATCAAATCATGAATCAAAATTTCATAGAATTGAAATTGCATCAAACGCAACAAATTCCAATATCATTTATGCAATTTTGCAGCATGGAGAGACGAATGGAGTAAAAAGTGTATTAAAGTCTTCAAACAAAGGTACAACATGGACAAAAGTAAATTTGCCATCCATTGGGAAAGATATTGCAGGAAATCAAGCATGGTATAATTTAGCAATTTCAGTAAGTCCTGAAAATCCAAATCATTTAATTATTGGTGGTGTTGATTTGTTCATTTCAAAAAATGGTGGTCTTGCTTGGACACAGATTTCTAATTGGTCAGGAAGTGGGGTTATACCATATATTCATGGTGATCAACATAAAATAGAATTTATAAATGATACCGATGCGTTGGTTGCCAATGATGGTGGTGTCACACTAATGACTGATGTTTTTAGCAATGATCGAAAGTTTTTCAAGAAAAATAGAGGCCTAAATGTTACGCAATGTTACGATGTAGTGGCTAACCCAATCAACGGACAGATCACCACTGGAACGCAAGATAATGGTACACATAGATTTTTGGATCCGACCAGTGACGAAACGATAGAAATTACTGGCGGAGATGGAGGTAGATGTTATTATGATGAAGAGAATCCGGATATTCAAATTACATCTTACATTAAAAATCAGTACTATGTTTCAAATGATGGGGGAGATAATTTTTACTTCCGGTCGTTCAATAATGATGGTCTTTTTATAAATCCTACTACGTATGATTCTGGAAGAAAAATTCTATATGCCGCAGATGAAAAAGGAAAAATATTAAGATGGAATAATCCATCTGATTTAGGTACTCATGCAGATAAAGTAGTTATAAATAATTTATATAATCAACAAATAACGAGTCTTAAGTCTTCTAAAATCAAGGATAATCGATTATATCTTGGATCATCCGAAGGAGAAGTACATCGATTAGAATTTGCGTTTATTGGCACAAATAGGACGGGTATCAAAATCTTGGATTTGCCTGATGGTCATGTAATAGGAGATATTGAAGAAGATCCGTATGATGAAAATAGATTAGTTGTTTCAGTTTCTAATTACGGAGTAAAGAGTGTATACATTACAGAAGATGGTGGAAAAAATTGGGATAGTATTGAAGGTAATTTACCAGATGTACCAGTTAGAGACGTTTTACTATTGGCCCATGAGAATGATGCCATTTATATTGCAACGGAAATAGGCGTTTTTAAAACAACAAAAATAGATGGTAATAAGACGGATTGGGTATTGTTAAATGAAGGAATGGCCAATATTCGAGTAGATAGAATTGCCTATAACCCTCAAGGCGAAAGTATTTTAGCGGCTAGTTTCGGTCGTGGAATTTATGAAGGTAAGTTGAATGACGATGTAAGTATAGATTTCGATTATGAAGGGGTATTAGCGATCTATGAGGACGAACGAAATAAGGGTAATAATGGATGTGATAATATTTATAGTTTTCCAGTTGTTATCAAAGCAAATAGACCAGTAGATGGTGATGTAAAAATTAATCTTTCGATTGAAAATGATGGTATAATTTCATCTGATTTAGTTTTGGGTGACGCTATGGTAACAATGAAACATGGTAGTTTAAAAGCTATGGCAGAGTTGTTAATTTCGGATGATAAGCAAGTCGAAGATGTCGAAGGCGCTATTTTGAAAATGTCTTATACGATGAATGGGCAAGAAGTGAAACGCTCATTATCACTATCCTTAACAAGTGATGATAATTATGCTGAGTTTACAGAAGGGGAGGATAAGGTTTTGATTGGTACTAGTGATATGACGTCTTTTGAGTTTCCATTTAAAGGATACTATGAAGATGCAAAGTCTCAATTTATCATTCGTGCATCGGAGTTAAAAACAGCAGGACTTTCCGAAGGAATTATTTCTGGGTTGGAGTTTCATATAGAAAATAAAGTAAGTTCCAAACCATTTATGAAATTTACTATTGGATTAAAAAATACAGCAGCAAATGAAGCTTCAGCATCTGGAGAATATTTAGATAATGAATCAATTGAAGAGGTGTACACAAATGATTATAACACGATCAAAGGATGGAATTCAATTCGTTTCGATCAAGGATTCTATTGGGATGGAGAAAGTAATTTATTAGTCCAAATGTGTTACAACAATAGTAAATGGTCTAGTAACGATGAAGTTTCTATGGTTTCAACAAATTACCCTAGCAGTCAATATGATCATAAAGATTCCAACAAAGGATGTAATTTAGATAGAATTCGAAGCAACGCTAAATTTAGACCAGTCTTTTCATTTACAAAATCAGGAAGTAGTATTGAAATATGTGATTCAAAATATGAAGGTAGTTCGTCAATTTACAAAGGAGATTGTGTATTTAAAAATGATGAAGGCCACTTAGTAGCAAATGTAGAAAGTTTGACTTTGCAATCAGCATGCGTACACGTAGAAATTGAAAGCGCCGGGTATGCGTTTGGGGAATCAAATTGGTCCAATATTATGTCCGTCTCCGATAAGCATTATTTTTACTCTCAAAATGATTATACAAAGCACTTGCTGAAAATGTACTTTTCAGCAGATGAAATTAAGGATTTGAATGTTGATTCTAAATTTTTTATGGTGAAGTCGAATGGAAGTATTAACCATGCAACTAATCCACAATTAGTAGCGAGTGATAATTTAGATTGGCAAAAGTTGCCAGGTGGTGGCATTGAAATTGAAACGGTAGTAACGGGAGATACAGGTATTGCACTCGCTCAATACAAGTCAAATAATCACAGTGAGGATATGGTGGAGAAGAGGAAGATTGTCAATGATTATGACGCAGATATATTTCCGAATCCATTTATGAGTCAGATTACGATACGATTACACAACCAAGTAAAAGTAGATACTAAAGTATTAATTGTTGACCAAAACGGGAAGACAATTAAATCATCCATGATTTTGACCAATAGTGATCGAGTTTCTTTCGGGATTGAAGAAAACATTCCAGCTGGAATATACTATGTACATGTAATTTATTCCGATGGGATGAAGTTAATCAAACAAGTTATTAAAGTGAATTAATTGGAGCTTTGAAAAACAACGTATAGAATAATTAAAAGCAAAAGTGTAATGACTGCAGTAATCATGAAGAATTTCTTCTCCTGTGCTTTACCTTTTGCTTTTTTAATTTGTTTTTTTCGTGAATTAGCCATGTGATTTCAGTTTTATATAGCAGTAAATTAATTAAAGAAAGCTAGTTTACCAATAATATCTTTGAGATTCATAATATTCACTGATTCTCATATCTGTCATTATGTCCCTAGGACGCACTTTGTTTCTTAGAATGATACCTTCAAATGTTCGGCATCGACTTAATGCTACATAGGTTTGACCATATTCAAAAGCGCCACGGCCCAAGTCTAGAATAATATTATCAAATGTTTTTCCTTGACTTTTGTGGATTGTAATTGCCCATGCTAACTTCAGTGGGTACTGATTGAAACTACCAATGATTTCCGTTTTGAATTTTTTCTTTTCGGCATCATCAATTGAATATTTGATCATTTCCCACTCCTGTGATTCGACTTCAATTTCAATTTTTTGTTTTTGAGTATCAATAAATTGAACTTTAATGGAATCGTTCGATAATGATGTTATAGTGCCTAACGTTCCATTTACATACCGTTTTTGAACATCATTTTTTATAAACATTACTTGAGCCCCTTCTTTTAAATGGAGGTGCATTTCAGTTGGATAGATTGAAGGTTTAAAGTTTCCGTTTACCTTAGCTCTATATTCATAGACCCCGCTTTTTAGTTCATTAAGTTTTTCAGTATTAATTTTACGGACAGTAGCATTGATACTGCATAAGGTAATGTATGGATTTTCCTCTTCTGGTTCGATGCCAAATCGACCGTTCAACATTTCCATATCATCATAATCAATACAGTTCAATCGAATATTGTCAAGTAAACTGATAAATCCTCTATCATCCTGTCTATATACTTCTCTCAGTTCGATCATTGGAAGTACAAATCCATTAGTCATAATACTTGAAGAAAAGAAATAAGGCGATTCATATTTTGTTCTAAATATTTCACGCTCAAAATTGGAGGAAACAACTGGTGGTAATTGGAACAAATCACCAAAAACAAGAATTTGTACACCACCAAAAGGTTTATTGATTTCGCGATTTACACGAAGGAATCGATCGATATTGTCAAAAACATCTGCTCGAACCATAGATATCTCATCAATGATTAACGTATCAATATTTTTATATAATTTATGTGTTT
The DNA here is from genome assembly GCA_937924805.1 of uncultured Saprospiraceae bacterium. Taxonomy (GTDB): domain Bacteria; phylum Bacteroidota; class Bacteroidia; order Chitinophagales; family Saprospiraceae; genus JAHDDO01. Next base: position 38,013 of record CALDTZ010000129.1, read on the forward strand.
TTATTTTTCGTATGTCACTAGGATTTAGCATTTGAGGGGGAAACCTAAAAAAGGAATGAATGGTTTGTCCTTTTATATTTAATGCTGCTATTCCAGTAGGAGCGACAACGGCAATTCTTTTTTTACTGGTTTTACGGAAAAGCTGCAATAATGTTGATTTTCCTGTTCCGGCTTTACCAGTAATAAACAGGGAATCATTTGTCGTTTCGAGCTGATTCAG
>CALDTZ010000130.1 GCA_937924805.1 uncultured Saprospiraceae bacterium
GGACGTGTCAATCCTGGCGGAAAGGAGGTAAACTATAGTAGCGTGATCTACAAGGATATGGAATTGGCCTTGATCAATCCTATCGAGTTTGATTCACCTTTCAATAAAAGAGTTTTTGACCTCATTAACTCCAAATTAACAACCGAAGGAGAAATTATTTTGATGGTTTTATCGTTTTACTTTTTGACGTAAAAATGGATATAAAGTCATGCAAGTTACGAATTAGTGCTAATTATAATATATTGAATAACGACTTGAATGGAACATTTATGATTATTACCCCCTCTATTCGCTAACGGATAATCCAAAAGGAGCATATTAAACAATTATCGAGTATCCTTTCAATCGATATTCAACAAAATGTTTTTTAGACATCTAAAAAAATGGAATTGCTGTATATTACGCTTTTATCTAATGGTGACAATTATGGAAGACAATAAATGGCTAGATTATCTTAAAAATGTAATAGCTAATATGCCCTCAGGCTGGTTAAGTATGACTACACATCGATTAGATATTTTTGATGAAAAATTGGCTAAAACTCAATTTTTAGAACAATTCGAAGCCCTATTTAATAAAAACATAGCTGAAACATCTGCGCTGAATGAACTACCTACAGCCTACGACTATATTCGATTAGGACATCCATTATCCTGCATATTAGAATGGTTTATTGCTAAAACACATAAGATAAATCCAAATAATGTAATCAGTTTTTCTTCAACGACAATCCCTATTATGGCTGTTTTGAGAAAAAACGTTTTAGCGAAAAAAAACACCCAGATCGTTTATATTGATGACCTTCCAGCATCTTTTGATCTGGACATACTAAGGAGCATCTATGGATATATCTTTGAAGTAAAGAAACTTAAAAATAACGAAGCTGTTGCTGCATTTGATGGTAGTACTATTTTCGTTTCAAAACAAGAAAACATTGATGTAAAAACGCGCTCTCCTAACATTGACTTTTATGTTAATATTCACGCTCACCTCGGCAGTATTCTATTAATAAACGGAGATACGAATGAATCATATATTTCTGATATTCAGCATGTGCGAAGAAGAGAAACGATTGCCATGACTCCAGCGAATTGTTATATTGCTTTTAAAGCGCTTTTAGATCAATCTTCTTTCGACAAGCCAAGTAATCTGGATGTAAATAAAAGCCTTGTCCTTGATTCCATTAATCAAATCAATGGTACGAAAGGAAAAGCTTTAGTGGCTTCAAGTGGATTATCGATTCAATATGCGATTGTTATGGGATTAATACACCATGCTCAAGAAAACTATCCAAAAAAGGCTATTAAAATAATTGTTCCTCCTAATTGCTATGGAGGAACCAATGATCAAGCAAGAAGAGTGGCTGCTTGCCTGGATAACGTTGAAGTACTAGATTTACCGGTTGATGGTGGAAATGATATGGTTCAAGGTATTGATATCGTTCTCAATAAAGTCGCATTTGAAGATGCGGTGCCATTTATAATCGCCGAAATCCCAACAAATCCAAGAGTTGAAGTTCCGAACCTTACAAAATTAAAGGATGCTTTAAGTGCAGTTCGTAAAACAAGTACAGGTAAACAAGCCATCGATCCTGTGTTTATTTTAGATCAAACGTTTTGTCCAAATGTGCACTTTTTAGGTGAAGGTGAAATACTTTCTAGTATGCGAGCAATTGCTTATGCTAGTGGATCAAAGTTCCCAAGTGGTGGACAATGTACCGCAGGTTACTGTGTTGCCAATAAGAAAGCGGAATCGCTGATGAACAATATTGAAAAGCACCTAAACCTTTGCGACAATGAGGCTACAGCACTTCAATATGATATACTCGCTAAACAATTGCCGAGTATGCTTCAAAGGATAAGTGATGCATATATCAATACGCGAGCATTCGTAGGTTTTATTAATAAAACGCTCCCAGAAGCAAAAATTAATTTTGTTTCAGAAGCATTAGCTGAGCAAGGATTTACTCCGTCTGTATTTTCATTAGATCTTCCAACGAAGGGAAATAATGCAGAAGAAAAAGAGGCATATAAAAGAGCCTTAAATCTCAAATTAATCAACTTAATGATCACTAAAATTCCTCAGGAAAGTAAATATTGTGTAAGCTATGGACAGCTTAAAGGTTGCTATTGGACGATCCCTGCTACAAGTACCCAAGGGACCACAAAGGAAGGCGATAAAGATTACATTGCTCGTGTTTCACTTTCTCCAAATATGGACCTTGAACTTCACAAAAAAGTATTCCTAGAATTTGTAAACAGTATTTGATTATTTACTAAAAAATAAGAAAGCTATATTCCAATTAACAAATAAAATCAAGAGACCTCTTTTGGCAAAAAAAAATGCGATATTTTCTTCACATAGGATATGATGGCAGCAACTATAGAGGATGGCAAAGACAAAAGAGTGTGTCAAATACCGTTCAGGAAGTGATTGAGCAAAAGCTTTCTCAAATGTTTAAAAAAGAGATCTATATATATGGTTGTGGACGCACCGATGCGGGAGTTCATGCCAGTCAATATGTTATGCAAATCAACCTTGAGGAAGCACCCCAATTCGATTTTAAATTTCGACTAAACAAAAATTTACCGGATGATATCGCCGTTTTCGAAATCATTAAAGTCGATGAAAACCAAAATTGTAGATACAATACAACATCTAGGACGTATGATTATTTCATTCATTGGAAAAAAGATCCTGTACTAAAACGCTACAGTTCTTTTTACGAAGATTTAGAATTAGACTTCGATGTAATGAAGGAAGCCGCAGCTCTTATTTTGGAAGCAAAAGATTTTAAATCACTTTGTAAAAAGCCAGATTTATATGATCATACATTGTGTCATATCACGAATTGCGCATTATTTTTTAATGAAGAACAAGGTCGATTACGATTTACGATAACTAGCAATCGATTCCTTAGAGGTATGGTCCGAATTTGCGTTTTCTTTCTATTGGAAGTAGGGACTGGTAAAATGACATTAGAAGCATTCAATGATATTTTATACCAAAAGGTTGAACTAAAAGAGAAAGAACCAGCCCTTCCAAATGGTCTTTTTCTTTCCAAAGTAGAATACCCATTTTTAACTTTGAAAGATTCACATCAGCTGATCCGAATGCTAAAATTTGGACTTACATAAGGTTTAAGTGAAGATCAATCAGAAATAACTTGTATTTTAAAATCAATATATAGGATTTAAAAATGAACAAACATTAATGTTTTATGACGTTATCATAGCTGGTGGTGGACTTGCTGGATTAACAAGTGCTGTGCACCTTTCTAAAAAAGGACTTTCCGTTCTTTTAATAGAAAAGCATGGATACCCTAAACATAAAGTTTGTGGAGAGTATATTTCCAATGAGGTTCTACCCTATTTAAAAGCGCTCGATTTTGATCCATTTGATTATGGAGCAAAAAACATTGTTGACTTTACCTTAAGTACTCCAGGAAACAGATCTATAAGTACTAAACTACCCAGTGGCGGTTTTGGTATTAGCCGCTATTGTATAGACTGGGAACTATCTAAAAAAGCGAAACAAAACGGTGCTCAAATAGAACACCTTACGGTTACTGATATTCAATTCAAAAATGATCAATTCGAAGTATTTACCAATCAAAACAAAAAATACAAGGCATCCATAGTGATTGGGTCCTTTGGTAAACGGTCTAATTTGGATATAAAAATGAACAGGAAATTCATCCAAAAACCTTCTCCCTTTTTAGGGGTAAAAGCACATTACAAAGGAGATTTTCCAGAAGATGCAGTAAGCTTGCATAACTTTGATGGGGGTTATTGTGGTATTTCCAAAGTAGAAACGGATCTTATAAATGTATGTTATATTGCTGATTTTAAATCATTCAAACACTTTAAAAATATTGAGGATTTCCAACAGAAAGTGCTTAGTAAAAACAAGTATTTAAAAACCGTATTCGAAACGTATAAGATAGCCTTTGAAAAACCACTATCCATTAGTCAAGTTTCATTTTCGTCAAAACAAGCGGTGGAGAATCACATATTAATGTGTGGTGACAGTGCAGGAATGATTCACCCTTTAGCTGGCAATGGAATGAGTATGGCTATTAGGTCTGCACAAATGGCTTGTCTTCAAATTTTAAAATTTAAAAATGGACAACTACCTTGTAGAGCAGATTTGGAAAACGAATACACAAGGGTTTGGAACAAAGAGTTTAGCAACAGGCTGAAATCAGGACATATAATTGCCCGTTTATTCAGATTAGGAATATTTTCTGAATGGATTATGATCTTTTTAAAGATATTCCCGTTTATATTACCACCAATTATTAAACGTACTCACGGGAAGCCAATGGAAGCAACATTATAATGTTTATTAACACAAAACATAGAAGCAATGAAATTGAGATTATGGATGATCTCGATATGAGTGGTGAATTATTAATTAGTTCATTGGATCAGCTCGGCAATATCAATAAATGGTTAGGTGGAAATAAAGTAACCATTGATGGGCTAAAAACAATATTAAAAAACCAAAGACCAGCTATTGACAAAAGCCAAACCATACGCATTGTAGACTTAGGTTGCGGACATGGTGATATCCTAAGGAAGATTGCTATTTTCGGAAGGAAAAATGGGTATACATTTCAATTATTAGGCATTGATGCCAATCAAGCAACCATTGATTATGCGAATGAATTATCGTCTGATTTCCCAGAAATAACATACAGCAAAGAAGATGTTTTATCACCACAATTTGAAAGGCATACCTATGATATCGCCATGTGTACTTTGTTTCTTCATCATTTCGAAGATCCAATTGCAATAGGTTTTATTCAAACCCTATTAAAACAATCAAAAATAGGTGTTGTCGTTAATGATTTACATCGACATTGGTTAGCATACTACCTTTTCAAATTATTAACATCGGTTGTTGGAAATTATATGATACGAGCAGATGGATTAATGTCCATCCTAAAATCATTTAAACGAAAAGACTTAGAGACGTTTTCAAAAAAGATAGATTACAAAAGCACTATAACATGGCGATGGGCATTTCGCTACCAATGGATTATTCATAAAACATGAGCGTAAAAATAACATCAGTAGCAAGTCAGTTGCCTCCTTTTACAAGATCAACAGCTGAGATCATTCCATTCCTTAAGGTTTGGCTGACTGGGCAGGAAGAACGGTATCAACGAAAAGTTATTAAACTATTTGAAAATGCTGGAGTCGAAAGAAGGTATTCTATTATGGATGCTGAAGAAGTATTCCGACATACTTCTTTTGAGGAAAAGAATGATATCTATAAACGTGAAACCATAAAATTAGCGGAAGGTGCATTGACTAAAGCGCTAAACAAGGCGAGTCTATCGCCTACCGACATTGATTTTATTATTACGGTAAGTTGCACTGGAATTATGATTCCTTCGGTAGATGCTTATCTAATAAATAAATTAGAAATGAAACAGGATATCGTCCGACTTCCTGTGACCGAAATGGGCTGTGTAGCCGGTATTTCAGGGATGATCTATGCAAAAAACTTTTTGAAAGCAAATCCAAATAAACGAGCTGTTGTTATTGCCGTAGAATCACCCACCTCAACTTTCCAGATAGAAGATTTCTCGATGGTAAACATTGTGAGTGCGGCCATTTTCGGAGATGGATGCGCATGTACCGTACTTTCTTCCTATGAAGATGAACAAGGTCCAGAAATCATCGATGAAGCTATGTACCATTTTTATAATGCAGAACATATGATGGGTTTTGAATTAAAGAATACAGGACTTCAAATGGTATTAGATAAGGAGGTGCCGTCTACGATTGCTGAACATTTCCCAAAATTTGTTCATCCCTTTTTAGAACGAAACAATCTATCTATAAAAGACATAGATCACCTTATTTTTCATCCGGGAGGGAAAAAGATTGTTCAAACGATCGAAGACCTATTTGGTTCTCTAGGTAAGAATATTGACATCACAAAAGCCGTATTAAAGGATTATGGAAATATGTCAAGTGCCACCGTTTTGTATGTACTTGAACGATTTATCCATCAGGGAGTTAACAAAGGAGATATTGGATTAATGCTTAGTTTCGGACCAGGATTTACAGCACAAAGGTTATTATTAAAATGGTAAGAGAATTTGAAAATAAAAACGAATGGGCTATCATACTTGGGGCATCAAGTGGGTTGGGATTAGCCACCGCTAAAAAACTTGCGAAGGAAGGTTTACACTTATGCTTGGTATACCGTAATCGTAGAAGTGATGTTGCCGCCATTGAATCGACTTTTAATGGTATCGCTTCAATTAGTAAGGTGAAGCTTATCCATTTTAATATGGATATTGCAAAAGTAGAAAATAGAGAAACCATCCTAAGCCAATTAAAACAAAATTTGGAAGAAATTGGTAAAGTAAAATGCCTAGTACACAGTATTGCTAAAGGGAATTTAAAACCTATGACATCCGAAGAAGAAAGCAATACCAACAGAGAACTACAAAACGATGATTTCCATATTACGTTGGAGAACATGGCCTTTAGCCTGTATGACTGGACCAAGGATATTTTCAATGCATTTATCTTTGCTGAAGATGCACGCATCATCAGCTTTACCAGTGAAGGAAATAAAAAAGCATGGAAAAACTATGCCGCCGTTTCTGCAGCGAAAGTTGCATTGGAAGCCATCACAAGAAACATCGCTTTAGAGTTTGCATCACACGGAATCAAAGCAAATTGCATAGAAGCTGGCGTAACCGATACCGCTTCTTTACGTATGATACCAGGGCATGAAAAATTGAAAGAATACGCCATTAAACGCAATCCATTTAAAAGACTCACCACTCCAGAAGATGTCGCTAATGTGGTTTACTTATTAACCAAGGAAGAATCTAAATGGATTACGGGTGTAACACTTCCTGTTAACGGTGGAGAACATTTAAGTTAATATGGCATTCGAAGAGATCATAGCAAAACTACCATATAAACATCCATTTCTATTTGTAGATAAACTTTTGGAAATGAATGAAAATGGGGTTATTGGATCCTATACGTATGATCCTTCGCACGATTTTTATAAAGGTCATTTTAAGCATGAACCCATTACTCCTGGTGTCATATTAACGGAAACTATGGCACAGATTGGGTTGGTATCATATGGTATTTACCTCCTAAGTGAAACCACCAATGATTTAGAGGCTATAAAAATTGCGTTAACTTCTTCTGAAATGGATTTCTTTAAGCCTGTTTTTCCTGGCGAGAAAGTAATAGTAAAAAGTAAAAAAGAATATTTTAGATTCAATAAGTTGAAATGTAGCGTTGAAATGTTCAACGAACAAAATGAATTAGTTTGTCGAGGCAAAATAGCAGGAATGATGCACATCTAATATGGAAAGATACTATGGATAAAAGAGTTGTAATTACGGGTCTTGGTGTTGTTTCTCCCAATGGAGTTGGGTTAGTCGATTTTACCAAAGCTTTAAAAAACGGAACCTCAGGAATTAAATATTATGAAAATTTAAAAGCATTAGGCTTCTCTTGTTGCATTGGTGGAATTCCTTCTGTTTCGGAAGAACTAAAACGTAATTATTTCACTGAACTTCAATTAAAAAGCTTTAATAGCTCGGGCATACTTTATGGTTGTATAGCTGGAATAGATGCATGGAGGGATGCTGGACTTTCGATTCGCGAAACCACAGACTATGATAGCGGGACCATCTTTGGAGCAGGAACTTCTGGTGTGGAAAAATTTAGAGAAGCCATATACAAATTAGACGATAAAAAAGTACGACGGTTGGGAAGCACAGTCGTCGCTCAAACAATGGCAAGTGGTGTTAGTGCCTACCTTGGCGGAATGATTGGCTTAGGTAATCAAGTTAGCACCAATTCGTCTGCATGCACAACGGGTACAGAAGCCATCCTTATGGGATTTGACCGAATAAAAAGTGGCCATGCTAAACGAATGATTGTGGGTAGTACAAGTGATCATGGACCCTACTTGTGGGGCGGATTTGATGCGATGCGAGTACTAACGTACAAACACAACGAAACCCCAGAAAAAGGATCTAGACCTATGAGCGCTTCAGCGTCTGGCTTTGTGCCTGGAAGTGGAGCTGGTGCCATGGTTATAGAGTCATTAGAAAGTGCGCTAGAACGAAAAGCCACCATTTATGCTGAAATATTGGGTGGTGAAGTAAATTCTGGTGGGCAAAGAAATGAAGGAACAATGACCGCACCTAATGCTGAAGCTGTTCAACGATGCATTAAAAAGGCAGTAGCGAATGCGTCTATCGAAGCTTCAGAAATAGATACTATAAATGGGCACCTAACCGCTACAAGAATGGACTTTGCTGAAATTCAAAATTGGTCTAAAGCGTTGAATCTAAAAGGAAAGGATTTCCCTTATATCAATTCATTAAAATCAATGATTGGGCATTGCTTATCAGCTTCAGGTGCTATTGAAAGTGTAGCCAGTGTGTTACAAATTCATCACAACTTTGTATTTCCTAATATTAATTGCGAAGATGTAAACGAACAAATAACATCCTTAATCTCTTCAGACAAAATTCCCCAAAATACAATTGAAAAAGAAGTCAATATAGTAGCCAAAGCTAGTTTTGGTTTTGGTGATGTAAACGGCTGCCTAATTTTTAAAAAATTCCAACAATAATGACGGACAAAAAACAAATGATTGCAGAACTTAAAGCTATCGTAAAACCGTATATCCAAGACGAAGAAGCTTTTGAAAATTTGCATGAGGATACTGATTTTATTAATGATTTGAAAATAAATTCAGCAAACCTCGTAGATGTAATTTTAGATATTGAAGACAAATACGACATTGAATTAGATAATGAATCAATGGATAAAATGCTGAATGTAAAAGCAGCATTGGAAGTAATAAATACTAAAGTCGCAGCTAAATAATGATCGGTAATGATATCATAGACATTAAGGAAACAAAACGTTGTACAAATTGGGAAAGACCCCGCTTTTTGCAGAAAATCTTTACAACAGAAGAACAATCCATTATTAAAGCATCCGCTGATCCATTTACATCTGTTTGGCAATTATGGAGCATGAAAGAAAGTGCTTACAAAGTGTTTATCCAAGCCGGTGGTAATCGATCCTTTCAACCGACAAAACTTGAATGCCGCTTACATACTTCAACGATTGGAAATGTAACGATAGAGAACACAATCCTTCATACAAATACGACTATTCATTCGGAATACATTTTCAGTACTGCAACAAAAATGAGCACAGATCCTGAAACTTCTATCTTTAAAATTATAGATACCACCTCAGCGCAACAGAGCCATTTCATGTACAATCAAATAGTAAGCGAATTTGCAAAAAAACACCTTTTAAGCCTTGAAGACCTAAGCCTCCAAAAAACAATAGCTGGTGTCCCTAAACTCTATTATAAAAAGAAATGTTTAGACGTATCTATTTCAATGAGTCATCATGGACGATACGGTGCTTATTCTACGCTAACAAATGAATCCATGGACCGATTTATACAATAGCTACGCATTTGGTTTAATTCTTATTATACCTTAGGGAGAAGTCATGATCATCCCGTTTTTCAACTAATCGCCCTACTTTAGCAAAACGATGTCAAAGAAAACAGTTTTAACGATCGGTATTTTAGCCCATGTTGATGCAGGGAAAACGTCAATTACAGAATCAATTTTACATTTGTCTGGAACAACCAAAGCTAGGGGCAGTGTCGATAAAGGATCTGCCGTTACGGATAGTTTAGCAATGGAAAAAAATCGAGGCATCTCCATTAAAGCTTCTTCTGTCACCATTTGCTGGAATGATCACCTACTTCAATTGGTGGATACCCCAGGTCATATTGATTTCACTGCCGAAGTAGACCGATCTTTATCCATATTAGATGTTGTTATTTTGGTTGTTTCTGCAAAAGAAGGTATCCAAGCTCATACCCTTAATCTTTGGGAAAATTTAAAGGAACGAAAATTACCTGTTATCCTTTTTATCAATAAAATAGATCGAGACGGTGTAGATATAGACCAGCTCTTTTTAGCTATTGAAAAAGATCTAGATTCAAAATTATTTGCCTTAAATTATGCTGAGTTATCAGCCCCAGGATCCCCTAAATTACATCCAATAATCAATTGTGCTGATTTTAGAGCGTCAACGATTCTTGATGTATCCATGGAAAATCTGGCCGAAATCGATGAATCTTTTCTGGATCAATACTTAGAAGACAATACAGCAAATCTTCTACCTATTGTTGAAAAAGGAAAGCACTACATTAGAAATGGCAAACTCCAAGCGGTACTGTTTGGTAGTGCTAAATTAGGAATGGGGATAGAGGATTTATTGAACGAAGTTATCCATCTCTTTCCTAAACCCAAAAAGTACTTTTCTGCCGCTTGTGCCAAGGTTTTCAACATTGTCTTTCATGAAAAACACGGAAGATGTTCGTATATAAAATCTTACGGTGGCACACTAAAAAGCAAAGACATCATTTGGTCTCAACAACAAAAAAAAGACATCAAAATCAATCAAATTTTTAAACCACAGCTCGGTAGTCTAGTACAAACACCCGTTTTAAATCGAGGTGAAGTTGGCGTTATTACAACTTCCGAAATGATACTTACGGGCGACTTATTAGGTACCGAAAACCTGACGGATCCATTTTCAAAAATCAGTCAAGCTGTTTTGCAAGTTGAAGTGAAGGCCGTTAATGATAAAGATTATCAAAAACTAGGAGAAGCATTAAGCATTCTCAATATCGAAGATCCTGTCTTAGATTTTAAATGGTTTAAAGAAGAGAGAGAATTTCATTTAAAAATACTTGGGCCAATACAAACAGAAGTTATTAAAGAAAGTCTTGCAACTAGGTGGGCTATTGAAGCGACTTTCCAAAAACCCAATATCATATACAAAGAAACTCCGTCAAGCACTGCAGAAGGCTATGTACGATATTGGATGCCGAAACCATGCTGGGCAATTATGACCTTTTTGATTGAGCCGGCACCTAGGGGATCAGGCGTATCTTTTACTTCAAAGGTCAGAACGAGCGATATTAGTACCAAATATATCAATGAAGTCAAAAGAGCAATCCCTTGGTCCTTAAAGCAAGGAATCAAAGGATATGAAATTACCGATTTAGCCATTACCCTACTTGAAGGTTCGGAACATAATGTCCATTCAAATCCTGGCGACTTTTTACTCGCTACGCCGATGGGTGTTTTAAGAGGCATTGAAAACGCTGGCACAGATCTACTAGAACCAATGTACGCTTTTGAAATCAAGGCAAATCAAATACATTTAGGTGCTATTTCCAGTGATTTAAATCAAATGGGTGCCCAAATCAATACTCCTCATTTCGACCAAGATTGGTTTACGTTAAACGGTCGAGTTGCTATTGCTAAAGCCATGGATTATCCAATCAAATTTAATGCTTCGACCTCTGGGAAAGGACGTTTAAAGCTCAAGCTTGATGGCTATGAAAAAACCATAACCACTGAAGAAAAAATCAGAGATTACAAAGGCGTATCACCATTAGATGAATCTCAATGGATCTTGCACAGACGTGGTGCTTTTAAGGCTGAAGAACGATAATATCATCGGTCAACAATACTCTTCGTTGCTATTTTCATTTATTTACAAAGATGTTGACATGGCCATAAAATCAAATGTTTCTTTGCCAATTGTGAAGGTATGGCTTCCCATTTTCTCAAAATTATTCTTTTCGTAAAAATGAATGGCCCGCTCATTGCCCATCCATACCGACAACCATATGTATTCGAAACCCAATCGTTTTGCTTCCTTTATAAGCGCAGTTTGTAATGCTTTTCCAATCTTCTTTGATAGAAAATCATTCAAAACATAAATCTTTTGGAGTTGCGCTATATTGGATGACGAGTGAAACGTACTTTTGGAATGGCACTTCATTTTTGCATAGCCAACTGGTAACTCTTTATAATAAGCGATCCAAAACACATTATCTAGCTTTGATAATCCACTCCTGATTTTAACTACCGAAAAAGTCTTGTCTACATAATTTTGAAGGTCATTTTTATCTCTAAATAAATGACCAAAAGCTTCAGAAAAAGTGATGCGACCAAGCAAAGCTATGATCTCCGCATCTTCTTTCTTCGCTATTTTTATTCTAATCATATACTTGCTTTTAAAAAATTATCCCACCTACTAGAGATTGAAAATTAATACTTATTCTACTAATTATTTATTGTTGTTATAATTTTTTTGTTGGTCAACTATTGCTTTATAAATTACTTTATCGTAATATTGCAATATACTTATATTATGGGACTCACAAAATCAGAATTATTTACAGAAGAGCAAAACGAATTTGCGGCTATTGCAAAAGTGCTTGGTCATCCAGCTCGTATTTCTATCCTTCAACATCTACTAAAAGTAAATAGTTGTATCTGCGGAGAAATTGTTGAAGTCGTTGGGTTATCACAGCCGACGATTTCTCAACATCTAAAAGAATTGAAACGAATAGGTCTCATTTCAGGTAATATAGAAGGTACAAGCATCTGTTATTGTGTTGACCCTGAAGTCTATAATAATATTAAAACCCTTTTTAATGAGATGTTTAGCATCACTTCGCCAAAAGATGGCAACTGCTGTTAGCATTTATTAATAATTAAATAATTACAAATGACCATTAACGAAATAAAAAATACTTTAAACAGCCTAAAAACGATTGCATTTGAACTTCCAAATGGAGAATTAGTGCCCAATCATTTTCACGTGACTGAAGTCGGTAGAGTGACGAAAGATTTTATTGATTGCGGCGGAACAAGAAGAAATGAAACGGTTGCCGCTTTTCAATTATGGGAAGCTGATGATTACGATCATCGACTACATCCTGAAAAATTAATCAACATCATTGAGCTTTCCCAGAAAGTTTTAGGGATTGATAATGAAGAAATTGAAGTCGAATACCAAGGAGAAACAATTGGCAAATACAGTCTAGATTTTGATGGAACAAACTTTAAACTTCTAAGCAAAAAAACAGATTGTCTTGCTAAAAGCAACTGTGGAATTCCTGTCAAAAAAGAAGTAACTGGGATGGTCGAAATTGCACAAGGCGGAAGTTGTACTCCAGGTTCAGGATGTTGTTAGGATAAGAATGTAACCAGATTTGAATCGATTATTCAAGCGCAGTGGGTATCGTTGAAATTTTGAACTCAAGCCCATTTTTAGAATTAATAATCAAACTTGGCTTGACCTATATAAATTTCAAAAGCGATTATCCAATTTTGATAATACATCATTCATGATATGAAGATGATAATCATTCACTTTTTGATGCATAGGCATCCATCCCAGTAGAAATCGAGTGAAATCTGTAACGGCGATCGGATAGAGTTCTCTCCACCCTTCTTCCAATGCAGTAAAATCAATATTCAGGGCTTTTTCCTTTTCATGACGTTTTTTGACTGCCTTTTTCAATGCAGCGAAATAGTAATCTAATAATTCATTTTGATGAATGCTGCATTCGTCACTAGACAAACAACTGCCTAAAAAGTAAGCGACATCTTTCATTCCACAACCACCACCAACATATTGAAAATCTACAACACCTACTGATTCCCCATTTTCAGAAAAACAAAAATTAGCCAGTTTAGCATCCCCATGTACGATCGTTGTATAAGTGCTCTGGTTTAGTATTTGATGGATCGTTTCTGCTTTCCTTTTTAATTCCGAATCTTTCATTTTTCTATATTCATCGGGACGAGTGTCTAAATGCCAATAGGTGCCTATTTCCCACAAGCCACTAGGTATTTTGTTCATAAATCTAGCATGAAAATTCGCTAGCCATTCGAGACATACATGAACCTCAGATATAACAAGTGTGTATTTTCTTAGCGGAAAAAATGGATCCAAATCCTCCAAAATAATCCATTGCTTTTGACCCAAATCAAACGAACCAATATATGTGGGTATTCGACAAGCTGATGTACATTGATGGCTCCATTTTTCATACCAGTGCGTTTCAACTTTATAAGACCTTACCTTTCTTTGATGAGAATTATCGCCATCCCAACCTCTAGGGTGATTTCCTCCTTGATCTAGTGCGATACACTTTACAACGACTGTTTTAACCAATGCGTTATCCAATTGATACCGCGAAATAGAACCATAGCCACTCCACAAGGATTGAATCACTTCAATTTCTTTGCATGATGTAGCATTCGTAACTTTTAAAAGATACTCTTTGAACCTCGGATTCATAAAGTGATTGATTTGTACCGAACAGTTAACAAAAGTACAATCAATTCTTGATTACCATCCCATGGTGAAAATGCAAAAAGACAATCGTTAAGAATTACAATGTGTATTGTGACACCATCTAGGATGGAGATCTTACAAAATCAATCACCAACTTGACTACTTTCTCACCTTTTAATTTATGCCCTAAGCCCTTGGTAATAATCAAATTTGATTGAGGCCACAACGAATGAAGCTTTTTTGCGTAGTCAACAGTTACTCGGAGATCGTCTTCATCATGAATGATCAACCCTTTTGCATGATTCATCGAAACCAAATTTTCCAATCGAAAGAACGAAAGATCTTTTTGAGTATAATGATTAAAGTACCTAATTAAATTTTGCTTCGTTTTCGTTGATAATGAAAGCAACGAAAAATAATAATTCATAAAATCATCAATACTATCCGGTGCCGCTAGGGTTACTAATTTTTGAGGTTCAAATGCCGGATTTTCTTTTATGTAGAATAAGGAGCTGAAACTACCAATCGAATGCGAAATAATACTTTCAACACCGCCAATGTGGTTCATTAATTGTTTCATTGCCTTTTCAAATAATGGTACATTTCCGATGAGACTTCCTGAGTTTCCATGCCCAGGAGCATCAAAAGAGTAAAGGGTGTAAATATCTTTAGGAAACGATTCGATGTACGTTTTCCAACGGTATGTATTACTTTGCCACCCATGGACAAACAACACATTTTTGGGACCATTCCCCCATCGATAACATTGAATCTCAAAGTCATCGATGGGCAATCTGAACCGGTGAGCAGAATTCAAAAATGCTTGTTGGTTTGGTGATAACTTCACTTTAAATGGATAGCAAAAGATGAAAAAGGCATGTCTACCACCTATTGTCGTAGAAATAAAGTTTATTGCGTTTAAATAGAAACTTACTATTTTCAATACTATCGTTTTCATTTTATTCTTATTTAAGATACCAATCGGTATCTATTTAGGTAAAAAAATTTAAATCGATTTACGTTCAATATCTCTTTTTAAAAATTGGATGACCGCCATTAAGTTGTGATCATTATCGGTTACTTTCATCATCATAATTCCGCCTTCTATTGCACTATACATCATAGTGGCATATTCATTCACATCTACATCTTTTTGAAATTGGTTGCGGTCAATTCCATTTTGAATTACTTTGGCAATGCCCTTTTGTAAACCAATCATAATGGTGCTTACTACCTTTTTTAAAACAGGGTCAGCATCGTCTACTTCAATGGCTGCATTCATCAAGGGACAACCTCCCTCTACTGGGGGATTCAATCGATATCCACCAAAATAATCTAGAATACTCCATAATTTTGACTTTACATCAGGCGCTTCGATAATCCTACGCGTCACTTCATCAAATACTCGATTTGTCATTTCCATAAGACAAGCTTTTTCTAAATCAGACTTATCCTTAAAGTGTTTGTAAATGGCTCCTTTCGTGATTCCAGCTTTTGTCGTAATATCACTTATTGAAGTTGCTTTATATCCTTTCGTATTAAAAAGAATACTTGCCGAAGCTATGATCCGTTTACGTGTATTTTCTGGATTTCGCATAATACAAAGATACCGATTGGTATCTAAATAGCAAATTTAATTTTTTTCCATGGCGACGCATTTTCACCATAACCAGCTAAAAGGAATCATCCAGCTTTAATCTGCACGTTTGTGATGGCTAACGATTGTTTTTTAAGGTCACTTAACCTTCATTTCTTTCTCTAAATAATCAAAAAAAGCGCTTAGAAACACAAAAAATGAACTCTAGGTTAAATAAAATTACATATTACCTAAATTTTTAATATGTTGAATTATGGTTAAATATTAAAATATAGTCAAGGGCCATCTTTTGTCCTAAAGAGTAAAATTGGAAATCAACTCAATAACCAAACAATATTTTGTATTACCTAAAATGTACGCAAAAAATAAAAGATAAATAAAGTAGTATATGTTAGTGACAAACTATAATTTTGGTGTCTAAAGTGTGAATGAATTTAATAATTAGTAAATAAAAGAACATGTTTAAAAGAAAGTTTAAGAGAAAGTATACCGTGGCTTCACAAAATATCCCGGTTACAAAGAGTATGTAAATGATAAAAATCAAAAGTAACGATGGATAACATGTTGCTTTTATCAAAAATATTCAGGAGGAAGGTCTTTATTGATTTTCCTCCTTTTTATTTTGCCCAATGATTTTGATGAATCATTGATTTATTAAAATTTCATAGTATCACTATCTACCATATCTATATATCGCTTCATCTTCTTGAGGATAACCTTAAAATGATGCGTTTCATCTCTAGTCACAAATGTGATGGCTTGGCCTTCGGATTCGGCTCTTCCCGTTCGGCCAACCCGATGGACAAAATCTTTGGGTGACCTAGGCAATTCATAGTTTATCACAAAAGGAAGTTCATTGATATCGATTCCTCTGGATATCAAATCGGTGGATACCAAGACATTTAATACCCCTGATTTAAAATCACTCAATGCCTTTTCTCTGGCAAATTGACTCTTTTTTCCATGGATAGATTTTGCTTCGATACCGTTTTTATACAACTTATCTGCCACTTTATCAGCACTAAAACCGGATGAAGTAAATACCAATACTTGTTTCATATTTTGTGATCTGATCAGGTAACGTAGCAATGGTCCTTTTCGGTCACTAGCAACAAAGTATCCTGACAAATTGATTAGGGAAGCATCTTCGATTTTATCTTCCACTTTAATAAGTACTGGATCTTGCAATAATACGCGTTGAATTCCATCAAGCTTATCACTGAGCGTAGCAGAAAAAAGTAGGTTTTGTCTTTGATCGGGTAAAAAACCAAAGATTTCTTCCATTTCTTCTTTAAACCCCATATTGAGCATCTTGTCTGCTTCATCTAAGACTAGGGTTTCTACCTTCCACAATTCTATAGCGTTTGATCGTTTCAATTCAAGTAACCGACCGGGTGTAGCAATCAATATATCTACGCCATAAAGTGCTTTCATTTGTGGATTGATAGAGACTCCCCCATATACGGCCATGGATTTGATGGTTCTGGGAAGATTACTTGATAGTTGTTTGCATACGCCTTCAATCTGTACAGCCAATTCCCTTGTTGGAACTAAAATTAAGACTTTAACCTTTCGGTCGCGTTCAACTGTCGAGGCTTTTAAAATTTGATTCAAAATGGGCAAAACAAAACTTGCCGTTTTTCCTGATCCTGTTTTCGCTATACCTAATACGTCTCGACCTTTTGCAACCACTGATATGGCTTGCGCCTGAATCGGGGTTGGTTCTTTGTAACCCAATGCCTCGACATTAGCAAGTATGGATGGATGAAGCTTAAATATTGAAAAAGGCATAGTAGGGTTTGAATTAAAATATACGCTTTGTGGTTAGCCACAATGATAGTACAAATATATAATGTGCACATCAACATCTGCATAATTATAACTTACTACCTATTGCCAACAAAAAGAAAATACCATATAATATCGGTTTACACAAAAAAAACAAGCTGCTTCGATCTCTCTCAAAACCCTAAAAGTGCATTACGAGATTACCTCACCGCCTTGATCTCCACTTCCAGGACCAAGCGTAACTACTTGGTTTGCAATTTCCATTAACGTTGTATTATGCTCAATAAAAAGTAGGGTATCTCCATGATTGACTAATGTTTGAAAAACCTGCATTAAGGGTATAATATCAAAATAATGCAGTCCTGTTGTTGGTTCATCAAAAAGATATAATATCGCTCCTTTTCGCTTTTGCATCATGGAAGTTGCCAGTTTCAATCGCTGAGATTCTCCAGCAGATAGCGTATCCGCTGCTTGACCTAATCTCAAATGTCCAATCCCGACACGGATGAGTACATCTAGTTTTTCTTTGAGCTGGTCATCGTCAAAAAAAGTGAATGCTTCTTGAATACTCATTTGCAAAATATCCCCAATCGAACGGTCTTGAAAGAAACAAGCCAATACCTGCTTATTATACCGCATCCCCAAACATTTATCACATGGAAGCCAAATATCACTCATAAAATCCATACTCGTTTTTACTTGCCCATAACCTCCACAAGCTGCACATTTTCCTTGTTTACTTTGGTAGGAAAAATCTGCTTTTTTAAGTCCAGCTTCTTTCGCCCCCACTGTTTTTGAGAATAATGCTTTGATCGAATCTAATAGACCAGTATAAGAAGCCGGCGTACCTAAGTTATTTTGTTTGATAGATGATTGATCAATAAGTAAGATATCTTCAAACTGATCCAAACCATAGACCGAAGTACAGCCTATTGGGCGTTTTTTGACCCACGAACGATGTAATACTTCTTTAATGAGACTTGATTTACCACTACCTGAAACACCTTTGACACCTATTATTTGTCGAGAAATAAAGTTTACATCAATGTCTTTTAAATTATTGGCAAATGCATTTTTTACTCCGAATGGAGATCCTTGTTTATGTTTTGATAAGCTACTGTTTGCTGAGCGTTCGTACTTTTTAGTTAGTAGCTGATAAGTAATTGAATGTTTGGCTTGACCAATATCCTCAAGTGGCCCTTGAAACACCACTTCACCTCCTAAAATACCGGCATGTGGCCCCATTTCAATTAAGTAGTCAGCTTGACTGATAAACGATGGATCATGTTCTACCACCACCACCGTGTTTCCATTCGCAACCATCTTTTTTAACACCTTTGACAAAAGGTCAATCTGGATATTATCTAACCCAATCGTGGGTTCATCTAATACATAGGTAACACCAAAAAGCTTCGTCGACAACTGACTTGAGAGCATAACCCGCTGCCGTTCTCCACCTGAAAGTGTACTTATCGGTCGATTCAAATGTAAATGACCCAATCCTAAATCCATGATCGTCTTCATAGATTTTAAAACACTCGGTAACACCACTTCACAGATAGCCATGACAACACTATTTAAAATAGGCTTGCCATTTGTATCGTCCCCATCATCTTTGTTTGCAATGAAGGCATAACAAGAAGTAATATTTAATTGGCAGAGCTCATATATATTTAAACCAAGAAATGTTGTCGTCAACATATCGGGTTTCAATCGGCTACCTTGACACGATGTACAAAGAACACGGTGCAATAAAGCTTCAATTCCTTGGATATTTTTATTGTGGCGTTTACGCTGATATTCATCATCTACATACGCACACAGACCGATCCATTTTGCTTTTAACGACTGCGTACCACTTCGTGATTTGGTCTTAAATTTCCAAACAACAGTATACTCTTTATCTCCGGTACCATAAAGTATAGCTTCCTTAATTTCATTTTCCAAGGAGTACCATGGACGATCGATATCCCATTCTTTTTGTTTTGCCAATTCCATTAAAGTGGCTATAAATTGTCCATTTACATCCGCATAGTAGGCTATTATTTTATTGGTAGAAATAGCACCATCGAATATAGATTTTTCTGGTTCAACTATAATCGCCTCGGGATCACACATTAGGTTTACTCCGAGTCCTTTACATTCATTACAAGCACCAAGATGATGGTTAAATGAATAATGTTGTGCTGTATAGGTCTGTCCATGATGTTGAGCTATTCTTGAGTATAATAATCGAAAAGCATCATAGATTCCTGACAAGGTACCTACCGTTGATCGCTTCGAAGGAGAACCACCTTTTCTGCTGATACCAATTGCTGGCCCCAAACCCGAAAAACGTTCTATTTTAGCCTGATTGTTTTGTTTTAAAAAACTTCTATTATAGGTAGATAGTGACTCTGTAAAACGTGCATTTGACTCTGCAAATAACGTATCATAAACCAAGGATGATTTTCCACTTCCGGATCGACCAGTAACCACGGTCAGTTGATTTTTGGGAATGCAAACATCCACATTTTTCAGCCCATGTGTTGTAACCCCTTTCAACAAAATAGAGTTACTAAGCATGGGATCCTTAGCTACTTTTACAGATTTAAGATTACCCTTATTGATCGATTCTTTTATGAGGTTCCTTTGAAGAACCACTGGTTTTCCTTGATGGACAATCCTACCACCCGCTTGACCACTTTGAGGACCCAATTCGATATGCCAATCACTCCGCTGGATGATCGTGTCATTTTGTTCTATACAAACGATAGTATTTCCTTTTTCCTTAATGGCATCAAACAAAGGTAAGAGGGATCGAATATCATTATCATGCAGACCTATACTTGGTTCAATAATGATATACAAGGTATCTCCTGTATCTTTTTTCTGTAATTGATTGGCTATTTTGATCCGTTGAGCTTCACCCCCTGAAAGGGTGGTCGAAGATTGTCCTAAACATAGATACCCTAGTCCAATTTCTTTTAATAGCCTAAGTCCCTTCAGCACCTTTTTTTCATCGTCAAAAAATACGATGGCCTCTTTCACAGATAGTGAATAGACGTCAGCTATAGACTTTCCTTTATACTTAACACCAAGGGTTTCTTCATTAAATCGTTTACCATTACAAGCACCACATATCAGGTCTACATTACCTAAAAAATGCATACCTATCTGGGTTTTTCCCGCTCCTTGACACGTTTCACAGCGTCCTCCTTTATTGTTAAACGAAAACCTAGATCTGGTAAATCCACGCTTTTTAGATGAAGCAAGAGCTGCATAGACATCTCGTATATGATCTGAAATTCCTAGGTATGTAGCAGGATTACTACGTGGTGTTTTCCCTATAGGGGAATGGTCAATAAAGATCAACTTATTGATGGCATCGATTTTTTCGTGACGGCTGACATGAATGTTTTTATCGATTTCTTGCCCTAGGTGCTGTCGCACAATGGGAAGCAAGGTATCTTTTACTAAACTCGATTTTCCTACGCCCGATCTACCGCTAACGACATTAAGTTTTCCTACTTTAAATTCAATATCAATCGTTTGGAGATTTCTCGCATGACAACCAAATAATTGTATAGACTGGTCGTCTTTTTTGAATCCTGCTTTCGTTTTTTTAATAGTATTTACTCCCTGAACTGACGAATGAATGGCCTGAAATGTGGGGCTTATTTTATTTAATTCATTCGAACCTATAAAAGATTTATACGAACCATTAAAAATGAGTGATCCACCATTAATTCCGGCTCCAGGTCCTAATTCTATGATATGATCTGCACTCGAAATGGTCTCGAGGTCGTGCTCTACAACGATCACCGTATTTCCTCTTTTTACCAATTGCTTGAAATGATACAATAAGCGTTCATTCTCTTCTCGATGTAAGCCAATCGAAGGTTCATCAAAAACATAAAGCACATCACTGAGGGGTACTAACATTTGATTGGCTAATCGAATGCGTTGAATTTCACTCCCACGCAATGATTTTGATGGCCGATCCAAGGTCAAATGACCAAGACCTAAATCATATAACAGATTGACTTGAGCTTCTATGGAGTCCGTAATTTTAGCCCCTACATTGTCCCATTTATTTTCATGAATCCACGTTTTGAGTTCATTTAATTCAAACTTGACAACATCTGCAATGGACTTGCCATGAATCGTTACTGCTAAAGCATCACGATTTAGTCTCGAACCATGGCAAGAAGAGCAGGTGATCGCATGTACATACTTTAAAATATTGGCATTTCGATCTCTTTTCAAAATATCAGACATGATTGGAATCATGCCTTTATAATGACCATTTTCGCGTGGCTTTGCTTTGATACCAGTCCATTTAAGCCGAGACTCAAGGCTATGCTTACCAAACGGCACTTTTATTTTGTCACTTCCATATAAGATGACTTCACGTTGGCTATCTGAAAGTTTATCCCATGGTATATCAACATTGAATCCTTCGGCTTCGCATACTTGATTTAACACATCGATGGTCACCTGAGAATACATAATATACCCGTTTGGTAATGTTGGAGCTAGCGCCCCTTCTCTCAATGTCTTTTCAGGATTACGAATAAGGCGATCAAGTGCTATTTTTTCTACGGCACCAATGCCATTGCATTGCGGACACTTTCCAACCGTAGAGTTGAAAGAAAAAAGCGCCCGTGAAAGAGCAATCGGTTTATCTGTCGTCCCAATTCGTGCAAACAGTAGCCGCAACAAATCATAAATATCGGACAATGTACCGACCGTAGATCGTGCATGCATTCCAGTCGTGTGTTGACCGATTGCAATGACTGGAGAAAGACCTTCGATGGTATCTACATTTGGACGACTCAACTTACCCATAAACTGACGAGCAAACGATGGTAATGTTTCAAAATACCTCCGCTGTCCTTCTTTGGCAATGATATCAAAAACAAGGCTAGATTTACCAGAACCAGATACACCCGTAACCACAATAAATTTGTTGTGTGGTATGCGCAGAGAAATGTTCTTGAGGTTGTTGGTTTTAGCACCTTGAATAACGATCTCTGGATGAGTTTTTGAGGTCATAAAGTGAAATTAGTAAAATTAGAATTCCTAGCCTTTTCATAATTCCAATTGTTTAAAATAAAAAACCTTCATGCAAACCAATTTTATAATAGAAACCAATAAAAGGTCTTCAACCTTTCTATCTTACTGGGTAAACACCTTATCCGTGAGTAAAAAATTGGTATATCAAAAATCCAATAGATCCTACACAAATAAAAATGGCATCAATCCGATGGTTCCATTTTTATTCATTGAAGTCAAATTAGGTGAAAAATCCACATCATATCTTCTTTGTATATTAGTGAAATCAATTCATTACCCCGAGTTCATCTCAGTTAAAAACGACCTACATCCATGATAAAAGCTGCCCAAGAATCAGATATTAAAGGATTAAACACCCTATCTCCTAAAGATTGGAATTTTGATTATGAAGCTTTTTTAACCGACTTTATGCATGAAGAATACTTTCATGCCTTTCTCCAATATGAAGGAAAAAAAATAATTGGAACGGGCAATGTATTTATCCATGAAAAAATCGGGTGGCTAGCGAATATTATCATCGACGAAAAACATCGAACGAAAGGCAATGGATCGACTATGACTCAATTTCTCGTTGATTTCTTAAAAGAAAAAAAATGCGAGACGCAGGTACTCATTGCCACCAAACTTGGAGAACCCGTTTATAAAAAATTGGGCTTTAAAAAGATATCCGAATATCAAAGTTTCGAATCTGAAATAAACCTAAATTATACGGCTACTGATTCAATTCGCGGTCTGAAGAAGTCCGACATGAAAAATGTATACAAATTAGATGAATTAATAACGGGCGAAATCAGGCCACTTCTGATTGAAAAATGTTCTAAAAATGGGTTTGGCTATTTTAATGATGAGGACGAATTGCAGGGTGTTTTTCTACCTCGATTTGGCAAAGGACTTGTCCTTGCTACTAATAAAAAAGCGGGACAATCACTTCTGAAATTCAAGCATTCGAAAAAAGGAAGAAAATCCTATATCCCTATTGAAAATACAGCTGGGATCGCTTGGATGGAGCATCTGGATTTAAAAAAAGGAGAACCCTTTTCAAGAATGATTCTAGGAAAAAAAGACGAGTGGAAACCGACGATGATCTATTCGTATGGTAGTGGATATTGTGGATAGAACGATGCATTCTTAAGGTACTTTCACTGTATGTTATGATTTTGGGTTAACCGAGTTAAGAAACCAAAAACACACCTTAAAAAAGGGATTGATTAAGCCATAGCCTTTATATTTATACCTATGCCAGGACCATCCATAAAATATGCTATCGCCACAGGGCACGAAAAAACATCCGAAGTCGCTGAAACGGTCCTGATGTCTGGAGGTAATGCCTTTGATGCAGCCGTAGCTGCTTATTTAGCTTCGTTTGTTGCAGAACCTGTTATGGCATCTGCAGGTGCTGGTGGATTCGCTAATATCTTCACAGCGAATAAAGGAAATAGAATCTTGGATTTCTTTTGTCATACGCCCATGTCAGCTTACCAACATCCACCTTCCTACGATGAAATTGAAGTAGACTTTGGTGAAAGCAAAGAGCTCTTTTATACGGGAGCGGCATCTATGGCTGTCCCTGGAGCCATGGCATTGATATCGCATCTCGCAAAAAACGATTGCTCCATTCCGCTAAGGGAATTAATACAGCCAGCACAAAACCTAGCGAAAAATGGCATTACCTATACCCCTTTCCAAGCCTTAGATACCCGATTACTATCGAATGTATTGCTGCAAAAAGAAGCAGGCAGAAAGCTTTTTCTGAACGAAGGAAAATTAATTGGCGTAGGTGACGCTTTCAAACTACCACAATATGCCGATTTCCTTGAATCCTTTGGGAAAGAAAAACCCAATTGGTTTTACCGAGGTGAAATAGCGCAATCCATTGTCTCTTTTTGTGAAGAAGCAAATGGATACCTACGGTATGCAGATTTTGAAAATTACCGCGTAATCGAGAGAAAACCTTTTGCATTTAACTATAAAAATAAAAAGATATCGACACCACCATTACCAAGTATGGGTGGAGGATTAATGCACCTATTTCTTGATGCGATAGAAAATGAATCTTTTCATCCACTTGATCAACATCATTATTTAGCTTTGAGAAATGCATTTGCTCAAGCCATCCCTTATACTTCGAATACTAAAAAACTATTTGACAAAATATCAGAAAAAGATAGCACCTACGGAGCGAATTTTAGCGGTCGAACCCCAGGTGGTACATCTCACCTTAATATCGTCGATCATCAAGGAAATGCAATCGCCTTATCCACCTCCATTGGGGTAGGTTCCGGATATTTTATTGAAGGGACGGATATGCAAATGAACAATATGCTAGGCGAACCTGCATTAATGCCTAACGGGTTAAACTCATGGGAAAAAGACGTCCGACTTAACTCTATGATGTGTCCTACGTTATGTTTTGATAACGAAGAAAATCTTTCGATGCTAATCGGATCAGGAGGATCAACCCGCATTCCTTTTTCAATAGCACAGGTACTTATTAATAAATTCCATTTAAACCTTTCAACGGATAAAGCCATTCATTTACCTAGAGTGTACGAAAATCAAAAAAGAATCTATACGGAAAAAGGGTATGATCACCATGACCATCCGAAAGAAAAAGAATTTAGTGAATGGCCCGCTTTGGATTTGGTCTTTGGAGGAACTCATACCATAGATATTACGGACAAGATCGCGGTCGGAGATGAGCGTAGAGAAGGGTCTGCGAAGTTGGTGCTTACATCGTAAAAGCGTAAAAATGGTATATATCGTTTACCGACTATTAAAGTAAAAAAATAACCTATGAATCGATTAATGACGAATATTTGTTCGGATGATTTGAATAAAAGTAAAGCGTTTTATACCTCGCTTTTTGATTTTAATATCAACTTTGATAGTGATTGGTTTATTCACTTCGTTTCGAAAGACAAAAACCTTGAACTCGGAATTATCGACAGAACCCATGATCTCGTCCCAAAGGACTTTCAGCGCTCACCGCAAGGTTTTTACATCACCATCGTCGTAGAAAATGTAGATGAAATATATACGATTGCACAGCGTAAAAAAATGGATATTGTCAAAGAGCCAACAAATACTTTTTATGGCCAGAGGCGATTACTCCTTAAAGATCCCGATGGAACCTTGGTTGATGTCTCATCGCCCATACCTGATAGCTCGATCTAAGCGCTGATTTGATACCAAAAAAGAAAGAAATGCATAAGACGAATCAAACAGATATACTTATAATCGGTGCTGGTCTAGCAGGATTAACGGCTGCTGCTTCGTTGCTAGAACACGGAAAATCAGTAAAAATCCTCGAATCGAGATCAAGAATAGGTGGAAGAATCCAGACGGTAGGTGTCCAGAAAAACCAGCCTATCGAACTTGGTGCTACATGGTTGGGAAGCAAACACAAATCTCTCTTGCAACTACTTACTTCCTTAGGAATAGAGATCTTTAAACAAGAAATTGGAGGCCGTGCGTTTTTTGAGCCGATCTCTACCAGTCCCCCCTACCTCGTATCCGTACCTGAAAGCCAAGAACCTAGTTACCGAATCAAAGGTGGATCTTATACCCTGATCGATACGTTAGTCGAAAAAGTAGGCAAGGAAAATATTATGCTCGAAGAAAAGGTTGTATCGATAAGGAGCACATCGGACGGCATCCAAGTCGAAACAACAGATGGTAGATATCACGCTACGAAAGTCATATCTACCCTACCGCCCCACCTGCTTGTAAATCGCATTACTTTTGAACCAGTATTACCTCAAACACTGATCGATACTGCAAACCAAACCCATACATGGATGGATGATGCTATAAAAGTAGCGATAACGTTTGCTACACCTTTTTGGACAGATCAAAACAAATCAGGCACTCTATCAAGTCATGTCGGGCCCATCCATGAAATGTATGATCATAGTCATCCAGAAAAGTCGTTCTTTGCTTTAATGGGATTTATGAATGGTAGCTATTTTAGTCTTTCAAAAAAAGAGCGTCTTACGAAGGTGATCCATCAACTAACAAAGTACTATGGAGAAGCTGCCAATCAATACCTATCCTACGAAGAAAAAGTATGGAGGCAAGATGAAGATACGTATCACCCTTACCAATCCCATATCCTTCCTCACCAAAACAATGGTCATAAACTCTATCAATCCCTCTATATGAATGATCGATTGATTCTTTCGGGGACGGAGACATCAGCCGTTTTTCCTGGGTATATGGAAGGTGCTGTCGTAAGTGGCCTGCATGCTGCAAAAGCGGCTATAAGTGAGTAAAATTAAAGCGATCAATTTCATATCATTCTATAAGAAACCTTCAATCTATTATCTTTGAAAGAATGAAAATTGACACACGGAAGATTGACCATTTGGTGTATGGAGTACCTGATCTAGATCAAGCCATTCACCACTTTAATGCGGTGTATGGTATCGCGCCGATACGCGGTGGCAAGCACAAACATAAAGGGACACATAATGCAATTATCAATCTAGGAAACGAATGCTACCTTGAACTATTGGCTATCGATAAAGAGAATACGATTATCACCGGTAATCGATGGATGGGTATGGATTTTGTGGAGAACGCAAAAATCACGCGCTGGGCAATCAAATCAAAAGATGTATCCTCAGACGTGGAGGTGATCAAAAAAGTCAATCCCGCTTTGGGTACTTTAGGCAATGGACTACGTATCACCGAATCAGGAAATACCTTATCGTGGGAGATGTCGATGCCACTAGCGAATCCAGAAGTGGAACTTATTCCATTCTTAATCAACTGGTCTGAAAGTGGCCATCACCCTACCCACAACTTGGACGTGCAGTGCGAACTTATTGAAATGACCCTTACCCATCCAGAGCCACCACATATACTTGATTGCTTTCACGATTTAGGCATCGCTTTACCTATAAACCGAGCAACGGAAACCAGCTTTAAAGCTACGTTTAGCGGACCAAAAGGAATTTTTACATTATAAATCTGCTGATCTTGGTAAGGATTGAACCTCCTCTTATTGCCATATTCCATGGACCCATATTCGGCTTTTGATTGCTAGAAGAAGCGTTAGAGAAAATCATAGTATTAATATTCCTCATTAGATTCAGGTATGCTCAATATAATTAACTACATTGAGTAATCAACGTTATTTAAAAATAGTCGTGTATTAACCGTTAAAAACGACTATAGGTACACATATAAGGTTGTTAGTGACAAGCAAAAAATCAAAATTGGTATCAAAAAGAGAATTAGAAATATCGTGGTTGTAATTGGGATTCTAACACTGTTATTCAAAAC
>CALDTZ010000131.1 GCA_937924805.1 uncultured Saprospiraceae bacterium
TGTGAGTTCCTTCTGAATTTTGACGTGTATATTGGAATACTTTACTGAGGTCATACTATCTAATATTTAATGAAGAGATTGTTTGATCAAGAATCTTCTGATACAACCTTGATCAAGCAATTTTCATTAAATATAGTATACCGTTTAAGATTATAATTTTATTATATGTATATATCACTAAAAAACAAAATATTATAAATTACAATAAAATAATATATAATAAAAAGTGGAGCTGCCGGGAGTCGAACCCGGGTCCAGACAAAGTACAAATAGACTTTCTACATGCTTAGTTTGTTCTTAAATTTTCGACCTCAAGCAGGTGTACAAACAACCAACTGTCAGCTTATCTTCTTTAGTTTCGGTAATATATCAAAGCGCTACGTTACCTAGTCCGAGTGTCAGCGCAAAGCATGACGTTCATTATACACTGGTAATGGGTTTATCAGACGTCCGCCCAGCAGTGCAAAAAGCTATGCTAATCCTTGATTAGGCAGCTAATGCGAATCTTGTATCGCCAATTGTAGTTTGATTATCATTTGTTAAAGGAGTGCATAATCACTGCTCCTGCATGCTTACCTATAAGTGATCTCTCCTGTCAATACCAGAACAGCCCCATATATATTTTACATCTTGCTTTCAAAATGCATATCATTCTTTCTATCTCGAATGCGAGAAAATAACATCAAATCACAAACTTAAGTTTCTTTCGCACAATAAAAACGAAAAAAAAAGCATTTTTGTAATCTAATTGAAAATCAACTCATGCAAATATTCATAAAATCATCCGTTCTCGTCTTTTTATTACCTCTTTTATTCTCTTGTGCTCCAAAAAAAATGATTACAACAACAAGGGAACCACCCAAGATTAAATCCATGAAAGCCGAAAATTGTGGCGAAGGCAAAATCTACACTATGGGACACTGGACGATGAAAGAAGGAAGTTTCGAATGGGTTGACGGCAAATGTAAACGAAAGAAAGATGGCCAAAACTTTATACCAGCACATTGGGAAAAAAACCAAGACGATGTATGGGTACTCAAACAAGGTCGATGGGAAGAGATCATTCCTAGTGAAGAAAAATAAAGCTAATCGTGTCGGCGCATTTCGATTCCTTTAAGGCTTCGATAATGCTCCGTCGCATAAGCATCGGTCATACTTGAAATATGGTCAATTACATTCATAACCCTTAGGTATGGATTCTCATTCGCTACTTCGCCTAAAAACTGTGTCGGCATCATCGACATAATCGATTTGTCTAAGATATTTTTATCGTTTTTAAGGACAGAAGGGATATATACCCCCAGTAGTTCACTCATCACATGAAAACCCGCGATTTCTACCTCAATAACGCTAGGGCTTTTGTAGATTCGGTCTATTGAGATCGTCATTAAATCTCGAATTCCTGGGCTCTTTTTTTCGACAACCCCCATTAATGTTTCATTAAAAGTACCTCTTAGGATTGCCTCCTCATTTTCAATAAATATTGCCGCTGCTTGATTTACTAAGGTATTGATTAGCAAAGATCGTAAGTATGCGATCGATTCATTCGAATCTTCAATTTTATGGAAAATATAAACCATTTTATCTACCTCTTCTTTCGACGTAATAAGGTCTTTTATAATTTGCAAAAAAGAATCTCTAACCAGATCCGTAGATAATATCCCTAGCCGGTGTGCATCTTCCATGTCTATGATATTATAACAAATATCATCCGCTGCTTCAACTAACAATACGAAAGGGTGCCTCAAGTATGCACCTGGAACTTTTGGATCTTCGATATACCCTAAAGTTCTCATTAGTTGCTCGAAAGCAGGCTTTTCGGATTGAAAATATCCGTATTTTTTTGTGTGTTTAAATGCCTTATTAATTTGGCTTGAGCTACATGGGTATTTAAACATTGCTGCAATCGTAGACATTGTAATCCCCATTCCATATGGCGATTTGCCCTTATAGACTTTCGTCAATATCCTAAACGCATTTGCATTACCTTCAAAATTAGTTAGGTCATTCCATTCATGATCATTAAAGAAAGAGCGAAGTGATTGACCTTCGATATTTGCATTTATTTGCGATTTAAAATACTCAGATATAGCATCCTCTCCTGAATGCCCAAAAGCTGGATTCCCAATATCATGAGCCAAGCAAGCTGCAGAAATAACCATTGATAAATCGTATTTATAAAATTCATACGATATCTTATCTTTTTTCTCTATCCGATGATTTGCAATATGATCCCCAACAATATTCGCTAAAGATCGACCTACCGAGGCTACCTCCAATGAATGCGTATGTCGGTTGTGTACAAAGCTTGTACCTGGAAGTGGAAAAACTTGTGTTTTATTTTGCAATCGACGAAAAGGAGAAGAAAAAATGATCCGATCATAATCTCTAGTGTATTGAGATCGAATATCCTGACGTTCCTTATTATCCCCTATCCTTGCTTGCGTAAAACATGTGCTCCACTCCATACTATTCTTTATTTATCTTTCTTTCTATATTGTTCAATAGCATCTTTGACATCATCCATTGAATACGGGTCTTTTACAAATGGTTTACCAACCAATATTTCATACAATTCAATATATCGATTGGTAATTTGATCTACAAATGCCGCAGGCATTTCCGGCATTGATTGTCCATCTTTCCCTTGAAATCCATGCTCCATCAACCACTCTCTGACAAATTCTTTTGATAATTGTTGTTGCTTTTCACCCGATATTTGTCGAGTTTCATAGCCATCTTTGTAATAATACCTAGAACTATCGGGTGTATGGATCTCATCGATTAATATTACCTCACCATTGTACATACCAAATTCGTACTTCGTATCAACGAGGATCAAACCTTGTTTTTCTGCCATTTCAGATCCCCGCTTAAACAGCGCTAATGAATACGATTTGAGCGCATCCCAGACCTCTCTTGTTACAATCCCTTTTTTCAAGATTTCTGCTTCAGAAATATCTTCATCATGACCTTCTTCCGCTTTTGTTGCGGGCGTTATGATAGGTACAGGAAACTTGTCTGATTCTTTCATTCCCTCGGGCATTTCTACTCCACACAATATTCTTTTTCCTAACATATATTCTCGATGAGCATGACCAGCCAAATATCCTCGCACTACCATTTCTAATCGTATCGGCTCACATTTCCGACCTATGGATACTACTGGGTGTGGACTTTTCATAAACCAATTAGGGACAATGTCTTTTGTTGCATCCAAAAAATGAATCGCAACTTGATTAAGAACCTGCCCTTTAAAAGGTATTGTTTTAGGCAAAATATGATCAAAAGCCGAAATACGATCTGAAGCGATAACCACTAATTCATTTTCAAAAAAATAGACATCCCGTACTTTTCCTTTATAGTAGTTAATCTGCTCGTCGAAAGTAAGTTTTGTTTGATTTATAGCCATTATGAAGGGGTTATTAGGTCGTGCAAAAATACTAAAACTAATAGGAATGATTGCCAATGAATCGATTCATTTATGATTCGCTGCAAGCAAAAAAAAACCTATTCAAATCAATGAATAGGTTCAAAATTTAATTATTTGTTTTTGTTAAATATATTTTAGCAAATTTTTGTCTAAGATTATATCCTTCAGCTCTTTCAACGCTCTATATTCATTAGGAAGCACTTTTTTAAATGCCTCTTTAACGGAGACGTACGTTCCTTTTTCAATTTCTTTTATCGTTGATTTGACTAATTTAAGATCGTGTTTGATCATACCTCTAATCGAAGGTATTTCATGCCAATCCGCTTCAATTGCATAGGTTTTTACATTATTACCTTTATCATCTTGAATAGGCTCTAATTCAATCATTTGATTTTGATGAATAGAAAACTTGTCACGGATTGATTCACCAGATGGTAATCTCCAAATATCAGGATCATTTTCTAAATCTGAACTAAGAAGAAATACTTCCAATCCTTTTTCATGACATCGATATATAACAATTCTTACTTTATCTAATACTCCCATTATATCTCTACTTTCCTAATGTAAAGAACGCAAGTTACATAATTATGTTTAACTCGAGATTCAATTTCTTTAGAATTATCAATGGAATAATTGATATTTTTCAACTATTTATATATTATATAAAATTATAATGTGTATATTTGTAATTCTAAACCACTTATGATTTTCAGCCTGTGATATTTATCCATCTATAATACATGGCGTATTATAATAATACGAAGATTATGAAAATCCTATCTTTTTTTCTCCTTTTTCTTGCATTGAATGTAAACGCAATGGCGTTGTCATCAAACTCAGATTTACCTGTAACGGAACCTAAGTTGATTTACAATCATACCTCATTCGAATATCGAACCTTAGATAATGCAGGATTAAGTTTATTTAAAAACATAGACTATGATGATGTTTTAGATCATTTAGAAATTCAAACGAAAGATAGAGTCAATTACATTCAGCTTTTTGATGAAGATGGGTTATTAGAATTTCAAATGCCTATTGAGAGCAAGCATATTCATTTATCTATTAATGACTTCAAGCCAGGCACCTATACCCTTAATTTTAAAACGGATGAAAGCCCTATTTTTATAGGAACAAAATTGACTATTAAATAAAAGTAATCGATACCCAATATAACAAGAGAAGCAAAGTGATATACTTTGCTTCTCTTTTTTTTGTCCACTTGTAATTGGGTAATTACTGTTTTTAGAATCATTTTCTCAATCCATAAGGATGCCATAGTTTCAAATACAGCCGTCGGTTTATGGGCTTGATATAGCGGACTGGTATTAAAACGATGATTCCACTTCTTTTGCTGCTCTTTACAAAATAATCAATCAACTCAACTATAAAACAAGCAAATATAATATGGATCGGGTATTTACATATTAAAATATTAATATATGTATTAAAATATGATATAATCTAAATAACAAATTATAACAATCTATATATGTGTAATAAAAGCTATTAAATAAAAAAAAATATTTATTATCCAATTCATCTCAATATTTCATAAATCATTATCAATCTGCATTATACAAATTATAAGAATTTATAATATAAGTAGTTTTATTACTTACAGATAAAATATTTATTATCTAGAATAGGGGTTCATTCGTTTTTCTGTTGTCTTTACAGAGAATATTACTATTAATACCCACACACACACGTTTTATTTTAACAACCTGAATCAAATTGTTTTTGGCCGACACTCCGAAAACTTTTTACAACCGAATGAAAAAATGATACGAATAGTATTAATATCTATTCTAGGCATTACTTTACTGACTGGATGTTTGAGAGACACCCAAGATGACCTAGATATAGTCTTAAGCCAGTTGCTTGTGGAAGCAAGTCCATCTGGAGGCAAAGATTACTTTACCATGCCTAGCAGTACTGATTACTCAGATATACCGCAGGATCCACGCAACAAATTAACGAAAGCTAAAGTAGAGCTTGGCAAAATGCTATACCACGAAACTGGGTTAGCACAAAAAAGCAACTTTGAAGAAGGTATGATGACCTATTCTTGCGCTTCATGCCATATTGCTGGAGCTGGTTTTACATCCGGAATGCCCCAAGGAATTGGAGATGGTGGATCTGGATTTGGATCTAACGGTAATGGTCGAACGATGAATAGTGATATGCCAGAAGAAATGATAGATGCTCAAGCTATCAAAACACCTTCCACCTTAAATGTAGCTTACCAATCAAACCTTATGTGGAATGGTCAATTCGGAGCTACAGCAATGAATGAAGGAACAGAACATCTTTGGAAAACGGGTTCAATAAACGAGGTAAATCAACTTGGTTACGAAGGTGTAGAATCACAAGCTATCGCCTCTTTTGATATCCATCGAATGGAAGTCAACGAAAAAATATTAGAAGATTTTGGTTATATAGAATATTTTGATCAAGCATTCCCTGACGTTTTCAAACCATCTAGGTATAATAAAGAAACAGCTGGAAAAGCAATTGCTGCTTATGAAAGAACATTGATGGCAAATCAAGCGCCTTTCCAAGATTGGTTAAATGGACGCTATGATGCCATGTTGGATGTTGAAAAAAGAGGCGCAATATTGTTTTTTGGAAAAGGAGACTGTGTATCATGTCATACCGGACCAGGATTAAATTCAATGGAGTTTCACGCTCTTGGAATGGCAGATCTTTACGAATGTGATGATGCCGTTGTCAATGTAAACGAACATGATCCCCTGTATTTAGGTAGAGCAAGTTACACCTTAGATCCAGCAGATAATTACAAATTTAAAGTTCCACAATTATACAATCTTAAAGATGCAAGATTCTATGGTCATGGATCAAGCTTCACTTCAATCGAAGATGTTGTCAAATTTAAAAATAGAGCAAAATCTCAGAATAATAGAGTTCATAAAAATGTACTTTCAGACGATTTTAATGAACTTGATTTAACAGAAGATGAAATAGCAAGTCTAGCTTACTTTGTAAAGTATGGCTTATACGACAAAAACTTAGATAGATATAAACCACAAAATATATTGAGTGATTTATGCTTTCCTAACAACGATAAACAATCAAAAAAAGATCTCGGGTGCGAATAGTTTCATAGAAAAAGGCGTCCGTTTTATGGCGCCTTTTCTAAGACTATCTAGACAATCAAACACAAACATTAAACCCAATAATAGTCTACTCATAGGCTAATTATCACTTTAAAAAAGTTCAATAAGTCATAAAAAATAATCTCGGGTACGAATAGTTTTATAGCAAAAGGCGTCATTTATTTTGGCGCCTTTTCTAGTATTTGGGTGCAACAATTGCAGAATCAAATTGATAGCCAACCTAAAATATCTGGATCAGCAATTCTCCACAAACCGTTTGATTGATCCAATCGTATCGTACCTCTACTTTTATAACCCGGTCCAGGGTTTTGTTGAATCAATTCTATAAAATCATTACCTACATCAGAAATAATAACTACATGACCATACGGATTGTAAGCATTAGCGCCAAAAACCATCAGCGAACCTATCGATGGTCTTGTTAAACTTCCATTTTTAAATTGACGTAATCCTCGATCAGAATTAAAGCCTCCATCTTGTATACTGCGATTAAAGAATTCTTTGGCATGACCATATGAATTAGGCATCTTGTGATTATACCGTTCAAAATAATATCGTTTCACAAACTCGACACATTGGTATTTCAACCCAAGGTTGTAACCACAGGGTGTCGTATTTCTTCCAAATACATTTGTAGTTGGACCGTTATCAAAAACATTTACACCATGGAAAGAATCCACCACTTTGGCAACATGTGGAATTGATTTTCTTTTTTTAGGTTTAGAAATCTTGGGCAAAGAAATGGTTGGTAAAGATATTCGCTCTGTCAAAATTTTAGGCATCTTAAATTCTACACCAAACAATTTTGGTTCATAAATAAATACTCCCACTACAATCATCATTGCAAAAGCAACTACGAATAATCCCGCAATAAATTTTGAAAAGTCCATCTTAGAAAATCATCATTGAGTGGCAAATATGCACAAATGAATGTAGTTAAAAAATAAAAAAGCAAACAAACTTAACTGAATAGAATATGAAATAATTATTACTTTATTAGGTAAACCGTAACATAAGAAACTTTAATTTTACGTTCATATACTAATAAATAGTAACCTATGAACATTAAAAACATATTATTTCTACTCCTCTTTTTTGCTATTTCACAATCTTCGTTTGCCCAAAGAGATAATCGATTCAAAGTTGGCTTAACTGGTTTTGTTTGCTCTCAGATTAATTTAAAATACGAGCGCGTACTTACACCAAGAGCTAGTCTTCAAATGACCGTTGGATATCGACCAAATTTAGGTTTAACCCTTTTTAATAAGATTTTAGATGGTACGAATGTGGATAACAAATTAAGTGGTATTGTACTTAATCCAGAATTTAGGTGGTATTTTAAAAAGGATACTGACACACCAAAAGGATGGTATACCGGGGTGTTTGTAGACTATTATCGCTATACACTCAATGCAACGAGTGAGTACGATAATTTTGATGATGAATTGAGATTAAGACTACGATCAGCAAGTATTGGTGTTATGTTAGGTGCTCAATGGTACTTAAGTGATCGAGTTTCTATCGATTGGTATATTACTGGACTAGGTGTTTCTTCTAATTTAATTAGTGCTAGATATAGCACCAATGACCCAGGATTTGATGTAGATCAAACCATTGAAGACATTAATGAAACATTACAAGATACAGCCCCTTGGCTTGCGGATTTGATTGTAGACCAAATTTCAGATCTAACTTTTAGTGCATCCGTTCCTTTCGGGTTTGTCCGATTTAGAACTGGTTTAAGTTTAGGTTATAGCTTCTAACGCATCTCATAGGATAGTCTAAAAAGGCGAAATGGTTAAATACCTTTTCGCCTTTTTAATTTATATCCAGTCATTTTTCTTATTTCATTAAGGAATTATAAAAGACCTTTTCAGTTAATTTCGACCAAGGATTAATCCGTTTTCGAAAGGCATTAAAATGGTCGTAAACCTTTTGAGATAATGAATCATTCGCAATCATCTCTTCGATGGTTTCTTTTGTTTTCTCATTCAAATTCAGTAAAACATCTTTAGGGAAATTTTTGATTTCTACATCACTTTCTGATTTTATCTTATCCAAATAAAATCCATTTTTAGCATCAAATTCAGCGAGTACCCATGATTGAGCGCGCATAGTCGCTGTTTCGACGATGCACTGAAGATCTTTTGGTAATTTTTCTAATGCTGTTTTATTGGCAAAAAATTCTAATTGTGATCCTGTTTCGTGCCATCCCGGCGTGTAGTAATACTTAGCAATACGATGAAAACCCATTTTATAATCATGGTAGGGACCAATCCACTCTGTAGCATCAATAACCCCTCTTTCTAAACTCGTATAAATTTCACTTCCCGATATTAATACTGCAGCTCCGCCTGCTTTTTGTAGGACTTTCCCTCCTACCCCAGGGATACGCATTTTTAGTCCTTTAAGGTCTTTTATATCATTAATTTCTCGGTTAAACCAACCGCCCATCTGCACACCCGTATTACCCCCTAAAAAAGGAACAAGATTAAATGGCTCATATACTTCTTTCCAAAGTTCATATCCTCCTCCTGCAATCAGCCAAGATGCCATTTGTTGTGCATTCATACCAAATGGAATACACGTAAAAAATTGAGCCGCTTTGGTTTTTCCTCCCCAATAATAGGACGCTCCACAACCCATCTGAGCAGCTCCAATCGATACCGCATCAAAAGATTCTAAAGCAGGAACTAGCTCCCCTCCACCATACACATCAATTTGTAAACGTCCACCAGACATTGTATGAATCCAGTCTACCATCTTAGTTGCTATCTCTCCGACTACAGGGAAATTTGGTGGCCACGTAGTAACCATTTTCCAATGATGAATTTTATTCAAATTAAGATTGCTTGATTCCACAGATTTTGGTTCAGACAAGGTGCATCCACTGACCAATGCAGAAGCTCCTAGCCCACCTAATATTCCTTTCTTTAAAAAATCTTTTCTTTTCATTTGATTAATGGTATTATCCGTCTATTAAAAAACATGGACAAGTGAAGGAAATAATATCAAGATTACAATAAAGGTAATTTGTATAAAAATGAAAGGTATCACCCCTCTGTATATATCCATGGTTTTGACTTCAGGCGGGCTCACTCCTTTCAAGTAAAATAGAGAGAATCCAAATGGTGGTGTTAAAAAGGATGTCTGCAAATTCATGGCAATCAATACTGCAATCCATAACATATCCATTTCTAGTGCCATAAACAAAGGACAAACAACAGGAATTATTATGAAGATAATTTCAATAAAATCTATGAAGAATCCAACCACAAATATGAGAATCAATACAAGTACCAAAAATACATACGGAGATAAATTGGCTTCTAGAATCATGTCTACCAAAAAAGCATCACCTCCGAGTGTTTTAAAAACCAGCGTAAACGTCGTCGCACCTAGCAAAATTAGAAATACCATACTTGTAAGGAGTGTTGTTTGCTTCATTACTTCTTTGAGTACGCCTATATTAAATTTACCTTGAATTATGGTCAATAAAACGGCTCCAAATGCACCAATTGCCGCTGCTTCAGTAGGTGAAGCGACACCCCATAAGATAGATCCTAGAACAGCAACAATCAACAACAATGGTAATACAAATGCTTTGATCACCGTGCGGAAATACCGATCTCCTCTCATTGCTTTGATCTCTTCTAAAGGCATTGGCGGTGCTTTTTCAGGATAAAAAAAACTGACAATTAATATATAAAGAATATAACACCCAACAAGCAAAACACTTGGAACAATGGCTGCACCAAAAAGTGTCCCGACATCAACGCCAGTATCTCCAGAACTACTGCTACTAATACTGTCTGCTAGTAACACTAAAACAATTGACGGAGGGATAATTTGCCCCAATGTTCCTGAAGCCGCAATCGTTCCTGTTGCTAAAGATTTACTGTAACCACGCTTCATCATCGTAGGCAAACTTATTAAACCCATCGTTACTACGGTAGCACCTACAATGCCCGTAGAAGCAGCTAGTAATGCGCCAACAATTACAACTGAGATTGCTAAGCCACCTGGGATTCTGCCAAATAATGAAGCCATAGTTTCAAGCAAACTTTCTGCAAGTCCTGACTTTTGAAGCATGATTCCCATAAAAATAAACAAGGGCACGGCAATTAATAAATAATTGTTTAGAATACCCATTAGCCTAAAAGGCAAAAAATAAAAATCACTTAACGCAAAATATTCTGGTGCAAAAAAACAAACGCCAAGTGCGAATAAGACGGAAGTGCCACCCAATGTAGGAGCTACTGGAAATCCAAAAAGGATTAATATAAATATCAAAAGAAAGAGAATCAATGCTAATACTCCCATCAGTTGTCTCTGTTTAAGATAATTAATCCTGATTTAATCAATAATGTAATGCCTTGAAGTAACAATAATGCAAACCCAAGAACCATAGAGAATTTCAAAATATATAATGCTGGAAGTCCGCCAGGTTGGGCCGAAGATTCATTAATCAAAAAAGAAAAATGGGCATACTTCCATCCCACAATGACAATCATTATACACCAAGGAATTAAAAAAAATAGCGTTCCAAAAAAATTAACAAAAGCTTTATTTCGCTTACTAAATTGGCTATAAAACACATCAACGCGCACATGACTATCATGCTTTAACGCATAACCAGCACCCAATAAAAAAAGAAATGCAAAAAAATAAGTTTCTAGCTCGGTAATCCAAATAAGCGTAAAATCAAATATGTAACGCAACATGACATCGACACAAAAAACAAAAATAAGCAACACCGTAAGCCAGCTAGTTGCTTGGCCGATTCGTTCTATTAACAAATCTATACGTTGGGAATATTGATGCATATGATTTATCTTTGATTTGATTTTGTTTCATGAAATTACGAAATTCTAATTCAACTATATTCTTGTTGTAAAATCCTACAAAAAAGCACTTAATCAATTGATTTATTGACTATTACAAATAAAATAATACATATATAAATATAATTCATATTATGTATATTTGCATTTACAAATTGCAATCTTCTATGAAAATTTCAACCTATATCCAACGGATCACTATTGGTCTTGTTCTTCTCGCTTCAGTATTACAAGTAGGAATAGCGCAATCTATTGCTAGAGAATGGAATGAAATCATTTTGACATCGATTCGGAATGATCTCGCTAGACCTACCGTCCATGCGAGAAACCTCTACCATTCTTCTGCGATGATGTACGATATATGGGCTATTTACCATGGTGTAGATACGCATTTTTTAGGCAAAACAAACAATGGTATTACCATTCCATTTGATGGCATTCCAGCTTCGACGGATATTGAAGCAGATGTGGAAGAAGCCATCTGTCATGCAATGTTTACTTTACTGTCTAGTCGATTTCAATCATCCCCACGATATACGACTGTATTAAGACCGCTGTATCGAAATACAATGACTGGATTAAATTACAACTATACATTTACGGGGACCGATTATCAATCAGGAGATCCGGCAGCACTCGGCAACTATATTGCACAGCAAATCCAGATTTATGGTCTACAAGATGGATCGAATCAACAGAATGGCTACGAAAACACCTTTTATGAACCGGTCAATCCTCCATTATTTGCGGAAGATCCGGGAAATCCAGATCTTATAGATTTAAATAAATGGCAACCACTTACATTGGAACAGTTTGTGGATCAAAGTGGAAATGTATTTAATGATAATACCCCTGAATTTTTAGGTCCAGAATGGGGTCGTGTTTTTCCTTTTGCTCTTCAAGATGAGGATAAATCGGTGCATATGGTTGGAGACAATGAATTTACGGTATACCACGAACCAGCATTACCTCCGCAAATAAATCTGACAGACGGATTGGGGATTGAAGACAATTACAAATGGGGATTCAGTATGGTATCCGTTTGGTCATCACATTTAGATCCTGAAGATCCTATCTTGTGGGATATCAGCCCTGCTTCGATTGGAAACATCCAGTCCTACCCTGAAACATATGATGAAATGCGTGATTTCTATAATTATACAGAAGGTGGAGATGCTAGTATTGGTCATGATTTAAATCCTAAAACAGGACAGCCTTATGCACCTAATTTTGTACCTCGATCCGATTACGCACGAGTATTAGCTGAGTTTTGGGCTGATGGCCCTGAATCAGAAACACCACCAGGCCACTGGTTTACTATCTTGAATTATGTATCCGATAACTTGGAAGAAAAAAGATTTAAAGGTGAAGGGGATGTAATGAGTGACTTAGAATGGGACATTAAAACGTATATCGCATTGGGTGGTGCTATGCATGATTGTGCTATTACGGCATGGGGATTGAAGGGATATGTTGATTATATTCGCCCCATTTCATCTATCAGAGGAATGGCCGAACTAGGTCAAAGTTCTGAACCATCAAGTGTCAATTACCATCCAGGAGGACTACCTTTGGTTCCAAATTTTATCGAACTCGTGGAGATTGGCGATCCTCTCGCTGGCTCGGGGAATGTGAATGTAGGAAAAGTAAAAGTCTATGCATGGCAAGGACCAGACTTCATCATCAATCCATCTTTTGATGATGCAGGCGTAGGATGGATACTTGCAGAAAACTGGTGGCCATATCAACGACCAACTTTTATAACACCCAATTTTGCGGGATTTGTATCTGGTCATTCAACCTTTTCAAGAGCAGCAGCTGAAGTGTTAACTGCTTTCACTGGAGATCCTTTTTTTCCTGGGGGAATGGGCGAATTTGAAGCACCAATGAATGACTTTTTAGTCTTTGAAC
The DNA here is from genome assembly GCA_937924805.1 of uncultured Saprospiraceae bacterium. Taxonomy (GTDB): domain Bacteria; phylum Bacteroidota; class Bacteroidia; order Chitinophagales; family Saprospiraceae; genus JAHDDO01. The sequence goes on from CALDTZ010000131.1 coordinate 13,332, forward strand.
AAGGACCTACTGTCGATGTAACCTTACAATGGGCGACGTACAGAGATGCTTCTGACCAAACAAGTCTTTCTAGAATCTGGGGTGGTATTCACCCGCCTGCCGATGATATTCCTGGGCGAATTATGGGAATGGCCATCGCCGAAGATGTTATGGATCTAGTTACAAACCTATTTTACAATGACGATGATGGGGACGGATTTTATAGTCACCAAGATTGTGATGATACCAATCCAAATATCTATCCCAACTCATTAGAAATATGTGATAACATCGACAATGACTGCGATGGCGAAACTGATGAAAACTTGCCTCTATTTACATACTACGCTGATAATGATGGCGATGGGTTTGGTAATGCATCTACGGTTTTAGATGTTTGTTTTGCTACAGCCCCTACTGGTTTTGTAACCGACAATACAGACTGTGATGATACCAATCCAATGATTAATCCAGCTTCACCAGAAGTGTGCGATAATATTGACAATAATTGTAATGGGATGGTTAATGATGGCCTTCAAATTTATACCTATTACATGGATAATGATGGCGATGGATTTGGTCAATTAGCGATTTCTATTGATACATGTCTATCTACCGCACCAACTGGATTTGTCCCAGACAATGCAGATTGTGACGATACCAATCCAAACATCAACCCTAGTTCACCAGAGATTTGTGACAATCTAGATAATGATTGTACTGGAGTTGTAAATGATGGACTTCAATTCTATACCTATTATAGAGATATGGATCAAGATGGGTTTGGTCAAGAAAGTATTGCTGTGGATACATGTATTACGACAGCACCAACAGGTTTTGTGGCAAATAATCAAGATTGTGATGATACCGATGCATCGATACATCCAAACTCGCCCGAAATATGTGACGATATAGATAATGATTGTACCGGCATCGTTAATGATGGACTTCAACTTTTTAGTTATTATGCTGATACCGATGGCGATGGGTTTGGTGATTCCTTAGTGCAGATGGATACTTGCATCACAAGTGCACCCGTTGGTTTTGTTACCAATTTTGAAGATTGTAATGATGGTGACATGATGATTAATCCAATGGGGATAGAAACGGCTGATAATGGTATCGATGAGGATTGCAGTGGGTTAGATTATTACAAGGAAACTAAGTTTTTTCCTAATCCGGTTTATGATCAATTAGAAATTCATCATGAATATGATGGATTTATAAAAATTGACATTTATAATACGCAAGGAAAAGTTTATCAAACGATTATAACCCAATTAGTTAACAATGCGACAGTGATTGAATTAGGTACAACCTTCAATATGCCAGATGGAGTTTACTACTTAAGGGTAAGTGAAGTAGACGGCAACTTCAATAAAACATACCGAATAATGAAAACACATTATTAACCGCTAAACAAATGCTGACTAAATATTGTTAGTATATCAAAGAATAGATCATGGGAAACTTAAAGAAATCGATAGAAAAAGCATTGAACAATCAGATAAACGAAGAAGCTTATGCTTCCCATTTTTATCTAGCAATGGCATACTGGTGTGATAGTCAAGCTTTAAATGGGTGTAAACGTTTTTTTGAACGTCAAAGCGAAGAAGAGCGCCAACATATGCTCAAGTTTTATGAATATGTAAGTGAATCAAATGGTACACCCATTACACCTACTTTAGCCAAACCACCTCAAGACTTTAAAAGTATCAATAGTTTATTTGAGCATGTCCTAAAACAAGAGCAGAAAGTAACTGCGTCCATCAATAAAATTATGGCCCTAGCCTATAAAGAAAGTGATTTTGCTACTGTTCAATTTTTGCATTGGTTTGTAGAAGAACAACGAGAAGAGGAAGCGCTTATCCAAAGTATTTTGGATCGAATCAATATTATTGGTGGCGGAGGTCAAAGCCTATATTATATTGACAAAGAAATTGATAAAATTAATATGGCTGAATTAGCCAAAGATACTGCTGGTGAAGCATAGTATTACATAAGCATAAACTTAAAAAGAGGGCCAAATAATTTTGTGACCCTCTTTTTTTTATCTAAATATTCAGACTTATCAAAAGAATAATAGCTATCATTTAAGAATAGAATTGTTTCCTAGTTTAAGCTCTCTTATGTCCTTTCCATCCATAATACATTATGTATAAATAACAAACCAAGGGTACGATAAACGCTAGTTTAAACCCAATAGCATCCGCTGTAAAACCAAACAAAGGAGGAATAAAAGCTCCCCCAACAATAGCCGTACATAGCAACCCTGATCCTTTAGGCTTTAAATCACCCAATCCATCAATGGCTAAGGTAAATATGGTTGGAAACATAATCGAATTGAATAATCCTACGGCTAATACTGTCCACATAGCAATCGTAGATCCCGTAGCCATTGTTAACAATAACAAACTCATTGCGCCAATAGCAAAAGCAGCTAACACTTTACCTGGGTTATATACTCTTGTCAAAAAGGATCCAACAAATCGACCAATCATCGCCCCTGTCCAGTAGAAAAAGACAAAAGCTCCAACAATCCCTTTTGCATCAACGGTATTAATATCTTTACCACTAAATACACTTGTAATAAAACCAGCGATACTTCGCATAAACGTATTTTCAGGAATCACTTTGTCAAGATCCATACTTATAAAGTAATCTACCAAAAAGCTACCAATCGCTACCTCTGCTCCTACATAAACAAAAATCCCAAGCATCCCTAATCGTAGGTTTTTGAAGCTCAAGGCATCACCATAAGATCCGGATTCATTTTCTCCAAGTATATTAGGCAATTTGATAAATAAGAATAAACCAGCTAAGAATAATAAAAACAAAGCAATGTATAAAAATGGGCCTTGGACAGCAGATGCTTCACTTGCATAATATACTTCCTTCGCTGCCGCATCCATACTTGCAATTTCTACTGAATTTTTTATATCATCAGAAAGTAAAAAAGCAACCGCAAAAATCGGTGCAATCGACGCTCCAAATGAATTAAAAGCTTGAGCCAAATTCAATCGACTACTTGCACTCTTTTCCGGACCTAGCACAGCTACGAATGGATTGGCAGCAACTTGAAGAATGGTAATACCACCCGCCAAGGTAAATAGTGCCATAAGGAAGAAACCAAAAACTCGAGTACTCGCCGCCGGTATAAACAATAAACATCCAAGTCCACATATCGTAAGACCTATGATAATTCCTTTTTTATAACTAAGTTTTGAAACTAGATAACCAGCTGGAATCGAAATCAATGCATAAGCTGTAAACCATGCAAATTGGACAAGGCCTGCTTGACCTAAGGTAAGTTCAAAAACCTCTTTTAATCGAGGAACAAAAGCATCGACAATAACTGTGATAAAGCCCCACATAAAGAAGAGACTCGTCAAAGCTATAAATGGAATGGTGTATTTGGAATTTGATGTATTACTCATTTTACTTTTAGTATTAATTGTTTTGAGATATCTTATATCACACAATATGATTAGTCATCTGTGTTAAACAAATATAGTTATCTGAGGTCCCTATTTACAATAATCTTATTTCTCAACAGTACATCAAATGAAAAAAATAGGCCTATTTTACTAAATGAATACTGATATATAGCCTTTCTTTCATTGGACCGTATTGGCGTTAAAAATAGACTTAAAATACGCATAAGGCTTTTGTGGGTCAATGTCTAATAAGGATGATTATTACAATAAGGTGAAGTGAAGTGCTGATTAAAAAAGAATAAATAAAAAAGAGGCACTTGATTCAGCTATCAAGTACCTCTAAACATATCTATGTAATTAAAATTTTATTCAACCACGATTACTTTTTTTGTCGCTACATTCGACCCTGTATTCAATTTTACATAATAGACTCCTGGGACAACGCCTGCTGCATCCAAATTGATTTCCTCAACATAGGTTTGACCACCGAATTTCACTTCGGTACTATTATTCACATACAGTATTTCTCCGATACTTGAAACTAAGCTTAATTGAACTTTTGCATGTTGTTCTAAATTATAAGATACATTAACGAAATCCGATGCAGGCGATGGAAATGCCGTAAATGAAATTTCATTTGAAAAGTCATCTATACTTGAAATTTCTTCAAATACTGCCGTTAACGTCTCTATTCCTTCCAATGTAATTGCTGCTTCTCTAGCGTTTTCATTAGGAGATAGTACACTCCCTGATCCTGTTTCCCAATGAGAAAATACGAGATCATCATCCAATGATTTCGCTTCCACTAGATTTTCCATACCCCCATAGTAATTTCCTGTCCAAGGAAACTCCTCAATATCAAGTGTATTTAATTTAATTTCTCCAGCACCTGCAGGTTGTACGTCGATTGTCAATGCAAATGGGCCCGTCACCTCAAAGCAGTCTACCATTCCATCGTCTAGCAAAGTACATCTCTGTTCGATAAAACCTCTCATTTTTGCAACATTACCTGACCACTCTTGATACGTTCCACCCCATCGATCGATTTGTCGTTGCATCTCTGGTTCAATGTCTCCGATCATACGATCCAACGTTTCTAACATGTTGTCACATGTGTACACTGTATTCTGAAGATCTGCTTGTCTTGAATAGTATAACTGTCTAAATATTGGGCTTTCTTCTTGTAGTTTTAAAAATATTTTTTCATGTTTTCCTGGATCACCATTCGGACCTCCGCCCCATCCAAAAAAGTCATCCATGTAATTTGAAATGTCATCAATATCACATGGTACTGCATCTGGGTCTGTATTTGGAACACCAGAATAATTGATGTAATAATCGAAGGTTGCATCGTTATCCCAAAGGATATACCCCCATTTTTTGTGGCTACCATCAGGGTTTGTTCCTCTCCACCAACCCGTATTATAATTCAACCAATCAGATGCCACTGAATTCAAATTTGCAATCATATAATCGATAAGACTCACTAACTGAATATTGTCTTTTGCGACTTGGTAGTTTGCCGGATCAGACATATCTTCTGTCAAAATAAAATCTCTAATCTCTCCCCAATCATTAAAAGCTTGTTGTCCACCATATTCTGCCCATGAACCACCCCAAGTTGCTAAATACTGAAGATCGTATTTTCCTTGATCATAATATTCTTTCGTATAATCATGATCTACGGGTCTTTCTCTCATACCATATACACCCCAATAATCACCGTTCAAAAACAGGATACATCTTTCTACGGCTCTTACATCTAATTTCATATTACCTTCTAAAGCAAGCGTATGTACATATTCGTCTCTTACGTGCGCGGATCCTTCATGATAATCTGCATCCGTTGCTGGATAGTTATCATCCCCCGAAGCTCTAAACATTAATCGTTGGTGTTCGGCTCTATCAGAATACCTAAACAAAGGTGCATCTAAGACATTGTTATAACCCATTTCATCTCTACATATGTAATCAATACTTCGATGTGGGTTTTGCCAAGAATCTTGTCCATGGCTATTAAGTTCACCATACGCAGATGTAGTAATGACATGATCAAAACCAAAATATTCAACAGATCCAATGGGTCTTAATTCTTTTTCGCCATTGGCTAAATCTTGTACTTGTTCTGCTGCAACAGAGTAAACCGGTAATGTAAACGACTCATCAATAAAGTAGGTTGCAAAAGCCATCTTTCCTGGTAATACTGCAGGATTACTACTAAATGCTCGAACTTTTATAACACGCGTTTGATCTAGCACTAAATCAGGCGTCCATTCTGGAGAAGTATTGTTTGGTTCTATTCCATCTGTTGTATATCTTAAGGTTACATCATTATCAAAACTAATGGCATTAACTGTTACACTACCTTCATAGAATCCAGCATCTAGGTTCATCACCGGTTCTGAAGTATACCCATCATAAAGGTTGGAATTATTGGATTGCCCCGGTGTGGGAGCCGTAGAAACTTTCCAATCACCATTTTCATCTTTAGCCATCGAATGTGCCATTAAGGTAATTGAAAGCGGCGAAGATTCAATAATATTTCCATCTGGGTCGCTAATGACAACAAAATCATTCCCTTTCGTTTGAGATAATTTAAAGTTGGTGTGCATATTATTAACATCATTCGCTTCATCTCTTCCTGAACACCAAACGGTAATATAGCTATTGCCTGAAATTGCAACTCCATTTGGAATCATCCATTTTTGAGGTTTTGATTCTTTATCAGAGATACTGTATCCAGATAAATCTAAGGTACTGCTGCTCGTATTGTGAATTTCTATCCAATCTTCAAACTTAGCGTAGTTATCAGGATATTGATTTAAATTGGAAGCGGAATATTCGCTTATTTCAAGTTGTGCATTTACCGAAAAGGTAAAAAAGAGACATCCGCATAGGATGGTAAAAAGTTGCTTCATCATTGTTATTAGGTTAAACTTCTTAAATAATATTGTAGAAGATTTTCAGATCTATTGCAAAATAATTAAAACTTAACAAACTATGATTGAATATTTGTCACTTAGAACACATAACGGTATTCAATCGGCAGATATAATTGCTACTTTTCGTTTAACACTCCAAATTGTTCGAAGTGGTGATGAAAATGTTTCGTATGAAGCAACTTCCATTCATAGTTGTTAATCGAACCATAGACTGGATGCGTATTCATATCTTCTGGATTTTCTTTTCCATGGATAATATAGGCCTCATACGTTTCTGCTAATGCTTCTATCGCTTCATTTAGTGATCCATACGTTAGCGGCATTAATGCTCCTTCTTTCATGGCTGGATTGGAATAATGTTTTGGCATTCGTTTATGCGAATACAACCACTCTTGAAATTTCTCTTGATGCTCTTCTTCGGTAACAGCAGTTAATGATACTTGACCAATGGATGCTTTTACTGACATCGTAAGGTGTTCAACCATATGTTGAGGTGTTAATATTCCCCACGAAGGTTTAGAAGCCTCCGTGAGTTTGCTCAACGAATGATGGATTTCTTTTTTTGTAAAAGCTTGAAAAGGGGATCGTTTTTTCACTAATGTCAAGATTGTAGCCATGGCTACTAGCTCTTGTTCAGTATCAAATACCTCGACATACCACTTTACTACTCCGGAAGGCAACTCTTTACCTTTTGCATCCCGCTCCACCTTTTCTTTACACGTTAATCGGACTTGGATGGTATCATTGTGATATACGGGTTTGATAAATCTACATTCTTCCAATCCATAATTAGCTGCTACAGGCCCTTTGTTAGGATAAACAAATAATCCTGCAGCTGCAGCTAGAATAAAGTAGCCATGTGCAACCCTCTTTTCAAAAATAGTCCCCTCTAAAGAAGTAATATCCGTATGTGCATAAAAATGATCCCATGATAGATTTGCAAATTGAATGGTATCCGTATCTGTTATGGTTCGTTTGTGTGTCAACAGTGACATCCCAGTCTTTATGTCCTCAAAATGATATGAAAAAGGGTGATTGGGGCTTTCTTTATAATCTGCTCCGGGTTGGTAGATTCCCGTAATTGCCGTTAACGAGGTGGGTGTTCCTTGTACTGCGCATCGCTGCATATAGTGCTTTACTCCACGTATGCCTCCCATTTCTTCGCCACCACCTGCTCTTCCCGGGCCTCCGTGTACCAATGATGGAAGTGGAGATCCATGTCCAGTACTAATCTTGGCATTGTCTCTATTCATCACTAATATTCGCCCATGGTGTGTCGCTGCATTGACAACAAATTCCGTAGCGATATCATTATCAAAGGTTGCTATTGAACATACCAAAGAACCTAATCCTTTGTGTGCCAATGCTACCGCTTCTTCGGTCGTCTTGTAAGGCATCATGGTACTTACAGGACCAAATGCCTCAACATTATGCACCGATTCATTGCTGAATGGATCTTTTTCCAATAATAAAATGGGTGAAAGGAAAGCTCCTTTTTCTGCATCTGCATTGAATACTTCAACCTTATCCATATCACCATAGACCATTTCTGCGGTATTGGTTAATTCTCCTACACGTTCTCTTACTTCTTCGACTTGTGCTTTAGATGCTAATGCCCCCATACGCACTTCTTTTTGCC
>CALDTZ010000132.1 GCA_937924805.1 uncultured Saprospiraceae bacterium
CTGGAGTTTATATTTATTCAATTGAATTCCTTGATGAATTCGGTCAAAATCAACATATGGTTGATGATATAACGATTATCCGTTAGCGATTTTATTTAGTGCTAAATCATAAGCTTGGATAAGGATTTCACCTGGTGACAAGTTGGAGTTGTCCAGTAAAATAGAGTCATGTGTTTGAGTTAGCGGACTATCTTTTCTCGTACTATCAATCATGTCTCTGTGTAATAAATTTTCTTTTACATCCTCAAGAGAAACTTCTTTTCCTTTTGCGTGTAGTTCATTAAGCCTTCTCTTACTTCGTATTTCAATATCGGCTTTTATAAATAACTTTAATTCTGCTTCAGGAAAAACAACAGAGCCAATATCTCTTCCATCCATTACAACCCCTTTATTTAAACCAAATTCTTTTTGTTTTTTTACTAAAAAAGAACGGACACTTGAGATTGCTGCTACTTCTGACACTTGAGCAGATACTGCCATAGTCCTAATTTCATCGGTTACATTTATATCATTAAGAAAAACGAAGGTTGTATCCTGTTCGTTTTTTAAGAATATGGCTATGTTAGAAAGGCTTGTCTCTACTAAGTGAGGATTCGTAAGGGATATGTTGTTTTGAAGAAAATAAAGCGTTACAGCGCGATACATAGCACCACTGTCAATATATAAGTAGTTTAGTTTTTTAGCTAAAGACTTAGCTAGTGTAGATTTGCCCGAGGATGAGTACCCATCTATGGCTATGTTAATTCGCTGTTTAATCTTTATGGGTGTTATTGATTAGAAAATAAAAAGCCTTATAACTAATTATAAGGCTTAAAATAAGATTATTTTTTTACTTTTTAATACTCATCTTCATTAAAGAGAAAATCATCTTTTTTAGGGTAATCAGGCCAGATGTCTTCCATGTTGTCATACACTTCACCTTCATCTTCTTCCATTGCCTGTAAGTTTTCAATAACTTCAAGCGGAGATCCTGACCTGATCGCATAATCTACCAATTCATCTCTAGTCGCTGGCCAAGGTGCGTCTTCTAAATGGTGAGCTAATTCTAATGTCCAATACATAATTTAAAAATTATAAGGAATAAATAATAAAATATTGCATATGTAATTGCTCGCAAAAGTATTAAATTTTGCTTGCTATCAAAGTTTTAAGTAGGATAAATTCCTTACATTATTATAATACTTAAATTTAACTCGATTTACTATAGCATTAATACATGAAATTCGAAAAAGATTCCCTTTTAGAATATTTTTAATAAAATTATTAGATTATTAACATGGCATCACCATAGCTATAAAATCTATATTTTTCTTTAATGGCTTCTTGATATGCTTCTCGGATTAATTCTTCACCTGCAAATGCAGAAACCATAATAATTAAACTTGACTTCGGAACGTGGAAATTTGTAATTAAACTATCAGCGATACTAAATTCATAAGGAGGGTACACAAATAGATTTGTCCAACCTTCCATTGGTTTTAATAATCGCTTAGCCGAGATTGCAGATTCAATCGTTCGCATAGAAGTAGTACCAACAGCACAAACTCTCTTATTGGCTTTTTTTGCCGCGTTTACTGTATCAGCTGCTTCTTGAAGAATGTTTATGTATTCTGCATCCATTTTGTGCTTCGAAAGATCTTCTACATCAATACTTCGGAAAGTTCCCAGGCCTACATGAAGTGTAACTTCCGCAAAGCTGATACCTTTTATTTCCATTTTCTTTAGTAGTGTTTTACTAAAGTGTAAACCAGCGGTAGGAGCAGCAACGGCACCAAGTTCTTTCGCATAAACAGTTTGGTATCGATCTACATCACTTGGTTCTGATTCTCTCGTAATATATTGAGGTAATGGCGTATTACCAAGTTTTCGTAATAGACCTCTAAAAGCCTCTTCATCTCCTTCATAAATGAATCGAATGGTTCTCCCTCTTGAAGTAGTATTATCAATAACTTCTGCAGTCAAATCTACATTGCCATCCGCATCAGAGAAAAACAATTTGTTTCCAACTCTAATTTTTCTAGCTGGATCTACTAATACATCCCATAGTTTTGCTTCTTTATTCAATTCACGTAAAAGAAAAACCTCGATTTTAGCTCCCGTTTTTTCTTTTTCCCCAAATAGTCGAGCAGGAAAAACTTTGGTGTTATTACGAATGAACGTATCTCCTTCATCATAATAATCAAGTATATCTTTAAAGACCTTATGTTCAATCTTGCCAGATTCTTTATGGACAACCATTAATCGTGACTCATCTCTTTCAGTGCTTGGATATTCAGCAATTAAATCTTCAGGCATTTTAAAATCGAAACTGGATAATTTTGTTCGCATAGAGTATTATATATATTTAGGCTTTTAAAACGATTGCAAATTTAGAATTTATTTCAACAAATTAGACTTTTACCTCTTGATTGAGGGAAAATATATGCCTATTCATCGAAGAAATGGCAAACTCCATTCCGCTTTTTTTACTTTTAATTCGTATGGGTAGTTTGTTCAAGATATTAATAGAAAGTATTTACCAGGTATTTAGTTCATTACGATCAAATAAATTAAGAACTTTTCTTTCTTTATTGGGTATCGTAATTGGCATATTTTGCATTGTAGCTGTTATGTCTGCAGTAAATTCATTAGAAAATAATGTAGTATCGGGCTTTTCAGAACTTGGTTCGGATGTGATCTACGTCCAGAAATCGCCTTGGAATGATGAAGGTGGTACTTGGTGGAAATATCGAAAGAGACCTGACCCAGATTATAAGGATTATAAAGCTATTGCAAATAAATCAAAGTTGGCAGAATCTGTTGCATATAATATTTTTACAGGTGGACGAACTGCAAAATTTAATTCCAATAGTGTGTCAAATGCCTTTTTTATGGGTAGTACCTTTGATTATAAAAATTTTAAGACTACGGAAATAGAAAAAGGTAGGTACTTTACAAAATTGGAAGCAGAAAGAGGAACAAACAAAATCATTCTTGGCGCAACGATCGTGAAAGCTTTGTTTGGAAATATAGAACCTGTCGGCAAAGAAATAAGACTATTTGGCCAAAAATTTCAAGTGATTGCTACTTTAAAAGAAGAGGGTGAAAATATGTTTAATATTCTCAATTTTGACGAAGTTATGTGGATGCCACTCAACTCGATGAGGAAGTATATAGACATTGAGAATAAGAATATGGTGGGAGAATTACTTGCTGTCAAAAAAAGATCCGATGTTGAAATGAAAGATGTGAAAGCAGAAATTACAGGAATTGTACGTGCAAACCGAAAATTAAAGCCTCGTGCCGAATCGAATTTTGCGATTAATGAAGTTTCTATGATTCAAGAAATATTGGGTAATGTATTTGGAGTAATCAATTTGGCGGGATTTACCATTGGTATTTTTGCATTAATTGTTGGGATGTTTAGTGTGGCTAATATTATGTTTGTTTCGGTGCGAGAACGAACAAGTATTATTGGGGTAAAAAAAGCATTAGGAGCCACTCAACTATTAATTCTTTTTGAGTTTTTAATTGAAGCTATTGCTTTATGTCTAATTGGGGGATTGATTGGGATTTTCTTTGTTTATATTATGCTCGAAGCTGTTTCAAGAATTGCTGAATTTCCACTATCAATGACCTATAACAATGCAATAATTGGTTTAGCTGCATCTGTTATCGTAGGTATTTTATCTGGTCTAATTCCGGCTTATCAAGCAAGTAAATTGGACCCGGTTGTTGCAATACGGATGTAAATTTATCCTTTCAAGAAACCGTGGACTTCGACTCGTCTATTTATTTGTCTTCCAGATTCAGTATTATTATTTCCTTTAGGTTGTGTTTCACCTTCTGCTCTATAAAATAATCGTCTTGAAGACACTCCTTTCTTGATTAGGCTTAGATAAATTTGTTTTGCTCTTTTTTCGGACAATTGGAGATTATATTCCGCATTGCTTCTTCCATCTGCAAAACCAATTATTTCAAAATTTGCTCTTGGATGAGCATCCGCAAAAAGGGCAATTTCTGAAATTTTTTGTTGTTGTGATTCCATTATTTGATCATCGTTTGTTTCAAAATAAAGGTCATCCACTTTATAATTTCGAATCACTATGTCTTCGCTTAAATAAGGGTTTGTTGTCTTTTTATTTTGGTTAATAACCGCACTTTTAGTCGTTGGTATTATCACCTTTTTAGTATCAGTTTTGATCGTTTCACTGGGAGCCTCTTTTACCTTTTGTGTTTCACTTTTATTTTTAATTGCTTCTTTTATAACTTCTGCTTCTATACCTTTTTTTACTTCTTTAGGTGATGCAGAAAGGGGAGTGTCTAATTTTTCAGGAAGTGATTCAAGTTTTGGTAAAGACTTTTTATCACTTGGGCACCCATTAAATCTTGCAAAGCCCAATACTTGAGGGCATTCATCCAATGAATCGATAATACCATCTCCATCTGCATCTGGGCAACCGTCCGTTTGACCAGGTATATTTGGACATTTATCATTTCTATCGGCATATCCATCACTATCGCTATCAGGGCATCCAAATAGAATTCTAGAACCATAATCATTTGGACATTGATCTTCAGAGTCTTTGATGCCGTCACCATCTGTATCTGGACAGCCTCTAAATAATTTTGAGCCATATTCATTTGGACACTTGTCATTGACATCTGTGACCCCATCACCATCCGCATCTCTAACTTCACCATTTAGGCGAAAGCCAAGAGCTGCCGATAAAAACTGGTAAGAATCATTACGGTCCGGATTTGCAGATTCTGAAACACCATCTAAATAATCTCCTAAAGGCAAAACACTTCTAGCTTCGAATTGTAAAAAGTAGTCTTCGTTTAGGTTATATTCAATGCCAAAGCCACAAGGTATTTGAAAATTCCAGCGGCGCATTTTTTCGATATCGTTTTTGACTCTCCATTTTCGATCATCATTATTAAAGTCGACTTCTGGATCTGTATAGCTAACACCTATACCAGCTATTAAATACGGAGAAATCGAAGCTTTATAACTGTCGGCACTTCGAATATCTTCTTGATTCATAATATGATAAACACCAAGAGCGCTGGTTTCAATTACGGGAGACTTAAAAGAATATCCTCGTTCATCATGTCCTTGTTCATAATGATTATTTATATTTTTATCATCGCCTTGGATCGAACCACATAAAATATTTGGTCTCAAACCAAAATGATCATTAATCTTTATATGTGCACCTAGCGAAAAAGCTAATTTTGCTTCGTCTGTAATCATTTGACCATGTCTTCCCCAACTGTGTAGGTCAGAACCATGCTCCATTACACCGATAGCAACTTGTAAGTCAATATCGTGTTGACTAATTCCTAAATTAGAAATAATGGAAATGAATAAAATTATGAAATACCTCATTATCATACAGTTTTAACAAATAGATATGAGAATTGCAGAAAGGGGAGTTCAGATTCTCAAGTGCAATTACAAAACGCAATTTGAGGGTACTTCCGCTGCTTATATAAATTAAAAAGTTCTATTAAAAAAGTGTTATTATTATCTTCCACTTCGGTGAATATGATTGTTACTTGCTTGTTGTGTGCCCATGACTAAGATGTCTTGAATATTTACATTGGATGGTTGGCTCGCCATGAAGTAAATAATGTTTGCTACATTGGTAGCATTCAGAGGCACAAAGTCATTGTAAATGTTGGCTTTATTTTGATCTCCATGAAAGCGTACTTTTGCAAATTCAGTATCTTCTACATGGCCTGGAGAAATCTGACTTACCTTAATATTATGTTTATGTAGATCGAGTCTCATTGATTTTGTTAACGCATCTACAGCATGTTTTGATGCACAATATACATTGCCATTTGGATAAACTTCGTGGCCTGCAGTTGAACAAACATTAATGATATGCCCCGCTGATTTAGAGACCATATCAGGACTAACAAGTCTTGTAATATTCAGTAGACCTTTAACATTTGTATCCATCATTCGATCCCAGTCTTCAATCTCTCCTAAATGGATAGGTCCATAACCACTCGCTAATCCTGCATTATTAAGTAAGATGTCAATTTGAGCAAATGCCTTAGGCAAAGATTCAATGGCATTTTTAGTCTCTTCAAAATGTCTAATATCAAAAACTAAACAATGAATATTAGCATTGAATTTATTTTTCAAATCTGCTTTGATAGCTGTCAACCGTTCTTTTCTTCGACCTGTAAGAATTAATTGAAAACCTTTTTCAGCAAATAATGAAGCTGTAGCTTTGCCAATACCTGAAGTTGCACCTGTAATTAATATTGTTTGCATTTTTTATTCTTTCACTAATTCATCAATTATAAAAGAAAATTCTGTTTTGAAGGAAGAATATACGTCCGTCGCAGGTCCATTAAATCCAGTGTGAATGTACCGTATATTATCTTTTTTGTCAATGATAAGTAAAGTAGGGTAGGAAATAACTTTATTGAGAAATGGAAATGCGGCCGAAGCGACACTTTTACTAGAAGTCCCACCATAAAGAAAGCGCCATGGAATATCCATACTGTTTTTGTAGTTTTTTATTTGACTAATATTCTTTGATACTTCTTTATATCTTTCAAAAGAAATACTCGTCATAGAAATGTTTTTAGCTTCATTTTTTTGAAGATATTCTTTCAGAAATTTGTTTTCATCTTTGCAATTAGGACACCATGAACCTACAATGTTAACAAGCTTTACATCTGCTTTATTCCAGTTTTCATTCGCGATAGATTCTTGTTCATTATCTAAATTGATAAAAGCACGATTCCAATTATAATCTTTATTTATAACCTTAGTAAGCTTAAATGGATCACCGAGTTCAATAGAATCATTTCTTTTTCCTGTCCAATTGGATGTGTAATGTTTTCCGCTTCTAAAAACGCCAGTTAGAGTACCATCCTTAGCCATTTTTGCTTCAAAATAAAAAGCATGGGCTCCATCAAAAACACTTAGTTTTAATTTTTGTCCTTGTACTTCTCCTTGTAAATATCGATAATCTCCAGTTTCTGTTTTTATGGTCCCTGTGACTGAATTACCGTCTTGTTTTAACAATGCAATGGCTGGATAAGGATCTTTTGTGTCATAATCAAACATAAGTTCCCATTTACCATTATAATCAGCCGAGTTTGGTGTTTTTAAAGTAGAAAACCTATGATCATATCCATGATAAGCAATAAATGGGATTCTATACCCATTTTTGTAGTTTACAATCCAATGACCTTCCATAATGGCTTCATCTAAAATGGCTGTAAGTTGAGTGTCAAATCCAGGGAATGGTATAACGACAGTATCCTTTGCTGTTGATCGATCAATACCAAAAGAGATATCATTGACGACAATTCTTTCTTCACCATTTAATAAAACGATATGAAATGAATCAGGCGAATCATAAACAACCTCGAAATTAAAAGGTAATTCTTGATAGTTTTTTGCAAATGTAGTTTGATCTTGAGCTGCGGTTTCTCCAGGATCATCATAAAGTTTCAAAGCTCCTCTCCAAACTCCAGGAGGCAAAGCTGAATACTTTTCTGGCATAGATACACAAGAAGATAAGATAGCAAGCCCTAATAAATAAGGTATTATGATCCGAATCATTGATTATAGTTTGTTCAATTATTTTTTTTCTCCTTTAAAATGATCTTCTTTGAATTTAAACAAGATATTAAAGGTGGTCAAACTTCCGTATATTCTAGTTATATATTGTTGTAAGTTAACTTTCTCTTCATCCGTTAATTTACTCGAATTAATTCTTTGCTCCATCACACGAATCCGGTCTCTAACCATTACAATTTTGTGAAAGAAAGTATCAATTGGAATTTCTTTTGAAGCCATATTTGGATCTTTTGGTTTGAGAATTAATAAGCCATCATCCCATTTATCACCTAATCTTACTTCTTCAGAAATTCCAGACCAAGTCCGTAAAATTTTCACTAATGAGCGTTCTGCTTCACTAAAACTTACGGCTGCATCAGCTTCAATGGCTTCAATTATTTCCCAAGCCTCATAGTTCTTTCCTACGTTCTTTATGCCATAAGTGATAAAACATACTTTGTAGGCAGCTACTTCTGCACCGATAATTACACCATCTCCATAAGAAGGATGATTGACTCTAGATCCTGTTCCTAATATTTGATTTGACATTTGATTGCTATATTTTGGTTATTTATATATGCAAAAATAGTTTAATATATCATTATGCAGTATAATGATCATCCCATTTTTTCTCTTTAGGTTCACCTAGTAGTCCTTGCCATTTGGCAACAGCCATACTTACTGCGGCATCTCCCGTAACATTGACCATCGTTCGACACATATCTAATGGTCGATCTACAGCAAAAATTAAAGCCAGACCAGCTTCTGGAACACCAATTGATCCTAAGACAATAACGAGCATGACCATACCTGCGCCCGGAACTGCTGCCGATCCAATGGAAGCTAGACCAGCAGTCAAAACAATGGTTAATTGGTCCGTTAACGTTAGATCAACGCCTAGTGCACCAGCTATAAATACAGCTGCTACCGCTTGATATAAACTGGTCCCATCCATATTAATGGTAGCCCCTATCGGTAATACAAAGCTAGTGACTTCACTATCGACGCCTAGATGTTCTTCAACTCGCTCCATGGTTACGGGGAGAGTAGCTGCACTTGAACTTGTCGAAAAAGCAAGTAATTGAGCCGGAGAAATTCCTTTTAAAAAGAACCCTGCATCTTTTTTTGCTATCAATTTAACCATTAGTGGATATACTACCAGTAACATAATTGCCAGACCAGTGACAACAGTTAGCGCATACCAAAGTAAAGCAATAAATACGTCAGCACTGGGTGATTCGACAACCAAGGAGGCTAGAAGAGCAAAAACACCAATAGGAGAGGCTAACATAATCAAATCAATCATCTTTAATATAACCTCATTCACTCCATCAAAAAATGCCTTGACTGGGGCTGATTTTTTTTCATCGATTAGTACAATCCCAATTCCAAAGAATACAACAAAGAAGATGACTTGAAGCATGTTTCGATTGCTCGTCGCCGCTCCAATAAAGTTATCGGGAACCATATCGACTAATGCCTGCAGAGGACCTTGACCTTTGGTGCTAGCCGCTACATCTATTTTCTTATTTGCATCACCTTCAAATTGAGCCATAAGTTCTGTCCGGTTTTCTTGCGATATTTTATTACCTGGATCTACGATATTTACTAGTGTTAACCCAATCGTTATCGCAATTACGGTCGTAGCTAGGTATAAACCTATGGTTTTTAATCCCATAGATGATAATTTTGAAATATCCCTAAGATCAGCAATCCCTTTTATTAGAGATGCAATAATCAAAGGAATAGCTATTAGCTTTAACAGTCGAATGAATATAGTTCCAAAAGGTTTTATCCAATCTTTGACAAATTGGCTACCGCCTGAAATTTGCAGCATAGCATACCCTATAACGACACCTGCAATCATACCAATCAAGATCTGCCAATGCAGCCCAAGTTTTTTCATATATCCTTATTTGAAGACTAAATATAACTATAAAATGCTCGACTTTATGGCTCGCGTCATTTCATGTTTTTTTCCTGGACCTCTGAGTTTGTCCAATGAATATCCAATATCTTTTAAAACTCGTTTAAAAATACCTTTTGCACAGTACGTGACGAGTATTCCCCCTGGGTTTAATGCATCAAATAGTTTTTTATGCAAGGGTTTTTCCCATAGTTCGGGTTGAGTATTTGGAGCAAAAGCATCAAAAAATATTATATCATATTTTCGATTAAACGAATGGTCCATGATATTTGCTTGATGTTTTCGAAAAGAAAAAAATGGATTAACTTCATTTGGTTGACCCCATGGATTTTGATGGATCGTTTTAAAGTATGTTGCCTCTTTTGGTTTACAAGGAAGTTCAGAGGTATAATTTAGAGCGGAGATAACTTGATCATTGACAGGGAAGCATTCTATAGATTCCATATTGATTTCCAATTGATTTCTCTCAGCATATATTGCGGATAACCATACGTTTAATCCAGTTCCAAATCCCATTTCGAAAATAGCAATTGGCTTCTTTTTATTTTTGAAATAATCTAATCCTCCAGCAAGAAATACATGTATTGATTCATCTATGGATCCATGAATCGAGTGATAAGTTACCCCAAATTTGTTAGAAGTTAAGGTATGGCTACCATCTGCAGATACAACTAGTTGAACATCCGCATTCATACTATACTTCACTCAGAAGATCGTCCATGGAAATATCTAAATGAGATACATCATATGGGCTTTCTCCTTCTTTTACGATTACAATTTGTGGAGATTCGTGATGTACTTTTAGAGCTTGAGCAATATAGTTTGATACATTTCTATGGGCCAAAAGATCCAAATAATAAAATGATGTAGCATTCAATTTGGCATGCCAATCACTTTCGAGTCGATGCTTGGCGATGGAAGAAATACTACAAGTTGTGCTGTGCTTAAAAATAATGCACGTTTTTTGGTTTGACTCTACATTGATAATGTAGTCAACTTCTTCTGTTGATGTCAATGATTTCCAATTCACACGATTATTTTGTAACGGAAATACTGAAATTGTTAGGACATCCAGTTCCTTTAGGAGTGCAAGCATTAAATACAGTAATAGCGATTAATAATGCGAATGTGATTGCTAATGTTTTCTTTAAAGACTTCATGGTTTTACTTTTGTTAATATCGAACGAAGAATAAAATTAAAATATTACATGTATAAAGTAATATTATTTAAATAAGTTTTTCAAAATAGCTATAAATCTACATATTATAATTAGTCTTTATATGATAAATTGTACATTTATTAAATGAGAATACACTTAATAGCTATTGGCGGAAGTATAATGCATAACCTTGCTCTCGCATTAAATGATAACGGACACACCGTTACTGGGTCAGATGATGTCATTTATGGTATTTCAAAAATAAAGCTAGAAAAAGCACAATTACTTCCGGAAATTGGATGGAATGAGGCTCGCATTACAAATGATATAGATTTGATCATTTTAGGAATGCATGCTCAAATAGATAATCCAGAATTGAGAAAGGCACAATCGCTAAATCTTCCGATTCAGTCTTTTCCTCAGTTTGTTGGTAATCATTTTAAAGACAAAAGAAAAGTAGTTATAGCTGGAAGTCATGGAAAGACGAGCACTACTTCAATGATCATGCATGTTTTGCAATGTGAAAAAATAGAGATGGATTATCTAGTTGGTGCACAATTGGAGGGTTTCGATCAGATGGTTCGATTATCAGAAGCTCCCATTGCAATCATCGAAGGTGATGAGTATTTAAGTTCAAAACTAGATCCTTCACCTAAGTTTATGCACTATAATCCAGATATCACGATTATAACTGGTGTAGCCTGGGATCATATGAATGTCTTTCCAACAAAAGAAAATTATATACTTCAGTTTGAAAATTATATTAAGCATTTGCATGCAAATGCTAAAATCTATTTTGACAAAGAAGATGTAACCTTAACAAAGCTTGTTTTGTCAAATTCGGAAGTAAAATCAGAAGGTTACGAAGGATTCAATATCAACGATAATGATGAAATAAAATGGGATGGAAACTATTTTCCAATTGAAATATTTGGACACCATAACAGAAAAAACCTAAAAGCAGCTTTTTTAGTTTGTACTGATTTAGGAGTTAAAGCCTCTTCTTTTTTTAAGGCGATTGCTTCCTTTAAAGGTGCTAAGCAACGATTGGAAAAGCTAGACGATAGTGTAGACCCTATAGTATATCGTGATTTTGCCCATGCGCCTTCGAAGGTCGCAGCAACGGTGAAAGCAATCAAAGAAAAATTTCCTAATAAGCGAATTGCAGTCCTAGCGGAATTGCATACTTATTCGAGTCTTAATAAAGCATTTTTACCAGAATATAAAAATGCTTTAGAAGGTATAGAGAAATGCATGGTTTGTTATGATCCAGCTGCGGTAAAGATTAAAAAATTGGAAAATATTGACCCAATTGATATCCAAGATGCTTTTAATCATTCAAGCCTTGAAGTTGGTATAAATCAACTTGAAGTATTGGATTTTATTGAAGAAATGAACAGTGAAGACTATGAAGTAGTCCTAATTTTAGGATCAGGAAATTTGTTTGGAATTGATATCAAAGCCATATTTTCTTAAGAAATTCAATTACTTAACTATTTTTGCACAAACGATTAGCATATGAGTAGAATATTGAACCTTAGAGATGCCTTAAATGAGGCAATGATAGAAGAAATGAGAAGAGATGAATCTGTCTTTTTAATGGGCGAGGAGGTTGCTGAATACAATGGAGCATATAAAGTAAGTAAAGGAATGTTGGACGAATTTGGTCCGCAACGTGTAATAGATACCCCGATTGCAGAGCTAGGTTTTGCTGGTATAGGTGTAGGGGCAGCGATGAATGGTTTACGACCTATTGTTGAATTTATGACTTGGAACTTTGCAGTATTAGCATTTGATCAAATTGTTAACAATGCGGCAAAGACGTTGACACAAAGTGCAGGAGAGTTTAAGTGTCCAATTGTTTTTCGTGGACCTTCTGGGGCTGCAGGACAATTAGCTCAACAACATTCACAAACTTTTGAGAGTTGGATGGCAAATGTTCCAGGATTAAAGGTGATTTCTTGTATTTATCCAGATGATGCTAAAGGTTTATTGAAATCAGCAATTCGTGATGATGATCCGATTTGTATTATGGAGTCTGAAAGTTTGTATGGGTTTAAAGGAGAAGTGCCTGAAGGAGCCGATATACTTGTTCCAATAGGAAAAGCAAAAGTACGAAGAGAAGGGACTGATGTAACGTTGGTATCTTTTAATAAAATGGTGCTAGTTGCTGAAGCTGCGGCAGACGAGTTAGCTAAGGAAGGAATTTCAGCTGAAGTGATTGATTTAAGAACGATTCGACCATTAGATCACCACGCTTTAGTGAAGAGTGTTAAGAAGACGAACCGAATGGTTGTCGTGGATGAGTCGTGGCCATTTGCTGGCGTATCAGCTGAAATCGCTTATGAAATTCAAAAATATGCGTTTGATTATTTAGATGCACCTGTGGCTCGTGTAAATTCTGCAGATACCTCATTAGGGTATGCACCTACATTTGTTGAAGAATATCTTCCAAATCCGGCAAAAGTGATTCGTGCTGTTAAGGAAGTGATGTACAGAAATGCTTAGTCAATTAAATCCTAAAACGAGAGGACGATTTATTGTATTTGAAGGAATTGATGGATCAGGAAAATCTACTCAAGCGCGGTTGTTGGCAGAATATTTACAATTCACCAATAAACAAGTATATCTTACAAGAGAGCCAACTACTAGACCGATTGGAGTGCTTATCAGACAAGCACTTTCTGGAGATTTTGAAGTAGCAGAGTCGACAATGGCTGCTATGTTTCTAGCGGATCGATTAGATCACATTCAAAACGATGTTGACGGAATATTAAAAGCACTAGGACAAGGCATCGATGTTATTACGGATCGATATTTTTGGTCTTCTTTTGCTTATCATAGCTTGACATTAGATATGGAATGGGTTGTATCCATTCATAAAAAAGTAATGGAGCTTTGTCCCCCAGATATTACAATTTATTTAGATTTAGAAGTAGCAAATTCATTACAACGAATTGATAATAGGAATGAAGCCACTGAAATATTTGAAAATGAAGAGACGCTAACTAAAGTTTCAAATAACTATAAAGAGGCATTTTCTAAATATGGGAAAGGAATGAATATTAAGTTTATAAATGCCAACCAAAAAATAGACACTATTCAACAAGAAATTAGAAAAGCGTTAATCTAATATTATTCATAATAAACAGCTACTAATTTATCTAGTCTCTCTTGAAATAGCTTAAAATCGTTTTCTAATCGATGAAAAAATAATTCGCGATATTGATATCCTTCGCTACTTATTAATACTGATCTACGCTTAATTTTGTCTATCCAATCCATCGAGAAGTTATGCCATCGCTCACTTGTCGACATTGCAAAATGCGGATAATCGTATCCAATGAAAGTTGCTTTTGCAGCATCAGAATTAAACAATACGATGTTCAAGTAATTCCCAAATTCGTTAATGTATATTTTGGCTCGATTCGGTTTTTGGTTTTCTTTTAGTTCTTCTTCAGGAGTAGTTATGTGCTTTAAATGATTGATGAGTTTTTCAATGTCAATCGTCAAGGACTTTATAAAGGTTTTATCTTGAAAAGCTCGAATTGTTACGCAGAAAATTATTTGCTGGTACAAATTATTTAACATATTCGAATTCCAAATCTCCGTAACTGGACAAGCATAATATTGGTTTTTAATTTGTTTCTGATAATCTTTAATCTTTTCATCCAGATTTGTATTCCTGGAAACAGTAAGCCGTCCTTCGGACCAGTGTAAATGATTCCATACAGAGAAAACGAAGTTGAATATATGCTCAAAATTGAAATAGTAAAAAATAGGTAATTCGTTTGCTAGATAAACAAATGATCTTGCCTCTTCCCAAGCTAACGGTTTTAACATAGAGATAAAATGATCAAAATAGTCAAACGTACTAGCTTCTCCTTTTTTAAGAAATCGATGATACATAGATATATATCGATCTGGCTGGATTATTTCATCCAATGATATTTTATATACATCAACCAAAGCACTTAATTCATGAATGTTAAGAGGTGTAGTCCCATTAACTCTTTTATAGATAGCTCCTTTTTGTAAATGAAGTATTTCGGATAAGGTGTCAATATCCAATTGCTGTGAGGGTGAATGTTTCTTTATAGCTTCAAATAATAAGGTTTGATCAAAATCCATAATTTTAAATTTTAAGAATAGCTCTTGTAAATATCTACGGTATTTCTAAATTACAAATTTTATTTCAAATTATTTCACGAATGGTAAACAAAAAAATATTAAGTTGATTCCTTATTGACTAAATAGGCATTTTTCGCACTTATGTTTGAAGTATTAAATAAATAAACAAAAAACAACAGCTATGAAAAATGTATTGAATTTGAGATTTACTGTACTTATGATTTTACTTTCCATTATATCATTAAATACAGCCACTAGCCAATCAACAACATCACATTACAATGAAGCATTAGGAATTCTTCATATTGATACTCGAACGTTAGGTGAAGACCCTATCCAGGTAGGTAACTTAGTTCGAGCGGAAATTGAAAAATTAGACAAATACGAACTTATTGATAAGTATGATATTGAAGATGTTATTACACAAAACAATTTTGATTATGAAGAATGTTTTGGTGCAAGGTGCGTAAGAGAATTAGGTAAATTATTAGATGCAGATAAAATGGTTACGGGTTCTGCAGAATTAATAGAAAATAAGATCATTTATACTCTAAAATTACATGATGTGATATCAGGTAAAATGATCCGATCGGAGACAATGGAGTTTTTAAATATAAAACATCAAGTCAGGGTAATGACTCATGTAATGGTTAAGGAGTTATATGACCAACCACAAGATAAAGCCATATTAGACCAGTTGACTATCCAAGATGAATTTGAAACGTCATTAAATGTACCCGAGCAAGACGTCCTAGCTTTAAACGGTCCTCGAGTAGGAGTGAGTTATTTACTAGGTGAATCAGGTAAGGTCTTTGGATCGCCGTTGAATGAAGGTGGATACGATGCAATCCCTTTATTTACTACGATTGGATATCAGTTTGAGTGGAAGTATTTAAACACTGGGAATATGCAAGCATTGGTTGAATTTTTACCAACATTAACAGGTGTTGATAAAGGCTTATTTATACCCTCATTGACAATTTTGAATGGGTTGAGAAGTAATGTGACAGGATTAGAAATTGCAATTGGGCCTAATTTTACCTATTCGAAAACAGCAAAGGGATATTATAAAGACGATACAATTCTTGATCAAGAAGTATGGGTTAGTGAATATGATGCAGAATATGATCCAACAGACCAATCAGAAGTTTCAAGATTAGATAGTAGAGGTAATACAAGATTAAAAGGTGGATTACTCATTGGGATTGGTAAAACATTTAGAAGTGGTAAATTGAACATCCCATTAAATATATACATTATCCCAGGAAGGAATAATAGCCATCGAGTTGGGTTCTCTGCAGGATTTAACATTGCAAGATAAAATTTGTTTCGGACACAAATATTGTAGGCGTTTTATAAAGATAAAACGCCTACCTATTTAGTCTCGGTTATCAAAAGAAAAAACTTTCATAAGTGTTTTTCAAGCGGCCTAATGTCAGAAATGACATTAGGTTTTTTGATTTTATGGAATCAATAAAAACCATTTTCTTTAATTCAGGTTTATCTACATATCTTCGTTTTACAAATCTAATTGTATGAGAATCCTAGTTTTATTTCTTATTGCTACTTTATCATGTACAAATAAAGTTTCTGAAAAACCTGCTCTTGGTTCTAAAAAAAATGAAGAATCAACCACAATAGAATCAAAAAGATCGCAAATTAAGCTTCCAAATAATACGGCATTGGCTGCCATAGAGAAATCAGAAAAAGATTGGGAAGCATTACTTTCAGATCAAGAGTTTTATGTTTTGCGAAAAAAAGGAACTGAACGATCTTTTACCGGACAATATTGGGATAGTAAAGAAGATGGGGTATATACTTGTAATGGTTGTGGTCTGCCTCTTTTTGAATCTCAAACAAAATTTAAATCAGGTACAGGTTGGCCAAGTTATTACAAACCTATTGAAAAAGAGTATATCAGAGAAGATACGGATTATGATTTGGGCTATGCTCGAACAGAAGTTATGTGTAATCGTTGTGGGGGGCATTTAGGACATGTGTTTCCAGATGGTCCGCCACCAACTGGTTTAAGGTATTGTATAAATTCAGTTTCTTTAGATTTTGTTAAAGCAGATAGTGTAGATCAATACATAATCAATTATAAATAATAGATCAATTTTAAAATGAAACATGTAAAGCGTGAGGAAAGCTGCTTTTAATAAACATTTGGAATCCTTAGAATTAGAGGATTTAAAAACAGAACTAACTTATTTGTTTGACCATTTGCCTGAGGTCAAAGCCTACTACAAAATGGAGTTGGGGTCTGATGAAGTTCGCGCTAAAATGTACATTGAATTAAAGAAAAAAATTGCTAAATGTTTTGCAACAAGAAGCAAACGTAGGCCACGTAGACCACGAATAAGGAAAGTCAATTCAATTCTATCTGAAGCTAAAAAGGCAGCTATTTTTGATCATGAAATGGGTGATGTTTACCTATACACAGCAGAGATTGCTATCGACTTCATGAAAGATTATGATTTCTATTCAGAAGTCCTTACCAATAACATTACTAAAAATTATGAAAAAGCTTTAAAATGTATTCAATCATCGTTAACAAAAGATCTTTTTGAAGAACGATTTATTGCACTATACGAAAGATTGCATTATGATCCAACACTTAAACGGTCATTGAAAATAATAGAGCAATCTATATTTGATAAAGGTTAAGAAAAATGGACTAAATATTTATTCTTTTTGCCGTTTTCTATAAGAAGAAATTTTCCATGTAGTAATTCATCCTTTTTAATGCTTACACCATCCTCTTTGATTTTAATTTTATTTATTGCAACTGCATTGTTTTTTATAGCACGTTTTGCTTCACCTTTTGAAGAGACGATATTTGTTGTTTCTGCTAATAAATCCAATACTGCAATTTCGTCACCAAAAATAGATGCCTGATAGCTTTCAATTTCTTCTCCAATGGTTTTGAGTGCTTCTATTGACATTTTTTTCAATGATTCTGGGCTTGCTTTTTTGTTGAAAAGCATTTCTGAAACAAGTAATACAGAATCAAAATCTTCTTGAGAATGGACACGAATAGTTAATTCTTCCGCTAATATTTTTTTAAGATTTCTAGGGTCTGCGTCCGGATTGTTAAGTAGATTTTCAATTTCATCTTTAGTTTTGAAAGAAAAATATTTAAAATATTTTTCTAAATCAGCATCATCTGCATTTAACCAAAACTGGTAAAATCGGTAGGGGCTTGTCATTGTAGGGTCAAGCCAAATATTTCCTTCCATTGACTTGCCAAACTTTGATCCATCTGCTTTTGTTAACAGAGGAGTGGTTACAGCATAGGCTTTTCCTCCAGTGTTTTTTCGAATAAATTCGGTACCACTCGTTATGTTTCCCCATTGGTCAGAACCGCCCATTTGGAACAAGCAGTTTTGATCAGTAAATAATTTCTGGAAATCATAAGCTTGAAGTAATTGGTAAGAAAACTCTGTAAATGACAACCCTTTTTCTAATCGGTTTTTTACCGAATCTTTGGACATCATGTAGTTTACTGTGATTGTTTTACCTACATCACGTAAAAAATCTAAAACATTCATTCCAGAATAAAAATCCAAATTATTAACAATTACTGCTTTATTGTCGCCAGTCTCAAAGTTTAAAAACTTTTTGGTTTGCTCTATTTGTTTGGCTAAATTATAATCAAGTTCTTCGAAAGATTTAAGAACTCTTTCTTGATCTTTACCTGATGGATCACCAATTCGTCCTGTAGCGCCACCAAACAAAACAATAGGCTTATTACCACTTCGTTGCCAAAAACTTAGCAACATGATTTGGACGTAGTTTCCTATTGTCATAGAGGGTGCGGTAGGGTCAAAACCAATATAACCTGTGGTCATTCCTTCATTTAGTTTTTCTTCAGCTTCAGGAGTCATATCATTTAACATGCCTCTCCATCTTAACTCTTCTACAAAATTCATGGTAACTTTTTTTTGCAAAGGTAATATTAGTACTTTAGCTAATATCAATGAATACAGAGTTTTTTATCGCAAGGCGGATCGCATTTGAAGGACAAAAGTCTTTTTCAAAGATTATTATTAGGATTGCTATTCTTACAATAGCCCTTGGATTAGCCGTAATGATTAGTAGTCTGGCCATCATTACAGGCTTCAACCAAAAAATTTCGGAAAAAATATTTGGATTTTGGGGCCATATTCATATTACGGATATTCAGGTTTCAAGATCTTATGAACATGTGCCTATTGATTATAATCTCGCACTTATTGATTCTATTGAGCAAATTCAATCGATTAGAGGAAAGGACGAAGAGAAATCATTTTCTTTTATAATGGGAAATGAGATTAAATCGAAAGGGGGTATACAGCATATGCAGTCTTTTGCATTTATGCCTGGCATTTTTAAATCTAAAACAGAATTAGAGGGTATTATGCTAAAGGGGGTAAACAAGGACTTTAATTGGGAAATATTAAATCAATACTTGGTAGAAGGCGACCCTATTCCTTGGAGTGATACACTAGCATCAAGGAAACTTATTATTTCTAAAAGAACATCCGAGCGATTAAGAGCAAAGGTTGGAGATAAAATTGTGGTTCATTTTATAAAAGATAGAGATCCTATAAAGCGAGCATTTACTGTCGGAGGCATTTATAAAACAGGACTTGAAGAATACGATGTAAAATTCGCATTGTGCGATATTCGAATTATTCAAGAATTATTGGGGTGGGAGTCGAATCAAGTAGGAGGGTATGAGATTTTTTTAGAAGATGTTAGAGATATGCCAATGTATGCAGACTTTGTATATAGTGAAATGTTGCCTCCTCAATTATATGCGGAATCCATTGCAGAGAAATTTCCAAATATATTTGACTGGCTCGAGTTACAAAAAATAAATGAGCGGATCATTTTGTTTTTAATGTTGCTCGTTTCTATAATTAATATGACGACAGTAATTTTAATAATCATTTTAGAAAGATCTAGAATGATTGGAGTCCTCAAATCGATCGGTTGGATGAATTGGAATATTCGAAAGATATTTCTCTATTTTTCTTTTTGGATTATTACCCTAGGCATCATTTTGGGTAATGTTTTAGGGATTGGTTTTTGTTTACTTCAAAAGAAGTTTGAATTTATAAAACTAGACGAAGTAAATTATTATGTTTCGACAGCCCCTATTACATTAGATCCTTTTCAGATCATCATGCTCAATATTGGGACCATATTTGTGATCCTTTTGTTTTTGATTATTCCGACCTATTTAGTCACCCGAATACAGCCAGTAAAAGTTTTAAGATTTGATTAATTTTGAGTTGTGGATTAACTGTTGTATCCACTATTTTGAATTCAATTTTGTGCTAAACGTTATAGATTATGATCCATTACTTAAGCTATCAAAAAGGCGAACTCGTAGAGGTGGATTATAGTCAATCCTTTGATTGGATTAATATATTTCCTCCATTTTCACCACACGAATTAGAAAAAGAGGCTTCTCGTCTTGATTTGCCTATTGACTTTTTTACCGATTCACTTGATATTGATGAACGCTCTAGGTATGAACGAGAAGAAGAAGGCAATTTAATATTGATTAACGCAGCTTTTCTTAACCATGATTCTAAAGACAATGAAGCAATATATGTGACGGTCCCTATTGGAATTATTTTAAGTAGAAATGTCATTATTACCATTTCGCAAAGTAGTCACCCTATTTTTGATAAATTTAGAAATAAGCTTGTTAAGAACTTTGATCCTAAAAATCATCGAAGATTCATTTTGCAAATGTTTGAACAAAATGTTTACGGGTTTTTAGATGGATTAAAAAAACTAAATTTAAAACGTAACCTTATTGAGCAAGAATTGTACAATAGCAGTCGTAATTCAGAATTAAAGCAATTGTTGCGAATAGAAAAAAGTTTAGTGTTTTTTGTAAATTCTTTAAGAGCGAATGATTTGTTAATGATGAAAATGAAAAGAACAGACTTTTTATCCTTAAAAGGTGATGAAGTGCTCGAAGATTTTTTTGAAGATATCATTATCGACAACAGTCAAGCTTTAGAGATGTCAAATGTATATACAAACATTTTAAGTAGTACCATGGAGGCATATGCATCTATTATTTCTAATAATTTGAATATTTTTATCCACAGACTCACGATAATTACGATTATTTTGATGGTGCCAACATTAGTAGCCAGTTTTTATGGAATGAACCTTGAACATATCCCATTTAGTTCGGGGCCGTATACTTTTTATGTGCTTATTTTCTTTAGTATCATATTAGGATTAGCACTTATCTATTTTTTCAGAAGAGCTCGTCAGTAGGGATTTGTTTTTTTTTTACTTTTTCCAAGAAAAAACGTGTTAAAAGTTTTCCACATATGTGGAAAAAAATGAAACATATTAAAGTTTTTTTGTATTTAATTTGCAGTAGCGTTACAAACGAAAGGAATCACTGACCAACTTAGTTCCAATTTCAAAACATAACGGGTAATAATCACAAAACAAATAAGTTACATATTTAAAGAAAATATATATAACATTTTCTTTATATAAGTGTCGCTTTTGTTAAAAGATTTTTTACATTTAATATTAGAAAACTTTATAATATAACCCACATGAGCAACAATGCCGAACCGTTATTGACAGAAAACCCAAACAGGTTTGTTATTTTTCCGATCCAACATCAAGATATTTGGGACTTTTACAAAATGTCTGAAGCATCTATTTGGACGGCAGAAGAAATTGATTTACACCAAGATATATCTGATTGGGAAAACAAGTTGAATGATAACGAAAAGCATTTTATAAAGCATGTTTTAGCCTTCTTTGCAGCAAGCGATGGGATCGTAAACGAAAATTTGGCTGAAAATATGGTCAATGAGGTCCAATATACAGAAGCAAAGTTTTTTTATGGATTTCAGATCATGATGGAAAACATTCATTCTGAAACCTACTCACTACTCATAGATACCTACATAAAAGATAATAAGGAGAAAGATTTTCTCTTTAATGCAATTGACAACTTATCATGTGTTAAGAAAAAAGCAGAATGGGCGCTTAAATGGATCGACAGTGAGTCATTTGCTGAACGATTAATAGCCTTCGCAGCGGTGGAAGGTATATTCTTTTCAGGGTCATTTTGTTCAATATTTTGGTTAAAGAAAAGAGGACTTATGCCGGGTCTTACTTTTTCGAATGAATTAATTTCTCGAGACGAGGGGATGCACTGCGATTTTGCTTGTCTGCTTTATAGCTCTCATATAGTTAATAAACTGCCCAAATCAACGATTCAAACAATTATTACAGATGCTGTAGAAATTGAAAAGGAATTCGTTTCAGATTCACTTCCTGTTAATCTTATCGGTATGAATGCAGTATTAATGTGTCAATATATTGAATTTGTAGCTGATCGATTACTAGCTCAACTTGGCAATGATAAAATTTATAATGTGGAAAACCCATTCCCTTGGATGGATATGATTTCCATAGATGGAAAGACCAACTTTTTTGAAAAAAGAGTGGCTGAATACCAAAAGGCAGGTGTTACTGCTAGTAGAGAAGATCAAGCGTTTTCACTTGATTCTGATTTCTAAAAATAACAGTTTGATTATCCCAAAATAAGAAAACCAATTAACATTAATTTTTAACCCTTTAACATTTACCTATTATGGAAGTATTGAAGCGAAATGGAAGACTACAAGAGGTAAGTTTTGATAAGATTACTGCAAGAATCAACAAATTGTGTTACGGTCTTAACACAAAGTATGTTGATCACATTGAAATATCCAAAAAGGTCATACAAGGATTATTTGATGGTGTTACTACAATACAATTAGATAATCTTGCTGCAGAAACAGCAGCAACAATGACGACCAAACACCCAGATTATGCAAAATTAGCGGCAAGAATAGCGGTTTCTAATTTACATAAACAAACAAAGAAATCGTTTGCTGATACCATGCGTGATTTGTATAATTATATTGATCCTAAGACAAATGAAGCAGCTGGATTGATTAGTACAGAAACGATGGAAATTGTAGAAAGATATGCTGATTCGTTAGATGCAGCAATCATCTATGATAGAGATTATGCTTTTGACTTCTTTGGCTTTAAAACACTTGAAAGATCATACCTTCTGAGAATGGATGGTGAGGTAGTTGAAAGACCGCAGCATATGTTGATGAGAGCCGCTGTAGGTATTCATGGAAATGACATTAAAGCGGCAATTGAGACCTATAATTTAATGTCTGAAAAATGGTTTATTCATGCAACTCCGACATTATTTAATGCAGGAACACCAAAGCCACAACTATCTTCTTGTTTTTTATTAACAATGACGGATGATAGCATTAGTGGAATTTTTGAAACCCTAACGAGATGTGCTAAAATATCTCAATCTGCGGGTGGAATAGGGTTGAGCATTCATAATATCAGGGCCAAAGGATCTTATATCAAAGGAACAGGAGGAACATCAAATGGTATTATTCCTATGTTGAAAGTATTCAATGATACCGCAAGATATGTTGATCAAGGTGGTGGAAAACGTAAAGGTGCTTTCGCTATGTATTTAGAGCCTTGGCATGCAGATATTCAAGATTTTTTAGATCTCAAGAAAAACACGGGAGCTGAAGAACGAAGAGCTAGAGATTTATTTTATGCAATGTGGATTTCTGATCTTTTTATGAAACGTGTAGAAACAGACGCAGATTGGACGCTGTTTTGTCCAAATGAATCACCAGGATTGTGCGATGTTTATGGTGACGAATTTGAAAAACTATATACTAGGTACGAGGAAGAGGGTAAAGGAAGGAAGACAATTAAAGCCAGAGAGTTATGGTTTTCAATATTAGAGTCTCAAATAGAAACAGGTACTCCTTATGTTTTGTATAAAGATGCAGCGAATGAAAAATCAAATCAGAAAAATTTAGGAACAATAAGGTCTAGTAATCTATGTACAGAAATCATGGAATATACCTCTCCAGACGAGGTTGCCGTTTGTAATCTTGCTTCAATCGCATTACCTAAATTTGTAGATGCAGATAAGAAAGAATTTGACTTCCAAAAGCTATATGACATTACTCGAGTGATAACAAGAAACTTGAATAAAGTAATCGATATCAATTATTATCCAGTTATCGAAGCTAAAAATTCTAATATGCGTCATAGGCCAATTGGAATTGGAGTTCAAGGGCTTGCTGATGCTTTTATGAAAATGCGTTTCCCATTTGATAGCCCAGAGGCGATTCAAATGAATAAAGATATCTTCGAAACCATATATTTTGCAGCAGTTACAGAATCAAATGCTCTAGCAGAAAAAGATGGCACTTACGAGTCATATCCAGGATCACCTTCAAGTAAAGGTATTTTGCAATATGATATGTGGAATGTAACACCATCTGATCGATGGGACTGGGCAGGACTTAAGAAAAAGATTGCTAAAAATGGACTTCGTAATAGTTTATTATTAGCACCCATGCCAACGGCATCAACATCTCAAATCTTAGGTAACAACGAATGTTTTGAGCCCTATACATCAAATATTTATACACGAAGAACCTTATCAGGTGAGTACATCGTTGTAAATCAACACATGATGACCGATTTGATCGAAAGAGGCTTGTGGAATGATGAAATGAAAGAACAATTAATGGCATCTAACGGAAGTCTACAAAATATAGAAGGCATTCCTGAAGATTTAAAAGAACTGTATAAAACAGTTTGGGAGATGAGTCAGAAAATTATTATTGATATGTCTGCTGATCGAGGAGCATTTATTTGTCAAAGTCAAAGTTTAAATCTTTTTGTTCAAAATGCAACCTTTGCAAAGCTATCATCCATGCATTTTTACGGTTGGAAAAAGGGACTAAAAACTGGAATGTACTATTTACGATCAAAAGCAGCTGTAGATCCTATTAAATTCACATTAGCAGCAAAACATCAACGTAAGTTTACAAAGAATGCAGAAGCAGAAGTTATGGATTTGGCTGATGCGGAAGGTGAAGTTTGTAACATGGATGAGGGATGCTTAAGTTGCGGTAGTTAAGTAAATGATATTAAAATCAATATAAAAAAAACCTTGTATACATTCTATACAAGGTTTTTTTATGACAACAATTAAATGAAAATCAATCAATTTTAGATAATTTGTCTGTCCATTTTTATTGCTTAATTGCTCTCACCATACTATTTAGTTCCTCATGAAAACAAATCATTGCTCAAGATGTTACTTAATGATACGTATTGTCTATTATGAATAATATCGAACACATAATTTTTTTCGATGGAGTGTGCAATTTATGCAATACTAGTGTGCAGTTTTTTTATAAAAAAAATGAAAAAGGTAATCTATATTTTTCTTCGCTTCAATCACCATTTGCAAAAGCTTTTCTACCGTCTACACAAGCATCTGATCGAGTATTTCATACTTTGTTTTATTATAGCGAAGGAGTCTTTTATACTAAATCAGAAGCAGCTATTAAGGCTTGTCAACAACTTAAATCACCTTTCAAATATTTATCGATAATTCAATGGATTCCATTATTTTTAAGAGATTGGGTGTATAGTATTGTATCAAATTATAGGTTTACTTTTTTTGGGAAAGCTAAAAATTGTTTGGTACCAATCGAAGAACAAAAGCATAGATTTATTGAGTCTTACGAAGATTACCAATCGATGTTATCATCAAAAAAAACATGAGCGAAAATATATAGTTTTCATTGAAATCATGTTTCCAGTTAAACTTTTTTAAATTTCGTTTTGAGCAGTATTTAAAAGCAAAATGGTGACCTAGACTTTAATAATTGGATAGAGAATAAATGAATTAATCAAATTGATAAGGTTCTTTATTATAAGCCATTTTCTTAATATTATTTAAAACCCTTTTCATATAAATTTTCCAGAATGTTTTGACAAAAATCCAGTTTAAAGGGTAATAAATGGGCTGATCTGCTAATAAAGAATATTCATATTTAACCAAAATCTTTCCTTTTTCGATTTGAGTGGTTTCCCATCTTCCTATAAAAGTATGAAACCCCATCATCCATGATTGGAATTCATCTACTTGAATGACCCAATATTCATTCTCTTTTCTTTCAAGTACTTTGTCCATAGAGGCAAAACCACCTTTTTGAGTCAAAGATTTTGCTGTAAATATTTTTTTACTTGAACCTACTTTTCCCCAATGTTCATCATCTGTAGTATGTGTTACCTTAGGCATAAATCCATATCCAGTATGGACTTTTGTTACATCGCAAAGCATAGGTGTTTTAAATGCTCTTTCTAAAGAACAATGATAAATAGAGGAAACGGATACTTTAAATTCCAAAATTATTTACTTATCATATTTAAATCCATGGTAGGGTATGGAATACCAATATCTTGCTTATCGAATGCTTTCTTTACATTCTCCTGCATATAATATAAGGTATCCCAATAATGTTCACTTTTACAAAATGGTCTTGTTGCAAGGTTTACAGAACTATCACCTAACTCAGAGACTACAACACCTTGTGTCGGATGATCTAAAATATAAGGACAGTTTTTTCCTACGTCCAATATTATATTTCTTGCTTTATCAATATCATCGCCATAACCAATCCCATATGTTAATTCGACGCCAACTTCACCTTGGCCTGATATGTTGGTAATATCATTACCTGTTACATTGCTGTTGGCAATGATAATACGTTTATTATCCAATGTCTTAAGTGTTGTATTAAATGCATTTATGGCTTCTACCGTCCCAGTAGTTGCTCCGCCACCAATAATCACTAAATCACCTACTTTGAATGGTTTAAATATCATAAGCATTACGCCAGCTGCTGCATGCGCCAGGGTACCATTAAGCGCCATACCAATGCCAATCATTAGCGCACTAAATATGGCAATAAACGAAGTCGTATCAACTCCAAACGTACTTGCGACAGATAGGATTAGCATTATTTTTAGGACGACACTTAATATAGATGCTAAGAAGGTCGATAGACTTTCATCTAACCCAGAAGATTTGAATATTTTGCCAGAAAAATGAATAATTTTTTTAATAATCCAAAACCCTATTATCAAGGTTATTATCGCTAAAAGTACTTTTGGGGCATATTCAATACCCATATTTATACCTTTTTCTATCATTGCTGCTATATCCATATTCAAATTAAAAAGTTGTTATTAAAAAGAAGTCCTTTGTTTACTAGACAATTTATAGTGTGAAGGTACTGAAGTAAAATAGATTAATCGATAGTGATTTATATTCTGATTATTAATATTTTTTACCCAAGTAGGTTCAGTGATCCTAATTAGGTATGGACTATCATCTGCAATTATTGGCTCTAAAGGTATATTGCATTTTTAAAAAGTAATGGGAATACTAAATTGTGTTTTTTCTCCAGCTTCTTCACCATCTCCTTCACCTGGATCATTATGAATAATCAAAAGACCACCAGTATTTTCCTTTGCATTAAAATTTAAAGTTGAAGTAAATACAACGGGTTCATTGGTCATCCAGTCGTCCTTAGTTGTCATATGATCATAAGCTAATTCATTGCCATTCTCATCGACAAGTTGTACATGACCTAATCTACCTTCGCTAGCAAACCATAACCCTTGTGAATTCACTTCAATTAGTACGGGTGATGTAAGTTTATCATTTGCTGTGATATTGACGGTCGGAAATTTGAGTTTTTGTAATGCTTGGTTGATCGTGTTTCTTTCATCCTGTTGATCTTCTAATATTCGAAAAGGCAAATTTTTATTATTCGATTGATGATTACAGGATGTAATGGTAAATAGGATGGATATAACCAATATTGATACTTTCAAATAATTGTTTTTCATTCTTTAGTTACCCTATGTTTTATTTGTTTTCACTCATTTTTATCATGGCTAAACCTTCCTTTATCAATGTTTGGATTTTAGGGTTTTTATCAGCAATTCCCCCTAAATAGGTAGTCAAATCTATTTTCAAATTTTCATCTTTACTTAGCTCGAGTATTTCTAATAGAAGCAACCATTCTAGTGGATATGTTTCTTTTACCAATGCGGTAATAGATGATAACATTGAACGATCATCAGATCCACTTTCTCTTAATTGTCGAACGATCGTATATTGTTTCTCTAAGTTTAAAAGAGCCGTTGATTTAACGGGTTTTATTGTGTTGACTTTTGAAGCTTCATACAGATTCGGGAATGAATGATGATCGGCGCTTCCCGCATAGGCAGAAATGATAGTGCTCCCAATGACCATGTCAAACATTCCATATTCAGGTTTAAACAACACGTCATCTCCCAAAGTGACGGTGCAATCTTTTAGTTGAATCAACATGAGTTTACCCTGAATATTTCGAATGCCTGTGACATTCAAGCCTTCTACTTTAATCCCACTTTCAAATTCAAAAGATAGCCATTTGTTATCATAAAAATTGTATGCTTTTAAATCAAAAGGACCCATATCTTCGATTGGAAGATTGATGTTTTTTAGCTTGCCCAATGGTGAGCTAAAGCCTTTTTTATGATATTCAATTCCATGACCAATCAATTCTTTTTCTCGGAATGCTAATGCGGTTGGTCCTTTTGTAAAGAAGTAAATCACCTCATTTTCTTCATTT
>CALDTZ010000133.1 GCA_937924805.1 uncultured Saprospiraceae bacterium
TTGGCAAAGCCTGCATTATGGGAAGATACATTTTGACAATAATGATTTGCAATCATTTGTGAGGTTTTCATTTCGAGGTCAAGACTATTGATGGGGTCTTCTTCTTCTTCTTCTTCTTCTTCTTCTTCTTCTTCTTCTTCTGGTTTTTTTGTAGGTTTCAATTTTTCGGAAATATCATCTGGCATGTACAATTTTGCGTGACCATCATTGAGGGATGAAAGTAAAGTATCCAATAATTGGAACAATTCTACATCGCTTGTTTCTTTAGTTATTTTTGTCTGATACGTTTGGTAGATTGAATCCCAATTGATATTTCGTTGGTCAAAGTAGCAATAGTTTTCGTTATACGAATGCCAAAGGATGTCAAAATTATAATGGGGATCGGAGGATGGACGATTCGGTTTTGTGCATGCTATTGGCATTGATTCAATTCGAGCATATTTATACGTTTTTACATTTTTTTGAATGACTAATGAATCCGTCTTAAAAGACGCTACTTTGCCAATTTCAGCAAGTAGTTTTTCATCATAAAGGGTACATCCCGCATTGCATATATCATAGATTCGAACGGAGTCATCTTGGATTTCCATCAATTTTCCATACCCCAATTGTTCCCAAAACCCGTTGGCACTGGTTCTTTGAGCGTCAACTGAAAAACAAACGAAAAGACAAAGTACCAAACATATAGTTGTTGTTTTCATAATTAAATAATTTAGATAAAGTTTACCTTACAATCTTTGACTATAGACGAATGACTAATTTTTATGTTATTAAGTTTTCCTAATATTTAAAATTACCATTTTCATATTGAATACGAAAATGCCATAAAACGAATGTTGTATTTTCTTCAAATTTTCATTTTGGTCATTGATTGTTTATGAAACCTTAGTTATTAAGTAAAGCATTTAACTGTGTTAGTTTATTCATAAGTGCATTGAATTCTTTAAAATCTATCGTTTGCTGGCCGTCTGTTGCCGCCTTTTCAGGTGTGTCATGGATTTCAATCAATAAACCATCGGCACCAACCGCAGCTCCTGCTAGGGCCATTTTTAGAACATGTTTTCTTATGCCAATTCCATGAGACGGGTCAACGATGACTGGTAAATGAGATTTTTCTTTCAAAATTGGAATCGCATTTAAATCAAGTGTATTTCGATAGGCTTTTTCAAAAGTTCGAATGCCTCGTTCACATAATATGAGTTTCTCATTACCCGTTTTAAATACATATTCAGCAGAGTATAAAAGTTCATCGATAGTGCCACTTATCCCTCTTTTTAATAGGACAGGTTTATCGATTTCTCCGAGTGCTTCTAATAAGTTATAATTTTGAGCATTCCTTGCGCCCACTTGAAAAATATCTACATATGGCATCATAGGCTCTATTTGTGTAGCTTCCATAACTTCGGTAATTATTTTAATCCCATTTTCAGAACATGCTTTATAAAACAAAGAAAGACCTTCCATACCTAGCCCACGAAAGCTATAGGGACTGGTTCGTGGTTTGTACACACCACCTCTCATAATTCGTACTCCATTTGCTAAAAGCGCCTCCACCGTTTTCTCAATCTGCTCTTCTCCTTCGATACTGCATGGGCCTGCCATTACCGCAAATCCTCCGTCTCCAATGAAGACTCCATCACCGCAGTCAATAACGGTTCGATCTACTTTCCATTTATGGCTTACTAATTTATGGTTACCACTTACTCTATGGACATCCGTAATCCCTTTTAAGTGACCAATTTTTCGAATATCAAATTCTTTTTTTGGTGTACAAATGAAGTAAATGCCTCGTTGTGTTTTTACAGGATAAACATCAATACCCATTTCCGTTAGTGTAGAAGTTATCGTTGTTCGTTCTTTGTTATTTATTTCTTTTTTTAATTGAATGATCATATCGTTACTTTTTTGGTAAAATGGATTGAATAAATGTCTGGGTATCTAATGATATTTCACGGCTGTTCGCTATATATTTGATAAAGGCGCTACCAATAATTCCTCCTGTTGCATATCTGCATGCAAACTGAAAATCATGACTTGTTTTGATGTTAAATCCAATCATAATGGGACTTTTTAAATTCATATTTTGAATGCGTTGTAAATAGTTTTGGGCACCTTGAATTCCAGTGTTGCTACCAGTAGTACTTGAAGTACTTACAGCATAGATAAAAGAGGTACTATTTTTATCAATAAGTCTAATTCTTTCCTCTGTAGTCTGAGGAGTAATAAGGTAAATATTACTTAACCCATATTGCTCAAAAAGAGATTGATAATGTTGCTTATAAATGTCTAGCGGTAGGTCTGGTAAGATGATCCCACTAATTTTATTCTCTTTGCATTTTTTACAAAATTTTTCTACTCCATACTGCAATACAGAATTGAAATAGCCCATCATTATTTTTGGAATCCTTGAATCCGATACTGTTAATTGTTCAAAGATCAGATCTAAAGTAATCCCGTTTTTTAGGGCAATTGAATTACTATTTTGTATTGTTGGGCCATCGCTCAATGGATCGGAATAGGGTATCCCAATTTCAACCATATCAACACCTGATTTTTCTAGCGCGGGCAGTAATTCAAGCATACTCTCTTTCTCAGGGTACCCTGCTGTAAAATAAATATTGAGTAATTGTCTTTTAGGCTTGGCAAAAAGTTCATTAATCGTCATGGTTCAATGTTTTAGTAAGTACTTCCAGATCTTTATCGCCTCTACCACTTAAATTAATGATGATATTGTCGGTTGGTTTGAGGTTCATTTTTTCCAAATAGGCTATGGCGTGTGCCGATTCTAAAGCTGGAATAATGCCTTCCATTTTTGATAAAAATAATGCGGCATTAAGTGCTTCTTGATCCGTAATACTTGTATAATGTACTCGTTCTAATTGGTGTAAATGGGCATGTTGAGGACCTATGCCTGGATAGTCCAATCCTGCAGAAATACTGTGGGGTTCGATAACTTGACCATCTTGTGTTTGAAGAATCTTTGTCATACATGCATGAAGTACACCTTTGCTCCCTAGCGCTAGCGTAGCGGCCGTTTCATGGGTCTCAATCCCCAATCCTGCTGCTTCAACACCGATTAATTGTACATTTTCATTTTTTAGATAATGATAAAAAGCACCTATGGCATTGCTTCCCCCTCCGATACAAGCTATTATATGGGTTGGTTCGGTTTTAATCTGGTTCTTTATTTCTTTGCTAATGATGGCTTGAAATTGACAAACCATATCAGGGTACGGATGAGGACCGACCACAGAACCAATGATGTAATGTGTATCTGTTGGGTTGTTAATCCAATCTCGGATGGCTTCATTCGTAGCATCCTTAAGGGTTTTGCTACCACTAACAACAGGAACGATGGTCGCACCAAGCATCTTCATTCTAGCTACATTGGGTGCTTGTCGATGCATGTCCTTTTCTCCCATATAGACGACACACTCGATACCCATTAAGGCACATGCTGTAGCGGTAGCTACACCGTGTTGTCCCGCACCTGTTTCTGCGATGATTCTTGTTTTATTGAGTTTCTTAGCGACCAGTATTTGACCCAGCGCATTATTGATTTTGTGTGCTCCTGTATGACATAAGTCTTCCCTTTTTAAATAGATGGTGGATTGATAGTGGGCACTTAGTCGTTTAGCTAAATAAAGTGGAGTAGGACGACCTACGTAGTCTTGAAGTAACTGTTGAAGCTCTTCTTGAAAAGAAGGTGATTTGATAATTTTCTTGTACGATGTTTTGAGTTCTTCAATATTTGGATGCAACATTTCAGGAATGAAGGCACCACCATATTCTCCATAAAACCCTTGTTCGTTTACGGTGTATTTACTGATCATAATCTACATTGCTTTATACATTGTTCTGCTAATTTTATATCTTTTTTACCAGGTTCGATTTCTAGTTTACTATTCATGTCGACCCCTAATAGTTGTGAATGATTCATTGCTTTGATGGCAGCTATATCATCAAGGGTGATTCCTCCACTTAGTAAGAATGGTTTTTTACTTTTGTAATTGAAAAGGTATTTCCAATCAAATTTTTGGCCACTTCCTCCATAGTTTTTAGTTGCATTGTCAAATAAAAAGTAGTCAACAAAAGGTTCATATTTTTCAATTATTGACCAATCAAATTTTGCATTGATTTGAAAGGCTTTCATTATTTTAATTCCAGATGATTGTACAGTTTTTACATATTGGATAGATTCATCTCCATGCAATTGCACGTAGTCAAGCTGGTAGGATGTTACCAAAGATTTTATACGGTCGATCGAATGATTAACAAATACGCCAACTTTTTTAACGGCAGGATCTATGGATCCTATTTTCAATGCTAGTGTTTTATCGTCAATATATCGAGGCGATTTTTCGTAAAATATAAAGCCTATGAAATCGGGCTTGAGATTTAGTAATTGCTCAATATTTGACCAATGCTTCATCCCGCAAATTTTAATTTTCATTAGACGATTGAATTGTATTCTTTAATTAATTCCTTACATTTTAAAGCTGGTTCGCTATATTTCATAAAGTGACCTCCAATTAAGAAACCATCATAACCATGATCTTTCAATTTTTTAATCTGGGTAGCAGTATGGATACCACTTTCACTAATTTTTGTTAACGCTTTTGGTAAGGCTTCAAATAGGTCTATGCTGTGTTGTATGTTTGTTTTAAAGTCAGCTAAATTTCTATTATTGACGCCGATAATATCAATATAAACATTCATATGACTATCGATTTGCTCTTTGTTATGGACTTCTAGTAAGACTTCTAAATGCAAACTTTTCGCTAAAGCGGCTAACTCAAATGATTGCTTTGGTGTAATACATGATGCGATCAATAAAATACAATCAGCACCAATACTTTTTGATTCAATGATTTGATATTCATCAATAATAAAATCCTTCCTCAAAATCGGACAATAATTGAATTTTCTTGCTATTTCCAAATCCTTTATTGATCCACCAAAATAGGTGGTATCTGTTAATATCGATAAGGCAGAAGCTCCAGATTGCATATATGAAATACTCAGTTTTTCAACATCAGGAACGAGATGTAAAAGGCCTGTACTTGGTGATTCTCTTTTTATTTCTGCAATAATACCCACTCGATCATCTCGGTTAAGGTACTGTTTCATAGATACGGTTGGCGATGCAAAGAATAAACTTTGCTCCATTCGTTTAATCGGTTTTAGCTCTTTGGCTACTTGGACTTCTTTGCGTTTATCTTCGACGATTTTGTTTAATATATTCATAGGGATAATAACTTTTTTAGAGATTGATTAGCGGCACCACCATCTAGTGATACCTTAGCTTCCTCATAAGAGTCGGCATACGATTGATCGGGATTGAAACATTGAATAGCCATAGCCGCATTTGCTAATACAGCCGCTTTTTGCGCTTCTGTACCGTGACCATTAAGAATATTTGTAAATATTAATGCGGCATCTTTTACTGTTTTTCCTCCAGATAGTTGTTTTTCTTCCAGTGGTTTTGTTAAAAGATCCGTTGGGTGAAGTAAATACTCTTTAGTTGGGCTTATAATTTTTGCTTTATCGGTCAGACTTATTTCATCATATCCATCCAATGAATGCACAATTCGGTATGAGGTGTTTTCTTGTTCGTATATATATTTGTAATATCTCAATAGTTGATATGAAAAAACGCCAACTAATTGCTTTTTTGGTGATGACGGGTTCACCATTGGACCTAGCATATTAAAGAAAGTGCGTACACCAAGGTTTTTTCGTATAGGCGCTACCTTTTTCATCGCAGGATGAAATAAGGGTGCATGCAAGAAACAGATATTGCTTTTGTCGATTTGGCTACGAAGTTGATCAGCGTCATTTGTGAAGTTGTATCCAAGGTATTCCATCATGGTTGAAGAACCACAGAGTGAGCTTACACCATAATTTCCATGTTTAGCCACTTTGTAACCTGCTCCTGCGACGATAAACGAGGCCAATGTACTTATGTTGAAAGTATCTTTGCCATCACCTCCTGTACCACATAAATCGATGGTGTCAAAATCAGAAAGATCAATCGAAACACAGCGTTCTCTTAAGCAGTCTCTAAAACCTGTTAACTCATCAACGGTTATATTCCTCATTTTGAAGACAGTAAGAAAAGCGCTGATTTCAAAGTCATTATAAGCACCTTCAGAGATATTACCTAAGATCAATTTTGCTTCATCTTTCGATAAATATTGTTGGTTGAATAATCGATTTAGTATTTGTTTCATTAAGCGATAGATTTACAGATGTCTAAGAAATTTTGAATTATGATATGGCCTTCAGGGGTCAATATACTTTCTGGATGAAATTGGATACCGTACAGTTTTAATGCTTCATTTTGAATCGCCATTATACTTTTATCATCAGATAAAGCAATCACATCAATCGTATCATTCATTTTTGTCGAATCTATTTCCCATGAATGGTATCTACCTGCTTTAAATGGATTTGGCAGATTACGAAGAATCTGTGCTGAGCTATTAATGATGGAAATATCAGATTGGATTCCATGATAAACATCGGGCATATTAGTCAATGAGCCTTTAAGAAATTCAGCAATGGCTTGATGTCCTAAGCAAATGCCTAATATTGGAATTCTTCCTGTACAATGGGTAATAATGGACATTAGGTTTCCAGCATCTTTGGGAATGCCAGGTCCAGGGGATAAAATAATTGCATCGTAAGAATCGCACATAGCCGGCGTTATTTTATCATTCCTATAGATATCAACATCTTCTTTTTTTTGCCTTAAGATGTAGACTAGATTATAAGTGAAGCTATCGTAATTATCTATAACTAATATTTTCATAATGCATTGGCTTTAGTAATCGCTTGACGTATCGCTGCGATTTTATTATAGACTTCTTGTAATTCTCCTTCAGGCGAACTTTCGGACACAACACCTGCACCTGCTTGATAGACGAGCGTATTATTTTTACTTAATACAGATCGGATGATAATCGCATGATTGATATCCCCATTAAACCCAATAAAGCCGATTGCTCCACCATAAAAATTCCTAGAAGTATTTTCATTTTTGCTAATAAGTTCAAGCGCTCGATACTTAGGTGCACCGGATAAGGTACCAGCAGGAAATGTGTCACCATAGATGTCTAAGCCTGTTTTATTGTCGAACAAGTTACCCGTTACCTTGCTTACCATATGGATGACGTGGGAAAAGTATTGAATTTCTGCATACGTTTCTATTTCTACTTTTTTGGAGTTCTTACTCAGATCATTCCGTGCTAGATCTACTAACATTACGTGTTCAGACATCTCTTTAGGATCATTTTTCAAGGAAGTTGCACGCTCAATGTCTTCTTGGGCATTTCCACCTCTCAAAACCGTTCCTGCAATAGGATTGATAGAGGCAATTCCGTCATTTACTTGGATTTGAGCTTCCGGGGAAGAACCGAAAATTTTAAAATCGCCGTAGTCAAAATAGAATAAATAGGGCGAAGGATTTATACTTCTAAGGCAACGATATAGGTTGAAATCGTCTCCTTTGAATTTTTGTTGAAACTCCCTAGATAATACCAGTTGGAAAGTATCACCAAGCTTACAGTGCTGTATACCTGTTGAAACTAATGCTTTAAATTCATTGTCTGTTAGATTTGATTTTTCATCTTCCTCCGAAGAAAAATTGAAATTGGGCAGGTTATTTAAATGAATGATTTCTAGGATTCGATGGATAGCATCTTTAGCTGTGGTTGAAGTATTGAC
Source organism: uncultured Saprospiraceae bacterium (assembly GCA_937924805.1). Classification (GTDB taxonomy): domain Bacteria; phylum Bacteroidota; class Bacteroidia; order Chitinophagales; family Saprospiraceae; genus JAHDDO01. Next base: position 7,729 of record CALDTZ010000133.1, read on the forward strand.
TTCGTTTTGAGTAATGAAAAGTTCATTTTTAAAGTGATCAAAAACCAAGATATATCGGAAAAATTGATACTTTAAATCAGGATTATCTTTGACTTCGTTTATCGGAGTTTCGATGATAATATCCTCCATATATTGTACGGATTCAAAGGAAGAGTAGCCCCAAAGACCATTAATGTTAAAGGGTAAGTCATTTTTAATAGTCTCAAAAGCGTTAGTAAAATCTTGTAAAGCAGTAAAGATGTCCTTATTGTTTTCTGCGATTGATGTTACCTTCAATTCTCTGGGAAATTGATAATTATAGGATTTCCCTTTCGCTTCAAAGCTTGCAATTGGCTCAAGGCAAATAAAGCTTTTACTATCTGATTTGTCATGATAGTCAGCACTTTATAAAAGGAGTGCATTAGGAAAAAAATCACGCAGTTTATTGTATATACTAACGGGAGTATGCAGATCTGCTAGTATTTTAAGATGCTTAGTATGTATTTTTTGTTTCATTTTTAAAATTTGGACATAAAAAAAGCCTGCAAGAAACAGGCTTTTGACATTTATTAAATAGTATAAGCGTATCCTCAGATTTTGATCATCAATCTGTACCAACACCAACTATTCAAATTTATATTTTCTCTTTTCATTACGATTATTTACAAAAAAAAAGACCTGCATAAAGCAAGTCTATATATTTTTCGAATACACCAAGCTTCTTTAGATTTCTCTATCGATAAGCCACCAAGATGTATTTGTTAGTATATTCATTTTGTAAATGTAGAATAGTTTTTATTAATATGTCTAAATAAAATATAATTTTTCATTTTTATTATTGCGGCAAGAATGAATAAACGGATTACTGTATACTCTTTTCTACATTCAGATTAATTGAAAAGATGTCTTCTGGAGTGATTAGAATTTCTTTACTTATATTTCCAATATCTCCTTGAGATGGGAAGAAGTTATTATCAAGATCTGAAAATGCAGTCACATAATAAGTATCCGGATGTAAATAGGTAGCTCCATAAAATGATTCTTCGGGTTGGATAGTAATCGTGCGAACCACTTTTTTATCTAAATTATCAAAATCAACTTGACCATTTTCGTTTATAATGGGGGCTGTAGAAAAATAAAGTAGTAAAGGCTCATTTTCAATTTGCGAATCTTTTTCAAAAGTAATATTTAAATCACTTAAATGTCCATGCATGCTTTTGGGGAATGGATCTTCATCTTCATTTAAGAATAGAGCAGAATCTGGATCGATTAAGTTTACAAATTTATTTTCAAGGTCAATTTCGGCAATTTCTTGTGGGAAATTAAACTGTTGAACTGCTGACTCTGCAAATGTTGGATTATAATTAGTCCCTTTAAAACCCATATGATGGTAAGGTTGATCAAGCGATCCACTATCATCTTTATAGGCATCAAAATACATGGTATCGTTTTCAAATTTCAACTCGATGTATGCCCTTTTTTCTTTTCCTACCGCATCCACTAATCGATAGAACTTGACATCATCTGATTCTTCAGCTTGATCAAGCACAAAATAGGTTGCTCGATACTGATTACCTAACCAACCACCATTACGTGCCATAATCTGTTTCTTTCCTTCGAATTCAGCAATGAATATTGAGGTAATAATATTTTGTTGAGTAGCCCCTTCATAGATTGAATGAACATGTGAAGCTGAAATAGGTCTAAAATCAAAAGCAAACCAATCGAAATTTCCAAAAGCAGTAACATTTGATCCTACCCAATGCCCTGTAATTTCTTCAAGTAATTGATAGCCAAGTATATCAGACGGTTCCTTATCATCCTGTTTACTGCAACTGGAATGAATAATGATAATGCTGAAGAGTAAAATGCTTAATATTTTCATTGTCTTTGATTTAGTAGCTGGAAAACAGTTATATATCCACACAAGAACGGAATAAATGATATTTTTCTTATTTACTTTATTTGTGAAATAAGGTTGAATACGCCTTTTTCGTTAGTTCCCAACGATTTACTTCTTGTTCAAAGTTTAATGAACCAGGAACGGTTAAGTACTTTTTTATGAATGAAAAACCAACTTTTTTAAGCGTTTTATTGGGTGCGATATTCAATGCATAAGGCTCACAAATAAGATTCTCTAAACGAAGGTTATCGAAATAGAATGGGATTGATTTTTTAACAAATTCAACACCTAATCCTTTGCGTCTTTGATTAGATTTCCAAAGATGTAAATGCATAGTAGCTGATTCCTCGAAGTGAATTAGATTCACATTTGAGTGGCCAATAGGGTGTCCATCACATTCCCAAATTAAAGCATACGCTTTTTTTTCTTGAAATGATAGCTGAAGTTGTTTTTCTAACATAGCTTGGAAATTTGCTCTGCTTGGCATTTTGTGGATGTCAGCACCCATTGAATGTAAATATTCAGGTGAAGCAGACATCCAATAATCCATTACTAAAGAGATATCATCAAATTGTAGATCTCTAACTTTTGTTTCCAAAGGGTTAATATGTTATTTGATACATTTCAATTAATCTTGATCAATAGATACTGTTTTTTGTGTAAATAAAACGAGACCATTTTGATCTTTTAGTCTAAAAATACAAATACCATTTGGAATATCTGTTGGTGTAATCTGAATTGTATGTTCTCCTGAAGCTAGCGTCATTTTTTTAGAAAAAACGATCCTTCCGATTCCATCAATTATTTCCATTTCAACATTTTGCATTTGATCAAGAGAGTATTGAAACGATATTTGGTCGTTAAATGGAGTAGGGGTTATCATTCCATATTTAATAGGATTATCAGCATCAATGACACTAGAAGTCGTTTTTAAGATCAAGCAGTAATCTTCGACCTCTCCAACTAAATAATCAGTTGCGGCACAAGGACCAATAATATCATCCCATCCGGCTATGATTCGCATTCTAGTTAATCCTGGTTTAGCAGAAGTTGGAATGGTAAATGTTTCAATTAGATCGTCATCAATAAAGTCTTCATAAATCACTTTTTCTGTAGGTTGGAAATTTCCATTTCCATTCCAATCGATCCAAATACTGTAATTTATAAAGGTCTCGTCGCTTTCAAAGCCTGGAGAAACCTGGATGGTATAATTTTCACCAATAAGCAATTCTAATGAATTTGGGGATGCAAAATTACCATAACCATTATTGTTGCCTGATGTATTTTCGAAGCCTTCAATATTTATTTTTTCAATATGAAAGAAAGAACCGTTATAGGTCGTTGAAACAGCACAATAATCAACATCAAGACACACTCCACAGCCTTTGGTAACAAAAAATTGGGAAGCTCCGAAATCGATATCTTCAATGTCACAAACACTTTTTATTTGGATTTCATATTCAGTACATTCAGTTAGATTCGAAAGGTTGAATAATGGATCATTGGTCATTTCATTATTCCATTCTTGGTCGGTGATAGCTCGCCACCGAATTTCATATACATTGGCAGCAAGAATTGAAGGCCAAGAAATATCAATCGATTGTTCACTTAAGTTGTTAAATGATAACTCAGGGATTAAGCAACATCCATCGGTTGTAAATTGAAATAAGTTTGAATGGTCAGAAGCGATGGTATCACAATTACTAATGACTCTAAATTCATATTCTTGACATGCCTCTAATTCATCAATACTGTAAACGGGACTTACATCTGTTGCTGTTACCCAATCGCTGTTACCGACTGTTCTATATTGTAATGTATCTGATAAACTATTTCCATTGGAATACCAAAAAAGACCAGCAGAAGTATCTGTTACATTTACAGCGTTAAGCAAGGCAGGTGGCAAACAATCTAGTTTTCTCATATTAAATCTCCATACAGCGGCATCATTAAAAGGCTCAGTTTCACTATACATGTATCCACCAAATAAGTACAAATAGTCGTCAATGATGAAAGAAGAACAGGCCCAGCGATTCAATTCTGGATGCGGTGGTAACTCAATCCATTCGTCTGTTTCAGGGTCGTATTGTAAAAAGAAAACGTTTTCCGCTATCGGTCCATGATCCGCAGCATCACCACTTAATACATAACCTTTTCCTTCAAAACTAAATTGAGTACCTGCTACACGGCCCCCAGGAAAATCATTAATCGCCGTCCATGTTCCATCATTAATATCATATCGTGACCAATTCGATCGATGACCACCTCCTACAAAAATACCATCATCAATACCAAATTGGAAAGGGTGGTGTCTATTCTCTCCAGGAATATCTGGACCTTCAGTCCATTCATCCGTTGCTAAGTCATAGATCCACCAATCTCTGAGATCTCCATTACTTGATGAACCCGATCCCATATATATTTTGCCTTCATGGGCAACAAAAGCAGGGTGACTTCGACCGATACATGGACACGAAGCGAGTTCTTTAAATGTATTTGTTTCAGGATCATACTCCCACAAATCGTTGAGTGCTCCATTTTCTCCACCACCAAAGCCAAAATAATACTTATCATCCATATCATCACCAATAGAAATGGAACGACCAGGTCCTGGAAAGTCTTGTAATCGATCCCAATTATCAGAAATAGGATCGTATTGCCAGAGCTCATTGGATAGGTTGTCGTCATCACCGGTTCCTTCAAGAATGTACGCTTTACCATTAAAACCAAATCCATTCGAATGGTGCTTTACAAATGGGATATCATTTAATTGTTCCCACTGGGCGTATATCGGAGAAACTACTAGTCCTAAAACAAAAAGTAAGAGTAAATTTTTCATAGTATTATTCTAATAAGATATTAGCCTCATTTGTTCAAAACGCTGCATCTATAGTATAAAAATAAATACGATTTATAATTTAATTAAGTCTCAAGATGAAACTAGCCATGATTGTCAGTATGATTACTTTTTTAAACAATATTTCATTGATTAATTAAAATAGAGATCAGTTCTAAATCGAAATCCCAGAAAAATTAGATTTTTATTTTTCAACCACAAAAGGGATCATTTCGGATGATAGAATGTCAGTTGAATTACCCACCATTTTTAAGTAATATAAACCACTAGAAAAAAATGACATATCTATTTGATTATCAGTATTATTAATACTTCCGTTTTGAATTTCTTGGCCAAGATTATTAAAAATGATAAATGATTGGTAATCCACCTTATTTAGAGAAATCGTCATAAAATCATTTATGGGATTCGGATAAATAGATATTGTACCTAACAACAGATCGTCTTCGTTATGAATGCTAACACAATCAAGTTGACCTGTAGCATAATCATGTTTTTGTGAAATAAATGGTTTTAAACCATACGTTGTGTTTCCTCCTGGTCCACCTCCACCAGAAATATTACTGTCAATAATAGTATCGAAATCGTCATCAGAATACATTTTATTCTCATCGGCATATACAGATGCTTGTACTATTGATTTAATATCATCAATATGTGGATGCATATAGTTCGGATTAAAAAAGTTAGTTAACAGAAAACACATTTCAGATTCGTATTGCGCATAAAGTAATTCACTTTCAAAAATATTTTCAAGCAGTGGTCTATTATTGCTATGATAATTTAAGGCAAGGGTTGTCATATCGCCTAATCCAGGTCCACCTCCATAAGAACCAAAAGATTCATTTCCATCCCATTTAATCCACTCCCATTTGTCACTTGTAAGATTGTGGTAGATATAATAGTTTCTTGCAGAGTTTGTATAACTGTCAAGATTACTGAAAAGATTATCTAACGCTGCAGAGCGCAAATACTCCTGTAATTCAAGGTGATCATTTATATTATTTTCAAAATCTTCATTGCTGCTATTGTTTATAAAATCAGTAAAAGCAATTAAATCAGTCCAATCGTTTTCTGATTCATTCGATTTTAGCTCATACCGATCTTCATAATCTGCCTGATCAGGCCCATAGTATTTTAAATCAGCTTCAGCATCTCCGCCACCCCCAGGACCTCCTCCAAAGTTGGACCCAGCCTTGAAAAGATTACCATCGTCATCAAGAATTTTCCAATCCAAAAATTGGTCATCTATTTGCTCTATTACGGTATAAAACCCCCAAAGAATGTCATTAAAATAGACGTTTGCAAAATTAGCTCTAGGTGCAGCTACTTCAGCATCTTGACACAGGTCGAAAAATATTTTTTCCCTTATTAGACTTGGATCTTTAAATCCATTACTGAAGTTTAATTTTTTTAATCCGTCATAGTTCTGACCGTTAACGTATTTATTGAAATCTATTTTAAATGATTTTTTATTTCCTGGATGACCATAACTTGAGTTTCCTTTTAATCGAACACCAACCTCATTAAACACATACGTCCCTGAAGCATCGGTTAGGGTTAAGTCCGCTTTCATGTAAGTTGTAGTCTCATAATTTATAACAAGACTGTCCCAGAAATTTTGTTGGTTAAAATTCAAATCTATTCTAACGATTTGATCATTTTTAAATAGTTGATCACCTTCGATTTGTGCATTTATTTGTGTAAATAAACTGAAAGTGGATATAATTAAAAAGAGTATAGATCTCATAGGTTAATTGTCTTTTTTAGTGTTGTAAAGTTAAGACAATGTAAAGAGGGAAAGACCTACTTTATCAATCATTTAAATTTTTTGCCAAATGGAAACCCATACTCACACAACCTTGAATTAGGTAGCCACCTGTAGGTGCATTCCAATCTATCATTTCACCTATACAATAATGATTTTTCATTTTTTTTAATTGAAATGTTGAATCGACAGCATTTACAGATATTCCACCTTTGGTTGAAATTGCTTTATCTATTGGTCCAGCCTTGATAATTTTTAGAGGGAATGATTTTATCATTCTTGCGAGTGTTGCTTTTTGCAAGAATTCATCTTTGGATGTTTTGCTTTTTATCAAGTCAATAATCGCAGTTGGAAGTTTAAGTTTGTTTTTTAGCGTTTGAGTTATATTTTGACTCGTATGTTTTAATTTATCGAGTATGATTTCTTGAGATAGGCTTGGTTTAAAATCAATATAAATGATAGGATCGACCTTTCGTGCGATTGCTTCTTGAATCTCACTACTTAACGCATAGATAGCATTTCCTTCAAGTCCAAAATGAGTAATTACGACTTCGCCTAGTTGTTTCTTGTCATTGATACAAATTGAAATATTTTTTAGCGGAGTTCCATGATGATTCTTTATGAAAAGGGTCGGCCAATTAATATTAAAAGTACAATTGGAGGCAATGAACGGAACAGTTTTTATTCCTTTTTGTGAGAATAATGAAATCCAACGACCATCGGATCCTGTCACTTTCCAACTAGCTCCTCCCAGTGCATAAATCGTGAGATCAGATTCAATCAATTTTCCATTGTCAAATTGAATTTGGTTTTTTGAATTCCAACCCGAAAATGCGTGGTTGCAATGGATTGTAACCTTATTGACATTTAGCACGTTTTTGATCTTTTTTAGCACGTCAATTGGTTTTATTCCTTTAACTGGAAAAATACGCTTGCTACTACCTGTAAATGTCGGTATATCATTGTTTTTAAGCCATTGAATAAAATCTTGGTTTGTAAATTGGGTTAACGCCGACATTAAAAAAGGAGAAGGTTCATACCTTTTAATGAAAGGACCCATAGATTCTGAATGTGTCAAATTAAACCCACCATCACCAGCCACTAAAAATTTACGACCGATGGAAGCTTTTTTTTCATAGATGTTGATGTCATATTTTTCAGCATCCAGAAAGGCTGCAACCATAAGTCCAGCAGTGCCTCCGCCAATAATAGAAACTGACTTTTTCAAAATATTTTTATATATAATTGGTATGATGTGAGCAAAATCTAACCTGAGAAAGGAAAGATAGGAAGTTTATTTTTCTTGAAGAATTATTCAGTATCAGGAATATGAAATAATCTCATCGCTTCTTCGCTAATTAGCATTAATTCTGTTTGATTTAGAGAACCGTTGTGCCTTTTTATTATTCTACCTTTCGAATTTAAAAATAGAAAAGTGGGATATTGTTTGACTTGATACAAAAATCCTAGCGTGGGACCATTCAGCTTTTCAGCGTTAATTTTATAATTAACAAAATTTTCATTTAAAAATCTGGAAACAATCTTGTTTTGATAGACCGTTTCATCCATAATTTGACAAGGAAGGCACCAATCTGTATAGAATTCTAATAACGTTAATTTATTTTCTTTCTGTGCTAGATCAAATACTCGGTAAATACTATCTGTCTCAATGAAGTTAACCAATGTCGATTCATTGTATATTGGAAAAGGAGGTGGCATTTCTTTTTCCTCCAATCCATGTTGGACTTTTTTATTGCATCCAGTAACAGATAACAAAACTGCAATAATCAATAAGGTAGAATATATTTTACTTGTCCATTTCATTGTAATACTGATGTCTCCATTTAATTGAATTGGCTGCCATTTTACTAACAGTATATCCTATTTTACCATCAAAAATCCCGCCTAAAATGATAAATGACTTAAAAAATGTAAAGGTTGGACCAAAGTATTTTTTTACAAAAGAAATGGTTTTACCTTTTTTGAATAAATCATCCGCAGCAAGAAAAGCATACTTTTTTGTTTGTTTTTGAAAAGACTCAAAAGAGTCATTACTGTAGTGGAGTAGCTTACCGGCAATCGGCATTAATCGATGATTAGTATTAAATGTCAAAGTTTCATGCACTTTTTTATTATCCCATTTGGCTTCATTTTTATGAAAGAGTCTGGGCTTGAAGCTAGGTTTGAATATCGTAAACCTTATTTCATAATTATTTAGAATTTCATATCGTTTTAATTGATAAATGATTTTTGAATTATTTAAATGAATGGCTTGAATATTTTTAGCTAGTTCTTCATTTATAACTTCATCAGCATCAATAGATAATATCCAATCATTTTTAGCCATTTTATGCCCTAGATTTTTGGTTTGACCATAGCCTAGCCACTGAGTTTGGACAACCGTTGCTCCTAAATTTTTACAAATTTCAATCGTCCCATCTGTTGATCCTGAATCAAAAACGAGAACTTCAGAACAACATGGTAAAAGTGCTTCAAGTGTTTTTCCAATTTGAGCAACTTCATTTTTTGTAATAATGACTCCTGTGATTGGAGGTTTATTCATAATTACGGTAGTTTATTGCCATATGCAACAAAAAATGGATTCAATAAAGATTCTTTATTGTAAAGAAGTGGAGTTTCATCATCATATCGGACGACGGACCCACCGGCTTCTTCTAAAACCATTTGAGCAGCACCTGTATCCCATTCCATAGTAGGAGCAATTCGAGGATAAATATCTGCTCCTCCTTTAGCAAGAATGATAAATTTTAAAGAGCTGCCTTTTGATACTTTTTCTGGATTGTCTAGTGCATCAATAAACGATTGTGTTTCTTCATTTAAATGTGATCTAGAACAAACAACCTTTAAACCCTTATCTTTCATTGTAAAGGTATTGGCATTTAATGGTTGAGTTTCATCATTCACTCTAATAGATGCACCACCATTTTTTTCTGCGAAGTACAGTTCCCCAATTGCAGGTGCGTAGACAACCCCCATGATAGGGTGACCGTTTTCGATTAAGGCAATGTTTACCGTAAACTCACCATTTCTTTTTATAAACTCTTTTGTGCCATCTAATGGATCCACTAACCAAAACCTTGTATAATGTTTACGATCAGGGTAGGCTAAAGTTTTATTCTCCTCAGAGATAATAGGAATTTCAGCATCAAGCTTAATCAATTCGCTACATATATAATTATTTGCAGTCGTATCTGCTTTTGTTAAGGGTGAGTCATCCTTTTTAGATTCAACTTCAAAAAGGGAAACATCTTGATAAATATCCATAATCAGATTTCCTGCTTGGATTGCAATTTTATTTACTTCTTCTATTAATGGTAACAAAATGATCTTGTTTTAGTTATGGAAAAGAATTGGTTGCAAGAATAGGAATATAGGAGGAAATATTTACAATAAAACGGTTAAAATTATATCCTTGATGGCATTGACATGAAATTAACATTCATTCAACGAATCGAATAAATAAAAATTTTGAACTAGAATTCGTTAAATGTGGTTCAATTGATCTTTGATTAGTTTCTTAATGAATTTATTAATTAGGCAATATTTTGAAAATATTATTGGATTTTTGCCTAGTTTTTAAAAGACATATTTTTATTTAAAATATTGAAAACCAATATATAATATATGTTTAATAAAAGTTATATTAATATTACATATTATATTTTTTTATAATATATAATTACCTATCTTTGTTTTAAATTCCATTTTCAGTAAAGTCATTACTTAATAAAACCAAAAGACTATGAAGTCTAGTTTTTTAAACTTAACTACTTTACTATTATTTTCAATATTAACACCCCTTGGTTTAATAGCACAAGATCCTTGTACTGGAAATTATCCATCAATTGATAATATTATAATAAGTGATACTGATTGTAATTTTTCGACAGGAGGCATTTCTATTTTTGCGACAACCGGATCTGGAACAACAGGTTCTGGGACGTGTAGTTTAGAATTTAGCATCGATGGTGGTACCACCTTTTCAGATATTAGTACTTTCTCGAATTTGGATGAAGGAGATTATAATGTAGTTGTTAAAGAATGTGCATGTGAAACGACAGAAACAGTTTCAGTTGGTGAAAAAGCTTGTGTTGGCGTTGTAGGAGACTACGTTTGGGAAGATACAAATTACGATGGTCAACAAAGTAGCGGTGAAAGCGGAATTGCAGGGGTCAGAGTAGAAATTTATAGCGCAAATGATATCCTTCATGGAATAGCATATACAAATAGTATGGGATATTTTCTTTTCAGTGATATTTTGGAAGGCGAATACTATTTAAAATACTATTTTGATGATAAATATCTAATTACATCCATTAATCAAGGAGCGGACGACAGTAAAGATAATGATATCGACCATTACAATGGGCCGAATACAAGTCAAGTATTTTATTTGAATGGTGGAGAATCTATAACGAGCATAGATCTAGGGTTATATCAATGCGTTCAAGTTGGTGATTTAGTTTGGTTTGATGCTAATATGAATGATCAATGGGATAGTAATGAAAATGGTCTTAATGGCGTTCGTGTAGAGATATTTAGACATTTTGCAGATGGGCCCGTATTGTGGGATTATGTTTATACAGGACATAAACCTGGCACTCCTTCAGACGATGGATATTATAATTTCTGTGTACCTCCAGGTACTTATTATATAAGAATAAATGACAATTTCCCTGGTTTAGTTAGAGTTGTACCGGGTGTTGGTACAGAGTCTGTAGATGGAGATATTACAGATAGAAATGGTGAAGGAACAACAGATGACTTTACATTAACATCAGGTAATCACCGAACAAATATTTCTGCTGGATATTATCCAATGGCGACCTTTGGAGATCGAGTATGGGTTGATGAAAATAACAATGGTGAACAAGATAGCTTTGAGCCAAAACTTGGTGATGTTAACTTGGAAGTATATAAAGCAGTAGATCACTCATTAGTGACTTCAACAACTACAAATAACATGGGTGAGTATAAGTTTGATTACTTACTAAAAGAAGATTATTATGTAAAGGTTATTCCACCTACAGGTTATACAGTTACAGATGTTTTTGCTAGTAATGATGATGTAGATAGTGATATTGATCATTCGAATGGTCCTAATACTTCGGGAATTATTAGTTTAGATCCTAACGAGCATTTATCCAATATTGATGTTGGACTTGTTCAATCTGTCTTGCCGATAGGATTGGCTGGATTTTCGGGTGAAAATAAAAATGGTAAAAATGAACTTACTTGGACCATTTTTGATGAATCAGAAGTATCCTATTTTACCGTTACTCGATTTGATGAAACATCAGGTGTATACTTACCAATTCAAACAATCGAATCACAAGATTTATATGAATATAGTATCGTAGATGCCAATATTGAAGTTGGACAAACATACTACTATCAGTTAAATGCGACTAGCTTGAATAATGATATAGCGTATAGCAATATAGTTTCTATCACGACTAAGTCATTTGTTTCTGGAAATGAGGTTGTTATTTATCCTAATCCAGCAAAGGAATTGGTTACAATAGCACTTGATAGCCATTCAAATTTACAGTCTGTATCAATGTATAATAGCATTGGTAAATTAGTTTATTCGAATGAGGTGGATAGATTGTCTACAAATGTTGTTATTAATATTGCTGAATTAACTTCAGGTATATATACTATAGAATTGAATTTTGGTAACATCAAAGAACTATATAAGTTAGTAGTGATTGATTAAATCCATTTTTAAAATATAATTTTTATGAAAAGCCACTTTATTAAAGGTGGCTTTTCTTTTTGTAATCAATTATACGTGAAACGTAATAATTGAAGTAACGGTTAGTTATAAATACATATGAAATATTTGATCTTAAAATTATGGTTCGTTCTTGGCTTCCTTGTCTTTTTTACAAGTTGTTCAAAAACGAAAAAACTAATTGAAAATCCAATAAATAGAATAGAAATGGAAAGTCCCAAAAATGCAATTGTATTACCATTTTTAGTTCATAAAACAAATCTTAATGAATTTGTAAACTCAAAAGCGGATTCTTATTTTGAGGCCAACCCTAATTTTTCTATAGAAGGTATTGATTTAGGTATCAAAAGACAAGGATCTATTTTTATTGAAGTGTCAGGCAAGACGGCTATGGTTAAAATCCCTTTGCATATTTCGATAAGTAAAAACGTTTTTATTGGTACCGTTAGAGCTAAAGGAGTCATTGAAGTTTTAGCAAGTTCTGATCTAAATATTACAAATGATTGGCGCTTACAAACGGAAACGGAAATTGTAGAATACAGTTGGTTGGAACCATTAACGTTGGTGAGTGGTATTTCAGGATTTTCAGTTGAAAGTATTGCGGATAATATATTAACGAAGAGACAAACCCAAATCGGACGTGATATCGACAATGTAATTCGTGAAAATATTGATTTACCTGCATTTGTACAGCAAGGATTGAATCAAATTGATCCTACGTTCACCATCCCCTTCTTAAATGGGGCATTATGGGAAATGGATTTGGATACTATTTCTTTATCCTCCATATCTAATCAAAAAGAAGATTTATTATTTTCAATTGGTGTGAACGGTTATTTAACCCAGCATAAATTAAATCAATTTAATCCTAGCCCTATTTCAAACCCAACCTTTAATTGGCTAGAGGAAAATCAGTTGAAAGAATCAAATATTCAATTGCCAATATCCATGTCTATGGATTCCCTAAATATATTGTTACGAGAAAACTTAAAAGATCAGGTGATGGAGTCAGCAAATCAAACAATTATTATTAAAGATATAACAGCGAAGGTTGTTGATCGTGAATTGGTAACCAAAATTGATTTAGATGGAAGTTATAAAGGGGTACTAATTGCGACTGGAACACCTTTTTATGATGGAGAGAAAAATGAAATTTCTGCAAAGGATTTAGATCTAAAATTTAAATCAAAAAATATTTTTAAGGCAGGAATAGCAAATCTTTTCAAAAGGAAAATTAAAAAAGAATTAGAAGAAAATTTACGATTTTCCTTTGATGATGAAATGCAACGTTTTCAAAATGAAATTGATCGTTTTTTAACTGATTTTTACAGTGAGAATGGGGTAAAGGTAAAAATGGATATTAATAAAATTAAATTACTCGATTTGTTGTTAGTTGGTCAAGATATTCAATCTGTTATTGAGATAAATCATGATTTTGATATAGAAATACAGGATATAAATAAATTGTCAAATCTTACTAAAACAACCATAAAAAACTAGTTTATAGCAATCATATTAGACGTTTTTGTGGTTTAACCTTGTTTATTAGGTGATTGTAATAAAAAATTACAGCGTAAAAATTACATTTGTGATTCAAAGAAAATTTTATTTTTTGACACATTTATTTTCATTTTAATTGAAACCAATTTTATGTTAAAATATTTTTTGGGAAATAGTCCTACCTGGTTTAAGTATGTTATGCTTGGATTTTTTGTTTTTAATGTTGTTAGTTACTTCCTTTTTGGTCCTGCAATTACCGCTTGGCTATTCATTGGTGAATTTATTTTTACGCTCGCCATGGCACTAAAATGCTACCCATTACAGAGTGGAGGATTGTTGGCAATTCAAGCTTTAGCATTAGGATTAACATCTCCACATCAAGCGTATCATGAGGTCGAACAGAATTTAGAGGTAGTGTTACTTCTAGTCTTTATGGTCGCGGGTATTTATTTTATGAAGCCGCTATTGATGTACATTTTTAGTAAAGTTTTTACTAAAATAAAATCAAAAACAATACTGTCTTTATTATTTGTATTTATAGCAGCTTTTTTGTCTGCTTTTCTTGATGCATTAACCGTTACAGCGGTTCTAATTAGTGTTGCCGTTGGGTTTTATGGCGTATATCATAAAATTCATTCGAGTAGCAGTGATTATGATGGTAGTGGAGTTCTTGATCGGAAAGAATTAAGTGGAGATACTTTAGAACAATTCAGAAGCTTTCTTCGAAGTCTAATCATGCATGGGGTAGTAGGAACAGCGCTAGGTGGTGTATGTACACAAGTTGGAGAGCCCCAAAATTTATTGATTGCAGATCGATTAGGATGGGATTTTATTACATTTTTCTTGAAAATGGCACCTATTACAATACCTGTTTTAGTTGGTGGTTTAATAACCACAGTCATACTTGAGAAATTTAAAGTTTTTGGATATGGTGCTGAATTGCCTCCAGTTGCGAGAGGTATTATACAAAACTATACAGAAGAAATGGATGCTAAAATGACATCCAAGGATAAATACAATTTAATCGTTCAAGCAATAGCCGCAATTTTACTGATCTTGGCACTAGCACTACACATTGCTTCTGTTGGATTAATTGGTTTAGGTCTTATCATTGTGCAAACTGCATTTATGGGGATTACAGATGAACATAGTCTAGGAAAAGCCTTTGAGGAAGCACTTCCTTTTACAGGTTTGTTAGTCGTCTTTTTTGTTATTGTCGCTATGATCCATGATCAACATTTATTTTCACCTATTATCGATTGGGCATTATCTAAAGATGTAAATCAACAACCAGCTATTTTTTATTTAGCGAATGGCTTTCTATCAATGATCAGTGACAATGTCTTTGTTGCAACAGTATACATCAATGAATTACAGCAAGTTTTTGAAGGAGCTGGAATGACCGCCGATGCAAAATTAGCCGTTAGAGACCAATATGAAAAGTTAGCTATAGCTGTAAATACAGGAACAAATTTACCAAGTGTAGCTACACCTAATGGACAAGCTGCCTTCTTATTTTTATTAACCTCAGCATTAGCTCCACTGATCAATTTATCGTATACAAAAATGGTTAAAATGGCATTTCCATATACGATTGTTCTTGGTGGTTTAGGATTGCTAGGCATTATTTATATTCTTTAGTAAGGTTACCTTAAAGTGTATGGTTAAAATTGGTGATATAGAATTAGGAGAATTTCCATTGTTATTAGCTCCAATGGAAGATGTGAGTGATCCCCCATTTAGAGCATTATGCAAAGCCAATGGCTGTGACATGATGTATACAGAGTTTATCTCGGTAGAAGGTTTAATACGTGACGCATATAAAAGTGTTCAGAAGTTAGACATCTACGATGAAGAAAGACCAATTGGTATTCAAATCTTCGGATCTAATATAGATTCAATGAGGCAAGCTGCAGAATTAGTGGAAGAAGCTAAACCCGAGGTTCTTGATATTAATTTTGGGTGTCCAGTAAAAAAAGTAGTTTGTAAAATGTCTGGAGCTGGAATCCTTCAAGATATCCCTCGAATGGTGAAGTTAACAGAAGCAATTGTCAAATCAACAAACTTACCTGTTACTGTAAAAACTAGATTGGGATGGGATGATAAAACCAAATACATTGAAGATGTAGCTGAACGACTTCAAGATGTAGGCATTAAAGCACTAAGTATTCATGGACGTACGCGTAAACAGATGTACAAAGGTGAAGCTGATTGGTCTCTAATTGGTAAAATTAAGGAAAATCCAAGGGTTCATATTCCTATATTTGGTAATGGAGATATTAACTCACCTGAAAAAGCAAAGCTTTATAAAGAGAGATATGGCGTTGATGGAATTATGATTGGAAGAGCAAGTATTGGTTATCCATGGATATTTCGAGAAATTAGGCATTTCTTGGAAACGGGAGAAAAATTAGATAAACCAGCTCTAGGTGAACGAGTAGATGCTGCGGTTCAACATTTAAAACACTCCATTGAATGGAAGAATGAGCGGTTAGGTATTCTTGAAATGAGAAGACACTATGCTAATTATTTTAGAGGGTTACCAGACATTAAGCCAATCCGATCAAAATTAGTTACAGAAGATAACCCAGAAGCTATCTTTGAAACGCTGGAGATGATTCGAAAACGATATGAAGGGTTTGCCTATGCCAGCTAAGTTACCCGCAACCCTTAATTTTTCGGATAAAGTTAAGCGTATTTTTACCTTGTTATCCCAATGTGGAGAGGAATTAAATGTAGACATTTATTGTATTGGTGGGTTCGTTAGGGATTCAATTTTGAATAGACCTAGTACAGATATTGATATTGTCGTATTAGGAAGTGGAATTGATGTTGCTAAGCATTTTTCGAATAAAGTTGGTTCCAATTTCCCTGTTTCTATTTTTAAAAGTTTTGGTACTGCTCATCTCATTTATGAAGGAGTTGAAATTGAATTCGTAGGAGCAAGGAAAGAATCTTACAGGGCGGATTCAAGAAAACCAATCGTAGAAGACGGTAGCTTGGAAGATGACCAAAATAGGCGTGACTTTACCATTAATGCTATGGCTATCAGTCTAAATAAAAGAAATTATCTTAATTTATTGGATCCGTTTGATGGTTTTCATGATCTTGAAAAGAAAAGAATCGTTACTCCTCTTGAGCCAAATAAAACTTTTTCAGATGATCCATTGAGAATGCTTCGAGCTATTAGGTTTGCTTCTCAGTTAAATTTTGAAATTGATCAAGTAAGTTTAGCATCTATAAAAGAAAATAAAGATCGAATTAAGATTATCTCTCAAGAACGAATAACGACTGAATTAAATAAAATTATTCAATCGAAAAAACCATCCATAGGATTTAAGCACTTATTCGATACAAAACTTCTTCACCTTATTTTTCCAGAAATGGCAAACTTATATGGTGTTGAAATTAGAAACGGTATTGGTCACAAGGACAATTTCTACCATACAATTGAAGTTCTTGATAATATTTCATTGACAACAGATGATATTTGGAGCCGATGGGCAGCTATTTTGCATGATATTTCAAAGCCAGCAACGAAGCGTTTTTCAAAGGAACACGGATGGACCTTTCATGGGCATGAAGTGCTAGGAGCAAAGGCAGTACCTAAAATTTTTAAACGGCTTAAATTACCGTTGGATTCGAAGATGAAATTTGTTCAAACCTTGGTACGACTTCATTTGCGACCAATAGCGCTTACAAAAGAAGATATAACGGATAGCGCTGTTCGTAGACTTCTTTTTGATGCGGGAGATCATATTGATGAATTACTAAAATTGTGTCGTGCAGATATAACCTCAAAAAATGAAGCTAAAGTCAAAAGATATCTTAAAAACTACGATAAGTTAATAATCAAGATTCAAGAAATTGAAGAAAAAGACAAATTGAGAAATTGGCAACCACCAGTTTCAGGCGAAGAAATTATGAAATATTTTGGGCTAAAACCAAGTCGAGAAGTAGGCATCATAAAAAACGCAATAAGAGAGGCCATTCTTGATGGCGATGTTCCGAATGATTACGATAAAGTAAAAGATTATATGATCATGTTGGGGGATAGACTTGGCATGAAAAAAGCCTCAACATAATGTCTTGATTAAGACACTGAATGTTAAATTAGATTTTACCAATTTATAGGTACTAAGTGGAGGTGTTTAGCTATTGTGGAATTTAATTATATGATTATCAGTTAAATACAGTTATTGATAATTGATATTTATTCAATGAAAGATTAAACTTAATCGTTAAAAATCTTCCTGAAATAAAATGGATACATATAAGTAACGAATAAGCACTTATTTTTGCTGTCTCCAAAAAATTAATTGAAGGCGGCTTCAGATTAAGTTTCCAATCTTGTATAAATAAATTTTAAAGAAAATTTAATTATACTCCGCCTTCGTTTTTCTTCTCAGAAATTAATACGTTTCATATTTTCAATTCATCCATTTGCTTATCTTAAGGCTTTCGTCATCGCTGAAAGATCTATAAAATGAATAAGCTTGCTACATTGGATTGGATGATTATCCTGGGTTTCCTTATTTTCTCTCTTATTATTGGTATTTGGACAAGTAAGACTTCTGGAAAAAGTACAAAAGAATTCTTCCTTTCTGGACGGAACTTGCCTTGGTGGATGCTTGGAATTTCAATGGTAGCAACAACCTTTTCTGCTGATACACCAAATCTTGTTACAGATATAGTACGTCAAAATGGAATAAGTGGAAATTGGGTATGGTGGGCTTTCTTATTAACGGGAATGTTGACGGTATTTATCTATGCAAAATTTTGGAGACGTTCAGAAGTATTGACAGATTTAGCTTTTTACGAACTAAGGTATAGTGGAAAAGAAGCACTCTTTTTAAGGGGTTTTAGAGCTTTTTACCTAGGTGTCGTTTTTAATGTTTTGGTAATGGCCACGGTATGTTTAGCTGCTATAAAGATTGGAACTGTGATGCTTGGTTTAACGCCATTTCAAACCATCGTCATTTCTTCTTTTATTACAGTGATATATGCATCACTGGGAGGATTAAAAGGGATTGTCCTCACTGATATATTCCAGTTTGTTTTGGCAATGATAGGAACCATACTAGCGGCAATATTTATTATAAAAATGCCTGAAATTGGAGGTCTTTCTAATTTACTGTCTCATCCTAATGTACAATCGAAATTAGATTTCGTACCCTCATTAAATGATAGTAAGAACTTGTGGTCTCTGCTCATTATTCCATTAGCAGTGCAGTGGTGGGCATCTTATTATCCGGGGTCTGAGCCAGGAGGTGGCGGCTATATTGCGCAACGAATGCTTGCAGCAAAAAATGAAAATCATGCTGTTGCAGCTACCTTTTTATATAATATTGCCCATTATGCACTTAGACCTTGGCCCTGGATTTTAATCGCATTAGCATCACTCATTATCTATCCGGATATAGCTTCACTTCAAGCTGCTTTTCCAAGCATTGATCCTTCATTAGTTAAAGACGATCTTGCTTATCCTGCGATGATGAATTTTTTACCAACAGGGTTGATTGGTGTAATTTTAGCTTCTTTGATAGCTGCTTTTATGTCGACTATTTCTACACATCTTAATTGGGGAGCATCTTATATGACACATGATCTATACCATAGATTTGTTAATCAAGAAGCGAGTGAAAAACAATTGATACGTGTAGCAAGAAGCAGTACCGTTATACTTATGGGCTTAGCTATGACCGTTGCACTTTTTCTTCAAAATGCATTAGCCGCTTTTGATATTATCATACTTATTGGTGCTGGTACTGGATTGATATTTATCCTTCGATGGTTTTGGTGGAGAATTAATGCTTACAGTGAAATTTCAGCTATGATTTCCTCATTTATTGTGGCTTTTGTCTTAAAATCTTTTTTTGAACAATACAGCGATTTTCATTTGATTATTAATGTTCTTGTTACATCTTTCATTTGGATCTCTGTTACGTTTATGACGAGAGCTACAGATGAGAAAGTGCTTGTCGATTTTTATAATAAAATTCAACCTTTTAAAAATGGATGGAAATCAGTGATACAAAGAAATAATTTGACGTCTACTGATATTTCATCACAAACAGCAATTTATGCTGTAGGAGCTATGATCTTAGGGAGTATTTTGGTTTACGCTTGTTTATTTGGAATTGGTCATTTGATTATGGGACGAACGATACCTTCGATTATTTCATTAATATGCATATCGCTAAGTACCTTTTTACTTATTAAATGTTGGAAAAAGATTGAAAGTAAATAGTCAGATTAACAAAACGATTCAATGGATATCTTTTTTGAGTTGGGAACTATTTCAAACGGTTTTGGCGCTTTTCTCAGGTATTGGAATTGCCATCTTGTACAAATTGTATACAATTAGTAAAAGTCAGAATGGGTGGGTAGTGGATGCATCCATTACAAAAGGTGCTTTTTCACTCGGCCCTGTTATTTTCGGCCCGAAAGGATTAAAAGCGGACTGGACGGACCATCTTTTTGTCCATGAATCAGGACATAGCATCCAAAGTCAATATTTAGGTCCTCTTTATATATTTGTTATTGGAATACCGTCAGTATTATCCGCTTGGTTGATACCTGAGGCCCATAATCAAAGATGGTATGAAGTGTGGGCGAATCGACTTGCTATAAAGAAAGCTAAAAAGCATTTTATTGGTTTTGATACAGCTGCATATATAGAGGAAGGACGATGTAGTCATTACCAAAATTCAAGGAATGGTGGGTACAATTACTTTGGTAATCCTATTGATTACCGATTTGCTTTTGTCGATTTGCTTTTGATATTGCCAAGCTTACTTTTGATTCAATTGATGATCTATTTTATTTACATCATAGGATTTTAATGGATCTCGAATTGAAATAAAACCATGATTAATTTTCGAAATTGAATATTAATTTTGATATTTTTTAATTTTTTCTAGCATCAAATTTGGAGGTATTTCCTTCCCAGTAAATTGGATCATAATATCAATTAATTCATCGGTAAGTTTTTGATCGAAACCAAGCTGAAAACCAAATTCTTGGACTTTTATTTTTTCTTGAGGCGTAATTTTTTGATCTGTTTGAATAAAAAAAAGTAGATAATAAAGAATCGTCATTCTTTCTTTTTCACTTTCTGGCGGATGCAGTGCTATGGTTTTATAATTAAGCTTAGCTTCCTCAATTTCAGAACTTGTCAACTCAAGTTGTGTTCCTACGTGTTTAATAAACGTTATCTCCTCATCATTTAATTCATGATCACATAAGGAAAGGTTTAGTAAGCTTGATAATATTTGTATTCCGTTCATTTCTCAAAATTATTTTTTGGCGTATAATGTTTCAATTTCTTTTTCGTAATGAATGCGCACTTTTTTTCGCACCGTTTTTAATGTATTTGATAATAGTCCATTTTCAATGGACATTGGTTGATCCATTAGATGAATATGTTTTATTCTTTCATGGTTGGCTAACGTCAATGAAATGCTGGCTATTTCTTGCTGAATTTTTTCTTTCACTTTAATATTTAATACCATGTATTTTGGACTTGTCCAATGAATAGAATGTTTGTGTGCATAATCCTCAAGTGCTTCCATATCCGGATAAACCAATGCTACGATAAATGGTTTCTGAAAACCGATAATAACGATTTGTTCTATAAATGGAGATTCTAGATAAGTACTTTCAACCATTTGTGGAGCGACATATTTGCCAAGTGAAGTTTTAAAAATATCTTTTTTTCGATCTGTAATTTTCAAAAAACGTTGATGGACAATTTTGCCAACATCTCCTGTGTTCAACCAGCCGTCTTTTGATAAAACTTTTGCAGTTTCGGTTTCATTTTTGAAGTAACCTTTCATTACATTTGGGCCTTTTACATGGATTTCGCCTTCTCCATCTTCATTACAGTTTACGATATTAACTTTTACACCTGGTAGCGGAATACCTACTGTGCCAAATCTATTAAGACCTGGATTCATTCTATTGACCGTAACAACGGGTGATGCTTCACGTAATCCATAACCTTCTCGGATTGGTATCCCAGAAGCGGAAAATAATCGAGCAAGATTAGGGTTTAAATAAGCCGCACCAACCACAATTGCTTTTAGCTGATTGCCAAGTTTTTTACGAAATCGACTAAAGATTATGCGGCGAATAAGAAAAAGTCTAACCCAAATGATTGGGTTGTATATTTGTTTCGAACGATATTTTTCACCCGTTTTAATTGCCCAATAAATAGAAGCTTTTCCAATAAATTTACTTTGATCAGCTTTCTTAATAATTTGATTATACATCTTTTCTAGAATCCTAGGTACTGCAGTAAATACATGTGGTTTAGCATATTGAAACGCTTGAGGTAAGAATTGTTTCTCATAAGCCAAATATAACTTTGTTCCAATGGTCATGTAACTCAATATTAGGGTTCGTTCAAAAGCATGACTATAAGGTAGAAAGCTTAGAATTCGGTGGTTTTCTTGCAGTGGTAATAGTGTTGCAAGTGAGGTAACATTACTTATTATGTTTTTGTGGGTGAGCATGACACCCTTCGGCAAGCCAGTTGTTCCTGATGTATAAATGATTGTACTTAGATCTGTTGGTTGAATCGGTTTCAAAGGTGATCGAAAAGAAGTTTTAAGTTGTATACTTACCGTTGAGGTTAATTCTTCCAAATTGATGGTTTTTATACGGTCATTTATCGTAAATTTTTGACTCGTTAATTCATCTTTATAAAATAATACTCCAGCATCTGTTTCCTGAATGATGTGATTAAATTGAATCTGATTACATGTATTGTGTACTAATACAGATACATACCCACTTAATTGACAAGCCATATCCACAAGGATTGTTTCTGCATTTGCAAGTTCAGGCATAATTAGGACTAAGTCTCCTTGCTTCAGTCCTTCATTTATTAAATATTGTTGGATAGATGAAATGATGGATATGCATTTTTTTACAGTATAGGAAGACCATTTCCCTTGCGCATAACTTTCCATAAGAACCATAGTGGATTCCCTTTGGAATTGTTTTAAAAAGATATCAGCTGTACAAGAAAAACTCATGCAACAAGTAAGTTTTGTAACGACGGATCACCTTCATCAGCTTTGTCTAGAAGGTCATAAATGATTTGATGGTATTCACTATAACTTGGTAAATTGTTATGACCGGCACCTTCAATCGGGTGAAGATAAATACTTGGTTTGTCTTTCTTTAATAAGGCACTATGAGCATAAGGAATTAAGCGATCAGAGGTGCCATGAATAATATGAATTTCCGATTTTATATTTTTTATAAAATGATCGGTTCTTATCTTGTATTTAAGCAGATATTTCAGTGGAATCCACCAACCCCAGCGGCTAATGTTTTTATAAAAACTATAATAGGGAGAATCTAAAATAAGCATGGTAGGGTTGTTCCATGAGGCAATTCTGGCAGCAATTCCAGAGCCTAAAGATCGCCCATAAATAATGATGTCTTTTTCAAGATATCTTTGAGATAACCAT
Organism: uncultured Saprospiraceae bacterium; assembly: GCA_937924805.1. Lineage (GTDB taxonomy): Bacteria > Bacteroidota > Bacteroidia > Chitinophagales > Saprospiraceae > JAHDDO01. Next base: position 30,976 of record CALDTZ010000133.1, read on the forward strand.
TTATAAAGAAATTGAGAGTCGCTATATAAGGTAGCTTCAGACTTTTTACCTCTAGACTTACCAAATCCACGATAATCCATCATGAAAAAATCATACCCATTGCTAATAAAATCTTTTGAAAATTTAGACCAACCTTTAATACTTCTTGAGTTTCCCTTGAAGTAAAAGATTACACCGCGGCTATTCGGTACTTTAAATAGGATGCTGTTAATTAATCCGCCATCTTCCATTTCAAAGCTATTTTCTTCAAAATCAAAAGGATAAGAAAATTGAAATTGAGATGGTAAAATTTCAGGTCTGAAAAAGTAGAGATTTTGTGTGAAATAAAAAAAGATGCTGATAAACAGATAAATAGATAATAGAACTGTTATCGTCGTTAGCATAATTTGATTTAAAGTTAAAACCTAATATACTAAGTCTAACATTGGTTTTAAAACTTATTATTCATTCATTTATACCAAAGACAAGAAGATTCATGGATAAATTCGTCTATGTTGTTTTATAAATGGAGATGGATTTTTTAGTATAAAATGATTATTTTAATAAAAGATGGAAAGATGCGCAACGTATTGCTTATTGTTTGGCATTATACCAATGAACATACTTACTTTCAAAAATTACAGAAATCAAGAAAAGAGAATGAATCAAATACCAATTTTAAAACTGGGCGTCTTTATTTTGTTAATATCAATATTAGGATCATGTGGACGAATCGATCTTGATAATTCAGATACCACTTGGGAAGTTTTACCAGATCCAGAAGTGATCTTAGATACGTTACCACTCAATTTTGTTCAGTTTATGTCTTCATTATCTGGACAAACCTATGAGTCATTGTTAGGAATTGGAAAGATTACTCCGTTTGATGGAGCTTTTTATCATGAAGTAGTCGTTAAGGCAGACAATCCTGCAAATGCTAACCCTTTTTTAATCGGATGGACTTTCCCTGAGATCGGAATAGCTACAGGGATGAATAATGGATTAACCTTCACGATCATTTTTTTGGATGAAGAGGGTGAAATTGAAGAAATTATAGACTCGGGTCTAGGGATTGCTGATTTCTCTGTTAATGTGACAGAAGTAGGAGGTGTTGGTGAAGTTGTGAAAGGGAATTTTTCGGGTGTCGGACAAACAACATTCAGCGGTGAAATGGTTGACTTTGAAGGCCGATTTGCAGTCCTCAGAGAGGAATAAATTTAATGAACGATCTGAACCTATCCATGCTATGAATATAAAAGATGCTTTAGAAGGCGCTAGACGAAACCAAAAAGATAGTCAACGCTACTTATATTATAAATTTGCACCAATGTTGATGACTATCGCTAGACGATATAATTCTTCGTCATTTGATGCACAGGACATCGTCCAAGAGTCCTTTGTTCAAATTTTTCAGAATTTACAAAATTATGACCCTTCAAAAGGAAAATTTGAAAGTTGGATTACAACCATTAGTATTCGTACAGCACTAAAATTATCTAGAAAGTATAAAAAGAATTTTGACAATCTAGATAAAATAGAAAGCCTTCCTAATATAGATGAATCTGTAATTGATAAACTAAGTGCTGATGAGTTAATAAGTGTGATAAACCGAATTCCAATACAATATAGAGAAGTGTTTAATTTATATGTTATTGATGGTTATAGTCATAAAGAAATTGCCGAAAAATTTGGAATGAAAGAATCAACTTCACGATCGAAGTTATTAAGAGCAAGAAATATCATAAATGAAAGTCTTGTCAAAAACCATTTAATCCAGAAAGCGATATGAGTCAAGATAAATTCGAAGAAATAGTAAGACAAAGACTTCAAGGTCATGAAACTGATTTTGACCTTGATTCAGGTTGGTCATCATTAACCAACGACCTAGGACAGACTGGACAACAAAATAAATCTCGTTCAAAGCGATTTCTTTTTATGTTTATTCTATTTTTCTTAGTCGGTTCAAGTGCTTATTTTATTCTAAATAATGAAACGGAAAAGACCAGCATAGATAATTATGTAGGTACAGAATTAGAGGATCCGATACTTGAAGAAGTTTTTGTCGCAAAAAACGACGAGCAAATCTATGAAAAGGAAACATCTTTTGAAAAGATTCAAAAAGAAGTATCTCTTTCCGCACTCAATCAAACGAAAGATCATAGGGTGGACTTAGAAGTGATCAAATCCACAAATATTTCAAAAACAAATGAAACGTTATTTATTGAATCAACGGAAAGGCAGGTAAATAGCCTAGATCCTACTGGAAATAGTATTCGAAAAAATAAGATGAATACCTCAGTTATCGACCCAATAAATGATTTATCTAATTTTAGAAACCTAAACGTTCAAAAACAGTCTATCGTCATTAATGAGGATCCAGTGGGACATCCTAATGGTAGTCTACTAAAGAAGAAACAGAATGCTTTAAATGCACAGAAGCACGTGTCGGAGATCAAGAATATCCCATCTTTACTTTTAAGATTAAAAGGTTCTTTTGCTCACATGCATGCTGCTTTACTCGGGAAAATGATGCTGTTAGAAATGATCCATGAAAATGAAGAATCTGTTGTAGATTACCCATCGTGGAATATTGGTGTCTCAGGGTCAATATTTGGTTATAATCACAACTTTAATGTGACAAACAACAATATCGAAATAAAAGAAGCTAAATCAACATTAAAGGCATTAGAAGCTATTG
>CALDTZ010000134.1 GCA_937924805.1 uncultured Saprospiraceae bacterium
TTTAAGCTACAATCATCAATGTTTACACTTAAAACATCCGCAATTCGACGCCCATAAACCAAGCCTTCTAAAAGCGAATTTGAAGCCAATCGATTGGCTCCATGAAGGCCCGAATTGGTACATTCCCCTCCAGCATATAAATTTTTGATGGAAGTTCTACCCATTTTATCAATGTGAATACCACCACACATGTAATGACATGCTGGCAATACAGGTATTAAATGCTCAAAAACATTAATACCTATACTTTTACATTTATTATAAATATTGGGAAAATGTTCTAAAAACTCTTCATGATCAAGATGTCTACAATCCAAACTCATATGTTCTTGACCTCTAATCTTAATCTCATTATCGATGGCTCTTGCTACAATATCCCTTGGTGCTAAACTTAATCTTTCATCATAGTTTTCCATAAAGGTATCTCCTTCATTGGTTTTAAGAATAGCCCCAAAACCTCGAACAGCTTCTGATATTAAAAAGTCTGGATTTTCACCTGAAGGATTGTATAAAGCTGTTGGATGAAACTGAACAAATTCCATATTTGACAATGTACCCTTTGCTCTATATACCATAGCTATACCATCTCCAGTTGCAATTGTTGGGTTTGTAGTATTTCGATACACTTGTCCTGTACCACCAGTAGCCATGACAATTTTTTTAGCCAAAAAGGTTTCAATCTCATCATTATTTTTATTTAGGGCATATACACCATAACATTCTATCCCTGGGGATTGACGGGTAACATTTCTTCCCAAATGATGCTGAGTAATGATATCTAAACCAAAATAGTGTTCAAGTAACTTTATATTACTAAATGATTTAGCCTTTTCAATTAAACTTCGTTGAATCTCTTTTCCCGTAATATCTTTATAATGTAATACCCTATTTTCACAATGGCCACCCTCCATTCCTAAATCATACGAGCCATTTTCGTCTTTATCAAATCGAGTACCCCAACCTATAATTTCCTTAACCATTTCATGGCCCTCTTCAACGACAATTCTAACGACATCTTCATTGCAAAGACCATCACCAGCAACTAACGTATCATTGATATGCTTTTCAAAATCATCTTTTTCAAAATTCCAAACGGTAGCAACACCTCCTTGTGCCCAACTTGTATTGCTGAGAAATTTATTTGTTTTTGTAAGCATTAAAATATCTAAATCTGGCCTTTTTTCAGCCAGTTTGATGGCAGTAGTAATCCCTGCTACCCCTGCACCAATTATCAAAACATCCGACTTATGAACCATGAATTAGAATTTATGTCTTCGTACAAAATTATTCATTTTTTATCAAGATCGAAAGAAATTCTTTTGAGGCATAAAACACTAATCAAAAGGTGCTCGTGTACTAGAAAAAAACATGTAATTTTAATCTTAATGAATATTGCTATAAATGCTCGAATGTTACTTAAATCTAGAATGGAAGGAATTTCTAGATTTGTCTATGAAACGAGTAAGCGCATCGTTGAAAATCACCCAGATCACCATTTTTATTTATTCTTTGATAGACCTTATGACAAAAAGTATATTTTTGGTCCTAATGTAACACCAATCGTTGTAAGTCCACCTTCGAGACACTATCTCTTATGGATTTTGTGGTTTGAATATCGAATACCGTTTTATTTAAAAAAATATAAAATAGATGTCTTTTATTCTGGGGATGGGTATTTAAGTCTAAAGACAAAAGTTCCTACAGTACTCGTTACACATGATATAGCTTATGAACATTTTGATCACTTGTTATCAAAATCATTGATTAAGTATTTTAAAAAATACAGTCCTCTTTTTCATAAAAAAGCAGATAAAATATTTGTTGTTTCGTCTTTTGTGAAAGAGGATATTATCAAAACATATAACTTAAATCCTTCCAAAATTAGTATTGCATATAATGCTCCAAGTCCTCTTTTTCGTCCAATAGGTTTAAAACGAAAAAATGAAATATTAAAAAAATATACGAATGGAGTTCCCTATTTTTTATACCTCGGATCAATCAATCCAAGAAAAAACTTAAATAACTTAATTTCCGCTTTTGAACTTTATAAAACAAAAGAAAATACACCTGAAAAACTCGTTTTAATTGGAAAGTTTATGGGGAATGTTAATATTTTAGATCAAATAAAGAATTCAGACTTTGCTGATGATATTCTTATTCTATCTAATATTACAAATGAGGTTTATGACTTAATGGGTGCTGCAGAAATATTCTTGTATGTATCATTATTTGAAGGGTTCGGAATCCCAATTTTGGAAGCTTACAAAGCAAAAATCCCTGTTATAACATCTAATGTTACATCGATGCCTGAAGTAGCAGGAAAAGGGTCTCTTCTTGTAAACCCTTATAATATTGACGAAATAGCTGAAGCACTAATTAAACTTCAAACTGATGAGTTATTAAAGAAAAAATTAATTAGCGAAATGGATCGTCAATTAACGTTATTCAACTGGGATAATAGTGCAGAAAAGATTTATCAAGCAATCACTTCGTTAGGGCCTTCATTAATATAGCTTTCCATTGTTCTCCCATTGTTTTTAAGGTAAATCACTCCTATGATTCCAACCAATACAAATCCAACACCAATAAATTGAGAAAGAGAAAGCTCCATTCCTAAAACATCATACCGTTCATTTATTCTAATACCCTCAATAAAAAATCTAGCAATACCATTTAAGATTAAATAAATGAAGAATAACATACCTGCAATCTTTATTTTTTTTCTCAAAAACCACAATAAACCTAGTATGATTGCTGATATTATAGCCTCCCAAATAGGAGTCGGATAGACCGGATTCTCTAGTCGGTTACAAAAGAAACCAACACAATCCTCAATGGGTACTCCGCGACCTAATACATTACGGGGATAATCATAGGCCCATGCCCAATCCGGAAAAATAAACCAATCCGGTTTTGGAAATAAATTGTCAATTCCCCAATCTCCATCACCAGAAAAATGACACCCTAATCGTCCAGTTCCATATCCTAAAGCAAGTGCGGGTGCTGCTGCATCAATTACATGAATAGCTGGAATACCTAATCGTCTAACATAAAAAGGCATCACAACAAAACAGGTTATCAGTCCACCATAAATCGTTAACCCACTTCCGGAAAATAATTGTCCGATAGGATCAGACAAGAAATCTCCGAAATTTTCAAATATTGAAAACATTCTAGAGCCTACAATTCCTAATACAAAAGCAGTAACAATTATATCCATTACTTTTTCATGTGGATATACAAGTCTTGTCTCAGTACTTGGTTTTACATCTTTATACTTCCAATAGAAATAACCTCCAACTAGAATTGCTAATACAATTCCAATCAACCAATTTCCTTGAGTAGAAAAAATTATCGATGCTGGATCCTTTTTGAAGGATGTAAAATTTTGAGATATGTAAGGAACTTTACAGCCTGCTATTCCAAAAAATAGTCCATTAACTAAGGCTTCAGTAATTCCTACATTTAATTTGTTTTTGGGTACGACCTTAACTGGTTTTAAAACGCCTTCCTTTTCTTTTCTTATAAATTCAATTCTTACAATAAAAGCACTTACAATTGAAGTTATAGCAAGGAGTAATCCAAATGTTTTAAAAATAGATGTCCAGTTATCTGGGTCTGTACCAAATAAATCATAAAATAAATAAGATAAATCGGGGTACATTTAATATTAGTATTTGGTGTAAAAATAATTATAATGTTGCAAATACCTCATTAAACTATAAAAGCTTAAAAAATGAAGTCATTTATTATCACATTTATTGTATTCTTTGTCGCTAATATTATTTTGTTTTCACAACCAGGTATGCATGTATATGTAGGCCCTTCCTTTGCAACGAATAATTCAACAGAATTTACTAAAGATGGTTTTTATCATCCAGGATATCATGCAGGTGCAGATTTTAGGATAAATAGTGGTGCTACTTATTTTCTTGGTGGATTACAATACCATGAAACTTCCCACGAAGACCTAGCTTCTTATTCTTATAAAAATTATACAAATAAAGTACGATGGCTTAAAGGTAGATTTGGGCTTGGTTATACCGTGTTTTCTATTAAAAACATTTTCAAATTAAGAGCAAAAACACTAGGATCTATCGATATGATTTACCCAGAAGCAAGCATTAATCCTTTCGGTGATAATCGATATAACGGAGCAACAGCAAGCGGTGTTTTGGGTTTAGGAATTGATCTTGGACCTGTTACTCTTGATGCTGAATTTCATAAAAATTTTGTAAACGCCATTAACATGATAAAAGGAACAAGTATTGATTTTTGGATCTTTAATGTTGGGTTTTTCTTTTAATTAATGGAATGGCTCCTTTTCTAAAACAACAACATCCATTATTCCCGATTCATCTTGCATCACTAGTTTTACAGGTATTATTTTATTGGCTTTATTTTCGTCAAAGCTTGTCCTTACTTTTACATAATTTTCTGTAAATCCAAACATATAACCACCTTTATTTTCATGTTCAAATAATGCATGAGCAGTAGTTCCAATACTTCTATTGTAAAATGCTGTTTTCTTCTCCATTGACAAGCCTCTTAGCATTTCGTTACGTTTTCTTCGAGTATTAACCGGAATGACTTCCTCCATTTTTGCGGCTAATGTGTTTTCTCTTTCAGAATAAGTAAAAACATGCAGATAAGCAATATCTAATGATTTTAAAAACGAATATGTTTCTAAGAATAATTCATCTGTTTCTCCAGGAAAACCAACGATAACATCTACACCAATGCAAGCATCAGGCATTAATGATTTTATCTTCTCTACTCTTGAAACATACAAATCCCGATTGTATCTTCTTCGCATATTTTTTAGCAATTCATTACTTCCAGATTGTAAAGGCATGTGGAAGTGTGGCATGAAATGATTTGAGTTTGCTACAAATGTTATGATTTCATCTGTACATAGATTAGGCTCTATACTCGATATCCGAAATCTAGGAATTTCGTTATGAATGTCAAGTGCTTTTATCAAATCAATAAACATAGCTTCCTTTTTTGGAACTAGTCCTTCAATAACTTCTGTACCATTCCCGAAATCTCCAATATTTACACCCGTTAATACGATTTCTTTTACTCCTTGATCTGCGATCTCTATGACGTTTTTACGTACATTGTCAATTGTGTCACTTCGACTTTTACCACGTGCAAGTGGGATTGTACAAAAAGTACATTTATAGTTACATCCATCTTGAACTTTCAAAAACGTTCTTGTTCGCAGACCAAAAGAATAGCTACTTGTAAATGTATTTGCATCTTTAATATCCCCCACCAATATTTTTTCTTCTATTTCGGGGTACAACATTAAATTATTAATATGATGCAAAATATTGAATTTTGCTTCCGCTCCTAATACCATATCAACACCAGGAATATTTTCAATTTCTGTTGGTTTCAATTGAGCATAACATCCCATTACGACCACTTTCGCAGACGGTGAATATCGTTGAGCTTTACGCACAATATTTCGACATTTACGGTCTGCAAAATCGGTAACAGAGCAGGTATTTATTACATAAATATCTGCCCCTTTATCAAAGTCCACCACATCAAAACCAGCTTTTAAAAACTTCTGGCTTATCCCTGATGTTTCTGAAAAATTAAGCTTGCAGCCTAATGTGTGAAATGCTATAGATGTCTGTGTAGACATGAAATTTATTTTTCGGCTAGTAAAGATACACCATTCAAATCATGAGTCAATATCTCACTCATATAATCAAAATAGGGCCTTATTCCAATGAATGCGTGATTTAGTTTTTTGTAAAAATCAGGAGATAATACCTCTTCGTCATCAAATCTTATCGTAAACAAATATTGTTTAAACCTTAGTAAGTCAATCGCATGGTGATCTTTATTAAAACCCTTAGGTGCTGTTTTTACTTGATTTCCTTCCATCTCTCCCCACATTTTGGCAAAGTTTTTATTCTTTAGAATTTTTCTTAACGGCTTATCCTCTGCTGCAATATGCGTTCTTATTAATTTTAAATCTGCTGGATTTGGATTAAAAAAACCAACAGCAGCCATTGTATTCCCTGGCTGAATTTGCCAATAATAACCTCCTCTTAGTGCAGACGAACCACGTGAAAAACTACCTGAAAAACTTTGTTTGTATGGTGTTTTATCTTTCGAAAATCGTACATCTCGATAAATTCTAAAAATTTTAGCTTTATCTATCAAATCATGTTTATTGACTTCCTCTTCTAAAGCAGCTTTGAACAATTTAATATTATCAAGCGCTTCCTGATAAACACTTTTATTTTCTGCAAACCAATCTTTATTATTGTTTCTTGCCAACTTATGCAAAAAATTAAATGTTGATTTTTTTATAACACTCATAGTAAATTATATAAATGTAAATTTATGATTTAAAGTTGAATTGAATGAAAGCCTTAGAATTTATTGGTATTAACCAACCCTTGGTCTATAAAGAATTGGACAAACCAATAGTTAATGACGATCAAGTTCTTGTAAAAAACACATTTGCTGCGCTAAACAGAAGAGACTATTGGATTACCAAAGGTTTATATCCTGGAGTTATATATCCGACCGTTTTAGGTTCTTGTGGTTGTGGGCAATTTAATGATACAAGTTACATTTATAATCCAAACATTCATTGGGGCTCAAACCCTACTGTTCCTTCTAAAGATTATATTATTTTAGGTCTTGAAGAGAAAGGTACCATGGCTGAGTATACAGCTGTACGAAAGTCATCTCTTTTTGTAAAACCTAAACACCTTTCTGATGAACAAGGTGCTGCTTTACCTTTAGCTGGATTAACTGCCTATCGGGCCATTATATCAAATTGTAAACTTAAACCTAACGAAAAGGTACTAATTACAGGAATTGGTGGAGGTGTAGCCCTTATGGCTATGCAGTTCGCTCTTGCATTAGGAGCAGAAGTTTATGTCACGAGCAGCTGTTCAGAGAAAATTGAAAAAGCCATTCAATTGGGTGCTACTCTAGGTGTAAATTATAAAGACAAAGATTGGGATAAGCAGTTAAAAAAAGAAGGCATACGATTCGATGTTATTATTGATAGTGCAGGAGGAGAAGGATTTGCAAAACTTGTAGGATTGGCTAATCGAGGTGGCAGAATTGGGCTATATGGAGGTACTGCTGGTAACTGGAATGATGTGAGCCCACAACTCGTTTTTTTTAAACAACTTCATATTTTCGGAAGCACAATGGGAAACGATTCTGAATTTGAATCAATGGTAAAGATGGTTACAACACATAAAATTAATCCGATTGTAGATCGAACTTTCCCTTTGTCTAAAGGAAATGAAGCCATTACCTATATGAAACAAAGTCATCAGTTTGGAAAAATAATACTTGATATTGAAAAGTGAATCTGCTAATTTATCGCTTAATGTCTTACCTTTACGGTTATGGCAAAACCAGTTCTACACTTACGTAATATCCATCATGAAAGGTATAATTTTAAAGTACTCGTAAAAGCAGTTCCCGAGTTAAAGGAATTTATTTATGTGAATGAGCATGATAAAGAAACCATTGATTTTACAAATGCTGCAGCAATAAAGACGCTTAATAAATCATTACTTATCTATCATTATGGACTAGAATATTGGGATATTCCACCTGGATATCTTTGTCCTCCAATTCCTGGTCGTGCAAATTACATCCACACCATTGCCGATTTATTGCAGGAATCAAACAATGGGGTAATTCCTACAGGTAGACGTGTGCAGATTTTAGATATTGGTGTAGGTTCAAATTGTGTATATCCTATCATTGGAAATAAAGTCTATGGCTGGAAATTTTCTGGTTCAGAAATAGATGAAGTCGCTTTTAAATCGGCCAAAAACATTGTCTATGGAAATAAACACTTGCAAGGGCTCATTGATCTTCGATTTCAAAAAGATAGCAACTATATTTTTGAAGGTGTTTTAAGAGATTGGGATTATTTTGATGCTTGTATTTGCAACCCTCCTTTCCATGACTCTCCTGAAGCTGCTGAAAAAGCCAATCAACGAAAGTGGAAAAAATTAGGATATGGAGAAGATATGGATCTTAGTAAGGTTCATAGAAACTATAGCGGCAGTAATACTGAACTATGGTATAAAGGTGGTGAAGTTGCCTTTATTTCAAAGATTATTGAAGAAAGTCAAAAGTTTGAAAGAAAAGTATTTTGGTTTACAACCCTCGTTAGTCAAAAACAATATATTCCACCTTTGCACAAAAAATTGCTCAAAGCAAAAGCGAAGGAGATAAAAATTATTGAAATGAGACAAGGACAAAAACTAAGTCGAATTCTGTGCTGGACATTCCACCCTGAATGGCTTGTAACCCAATGGAAAACAAAGTTTGATACAAATAGTACTACCAAGAAAGAAAAGAAGTAGTGTATAATTCCTTAACACCTTCATTTTCAATCTTTAAAAAATACAATTGACCTTTTTGTAGATCTGTTGAAAAAGTAAGATCTATTTGTCCATCTCTAGTATTTGTTATTGTCTCTGAAACCTGTTGTCCAGCAAAATTATAAATAGTAAAATGCTGAATAGCGGATGACTCCGTTGTAATTATAAAATAAGAAGCTCCTTTATATTGTACATCGACAATAACATTATCGATATCAGTATTACTTGTACTCAATAAGTTACATTCTCCACCCCAAGTAAATCTTGGGGGCGGGCTACCACCTGGAGATGAGAAATAAGAAGCTAGACGATTTGATGCTTTTCCCTTATAGAAATTATACGTTGTTTCAGACGATTCATTTACTTCTCCTGGAAATAACGTTCGCCTTGTTCGTATTCTGAAAATATCATCGAATGTACCTTCATGATTAGTCAAAGTACCGTTGCCATCAAAAAAATGTTGGTTTGTACCAAAGACGGTTGCAACCAAATTTCCAGAAGCATCGTATTCGTTTAAAACAAAATCATCAATCCATAATTCTTGAAATTCAAAAGGTAGCTTCCATATCATAAATGGATCTTCATAGACAAAAGAATTACCATCAACATATCCTAACAACTCAAATGAATCTTCTCCTTCTTTATAAAAATATTCCGCTCCTGTTGTTTCATTTATAGATGCAATCGTTGCATCGGAAAAATTAACCACTCCTTGTAAGGTTAATGGATCAACAAACTTAGTTTCTTCTCTTGAATCTTCCATTTCGACCGCACTAGTAAAATCCCAAGAAACACCATTTCCTCCTTGTCCAGGTGGAAAACTTCCATTATTTGATGCATCATAAGTAACAATTAAATCACCAATATCTGGAAACCAAGATTTTGAACTTATAATTTGTCCATTTATTCCTAAGGAAAAGGATACAAAACAGATTATGTAAAATAACTTTGTCATAATATTGTTGCTTAATGTTACTACCAAAAGTATAAAAATAAATGGTATAATTTTTATACTAACGCCCTTTACTAACTATTATGTAAATTGAGAGATATGTCAATCATTTTAAATATTAAATATGAATTTCAAAGGAGAATGTATCATGAATCTCTTCCAAGGATAATATTTTGTTTAAAACAATTGGATGAAAAAGAAATCTGGTATCGGCCAAATGAATATTCAAATTCGGTTGGGAATCTTGTCCTTCATTTATGCGGCAATATAAATCAATATATAAACTCAACACTAGGAATTACTCCTGACAACAGAATGAGGGATCATGAGTTTATACCTAATCAAAAAATTTCTACCCCCGAATTAATTAAATTAATTTCTGCTGCGATCAACTTATCCATAAAGGTCGTTGACAACTTTTCTTTTGACAAACCCACTGAAAAAATACCTGTCCAATGTTTTACTGAATCACCCATTAGTATCATTATACATGTCATTGAACATACCAGCTATCATGTAGGACAAATTACATGGATAACAAAGTCAATAAAAAATATAGATACAGCCTATTACAAAGATTTAAACCTAAATGACAAAGCGTAATAAAAGGTGGTTATTTCTGGCAATATTTACTATTGCAGCATTTCTAATTTCCAGAATAGGTCTTCAATTATGGTCTTCAAATGCGTATAATACGATTGAAAAACCGATAGATATTATTATTATTCCTGGTTACCCGTATAACGGAAATAAAATGGACCCAATACTGATGAAACGACTACTATGGGCAAAACATCTATTGGATGTAAAAAAAGGGTCCGCTCTAATTTTATCTGGTTCGGCTGTTTATTCACCGTTCCAAGAAGCTGAGGTAATGGTTGATTTTCTAAAACAAGAAGGAATTAATGAAGAAATATTACGAATTGAAACGAAAGCAAAACATACAATCGAAAATTTAGTTTATGGTTACAATCTTGCTAAAAAATCAGGGTTCAGTTCCATTGGTTTTGCCTCTGATTACATTCAAATCATATTTATTAAATTATTTGCTCCTCCAAAAATTTTAGCAGACATTAAACTTTTACCCATTGATTATTCAAAAATTAAAAACGTCGATTCATTTATCAAAAACTATACCTCTGCTATAAAACCAAAAAATAAGGAAACGTTTATTTCACTTAAGTCTTATGAATCATGGTATCAAAGAATCCAAGGTACCTTCGGAAAGAATTTGGATCCAACGATTTATTCAGAATGATCTTCTTTCTTTTTTGATAAGATTTTTACTTTGTTTTTAAGGAATGTATTTGCAGGAATGATCACTACATCCCCGTTTTTTTGCTTGATCTTTACACCTACATTGCTTGATTCTAGAATTATACCTTTTACGCCATCAATTTCTATTTTCATTCCTTCTCTGTAAGTGGATCGTCCAACATAACCTGCCAAAATATTTGATAATACATCTTTCGATGCTAAACCATATGAAATTGAGGCAGCTGCTAACATGGCTCCAAGAATCAACATCATATTAGACGTAATAATGGATGTATCAATTCCTGCTTGACGTAAAGATGTTAGCCCTACTAAGATTATGATAATGTAAAAAACAAATGAAGAGATAATTCTTCCTGTACTTAATCCTAATGATTCTGTTGCTCCAGAAATAATATCACGAATATTTGAAGCAAAATAGGCTCCAATTATGAAAATAATAATCGCAACAAATAATTTCGGAAGATAAGATATAAGTTTTGATATTTCCCCTGTTACAGAATCCCAACCCAATGCATCAGCTGCAGAAGTAAAGACTAGTAACATTACAATCCAATAAAAGAATTTGGCTATTAATTTTGTAGGACTTGTATTAATATTTGCTTTTTGAAGAAACTCTGACGCATTTACCTTGTTAGATAAATCATCAAATTTTGCATACCCTAATAGTTTCTCTACAACAGTAGAAAGCAATCTAGCTAAAAACCACCCAATAAGAAATATGAAAATTGCCCCCAATACCGTAGGCAAAGAGCTCATTATTTTTTGTAAAAAAGAATCACTCGCATTTAATAATACTTCTGACCAACTTGAAAGTTCATTCATTTTTTTATTGTTTTATAGACCTATAAATATAACATGGTTTATACAAAAAACCATTTTATCATTTTTGACTTCTATTTTAAATAAAAATAAAGAAAACACTTTTGTGTGTCTTTTGAGAAGGAAAATAAAAAAAGGAGCATGCCCTAACATGCTCCTTACTACTTCGAATAGTTAAAAGAATTAAACGTTGGAATTTAGTGACAATTCATTATTGATTTTGGCCACGCAAAAAACTTTTTATTGCGTATAAAACAGAACTAAGTTAACCGCACCTTGCTCGCTTTAACCACATTCTTGCGTATCATATAACCTTGCATAACCCCAAGCAAAGCTTCAAAAACCCAAGAATAAATCGAAACATTATCCAATAAAAGATAATATCCTAAATCATGTCAAAAAAAAATTTGCGAAAGAACAACCAACACAAATTTAGTATTCTAAAAGATTGTTAATCAATCAATAAAAGGTCCTAAGATCTTAATTTCGAAAAACAACCTTATTCTATTCTCCAAGTTCTTCTTCTTAATAATAGCTTCTGAAATATTCAGTATGTCTAGAAAGCTTTTTCTATTAGAATTTTTTTCTTTGAAGGTTGATTACATTTAATCATTTTAATATAATCTCGACATAGAGACCATCAAATATCAAATGGTCACATTCCATTCCTTTAATTTTTATTAGGATTTATTAAACTATCTATAATTGTAGAATTAGATGAAATAAATTTTGTCGTAAACAAGTCGATAACCTCTGCCAAATTCCTTAATCGCTCAACCGTATTGAATACTTGTTTTTTAATTTCTGGATCTGAATATGCCTTGCCTTCTAAAGCCGAAAATTTTTCTGCATATAAAACCTGTATATCTTTTTTATTTTTCATATCTCATATCCATTATAAGCTCCATAAAATTGTTCATATAGTTTACATAACTTCTCTCGCGTCCTTAATAATCTCATTTTGATTGCACTTGGCTTCATTTGTAATATTTTAACCATTTGTTTAATAGACATACCGTCTAAATATTTCATTATTAACAATAATCTATCTTCTTCTTTGAGTTTATACATCAATTCTTGTAATTGCTCAACCTTTATTTCTGTTAGCAATTGAGTTTCTTTGTCGTAAATATCATCTGTTAACCGAATCTCACTCGTTTCATCGATTGCATCAAAAATGGTTTTATTTTTTTTTGTTAAATAATTAATACACGTATTTACAGATATAGAATGTATCCATAATGACAATCGAGAATTGCCTTTGAATTGTTTGATTTTTATAAAAATCTTTACAAAAATATCATGTGCTAAATCCTTAGCATCAGCTTCATTTCTAACCAATGATATAGCTTTAAAATAAACCTTCTTATTATAGCGATCATAGATAAGACTAAGTACCTTATCATGATGTTTAGTATCAAGATAAGCCAACAGTTCTTCATCTGTAAGACTTTTTAAAGCTATAGGTTCCTTTATTTTCATTATTTAAATCCAAACAAAAGTCATTTAAACTTTGTTTTTTATTTCAGTAAAAGAAAATGAATCTAAATAGAGACAATTTGATTTAAATAGGTCACTTTTTAATGTCCATTGGCCACCAAATCTCAAACAATTTTTAGTGTTTTGATAAAAAAAAAGGAAGTAACCTGAAAGTTACTTCCTTTGTATATCGACAATTTAAACAAAATTAAAACATCATAAGTTCTTCTTCTGTCACCATTTTACGCATATTAATTAATGCATACCTCATTCTACCTAATGCAGTATTAATACTAACTCTTGTTAGTTGAGATATTTCTTTAAAACTCATATCCGCATAATGACGCAAAATCACAACTTCTCTTTGTTCTTCTGGTAATTGATCAACCAACTGTCTAACTTTTGTATGCAATTGACTTTTTATCATTAAGTCTTCTTTATTGTCTTCTTTTGTTTCTAGAATATCGAATATATCAAAAGTTTCATTTGGTGAGACTTTCGTTTTCTTCTTATTTTTTCTAAAATGATCTACACACATATTGTAGGAAATACGCATGGCCCATTGAAGAAATTTACCTTCATGGTTATATTTTCCATTTCTAAGTGTCTTGATAATTTTAATGAAAACATCTTGAAATATATCTTCTGCTAAATCTCTATCTTTTACGAATAGATAAATAGAGGTGTAGATTTTATCTCTATGACGATTTAATAAAACTTCAAAAGCTTTATCATTTCCATCTAAATAAGCATTAATTAACTCGCGATCTGAAAGCTTCAATACATTCATAACTAACTAATTTAGGTTTGTAATCTTGTTTAATTCTTGTTAGTGTAAATGTATTAATCGCGTATAGGCAGTAATTTTATTAAAATAATGAAATAAAGTAAAGATAAAATCTAATAGTAATCCAGTATTTCATTATTTGTTAACAATAGTTTAACGAATAAAAGGGTCGCTTATTCTTTAACTTTAAAATAATGACAAATTTTCTCCTTTTTTGAGTGCAAATGGTTCAAAAAGCGACACATTATTGTTTCGAACATTATTTACATCCTCATTAACTCGATATTTTTCCATTAATTCATTTGGATAAGGTCCAATAATTTGAATAAGCTCTTTAGGGTGTATATCATTATCTAACCATATGGCTTCTTGTTGTTCATTCAATATCGCTGGCATACGGTTATGAATCTGACCAACAATATCATTCGCCTCTTGAGTAATAATCGTAAACGAATAAATAGATTCTCCTTTTTCACTTATCCACCTATCCCATAAGCCTGCAATAGAAAATATTTCTTGATCCTTTGTTGTAAATCGATATGGAATCTTTTTTCTTCCTTCTTTTCTCCATTCATAAAAGCCATCAAAAGGAACTATACAACGTTGATTTGAAACTGCTTTTTTGAAGGATTTTTTTTCAAGCAGCGTCTCTACTCTTGCATTAATCATTTTGAAACCAATTTTTTCATCTTTGGCCCAAGAAGGAATCAAGCCCCATCTATATAAATGGATCTTATCTTTTTCTACGTTGGTAATTATCGGATGATAATGTGAGGGTGCCACATTATAACTGGGAATCGGATTATATTTTTCTAGTTCATCAGAATAAAAAGTTGCTTTAAACCTTTTTTCTATTTCTACTTCCGTTTTGCTCAATGAAGAACGTCCACACATGATTACATTTTCTTTCTGTGAACATAACAATCGATCCCTCTATTTTTTAATGAACTTACCGCATCAACAGCTTCTCCGTAATCTGCAAATCTTCCTGCGATTACTGAATGGTATTCTGAATTGTCAAAAATGAGTTTTTCAGCACTAAATCCCATATTGTTCAATTTCCTGACCATATTCATTGCATTAGCTTCCATTAAATAACTTCCTGCAATAATTAAATACCCATCACTCGTATTTGTATAGGTTCGATTCGAACTTGGAGGTGTGTATGAAACATCATTATTTGACTCCGGCTCGAAACTATCAGGATCTTGTTTTGTTTCAAAACTTTTGTCTATCACTTCATCCAATGCTGTATAATCTATTCCTTCGTTTTCATTAGATTCAAATAAATCATCAACATCCCCTTCATTTGTTTCTTCCGATTCAAATATTTCATCTTCATTTGCTAGACCTGAACGTAATGAATCTTGTGCAATAATAGTATCTGTTATTTCGGATGCTGAATTATTTCCACATCCAGAAAAAGATTGGACAAGCCAGAAGTAAAGCAGTGCCATAACCGTTAAAAAAATGACGATTTTAATTAATCTTCCCATAAGAGCTAAAGTATATCAAATAAAGGTAATAAAAACCAACTATATTATTCTAAACTTGACTAATAAGGGCGTTCGTCTATCTTTTCAAAATAGTTGATAAAAGCTTTATTTACAATCCTATTACCACCAACGGTTGGGTAGTTTCCTGAAAAGTACCAATCTCCGGTATTATTTGGACATGCTTTATGCAGATCATTTATTGTTTGATAAATAACTTCGATATCTATTTCTATTTCTGCAGGTTTAATGATAGAAGCAATCTTATGTGATATTTCCTCATCAGAATAAAGATCATATAGAGTTTTAAGTTCATTTTTTATCTCTGCTGCGGGTAATTTATTTGATTCAATACATCGATGGTACGTTTCTTCGATGAGGTGTGATTTGTTATTATCGTGTAGCAATTCTATCATGGCTCTAAAAGCTACTAATTTGTTTAATTTGGACATATCGATCCCATAACAATCAGGATACCGTATCTGAGGCGCCGATGAAACAATAATAATTTTTTTTGGTTTCAAACGGTTCAATATGGTAATGATCGATTCTTTTAAGGTCGTTCCTCTCACAATTGAATCATCAATCACGACCAAAGTGTCTTTCTTGTTTTTCACAATGCCATAAGTCACATCATAGAGCATTTTCACCATTTCATTCCTAGAAACATCATCAGCAATAAACGTTCTCATTTTAGCGTCTTTTATTGCTAATTTTTCGACTCTTGGCTGTACGGCCATAATTTCAGACAATGATTTATCGTCTAAATTTTCCTTCAGAATCAAGATTTGGTCTTTTTTACGTTGCGCATTGATTTTATGAAGTGACTCAACTAATCCATAAAAAGCAACTTCTGCTGTATTTGGGATATACGTAAAAACCGTATCGTTAAAATTATAATTTACCCGCTTTAATATTCTTTCAGCTAGTAAATCTCCTAGTTTTTTACGTTCTAGATATATTTCCTTGTCTGTACCTCTTGAAAAGTAAATTCTTTCAAAGGAGCAAGCTTTTCTTTCAATTTGATCTTTACACAAATCTTCAGTAACAAGACCATTCTTTTTTATAATCAATGCATGACCTCGTTTCAGTTCTTTTACATCTTTATAACTTACATTAAAAGTAGTCTGAATGGCTGGCCGCTCGGAAGCAACGACAACAACTTCATCATCTGCATAATAAAAAGCAGGTCTGATTCCTGCAGGATCTCTCAATACAAAAGCATCGCCATGACCTAAAATGCCAGCCATCACATATCCACCATCTATTTTTCTCGATGATCTTTGTAAGATTCTTTTTACATCTAGTTTTTCAGAAATCATTTGTGTGATTTCTAATTTCGTCAGATTTTTTCCTTTAAACCATTTAAATAAGTTCTCTACCTCCAAGTCTAAGAAATGTCCAATCTTTTCAAGAATCGTAACCGTATCTGACTTTTCTTTAGGGTGTTGTCCAAAACTGATTAATTCTGCAAATAATTCGTCCATGTTGGTCATATTAAAATTACCAGCAAGGACCAAGTTTCTTGTAATCCAATTATTTTGCCTTAAAAAAGGGTGGACCGTTTCAATTGTATTTACTCCGTGTGTACCGTACCTAAGATGCCCAAGTAACACTTCCCCTGTATAAGGCATGTTATCTTTCATCCACTGAGCATCGCCAAATTTATCTTTTGGTACATCTTCAAATCGCTTGTAGACTTCAGTAAATAAATCCTTTAAATATTGTGGACTATTTGATCGTTTTCTACTTATATACCTATGTCCAGGTTCTGGATCAAGTTTTATTGTTGCGATTCCTGCTCCATCTTGCCCTCTATTCCTTTGTTTCTGCATAAGAAACTGCATTTTATAAAGTCCATAAAGAGGTGTTCCATATTTTTCAACGTAGAAATCGAGTGGTTTTAAAAGACGGATTAAAGCTAGTCCGCATTCATGTTTTATAGTATCACTCATGGTGGGTTTTGGTGGTATTAAACAATACCTGACAAAGGTAAAATTAATATTAATCCAAATGGCCAATTTTTAATTAAAAAAGGCGCCTAGATAAAATTGACCAAAATGTAAGATTTACGCATCTTTATATAAAAAAGGGCTACTATGTTTAAGAAAAAGATTACGAATAAAACATTTGATTATGTCCCACGCTTTTATGACCAAGAAAAAGAAGAGCGAGAATTGAGGTTAGGTATAAACAAGAAAGACGGTGATGCATTAAGCAATACTAAAAATAATATACGGATGGGGTTGAGAAGAAAATCAAGAGGTCAAACATCATCCGCACGTAAATCTAGTGCTCAATCAAATATTCGTTTAATGGGAATCATTTTTGTACTATTCCTTGTTACTTATGTGGTTTTAAAATCAGATATGTTTTTCAAATTTGCAGATTCCTTGTTAGGATAAACATTATGTGGAAAAAATGTAAATAACGCTAACTTTTCGATGAGTATCTTTGACGAGTTAATGCCTAAGAATTTATTTAAAACCGATATTTATGGCTGATATTATTCAGCTTCTTCCTGAATCAATTGCAAATCAAATAGCTGCTGGAGAGGTCATTCAAAGACCAGCATCAGTCGTGAAAGAGTTACTTGAAAATGCCGTAGATGCTGGAAGTACCTTTATTCAACTTGTTATTAAAGATTCTGGAAAAACACTAATCCAAGTAGTAGATGATGGCAAAGGTATGTCTGAAACCGATGCGAGAATGAGCTTTGAAAGACATGCCACATCCAAAATTCGAGAAGCAAATGATTTATTTTCAATAAAAACGATGGGGTTTAGAGGTGAGGCCCTCGCAAGTATCGCTTCCATTGCTCATGTTGAAATGAAAACCAAGCCTGAAAATCAAGAAATGGGTACTCATCTTGTTATTCATGGGTCTGTTTTAAAAAAACAAAATGTTTGCCCTCTTAATAAAGGAACAACAATATCAATTAAAAATCTATTCTATAATGTTCCAGCTAGACGAAAATTTTTAAAATCAGACCCTGTAGAATTAAGACATATTGTTGAAGAGTTTAAACGTGTTGCCTTAGCCAATCCAGAGACATCTTTTACAATGGTTCATAATGAAATGGAAGTATTTCATTTAAACCATGGTGGAATGAGAAAAAGGATTGTTGGCGTTTTTGGTAAAAATTTCAATGAAATGCTTGTTCCTGTAGAAGAAAACACGGACATAATAAAGATCAAAGGATACATAGGGAAACCAGAAATTGCAAAAAAAAATAAAAAAGATCAATATCTATTTGTCAATCATCGTTTTGTAAAATCTAACTATTTAAATCATGCGATCAAATTAGCCTTTGGTGATTTAATTCAAAAAGAAGATTATCCATTCTACGTCATTAATTTAGATATTGATCCAGCTAAAATTGATATCAATATCCATCCAACTAAGACAGAAATAAAATTTGAAGAAGAACGCTTAATCTATCAATATCTTAAAGTGACTACTCAGCATGCCTTAGGGAAGTATAATGTCGTACCAACGCTTGATTTTCAAACAACAGATCGATTTAATAATATTCCTCATAGAAATACTTCAACACCTTCACAAAGTGCGCAAACCTTTAAATCCAATGTCAATTCTGAATCTTCAAAAAAAGATGCTCAAGAAATAAATGAATGGTCTCAATTATATAATGAAATGGGTCAAGAAGCTAGCAATCTATATGATGAACAGCAAATGCTTAGAATCCCAAGTAGTTTAGACAAACCAAGCCCTAGAAGATCAAGAAACGTAGATATTCTAGAAACTAAGAAACCCTACCAAATCCATAATACGTTTATCATAAGTCCAATCAAATCTGGCTATATAACCATTCACCAACAACACGCACATGAACGCATTTTATATGAGCAATATCTTGAAGCTTTAGACTCCCAAGATGCAACAATTCAAAAACAATTATTTCCCATTAATTTGCATTTGAATCATGAACAAACAGAAACGATGATGCTTATTATTCCTACGATTCAAAAAATGGGTTTTGAAATCGAGCATTTCGGTGATCATAATTTTATAATAAATGGAATTCCAGCTTTAATGCAACAAGTGGATATTTCGAGTATGATCAATGAATTAATTGAGCAATATCAAGCAAACATTGAACTTGAATTGGGTATTCATGAAAATGTTGCAAGATCTATTGCTAAAAGTTCTTGCATTAAACGAGGAAAACCACTTACAAGTGAAGAAATGAATAGTCTTATTAGTGATCTATTTTCATGTGAAATTCCTTTTATTAGCCCTGGAGGAAAAAAATGTTTCATAGAAGTTGAACTGAATGAACTAGAAAAACAGTTTTAATTAAAACTATCTTCACATTCCTTTATTTATAGATTAGAAAATGTAACGATGTTAAGAATAACGGAAGTTGTCAAAAACTTGATCTTTATTAATGTCATAGTCTTTTTTGCACGCATGACATTGCCGCAATTTGTGCCTGAATTATCAATGTTTCCACCTTTTTCAGCCAATTTTAAACCCTATCAATTAGTTAGCCACTTCTTTATGCATGCGGATATGAACCACTTGATTTTTAACATGCTAACCTTGTTTTTTTTGGGGCCAATGTTAGAATCTAAACTGGGTTCAAAAAGATTTTTTCTTTTATATCTAATAAGTGCTCTTGGTTCTTTTCTTTTAACATTTGGAATTGACTATTACCAATATTCGAACTTAATACAGCAACTAGAGCCTGGAGAATTAGATATTGTAAAAGAAAAAGGAAGGTCATTAATTCTTTCTGGTAAAAACTATAGCAATTTAGCACTTGGCGAAATGAATTATTTACTCAACATACCTTCTGTTGGAGCATCTGGTGCCATCTATGGAGTTTTAGCCGGTCTTGCTGCTTTATTACCAAACATGAAAGTTCAACTTTTATTTCCTCCTATTCCAATAAAAATAGGTGTTTTAGCGCTTATATTAGTAGGATTCGATTTATATCGTGGGGTTACAATGGCCAATGACGGTATTGGTCATTTTGCACATTTAGGTGGTGCTATAGCTGGTTTTTTAGTCATTAAATATTGGTACAACAAAAAATAGTACCGCTTGTCATAAATTATGTTTGATTCCATATTTCAAGATATTAAATACGCCATCCAACAGGGTAATGTATTAACTAGAATAATCATTGCGAATACGTTAATTTTTATTCTTATCAACTTATTATACGTTTTTACTTTTCATATAAGCGCTGGAGAATCCTCTGTTTATACAATTATTGAGAGAAGTCTTTCTATTTCAAATAATCCGATCCACATCCTTAAAAATCCATGGTCAATTATTACGCACATGTTTCTTCACAAAGGCTTTTGGCATTTTGGGTGGAATATGCTTTTACTATATTGGTTTGGAAGAATTGTAGGTGATTTCCTTGGAGATCGAAGGGTTTTACCTATATATATACTAGCTGGTTTGTCAGGAATGGTCACCTTTATGATTGCCATGTATTTTCTACCTGTTGCTGGTACTGGCGTACATTATGCAATGGGTGCATCTGGTGCCATTATGGGTATTTTATTATGTGCAGCTATGATCTCCCCTGACTACACCTTGCATTTATTAATTGTAGGCTCTGTGAAATTAAAATACATCGCAGCCATTGTCATCTTTGTAGACATTGTTGGTACCGCAGGGTTTAACAATACTGGCGGTCATTTTGCTCATCTTGGCGGAGCTCTTTTCGGTATGATATATGCTACTTATTTGAAAAATGGTCGTGATCTTACGGAACCACTTCAACAACTATTTCAGTGGTTTAATCAGAAAAAGGAAGCTGCTACTAATCCTAAAAATGAATTTATCAAAGTGGTTCACAGAAAAAGTGATGAAGAAAAAAAAGAGCAAAAACCCCAAAGATCAAAATCAGAACAACAAATGATTGATGAGATTTTAGATAAAATCAAAAAACACGGAATGGATCATTTGACAGATGAAGAAAAAGATATTTTGTATAACGCCAGTAAAAAATAAAAGCTTTTGCAAAAGCTACTTTTCCTTATTAACAGCCTATTTGCAACCTTATTGCTTGTTGCTTACCTTGGCCCTATAATGCCTCCAAACTTAGGTAGTTTTTTTCCTGTTTTAAGCTTGTTTTTTCCTTATTTATTATTCATTAATATCTGTTTTCTAATTTTCTGGCTAGTAACAAAACCAAAATATATATTTCTGCCAATAATTTGTCTACTCATTGGTTACAAAGCCATTCCTAGGCACGTTTCATTTTTTGACAATAGTGAAATTGAAAAAGACAAAACCTATATTTCTGTCATTAGTCAAAACTTACAAGCCGCCAAATATTTTAGAAAAAATAAACGTACGTTAGACAAGCATAAAATTGAAGAATTTAAATCATGGACATCTTCTTTAGATAAAGTCGACGTTTTTTGTTTTCAAGAACAAAGATACCATGCAAAAACACTCATCGAAAAAGGAATAAATTTGCCTCATTCACACTCTGTTGATACGATAGGTACTTCTATTTATTCAGCATATCCATTTAGAGATAAGGGATTCGTGTATCTGGGTGGAAACACCAAATATGCGGCTTGGGCAGATATAATATTTCCAAATGAAACAGTAAGAGTTTATAGCGTTCACTTGAGTTCAAATATGATCTCAAGCAAAACAAATGTGTTGATGCAAGAGAGAGATTTGAGTAAATCATCTACTTGGTCAAACATCAATAGCATTCTTGCTCGGTATGGTAAATATAGCGGGCAACGCCAGCAACAATTGAATGTTTTGATGGATCACATTGCTAAATCACCTCACCCTATTTTACTCTGTGGCGATCTTAATGATGTTCCCCAATCTTACATTTATGCAAAGCTTTCAGAAAATTTAGAGGATAGTTTTACCAAATCCAAGCCAGGAATCGGATCTACCTATGCAGGGTCATTGCCTGGTTTACGCATCGATTATATACTTAGCGATCCCGTATTACATGTTGTTGATCATAAAGTACTTCCGCAATACTTTTCTGATCATTTCCCGATAAGGGCGACATTAGCTTTATAGAGCGATCTGTAGGGTAACTCTAAATAGTGAATACTGTGGCAAATAGTTAAAATCAATGCCTTTTGTAGTGTTTTCTTCAACAGGTCGTGTCGGATCACCAATAACTTCATTGCTATACCCAATCGTTCCTATACTTACAGGAACACTTAAAACAATATCAATGTTTTTCGTCGCATCAATAATATATTCTGGTTCAACTCCTGCAACGATATTGTACCCTTGATAAGAAATTGGGTAATACAATTCTGTAAAAGAGGATGTTTCACTAGACCAATAATTCAAACCAGTAAATAATGACGTATTAAACCCTTTCTTAATGTTTTTTGTGAGGCTAAAGCCAAATTTTACTAACCCGTTGATAGATAATATTTTTTCTTCTCCACGAATACTTGTCTGCCCTCCCACTGTTTCTTTTTCTTCTTGTGTTGCATACCACCCATTAAGTTCAAAGGCTATATATTTTCGACTTGAAGTTGTATTTTTTACCCCAATAGAAAGGTTCGGAGCATATGGTCTATTTACTCTCAATAAATCGACATCCGTACCCACATATACGTACTCAAGACTGCTACTTTTGCTTCTGCTTTGTCCAAAACAAAGTGCACATGACATCAAAAAAACAGCAAGTAAAAGAGATTTTTTCATGGTTATATTTATTAATTCGATTCTAGTAAAAAAATACAATTTTTCAATTACAAACAATTGTTACCAAGATTAAAAGTAGAAAAATATCCGGTCTATCAGACATTACAAGATATTTTATATTAAAAAATTAAATGCATTAGACCAAAGGTTTATTATTATCTATAACCATACCTTTACTTAATGTTTGCGATACTTAAAAAGGCAGCCAATTCCTATATCCATACTTTCAAGGGTTTATCTCAGGAGGTATGGAAACTTGCAGGTGTCCTTCTTATTAATAGAAGTGGTATGATGGTTCTTCCTTTTTTATCAATTTATGTAATTGAAATATTGGGCTGGAGCAAATTTCAAGCAGGTATAATAACCAGCTGTTACGGTTTGGGTTCGCTTACTGGTGCTTACTTTGGTGGTATCTTAACAGATAAAATTGGAGAGTTTAAAACAATGATTATGAGTCTTATCCTTTCGGGGGTATGCTTTATAAGTTTAGGGTTCTTAACCGAATTTTATAGCCTTTGTGCTTTAATGTTTATTACGGTAACTTTTGCCGATTTTTTTCGACCGGCTTCTTTTTCTTTGTTGGCCAAAATAACAGAAAAACACAATGTTACAAGAGGCATTTCTCTAATACGTATGGCTATTAATCTAGGAATTGCTATTGGTCCAGCAGTAGGCGGTTTTTTTGCTGCCACGATTGGCTATTTTTGGTTGTTTGCCTTTGATGGCGGTACTTGTTTATTAGCCGCTCTATTTATGTTTATAGCTTTTAAGCCGAAAGAATCATTTAAACCAAAACCCAAAGAATTAACCAAAGGTAAAAGCCCATTTGCTGACGCCTATTTCATGGGGTTTATGTTTGTGAACATTTTAAATCTAATTGTATTTTTCCAAATACTAAATGTAGTACCTGTCTATTTTAGAGAGGTTTTATTATTATCTGAAAGTCAAATCGGATGGTTTTTTACCATTAATGGCTTAATTATTGTTGTTTTCGAAATGCCTATAATTTATATCTTGGAAGAAAAAAAATATGCCTTTATTCCGCTTCTTATCGGAATGGTTATGATTGGAGTTTCCTTCCTTTCTTTTCATTTAGCATTTATTTCAGGGTTTTTAGCGGTAAGTCTGTATACCTTGCTTACTACTTTTGGAGAAATCATCAATTTCCCTTTTATAAACACCATAGCACTCAAACGATCAAATGAGGATAATAGAGGTGCTTACATGGGAGCAACAGCAATGCTATTCTCGGTCGCTTTTATTTTAGCGCCTTTACTTGGGTTACCCATCGTTGAAATGATAGGCTATGATATTTATTGGACCATTTGTTTTGTTGTTTGTATCCTAGCAACTTTTGTTGGGTATTACATTAAAAACAAAATGGAAACAGATGGAGTAGCTTTTGCTACTTAAGGGTAGACATACTTTCTTGAAGTAGCTTTTGAGCAGGAATTTTAGCAAAGTCATCATCTGAGGCGATAATATTATTTAATGATAAAGATGTCTTTTCCGCATCCATAAACTTTAAGTGATTTAACGCTTTATACCATTGTATTTGGTTGTAAAATCCAGGTACTTTTTTCTTTTCCAAATTTTCAAATGCACGCAATGCTTCTTCATTTTTTTCATACATCATTAATGCAATGCCTTTGTATATATCAATCGTATCATTTTGATTCATAATCGATGCTGATCTTAAACCTATGACAGCTTGCTTATAGTCTTTTTTGTCATAATCGGCGATAATCTTTTTAAGTTTTGCATTCGGTTCATGTTCATATACCTCTTTCATGAACTCAGAAGACAAAGGTCGCATATACCCTGCATATAAACTTGCATCTATTGTTTTCGTATTTTTCAAAACATATACCGCTGCTATACATAAAACGATCGTTGCCACAATAGAAAATAGTGGTGAAAACCCAAAAATATTGCCTTCCATAATAAATGGATTCAATGTCGGAGGTACTTTGTTTTCGATTTTTTCTCTTTCCATAAATGGACTATTTCCACTTAATATTACATCCCATACTTGGGTATTGTTTTTCTACTTTTCTACCTTCAAGACAAGCATCAATGGCAGTTCTCAGATCTTTGCCTGATAATGGGACGCTGTTACCCGGCCTAGAATCATCTAGTCTTCCTCTGTAAAACAATTTCAAATCCCCATCAAACACATAAAAATCTGGCGTACAAGCTGCGTCATATGCTTTAGCTACTTCTTGCCTTTTATCATAGAGGTAAGGAAAAGGGAACTTTAAAACTTTAGCGACGATACTCATTTTATCGGGCGCATCTTCAGGATAGTTTTCTACATCATTAGAGCTTATTGCAACAAATGACACTCCAACATTTTTGTATTCATTTGCAATCTTTACTAATTCTGGATTTACATGAATGACAAATGGACAATGATTACAAATAAACATGATAACTGTTGCCTTATTTGATTTTATATCGTCTAATGATAAATAGTTATTACTTATAACGTCTTCCAAATGAAAATTAGGCGCTTTACTGCCCAAAGCCACCATAGTTGATTCTGTCATTGCCATCTATAATACTTTTTTAGATATTCCTAAAATATAATTTTCTTTAACGCCTAGGTTTTTTGCTTCTTCAGCACCAGAAAAACCTTTTAGATTTTCATCTTTTAATGTTGATGCTACAAAATTCGTTAATTCTTTAGCGATTGGCAAATAAGACCAATGCCACTTTTCTTCTTCATACCCCGCAATACGATCCGTTCCTTTAGCCGTATATGGTCTACCAAACCCATAGATGCTCGCATTTTTTTCTAACCAATCAAACAGTTTTTTACCCGCTCCTGATTCGAAATAGACATTTTCAAATGCATTGAAATCTATATCAGTACCCCAATGGTGTCTTGAAGCACCTGGCATTGCACTATACTTCATGATCTCGGTTGCACGATCGTGACTGTGCGGGAATGTTTTGGAAGCATTGATTCCTCCAGATAATTTTCGACTTCCAGACCATTTCGCTTCCCAAATTGATTTCTGATAGTTAAAATTTCTTGCGGCACTTCGAATAACAAGTTTGATTCCTTCCTTTGATGCAGAAGCTTCCATTTCTACAAAAGCATTATAAGCATCTTTGTGCATATACATTCCATTTCGATCCGCATACTTAGCTGGTATTGCTATAAAATCTTTTCGCTCTGAAGGTTCAAAATGTCCCATTACAAAATCAATCGTTTGTAAAGACATGTATTTATCTTCCTCCATATTAATTAAAGGTTTTTCTTCTTTTTTTGTAAT
>CALDTZ010000135.1 GCA_937924805.1 uncultured Saprospiraceae bacterium
GGGGAATATTTTTGAAACAATATATCCTACAATCATAGCAGCGGCAAAAGACGGAGCAAGTACATCTAACGCTACAAGATATTCTCCGATGCCATCCATAGTTGAAAATACAAACTTGAATAATATAACGGATATAAACCCGGTAATCATCGATGCGATAGCGCCTTTTTCAGAATAACCTGACCAGAAAATCGATAAAATAATGACAGGACAAAAGGTAGCGGCAATACCTGACCAACCAAAGATCATAATCCAAAAAATCTGTCGATCTGGGTATAAATTATAGAGCAAAATGGCTATGCCTAATGCTGTCAATGCCATCGCAATCGTAATCATCCTAGAAAATTGGGTTAGATCTTCATCTTTAAGATCAGGTCTATACATTTTTTGATAGAAATCTCTTGTAATTGCGCTTGAAGCTAATATCAGTAGTGAATCGATTGTAGACATGATAGCTGATAAGACAATAGCTATAAAAATGGCAACCAATATTGTAGGTAAAAACTCATGGGTGATCATGCTCAACACATCTTCTCCTCCATTACCTAATATTGCTTCAGGATCTTGACCCTCTTTGGTAAAATAAACTCTAGCAAGGATCCCAATTGTAACTGCTGCTGCATCTGTCAGTAAGGTAAAAAGTAAAGCAACCCACTTGCCTTTATCAATTTCTGTTTCACTTTTGATAGACATAAAACGCACATACACTTGCGGGGAACCTAAAAATCCTAAGCCTATCATAGAAAAACCAAGTATGGTAAATAGATTCATCCATCCATCTTCACTTCGACCCATTAGTTGGGTTAGTGTTGGATCAATTGCATTTAATCCTTCGGTTATACCAGAACCATGATCCATCGAAAACCAAACAACAATAGGTAGTAAAACTAATCCAAAAAACATGAGTATCCCCTGAA
This sequence comes from uncultured Saprospiraceae bacterium, assembly GCA_937924805.1. Classification (GTDB taxonomy): domain Bacteria; phylum Bacteroidota; class Bacteroidia; order Chitinophagales; family Saprospiraceae; genus JAHDDO01. The sequence goes on from CALDTZ010000135.1 coordinate 918, forward strand.
ACATATCAGACCAAACGGCAGCAACAAAACCGCCAAAAAAGATGTAAGCAAGCACAATTGCAAATCCTATGAGGGCGCCAATCCGATAATCAATATCGAGCATAGATTCGAAAGCAATCCCAGTTACATCCATTTGGGAAGCCACATAAATTACAACAAATACCACCAAAACAGAAGCAGAGATGACTCTTAGGGTATTTGTAGAAGATTTAAAATGACTTTGAAGGTAGTCTGGTATCGTAATCGATTTATAGCGATCAGACATTCGTTTAAAACGCTTAGCCATAAATTGCCAAGAAAGAAAAACACCAAGTAATTCACCGACAACAACCCAATAGGCAGAGTATCCAGCCATAGCACCCATTCCTGTAAGTCCAATAAGTAACCAACCAGATTCTCCTGTTGCTCGAGCAGAAAAAGCAACAGCCCAAAAGCCCATTTTTTTTCCACCGAGGTAATAATCGCTCATGCTTTTTACCCTCCTTGAAGCTAAAATTCCGATTAAAAATAGAATACATACATAAATGGTAAGGACGATAACTTTGGTGATCATGAAGTCTTTTTAGGTTCACTAAGATAGGGTTCCTTTACTAAAGCTTAATTTTAGGCGATTGACTAGTTCAATGTAATATATTACTGATGGTGATAATGATGAATCATCAATTTAAATTTTAGATTCGAGAAAATCAAAATCTAACTATTCTTAGAAATGAAGGATAGTTAAATGCTAGGATTTTTCTTGTTTACAAACCTTTCTCATTTTTCAATTGTTAGCATTAACTATGATCGTAACAAAGAAATCAGATAAAATTGGTTGGAAGTCGAATATTGAAGCACTGAAGTATATTCCTCGCTTTTTTACCTTGATTTGGCAAACCAATAAATGGTTGTTTTTGTGGAATATTATAGCAAGATTGATCAAATCTGTATTACCCGTACTTTTGCTTTGGGTTGGAAAGTTGATTATTGATGAAGTCGTTTTACAAATTGATTTACCTGAAAAAGACTTAGTACGATTATGGTACTTGTTGGGAACAGAACTCCTGCTTGCCGTTTTCTCCGATCTACTCAGTCGACTGATAAGTTTGATTGATGCCTTATTAGGAGACCTTTATGGCAATAAATCCTCCGTTAGAATCATTCAGAAAGCAGCGAGCGTTCCATTAAGTCAATTAGAAGATGCTGATTTTTATGATAAATTAGAGCGAGCTAGAAGACAAACAACCAGTCGGGTTACATTAATGTCTACCGTATTAAGTCAGGCACAAGATATGATTACGGTGATTTCACTTATTGGAGGATTGATCGTCTTTGAACCATGGTTAATATTAATTTTATTTATTGCCATTATTCCTTCCTTTTTAAATGAAATTAAATTTAGTCGGTCAAGCTATTCATTGGTACGTCGATGGACACCCGAAAGGCGAGAACTCGATTATTTGCGATACATAGGTGCAAGTGATGTTACAGCAAAAGAAATCAAACTTTTTGGTTTGGCTTCCTTTATAAGTCAACGTTTTTCAGAGCTCGCACATAAATATTATTTAGCTAATAAAACGCTAGCTATAAAACGAGCAAGTTGGGGATCTATCTTTCATATCATTGGTGATTTGTCCTATTATGGGGCCTATGTTTTGATAATTATCAGGACCGTAACAGGGATTATTACTATCGGTGATCTTACTTTTTTGGCTGGCGCTTTTAGAAGGCTTCGTAATCAACTACAAACCATATTTTCTAGGTTATCCCGAATTACAGAAAGTGCCTTATATCTTAAAGATTATTTTGACTTTTTAGATGCCGATCATGGATCTATAAATAACCATAATTTGGAATCAGCACCGAAAAAAGTGGAACAGGGGTTTGAGTTTCAGGATGTAAGTTTTAAATATGCTGGTTCCGATCAGTATGTGTTACAAAACCTTTCTTTCCGATTACCTGCAGGAGAAAAATTAGCCTTAGTTGGTGAAAATGGAGCGGGAAAAACAACGTTGATAAAGTTATTATTAAGAATGTATAAACCTACAGAAGGAAAAATCTTACTGGAAGGGAAAGATATTTGGACTATGGATCCATTGGAATATCAAAAGCTTTTTGGAGTCATATTTCAGGATTTTGTAAAATTCCAAATGATTGCAAGAGAGAATATCGGCGTAGGAAAAGTCGATGAGATGGATAATACATCTAAAATAAAATTTGCAGCACAAAGGAGCTTGGCAGATCAAGTGATCGAAGATTTACCAGATGGGTACGACCAGCAACTGGGAAAACGATTCCGACAAGGAAAAGAATTATCTGGTGGGCAATGGCAAAAGATCGCCTTGGCTCGTGCATATATGAAAAATGCGGAAGTAATTATCCTCGATGAGCCTACAGCAGCTCTTGATGCACGTGCTGAATTTGAAGCATTTCAGCGTTTTGTTGATCTGACGAAAGGTAAAACAGCCGTTCTTATCTCACATCGTTTTAGCACCGTTCGTATGGCAAATCGCATTCTTGTTTTAAAACAAGGTCGATTGCTAGAAATGGGAACACATGAGGCTTTATTAAAAAAGAAAGGCTTGTATCAGGAATTATTTCAGTATCAGGCAAGAGGGTATCAATAAGTTTATCGATCGTGATATGGAATACAAACGAATAAGTAAAATCTACTTTCTTAACCAAACAAAAAATCGTTTGTGTACAAATGGAATATAAAGCCATACCATTAAAGGAACAAGGATAAGACTCATTATAAAATTTTGTAATTGGCTAGGGATGTCCTCCATCAACGGAAATAAAACGGTCGACAATCACCTAAATAATGGATAAACAAATAACCATATCAATAAAGCAAATTACCATTTTTTAGGCTGGGCATGGTCATTCATAAAGGATGATAATTTTATATTTTGATCATTAAAATTATGAATAAAAGGATGTAAAGCGTGGATTGAAACGATTATCATTAGTAGTCTTTCAAAATATATTATTTTTTTATTTCTTTCTTGCAGCACTCTGGATTTGAGTAGTGTATAACTACGTAGAGATCATTAAGATCTTTATGGGTGATCACCATTTAGAATAAATGTCCATTTTTTAATTTTAAAAAAGATACTATGAATTATTTAAAATATATAACTGCTTTCTTTCTGTTTGTTTTACTGAGTTCTTGTGGTAAAGATGATTTTGTCGATGCTGGAGACCCAAGTGTTTCGATCGTAGATGAGATCATAAAAGGTACAGCTATGTTGGATCAAGATTTGGATGGAATATTTGAATTTCCAATGGCAGGAGCAACCGTGTATTATGCAGATTCGATATATAAAGAATATGATGCAGATGGGTTTGGAGGTTCTGATGTTTTAAAAGTTACCGTAGATGAATTTGGGGCGTTTGAATTTGTCGGTGTTCCCCCTGCTCAAGGCAAAGCACTTTTTATTTTGCCAGATGTCCCTGCGACTCTTAAATACTTTACCATAATAGGTGAGGATACTGAACCGGATGGGGATGCGAAAGAGACAGAACCAACAGTAAAAATTAATATCGATCTAGAAACGGACGAAATAGATAGTGGCAATGATTTTTTTATTACTAAACATCCTATTGCTATTAGTGGGTCGATTTTGTTGGACGCAGATCTTGATGGAATTGGAGAAGTTGAAGTCCCCAGTTATTTTGTTTATTTATTCGAACGACTTCCAGATGGGTCTCCTTCAACGGTTTTAGTGAGTTCACAACTGACAAATGCTAATGGAGTTTTTGAATTTTATGACATTGAACCGGGAGAATATGTCTTAGAAATTCAAAACAATTCCAATTATTATGTTTTTTCTGGAGGTGATGATACTCCTGATCCAGATGGGATGAGTGATCCTAATAGACCAAATTTGATACCAGTGGATTTGGAAATAGAAGAAACAGACACAGATAATAATTTTACATTGAGAAATAATGTTGTAGGGACGATTAGTGGGACCGTAGGAAATGCAATAGACCAAGCTGGAAATATAGATTTTGGGTTACAACAAATAAAGGTAGGTCTATTTGATGCTATGTCTGGAAATATGATTAATAATGCATATACCGATGAAAATGGTGCTTTCAGTTTTGGAAATTTGCCCGGACAATATGAACTAAAATTATTAAGTACAGATGACTATATATTTAACGCCGCGGGTGATTTCTCAAATGACGGTGATGCGACGGATGAAAACATATCCCAGGATAATAAGATCGAAGTCACTCTAGGCCAAAATGAACAGGATATGGACAATAACTTTATTATTGTCATCCAAAAAGGACGAATAAGTGGCCGAATTTTAGAAGATGTTAACAATGATGGGGTAGGAGATAGACCGATTTATAATGATATCATTCAATTGTCGTTTAGAGATGCAGATGGAGGGCCTATTTCTGACCCTAGTGCCCCATGGAATGATACAATTGCTTATTCAGATATCAATGGATATTATTGGTTTGAAGTTGACGAAATTCCTGAATCGGGAGCTTTTGTCATTAATCATATAGGCACTGGAGCGCATGTTTTTGAATGTATCAGTAGCGAAGATCTAAGCCCTGAACCTGGAGAGCCTCAAAATCAGCATCCATATTGTTCTTTAATTCAATGTGACCTATCTCAAATGGATAGTGAAGATCACCACAACGTTTATATCATAGACATACAATAAAATATCTTTTGAAAAACGTAATACAAGCCTGTCAACAATGCGATCCCGCTGCACAAAAGCTGCTCTATGAGAAGCATGTTGACAGGTTGTATTATACAATTTATCGATATACAAAAAATCGATTTGATGTAGAAAATGTATTGCAAGATGTATTTTTAAAAATCTTCAATAAAATTGATTCCTTCGATTCCTCCAAAGGAAGTTTTGTTACTTGGTCTACCACAATCGCCATTCGTACAGCCATTAATCATAGCAAGAAAAATAAAATCGACTTTACCTCTCTTGAAAACCAGACGGATATCATAAATGAAGCTTCTGTTTTGTCACTATCTGAATTGGATGCTACCGATTTACTTCAACTTATTAATTCTATTGAAGATAAATATCGAATCGTTTTTAATTTATATGAAATAGATGGGTATAAACATGATGAAATCGCTAAGATGTTGGGAATAGCCGCCTCAACCTCAAGATCGACGCTAACAAGAGCTAAGAAAATCATTCGAGAAAAAATTTCGCAAACTAAATTGGAGTATTATGGATAAACACAGACAATCCTATCATGATAAGTTTTCTGAGTTAAAAGCTCCAATTAATAAGTCAGCTCTATGGGATAATATCGCTTCCGATCCAACATTTCCTGTAAAACGAAAGTCAAAAAGACGAATTTTTTGGTTTTGGTTTACGGGCTTCGCGGTGATTTTGATTGGTTTTTTAATGGTCTGGTCAATCTTACCAATGGATGATAACAAAGGTGAGGTAACAAATGAAACATCGACGCCAATTAATGAGATTTTAAACATTCAAAATAGACAGACGATTGATACAACTGAAAATGTCGCATCAGTAAAAACGATCCATTCGGTTCTTGAAAATGAAGATTCGATTCTTAATAAAACGGCATCTAAAAAGATTAAAAGTGAAAGCAATCGAATGGAGAATATTGACATGGATGTTTATAATTCCAACGTCAAATGGATTCAAAAATCCAGTTCATTACTAGCAACAGAGCATTCTAAAAAACCTAATTTCGATCCTTCTAGACGGATTCAAAAAACAACAGACAATACTGCAAAACAATCAAACAATCATCAGGAAACGAATGCTCCTCCTCTTGAAATCCAAAAGGAAAATAGAGGTCTAGGAAAATCTACAAATGTTGAACCAGCCCCAATTAATCAAATGACGAATATTCCGTCATTGCAAGCTGAGGGTGCTTTTTTGGAGCATAATTTCTTTCCAAGAATGGAGCCTTACCTTTTGAGTCAAACGATTAAACATTGGACTATAAGCCTTGCAATGGGTGTAGGATACCATCTACGAAGTTTTGATATCATTAATAATGATGTTCAAAATAATACACCAAATTTACGTAAAGCCAATACCCGAGCATTAGAATCTTATATTATAAACCTGGGAATGGATCGAAACCTTCGTCGAAATTGGTCGATTGGTGTTGGGGTACAACTTGCAAGAAATTATGAAAAGTACATTTATCATAATAATAAAACGATCTATTTACTAAATGGACTCAGTGATGTCGGATTCTACAATGAAGAAGAAACCAAAACAACGTATCACCATTATCATCAAATACAACAATTGGACGTAAAACTTCAAATAAGTAAATATTGGCAATTTAGAAAGTGGAAGGTTTCAATAAGCCCTGGAATACTTTATAATGTACATTTTATAGTGAGCGGTGATTTGACAAACGAGCAATTAACGCCATTTTCAATAGTAACAAGCGAGTATAAATCAAACCTGGATATTCGGTTTTTTGGTCTGATGTCAATCGAACGAAGAATGACACAAGGTAGTGTATTTACATCTATTCAAATCGAAAATCCTTATGATTTGACGCAAGAAATGACCGATTTTAAGCATCAAATAATGCCAATATATTGGATGATCGGCTATAAGATGCATTTATAAAATGATTGCTTGACCAATCCGTTTGTAATAAATAAAAAGACTAGCATTGTCCGGATGAACGATGCTAGTCTTTTTTAAAACCACTAAAATTAATTGCTGATTACTATTTTTTCGTTGAACTTTTCACCAGTAATCATATCCTTTATTTCAAGGATGTACGTTCCTTGAGGAATCGCAGAGACATCCATCGTTTGGTTGTTTTTTGAAGTTATTATTCGTTTTCCATTTAAGTCAAAAATAGATACGTTGAAACTTAAAGGACCAACTATGTCTATATGAATGATGTCAATAACGGGATTAGGGTAAATGTTGATCGTGGCGTTGGAAAGTTGATGCGTCGAAGAAATTAGATCTTCTCCATTGCAGTCTTCATCGATTCCATTATTCGCAATTTCGATGGCATCTGGATTTATATCCTCATTTGAATCATCACAATCTTCTCCATTTGCTACCATTCCAAGCGGTTGTGCACAATCCTCTACTGCTATATTCGAATCTCCATATCCATCACCATCACTATCTATGTAATAAGTATTAATATCTAGTCCTTCATCCGATAGACCATTGCAATTATCATCAATACCATTACAAATTTCTGAAACTCCTGGATTGATATCTGGGTTATCATCGTCACAATCTTCATCACTTCCGTATCCATCATTATCATTGTCTGTAATCGTGGTTGAATCTACACCATCGCAGTCTTCATCAATGTCATTGTTTGGTATATCAAAAGCATCAGGATTGATGTTACCATCGTTGTCATTACAATCATCAGCTAATACAAATCCATCTTGGTCTAAGTCATCATCGAAGGTTGCTTCGTTGCAATCATCATCGATTCCATTGTACGGTATTTCAGATTGATTTGGATTAACGTCTGGATTGTTGTCATCACAATCTACGGTAGTATCAAATCCGTCGCCGTCGTTATCAACCAATGATGTTGCATCTATACCATCACAATCCTCATCGATATTATTATCCAATATTTCTTCTGTATCTGGATTAATATTGGGGTTGTTATCATCACAATCGTCATTGATTCCGAATCCATCTTGATCAAGATCGTCATCGAGTGTAGCTGCATTACAATCGTCGTCAATGCCGTTATAAGGTTCTTCTGTTTGACTTGAATTCACAGAAGGGTTGTTATCATCACAGTCGTCAGCTAAGACAAACCCATCTTGGTCCAGATCATCATCGAAGGTAGTAGGATCACAATCCTCATCGATTCCATTATAAGGTATTTCAGTTATAGAAGGATTGATTGAACTGTCATTATCATCACAGTCTTCAGCAATACCATAACCATCTTGATCCATATCATCATCCAATGTTTCAAGATTACAGTCATCATCTAGTCCATTGTATGGAATTTCTGTAGCGCCACTGTTGACATTTGGATTGGTATCATCGCAGTCAAACAAGTTATTATAACCATCCATATCCATATCTGTAACCACCTGGGTTGACGTGGTATTTGTTACGATAGGAAAATTAAAATCAAAATAGATATCTGCTTTATTTTCCAGCTTATCACCAATAACTAAATCATTCCATGTTTTTACTTCGAAGATGACAAAACCATCATTGATGCTATCTTGAAAAGGAAGATAAATTTCATCAAAAAGAAAAGCGACCTCATTCCCTTGTATTTGAGCGTAGACATCGTGAGAGGCATCTAAGATATGTAATGTGGAAATGTCAAAATAGGTAGGATCTATTTCATCAATAACTCGAATATTAACGGCGCTTGCTGTTCCTGTATTTTCAAATCGAATTTTGTATGAGACATAATTTCCGATCATTTCATCAAGAAGATAACTTCCTTGTAGACATGTTTTGTCGTTGGGGTCAAAGGCATTTCTCACTTCTTCACAAAGTATAAATCTATTGTCTAAACCATTTAAATCTGGTTTTTCGGTATATATGCCTGCAACGAAATATATATTTTCATCCCCTTCGAGAGGTGGCGTATCCATTGGTGAATTAAGTCTGAAAATTACTGAAAACTCGAGGGTTTGAAATGGATCTAAATCTTCATAAAAACCGACTAAAATTCCTTGACCTTCATCGACAGGATGAGTCGCACTTACAAACGACATGAATTCTTCTTGAAACTCATAATTTACTTGTCCAGAAGCGGGATAATTACCATTATTCGTAATAACAATTTTATGTTCAATTTCAAAGCCTGGACGAGCAAGATCAAGTGGAATTACATGAATAGAGCAGTCAGAAACAGAATCCTGACCTGATGTAAGACAAAAACTACCGTCGAGCGTATTATCTGCAGCTTCAATAGTTAGGTTTAGGACATTTGGAGAGACGTTGAAATAGTTCTCGTTTTCAAGTAAAGGTTTTATTTGGTATTCACCGGGAGGTAAATCAATCTCGTATTGGTTAGCACTGTTAATCGTTGGTTCAATCAAGACATTTAAGTCCTCAGAATCTATTTTAAACCGAGTCTTTTCAATAACGTCTGCATCATTATCACAGTCTTCAGTATCAGAATAACTCAAACCTAAGACAACGGTTTTAAAGTCGCCCCAACCCGTAAAATTGCATGTAGGATCTAGGATAACCCCTGTCAAGTCAATAGCTTCTTCCAACCAGCTAAACTGATTGGGAAGGGCACAAATCCATTCGATTTCTTCACCAGAAATATTTAAACTTGCAGAAATAGGAATACCCATAACATTTAGATATTTCACATCATTACTATAACAATAAATACTATTAATAGATGGTAAGTCACTTAAGTCAAGCGTTTGGAAAAGTGTACAATATCGAATATCAACATTATTAAGTGAATTAAGATTTTCCATTTCCAAATGGGTTAAACGATCACAATTATATACATCAAAATTGCTTAGTGAGTTTAAATTTGTAATGAGGATTGAATCTAAATTTGGCGAAGCATCAATAAACAACGTACTAAGACTTGGAAACCCTTCGATTTGGAAAGTTTGCTCAATATTAGAAAGTGCTAGGGTCTGTAAGGCGTTTAAATTTTCTAACTCAAGATTTTCTATCAGGCCATTACTTCTAATCTGAACGGAACTTAATGAATTTAGATTTTTTAAAATAACAGAACTTAACAACGGATGTCTAAATAGGTCGATTGATTTTAAGGTTTGAATATTTTGAATATCCAAACTCCTAAGCCCATCATTGTAATCAAAATCCAAACTATTTAGTATTGGAAGATTGTCAAAGCTTAACGTTTCGATACCATCATTTCCATAACAAGTAAAACTAACTAACGAAGGAAGGTTGGCTAAATCAAAACTTTGTAAGGCTACATTATTTCGTAAGGAAAAATTACTTAAGGAGTTTAGATTTTGATAAGAGATACCCGATAGTGAGGCATGATCCTCGATGATAAGACTTGTTAACGAAGCTAAGTTATCTAAGTTTATATTTGTTATCGAATTATTATTATCAATATCAATATGGGTAAGGTTTGGTAAGCTTTCTACATTTAGTGTTGATAGAAGCCCACAAGTTTCAATATTTACGCTGCTTAATGAGTTTAAATTGCTTAAATCGATTGAAGCCAATGTATTATTCCCCCTAACGATCAATGAATTAAGTGTTGCTGATTGACCAAGATCAATACTGGCCAGCGAATTGTTATCATAGATTGCCAATGAATTTAGGCTAGGAAGGGTATTTATGTCTAGTGTTGCTAGCGAAGGACTATCTTCAATAGTTAAACTGGTCAATGCATTTAGACCTGTAAAGTCCAAGGATGATATCGAATTATTATTAGCTAAATAAAGCGATGTTAAACTACTTAAATTTGAAAGGTCAATTGTATTTAATGAAGGATTCTGAGTGCATGTAAAAACAGTAATACTAGCATTTTGACCAAAAACGATTTCAGATAATGAAGGATTTGAGCTTAGGGTTAAATTTGATAATGAAACCAAAGGACTTAAGTCTACACTACTCACTGAATTATTACTTTGAAAATTTAAAATTGTCAATGAATTTAATCCAGTAAAATCATAGTTGTTGATCGAATTGTTGGAAATAAGTTTTAATGAATTCAAATTAGGAATTTCACTTAAATCTATCGTCGAAAGAGAATTGTTATTGGACACGTCCAAGACACCTAAAGAAGGGGTATTTGTAATCTCAATATTGATGAGTGAGTTGTTGTTTTTAATCGTAAGATTATGATTGTTAAGGTTGTCAATGCTTACGGTATTTAATAGGATGTTGTCTGTAATTTGAACATTATTTAGCGAATTCATAGATGATAAATCGATGGTCGTCACTAATCCATTATCCTCCAAGTACAGCGTTGATAAATTATTGAGATTGGATAGGTCTATTTCTTGAAGAAGATCATTGTACCGGACATAAAGAGTTTGAAGATTAGTAAAGCTATTGATACCTTCCATAGAGGCGAAATTATCTGAATTGAAGCTTCCTAAGCTTAGGTAGGTTTGATTTGCAGCTTCCGTTTCTTGGATTTGACCATCTTCATTGGTATCGACTCCTTTTGCAATAAGTACTTGTAAAAAGTTTGCATCCGGAATATTTACAATTTGGGTAAATGAAAAAGTTGGTAATACAAACAAAAGAAGGACGGTAATTATTTTGTGCATAAGGGATGGTTTTATCAATAATATGGTCTCAACCTAAGATAAGGAAAATATCCGTATTATTAAGTAGTTTACGTCAGGATACTTAGGTTTAAGCTAGGAAAAACGGGTAGATATACGAATTAAAAACAGAGCACTATAATGAATAAATTATTCTATATAGTTGATTGAAAAACTGTTTCTTTAATTTTTTAAATCTTTGTAGAATGTGCCAAAGTCAATGGATAAGTCACAAGTTTACTTAAAGAAAAACCTTTACTAATTTGAATTGAATGAACAGTAATTGTGGTTATTTGCTGATTTAAAGATCCAATATTAGTGGACGAATAAAGCTATTGTCAATGCATATTTTTATTCGAATTTATTATTTCACTCCGATATAATCAAATCGTTTGTCTCCACTGGTTAGTTCGATAAAAAGGGTATCCCCATTTATAGTTCCAGATCCGGCATAAGGTCCTTCGGTAAGTACGGTCACATCTTGTGTTAAAAAGGTTATTTCGGACATCATTTTTGCTGATAATAGGATATTCCCTGTGAATGCAGAGCTGATATCTACTTTGGCAACGGAATCAGATTCCATCGTTACGATTGCCGATTTATCACTTTCTGTAATAAAGGATCCATTTTCCGAAAATTTGTTAGTCCCAATATAAGTACCAATTATGGTATTGGTAAGATTAACAGACATGACTTCTTCCATTTCTTCTTCCATTTCACTCGCCGTTGAATCGTCTTTAGCACATGAAAATAAAATCGTTGCTGCAAATAAAATGAAGATTGGATACTTATACATTGGACGGATTTTAATCTTCAATAAAGGTAATAAATGCATAAATATTAGCTTCACTTTTTTGTTGAAACTGTATCTTTTTGATTAAGAAAAAGCGTCCTTATTTATTACATTTATAAATACTAAATTTTTCATTTTCTGCCAAGACAACTACACTCGAAAAGATCGGTTGTAAATGGGTTATATAATTTAGATGTTTATTCGCAACCACCTGAAGGTTTCCATTGGTTTTAAGGCATTGAAAACAAGATTTAAAAAGTCTAATCGCAATTTGAATATTTACTTCATATTCAAAGTGAAAAGGAGGGTTAGTGACGATTAAGTCGAAGGTGTTTTCTTCAAAAATGGACAAATCATTGGCGTAATGATGATGAATGTTTTTTCCATTGATATTCAATTTTGCAGATTCTACAGCTAAATAGGAGTCATCGAGTAGATGGACGTCTGCTAATGGTTTTTGTAAGTGGATGGTTTTAGCAATTACACCATTGCCAGAGGCTAAATCAAGGATGTCTTTATCCTCTGTTTTTAGCTCAAGGTGCTGTAAAAAATACTGCGTAGCATAATCGATATGTTTGGCAGAAAATACGCCCCAATATTGTTTATAAAATTGTCCTTTGTATTCTAATGTGTTTAGAAGTGATACTAAGCTCGTTTTTCTTTTTTTTGAAAGGATTAATAAGCGCGCCTTTTTTAAGGCTTTACTTTGATTGGCAACTTCAAAATATTGGCTAGCGATTCGAATTAATTTGGGGCTAAAATGGCGCGTCATGAAGGAAATCACAACCGTAGCGTCATCTGTAGATTGTTGCTTAATATGTTCAAGAAACAACTGAAAAAGTTCCAAAGATTTTGGTGCTTTCATAATAGCAAAAACCTCTTTTTTGGGTTCTTGAGTAAGCGGATATTGAAAGGTAGTTTTTGGTAGTTTGTTTGCTTTTAAGTTAAGTTCAATCGCTATTTCTTGACTTTTATGCGTAGCGATGACCGTAGGTGTATATGCGCTTAAGTAACAAGTTAAGAATCCAAATCGATCATTGTAGATGGCTAAGCTTCCTGGTTTGGTTTTGAGGTTTAATACATAATCAAGGAGATATTCATCAGCAGCACTATGTGGTCTCAATGATTTATCAGCAGAAAAATCATATCTTTTAAGAGATAATGTTTCATTAATATTTTTCATACAAATACTGCGTCATCCTTGGTTAGACACTAAAGGTAAGGGGATTAAAATTATTATTTTTGATAATAAAAGCGAATCGGCCATTAGTAACTGGAGTCGAATGAAATGACTTAGGCTAGATTTCCGATTTTTGACATACCCATATTTTTCTAGCGAATGCAGTTTTCCCTTTTTTACGAATTGTACAATGATCCACTATTTTGAATCCTACACGACTTATTAAGTTGGAAATGTCAGAAATCGATACAATAACCATTCGATTGGTTATCAAAGCGGTCGATTCCACGATATGTTGGATGTCAAGATTTGACGCGTAACTTGATAAATTATAGGGTAGATCAATAATAGCTGCATCATACCATTTTCGAATTTCTTTGATATCGCAGTGCTCAATTTTTGTCTTATAATTAAAATGAGCGATATTCTTTTTTGCATTATTACATACTTTCCAATTTATCTCACAACCTTCAATGTTATATCCAGCAAAACAAGCTTCTAATACGATTGTTCCGACACCACAACAAGCATCGAGGAGTGTTTTTTCTTTGTTTGTTTCTGCAGCAATATTGACGAGCGCTTTTGCTATATCAATACTGATAGAGTTACTATAAGAATATGGTTTCTTTTTGTGCTTTAGCCAATCAAAATTGTTTTTAATGAGAATTCCAAAACACCAAGTACCAAAATAATTACATAAAGCATAAGTAATGGTCGGAGTATAATAATCAGGGATACCATCAATGCTATAACCGATATCTTTTAATTTGGTAAGTCGATCAGCATATCTAGTTTTATCGCCTTCAAAGATGATGTATTCTACTTTGAAGCCTTCATATTGTATTTCCTTTTTTTTGATATCCTTAATGAGTTGATCGTAATCAGTTGAAGAGGATATTATATCAAGCCTATTTTTTATAAACGCGCTGTTTGAAGGGTCGATTTTTCTATCTGAAAATAGTAGCTTGTTTTCATCTTGGTTTTTAAAAATATATTTCGCTTCAAGATTACATAATGCACTTTCAGTTTCATGATACCGAAAGGCGTATAAATGGTTTTTTATCTGCATCGTTGCTTTTCCATGAGTATCTTATTTTAATGAAAGGGTGGAGGTCGTGGATTATCAATCCGTAAAATAGGGTGGTTTATTATCTTTTATGCTTTATTGTCAATAAGATATTAAAGTATTGTCCAAATCGTTTTTTGAAGCATGTGTTTTTGTGAGCGAGATATTATCCTTTGCGATAATTCGAATGTCACTAGATTATTTATTTTTCTTCTTCTCCAATGTTCCCCTTGGAGCATCTTCATGATGGAGCACAATATCCGAATGAAGATAGTGAACAGCGGCTGCCGAATCTTTTACTTTTGGAGTTGTGCGTGCGATCATTTCTGATTCAAAATCCGATAATAAGCTCGTTCGTAATCCAATTTCTCTCCATCTGGAATAAGGGCCACAAACATTAAATATTCTTCGCGCTAATGCTAAAGCATCTAACAATGCTTGATTTGCTCCTTGCCCTTTGAATGGACTCATCGGGTGTGCAGCATCACCGATTAAGGTTATTTGTTTTGCTTTTTTTAACCATGAAGAATCGAGGATTGCTCGATCATAAACAGGATATCCAGAAATTAAACTTTCGTCAGTTGCAGTTAAAATTTGAGGTATAGGATCATGCCAGCGTGTCCTTCGACATGCTTCCTGCTTGAGTGCTAAGGGGCCTTGATTACTTAATTGAATGGCATCGTCTTCTGACATCGGGAAACTTAGCTGCCACATTACAGTATCCTTTGTGTATGGCATCATATAAATTCGTTCGACACCATTTGCGGTTTGAAATACCGTAGCTCCATCGAGTAGAGAACGGTCTCCACCATTGAGTAAAGACAATGGGCAAATACCTAAAATTACAATACATCCTAGGTATTGTAAAGGGGAAATTTGTTCACCAATCAAGTTTTTGCGTACCGTGCTTCGGATACCATCAGCTCCAACAATTAAATCTGCTTTTATTTGCTTGATTTTTCCATTTACTTCAAAGTTCAGTAACGCTTTTTCTCCATCCTTTTGGGATGTTGTATATGATAGCAATCGATGACCCCACATAACCTTTTTGTGACCACCAAGTTGTTTAAGTAAAGCTAAACGTAAGGATTGTCTTGCGATGTGAATATTAGTGCGTTTTGGGTTTTTATTGGTATCGGATTGCATCCACTTTCTCATGCCCCATTCTCCAATGACTTTTCCTTCTGTTGTATGCACCAAATGTCTTGTTGAAATGACACCTTCTATTAATGAAGGTAGACCTAGTCCTTTGATAGCTTTAGTAGCTTGTTGTAAAGTAAGCCCATAGCCTTGTGAACGAGCATCGAAGCTTTTATCTCGTTCATAGAGGGTAAAAGGAATACCTCTATGTAAACAAGCCACGGCAAGCGCCACACCACCAATACCTCCACCAATGATAGCAATGTGTGGATAGTTTTCTTTATCTGTAATAGGTAAATCAATGGATGGTGTTAATCCTGATCCTTTGCAATCAACACAGACTATAAATGAACCTTTTGGGCGTTTAGGCACTGTACCTATACCCTTCATTTTTTCAAATTGAGCAATGGCACGTTGATATTGTAGACGTATTTTCTTTCGTGGCCTACGTCTTTTTTTTCCTCGACCTTGACACGTTAGGCAGGTAATCCAATGTGCCTTTTTGTTTTCCATTTTTATTATTGTTCAATTATTCATCTGAACCTAATAGTACCATTATAAGAAAAAATTATGATGAGAACGAGTATTCGTACGAATGCTTTATTTCTTTTACATTAAATTTGAAATGAATGTATTATAATTCTTATGTCAGGTAAAAATTTTATTTTTTGTTTTGGGTTTATTTCCATTTTATTTTTTAGCTCATGCGAAGCTCCAACGGTGGAGACGGTAGGCGGAACGATAGTGAAAATTCGAGGTGGAAATCAAGTAATCAAAGCTTCTCAAGATATTTTAGAAGCGAGACTTTCAGTCCTTACAAAAGATCCAGAAACGATAGTAACAACCCTACAAGGTGATGTAATAACTATTGCACTACCCGCAGTTTTCGATACCTCAATGGTCCGCTCGCTCATTGAGTGGGATCGTAGCTTTCGATTATGTCATGGATTGGATCCATCGATTAAAACAAAAGTACAGGAATCACTTTCTAGTGTAATTAGTATTCCTACAAAAAAGAAACCATATAAACCTAGTTCCATGATTGGCCTTGTTGATGACCATAATCAAGAAGAGGTAATCCGACGAATAACATCTCCACCCTTTAAAAAACAGTTCCCAGAAGTTCGTGATTATTATTGGGGTGCAAAGAAGATGGATGGCAAGCTCGCATTATTTATGGAATCATCAAATTCTGCATTTATTACAGAAGAAATGTTTCAACAGTTTGAAGGGTATGCTGATTTGACTAAAAAAGAAGGTGCATTTGCCCTTCATTTAAAAAGTGAATATGAGGATCATATCGGTCAATTAACAGGAAATGATTCTACATATTTGTTGCATATTTTTCATAAAGAAGTCTATATAAGTAAGATCATCGAACCACATATTACCCAGCCCAATTTTGGTATGTCAGGCGCATTTTCCATCATAGAAGCCAAAGCTCTAGGTGCAATCTGGGCTAATAGTGAACTAAAAACACCTTTAACAATTATTTCATTGGAAAGGGTAGCAGCACCTTAGATTTATTTGGTTTTAAACGAAGTTCCTTGGATTATGGATTTCAATGATTCGTATTACCAGACTAGTTTAAGATTACTTTCTGCATCCCAAAAGTCTCCATTTTCAAATTGAGTTTCGATGTAGCTCAATATTTTTTCTGCAGATTCAGAAGGTGTTAGCCGCCCTTCTTTTCGGTCATTAGCAATTGTCGTTTTGACCCATCCCGGATGAATCGAAGCAACATCAATATTTTCCAATCGATTGGAAAGTATTTTAGTATACATATTTAATGCACTCTTAGACATTCTGTAGGCGACGGAATCATAATTTTGACAATGGTGAATTGATCCCATTTTCGATGAAACATTTAATATTTGACCACCTTTCGGAATAAATGAAATTAACAATTCTGTTAAGAAAACAATGCCTTTGACATTGATTTCGAATGTTGAATCATAAGTGTTTATTTTTGGTATATCCGTATTTAAATCAGGGCCTACACCTGCATTATTAATGAGCAAATTAATTGATTGTTTTGATTTTTCAAATGCTGAAACAAATTGATTTATGCTCTCATCATTAGATAGATCAAGTTTCATTACCTTAAAATTAGGGTGATGAAAACCTTCGATCATACCTTTTCGAGAAGTACCAATGACTGAATGCCCTTTGTCACATAGCTGTTTTGATAAGGCTAAACCAATACCCCTTGATGCTCCAGTTACAATAATTTGTTTTTTCATTTTCCACCAATTTTTTATTTAAAATGGATCGTTGTGCTTATGAATAAGATTCGTCATTAAATGTATTTTTTTAGTGCTTCGAAATCCGTAATAACGATATCAGCATCTTTTAACGTTTGCCCTGATGACATTGGGTTTTTATATCCAAAAACAAAAATTCCTGCCTCTTTTCCAGCTTTAATCCCATTATCGGAGTCTTCGATTACGATGCAATGCTCTTTGGCTGTATTCCCTAATAAGGCCGCTTTTTCAAAAATCTCAGGATGTGGTTTTGATTGGGCTAGATCCGCTCCACTTATCTTTGCTGAAAAATACTGGTTTAGGTCAAATCGATTAAATACTCGATCTATATTTTCCATAGATGAAGAAGATGCTAGGATAAGAGTAATGCCTTTGTTGAAAAAGTATTTGATAATATCTTCAACACCATGAACTAAATGCAAGCTTGGATCATTTTCGAAGTACGCTACATACCGTTTACGTTTTTGTAAGACGAGTTCATTCGGATCTTCATCTAAATCAAAGTGTGCGATTAATTTTTGAAAAGCATTGACTGTCGAAGATCCGGTCAAGGTTTTGTATAAAGACTCAGAGACATCTAAACCCAAAGCTACAAATGTTTCAAAGTAGGCTTTTTTGTGGATAAATTCGGAATCTATGATAACTCCATCCATATCAAATAGTACACAGCTTATTTTTTTCAAGAGTTTCTGTTTAGATTTTTTTTGTGCTAGTAAAGAATCCATTTTTTCTAAGAAAATGTAAATGTATAAATTGAATGCTTAGAAAAATGATTAATTACCTACCATTTAGTTTTATCAACCTATGACACTATCTGTCAGTCTTCTCTCTTATCTTTGATTCAAAGAAAGTTATGAGCCAATTACCTAGATTAATATCGATTTTGACAATGCTCAAATCAAAAAGGCTAATTACAGGTACTGAAATTGCGAAGAAATTTGATGTAAGCATACGTACAATTTATAGAGACATTCGGAAGCTTGAAGAAGCTGGGGTACCTGTCATTACGGAGGAAGGTAAAGGCTATTCCATCATGGATGGATATACGGTATCACCTGTCCAGTTTAAGCATGAAGAGGTTAATGCTTTGATTACCGCTGAAAAAATTATTGCTAAATCTGGTAACGATTCACTGATCACCCACTTGGGTAATGCGATCGTGAAAATTAAATCTACGTTTCAAAGTAATATGCAGACGAAAAGTGAATTGCTTGATGCAAAAATGTTGGTTATGTCTTCTTCGAAAACGAAGATTCAGAATCAATCCTTAACGGCAATACAATTGGCGATGATCAATTTTTATATGGTAAAAATCAAATATCAAAAAATACATACCAATGAATTAAGCGAACGCGAAATTGAGCCAGCTGCGATGTATTGTTATGATGAAATTTGGATCGTTATTGCTTGGTGTCATTTGAGGCAGGAGTATCGAAACTTTAGATTGGATCGAATATTGGAGTTTAAAGTATTAAATAAAAAATTCGATGATCGAAACTTCGACCTTCGAAAATATTTTATGGCTTGCCCAAATGAAAAACAACCCCTGACATGATTTGACGCATCTTCTTTTATCTTTGAAATACAATTACCTATTAACATAAAAAATAAACAATATGACAACTCAAGAAATTGCAAATAGATTAGTCGAACTTTGCCGTAAAGGTGATTTCAAAACTGTATATGAAGAATTGTATTCGCCTGATTGTGTAAGTATTGAACCTAAAGGTTCTGAGATGGAAATATGTGAAGGCTTGGAAGCGATGGCGGCAAAAGGTAAAGCTTGGAATGAGTCAATGGAAGAGTTTCATGGTTCTTCTCTAGGTGAGCCAATCGTTGCTGATAATCACTTTTGTATGACCATGATGATGGATGCTACTTTCAAAGATGTAGGTAGAGAAAAAATGAATGAATTATGCTTATATGAGGTAAAAGATGGAAAAATAGTAAAAGAGCAATTTTTCTATACCTTATAAAAGCATTGCATAAACGCTAATAAAAGAAAGGCTACCTACTTTTATAAGTAGGTAGCCTTTCTTTTATTTGGTCGTTCTTTTTAATAAAGCTTATTTTTTTTCCTTCATTATTTGATCCGCAATTTTCTTTGCGTCTAAGCAATATTTATCATTGCCATTGAGCTTCCAAGTTCCCGTTTTTTCGATATAAAACCGCACTGTTTTTTCAACCACGGCAGTATACCCTCCAAAGGAAGCCAGCGCTTTTCTTACTTGTTCCCAATATTCAGCTTTGGTCATCTTTTCCATATTCACTTGATCCCACAACTTATTCATCTGCCTTGCTTTTTCCTTGTGCGTATGACTTGATGACTTGAAATCCATTAAAAAAAGAGAAAGCGCCTTTGCTTCAGGAGTTGGTTTTTCTGCGATTCTTTTCATTTTGATTATTGTAAATCTTAATATAAGAATAAAAGTAATTTAATATTGTCAATCGGTCCTGTATTCAACAGAGTTTCGTATTCTTAGTTAGGTATGAAGTGCAGAAGACTTGGATTCAGTACGCACCTGGAAAGGCCAGATATTCTCCGATTCCAAGGGTGAATAACCAATTTCCATAGATCGCATGTTCTATAGAAGTAAGGAGTAAGGATTTACTTTTGTGGTAGGTTATAGCAAATGCAAATCCACCAATCAAGGTTAACAAGGAGATGTAGATATTTTGAAATAAACTGTGTGCCAATGAAAAAGCAATCGCATTTACGATAATGAGGACGACCGGACTTTTAAAGATTTGTGCATACCGTTTAAAGAAAAAACGTCGGTACAGTAGCTCTTGAGGCAATACAGAAAAGAGACTATACACAAAACAGATCGCTATCCACATGAGTGGTTTATTACGAATGACCATAAACAGTTTTTCTATATTATACCAATACATGAGCATGGTAGAGATAACGATTAACACAGCTGTTTTTATAAGTAGTGATTTCCAGTTTTTTGATGCAAATGGAGCTATTAGTTCATTTCGATTGATTAATTTTTCTTTCATCGATATACGAATGCAGTAGACCAAACCGAAGATGACGAGTATCCCTTTAATGAAAATAGAAATAGGTAGTATGAGTACCAATGGAATGATCATAAAGAGTAGAATACATTCACTTAACAATCGTATTGATTTATTCATAGTATCCTATGTTTGATCCTTTTTTAATTCAGTATAAAGGTGTGCAGTTTCCGGTGTATTTATATTCAATTCTTTACCGTAATTGATTATAGCGTCTGCAAAGAGAGATAATTCATTTTCCTTTTTCTTTGAATGCACATCGAGTTGCAAAGAGGTAGGTGTTTTAGGTGGAAAGGAGGCTGCTTTTTCAAATGTATTTGCTATGATATGATCCGGCAAACCAATATTTTTTGCATCTGCAATGGCTTTTATTTCACGCATTATTTTTGTTGCTTCTTCTTTTTGATCTGTGATTGAGCAAACAGCCCCAATCGATGAATTGTATTTAGCGGTGACTAAACCAAAACTAGCGATGAAGATAAATTTGGTCCAAATGTCAAGGAGTGCATTCTCTTTGAATTCGAAATGGATTTTACTTTTGTCCATTAGATCTATGATCCAATTGATATCCGACGACTTATTTGGAGGCGCAATCGCAGTTATATCTGATGGATCTTTTCCAAAGATTAGTTTTCCTGGTTTCCCTTTGTGTTCGACCACTCCTTTTTCTTTTATATGTGAAGCTACGTACACACATGAAGGCAGTATAGTATGGTTGGGAATGATCTTACGTATTCTATCATAAATATCGGCGCCATTCATCATAGGAAGCAATTGTGTATGGTCCGAAAGGATCGAAGAAAGTTGGATACATACAGCTTCCAAATCATATTCCTTTACACAGATTAGTATTAAATCAGGGTTTTGAATTTCCGAAATGCTTTGATGAATAGCGTCTGGGTGAGTCACAGGATTGTAATGTTCCGCTGAAAGTAAAGTGAGTCCTTGTTTTTGAACCGTTTGGTATGTTTTTGCTCTAGCAATAAATGATATTTTGTGCTGTTTGTTCGTTTCGTTTTGTTGTGAAATTTTAAATCCAAAATAGCCACCTACGCCGCCAAGACCAATAATGACAATATGCTTTTTACTCATTTTTTTTGTTTTATTATCCTTTACGAATGGACAGTGATGGTGGTATAGAATAGATTGTTATTTTAAATTTTATTGGTGTGGCTAACCCTATTTTTTGATAAATCGTAATCATTATTTTTAATTGAAATAGTACCTCTTCCATTTTTCTGTGGCAACTAACATTGACAATGAAAATTCCACCATTCCTTCATTACAATAAATTATTGTTTTATTTGTTCTTTCATTTCCAATGGTAAGATAATTTTTGAATAAAGTATAAACCTTTGTTTAGATATTTATTTCCGGTAGGGATGTTCTCTTTATTATGCTATAACCTAATGTGAAGTTCAATATTGTGATTATAGACTATGGATTTACCCTTGAGTCTAAAGGATATCAACTTAGGTTTATTACAAATAGTAATAGGAAAAGTAAGAGTTTTGTGAATGGTACTAAGGATCTGTTTACGACAAAGCTAGATTTAACGGACAGATGATTCTTGCTGTTGATTTGATGAAGAATATGATTTCTTATTTTTAGAGTATAGTAATGAACATTAAAAAAAGCGAACGCCTACTATTAGACACCCGCTTTTAATTATCGTTTATTTCTTCCTTTCTTTATTCCTTAATTAGTTGGACTTTTCGATTATAAATTGCTGATCCTTGTTGAATCGTCAAAATATAGGTACCGTCTATTTCTTGAGCTAGATTATAATCCAAGTTAAGATTACCAGTAAAGTTTGGATAAATCTCTTTGTGAATTACACTTCCTTTGATGTCTGTAACGATAAAGATCACGTCTTCTTTTGAAGTTGATTGAAATTGAACATGAGACAAAGATCCTGTTGGATTAGGAAAAGCGTTTAATGTTGCTTCTTGACTAAGTAAATCTTGATTGTTTTCTTCTACCATTTCGAAAGGATCTTCTTCACAATATTTGTAGGTAATTGTTTTTATATCTCGACTACCTATAACAACATCTTTCGAATATTCGCTATTTGATTTGCGTAAGTTAAGTTCAACTTTTCTGCCAATTTCACTTCCTAAAACGGCTGTTTGTAAATCACAAAAATTAGCAAGCACAATGCCATCAAACCCTGTAATGATTTCATCAGACGTGATATATGCTCTAGCTGCTGCTGTAGCCGGTACAACTTCTTTGATGTCTATACCATTATGGTCTGCCCTTCCAGTACCCCAAACACCTAAAAAGGGTGTTTGCTTTAATTCTACATCTTGGCAAATGTAATCTCCTTCTTCATTACTCGTTTGATCAGAATCGAATTTGATAATTGTTGTTGAAAGCGCAGTACGCATTGCCCCGTTAATCTTCAAACGTCCTTCTTGATTATTATCCAATATATATTTTGGAATATCAAAGGAAAGGGCTTTTTCTCCTTTTAATTGGAATCGCTCGATTTGTTTTCCTTCTTCGTCGTAAATCTTTACAGAAATTCGCTCAGTATTCATGTTTATTTGGCTAAAACTTAAATTTATAAATCCAAAAACCGCAAGGGTGCACAGTAACATTCTTCTCATAATAAATTTGTTAAATCTTTTTTTAATTAGTAAAAAATAGAAGGCTGATGTCATCAAGATCTTCTATAACGGATAAATTGATATTATCGCAGGTTGGTTGGAATAATCCCTTTTAAGACGAATATTAACAGTAGAAAGTTTCTCAACAAAACGTTAAAGTCTCGAAGCCCTTTATAATAGGCGGAGGAGTCAAATGTTAAGTTTTTTTTTCGAAAGATTGAATAAGGATAGAAATGAATTTTTTAAATAAAAAAGCGCTGGATTTATCTGGCGTTTGTTTTAAAGTTAATGAGTTATTTACGCTTTCTCTTATTTTCAATTGCTTCAAAAATAGACGTTTTATTTGCATTGTGGATTTCAGAAGTTTCGATCGATAACCCGCTCACGATATGCATATTTTCGAGATCCCATTCTTCAGGAATTATATGCGTATATATCCTAGTCGTGGAGGTATTTTTGTTTGAGTTTTTAAATGTTAATACTTCTCCTTCAAAGGGTGTCAATAATTTTTTTGCTACATGATGATAAACCATAATGGAATCTGAAACTTTGACAGATAACCTTTCATATCCACCCATGGGGCCTTTTTTATTGCCCGAATAATAATTAAGTTGAGACCAATCTACGCCTTTTCCTTGGATGTGGTCTTCTGTCAGACCGACGATCAGTTTACATTCCGCATCGACAGAATTGTCAATTGTAGTTGTAATAGAGATTTCTAGTTTTCTTGAATTTTCATCCCATGTAGCATCATGGCTTAAAATGGCAAGTGGTTTTTTTGTGGCACTTTCTAAAAATGCCATTTCTAATTTTGCAGGATCAATAGCTTCCCTACGATCAACGAAAGCTGACGGGAAACCTTTGATAAAGGTGCTTAATCCAGTGATGGTTTCATCTTCTTTCGTTCTGCGACTATCAAATTGTCCAATCCATTGTTTCAATTCCATTGGGTCATTTTGATGCACAGCGATACCGACAAAATGCTTTTTATATTTTTTAGAAAGGTAATTCATGAACACATCACCCCTTGGGCACCATCCACACCAAGTTCCTGTAGCCTCTTCAATCCATACTTTTTTGTCTGGGTGAAGTGTATATCCTTGTAATATAAAAGGAGTGGAACGATTACAACTTTGGTCATTTTTGCTTCCGTTAATAGTTGTTAGCGTTAAGGTTGACGATTGATCATCTTTGTAGATTATTTTTTTATCGATAGTAACCATTGTATCAGCACCTGGAGGAATATTAACTTGGAATTGCTGATTTGTTGATTCACTATTTATTTCTAACATGAGTTCGAAATTCGTAATGGTTTTTTGGCCAACATTTTTTACCAAACAAGCGATAGATTGTTCGCTACCATTGATCCCTACGAAGGTCGAAGAACCGGTCAAACCCAAGTCCGCATTAAGATTCAATACTTCAATGATAGCAATTTCTTCCGTTTCTTTTTTTTGATCAACGATACCTTTGTGAATAAAAGATAAGTTGTCAATATAAAAAAGGGACTGATCACCATCTGGAAAGAGTCCTAGAGAGGCGATTGATTGTTTAGTCACTTCATTTTGAATATAAGATCCTACACAATCATCATCAATATAAAATTGCCAAAGATGATTTTCAAAATTAATATGGATTGACATCTTAAACCATTTATCTTGAGGATACATATTCTGGAGTTTATTTGTATTGTCATCCATCAATTTCAAATAACCGTTTTTTTCTAAGTAACATTGCATGCTCCAAACGACACCTGGTAACTCCATTCCTTGTAAATTAAAATATCCGTTACTTCCTTTTGGTATCAGCATATCCATTGAGAATTGAATAGAGCCAGCCGTATATCGCCCATTGAAGGGAAAATATAGATCAGTCCCTTTTCCTCCTTCCAATTTTAATGCTTTTTTCCCTTTTGAAGCTTCTTCTTTCGTTACAGTTGCATCGGTCCCCCTTGGCCATAAAGACCAATTTTCAGAAACAATGGTAATGAGATCCCCATGGTTATAGTCTTCAAAGTCTTCACTCAATATTGCTTGTGAAGCGACATTATTTATAAAGAGGAAGGTAAATAAAAGGGGTAAATAGGATTTCATAACGGAGTAGATTAGAGATTAAAGTTCGTATTTAATTATCAGTTTTATCAAACTTTAACGTAAGGCCTTTGATGGGCTAGTTGGCCGATTAGATGGAACGATGTTGTCTTCTGATATCTTTTTTTATACTCTTTCGAGCAAATGATAGTGGATTTATAAAGCTTGAAAAGCATTTGCTAAGATTACTTTTTAGAGACATCCTACAATCTTAAAAAGCTTGAAAAGTATTTAGGTCAATTTTTATTCTTATTTTATAGAATCATTCGAACTGCAACGTTAAATCTTATAGTATGAAAAATTACCAACTCCTTGCCTTGTTTTTTCTACTTCCTTGTATTTGTATCGCGCAAATTAGTTTTGAACAAATAGAAGGCCTACCTGATTTTAATATTGGGAATATGGCTGTTTCACCCATTGGGGAATATTTCGTTCAAGCTAGAAATGATCAATCAGCAATCTACCATTCTATGGATGGTGAGACATGGTCAAAGGCTCTTTTGCCCAAAAATCTAAGTATGTATGATATGGCATTTCTAGATGATGGTACACCTATTTTTAAATCTGAACGTAGTGAACACCTTATCCGACGAAATGGAGAGTGGCATTTATTGTCCTTTAAAAGTGGTTGGTCAAGCCCTGGAGCAAGTTTTGCCAAAGGCGATACGTTGTTTGTTTACCATGAAAATGCATTTGGCTATACCATTGATAAAGGTCTATCCTTTGAAACCTTGTTTACTGCATCAGAAACAATTATTGATCATACCGCTGAAATATGGAAGTTGGAAGATCATTTTGTTTTGCACCATACAGCTGGTGCTAGCGATATGATATCTACCTACAACCGTGAAGGAACATTACTAAGTTTCGAAGGAATAAATAATCATGTGAGGGGAGTATTATATAATCCTTGCGGACAAATATTAATTTTTGGAACCTCCAACTATGCATTGATAAAAGGGGATGGTCTCGATATGGAACAAGGTTTGTTGACGAGTATTTCTTCCTCTTTTCAATATGATTCGGAGATTGCGATTCATGGCCATGATTATTATTTAAAAAATGAAAACCTTATTTGGAAATCTGATGGTTGCGATTTTACATGGACCAAAGTGATCGAAAATGATCTTGTCTATAACCATGAAGAACTCTATATATCTCTGGCTGGAGAATTATATGTATTTAATGAATACCGTAATCATACTTATAAAGCACTACTGTCGGATATACCCAATGAGGTAAGCTTCAATAGGGTAGATTTTGATATTGATTATGCGTTTGTACATTCTGTAAATGAAACAAAAAAGGGAATGCAATTTTCCTTATCTACAAATAATAGTTATAAAAAAGATGTAGGGGTAGATCTTTGGAGCGAATTTATAGAAGATGAGTTGAATTCAAATGTATTTCATTTTTCTCCAAATGGAAATATGTATATCCATAAGGATGGTTCTTTGATGTTTTCGGATGATAGTGGAGCTTCGTTAAGTCCGATAGCTTTACCTACTCAAAACCTCAATTTTGGTTTTGACTTTTATGTTTTAGATGATGATGTACTTTTTATAAATAGTGTTTTTGATGGTGCTTTTTACACTTTTGATAATGGAACTTCATGGCACCTAGTAGAAGGTTTTTTTAATATCGACCGCTTAGAAACAAAAATCGTTGGTAATAAAATCATCTTGGCAGAATTGAACTATTCGCATACGGTTATTGAAATTGATATTAGTACAGGCCAATCAGAAACCTATGAATTAAACCCTCTATTTTCGTCTATTATTGGCAAAGGTTCTGCTATTTTGGATGATGGTATGATCTACTTTATTGCGGATGACTTTTCGGATAATCTACCAGAAGGTGTATGGAGTTACAAAATTGGAGAGGAAGCTATTTTTGTGGATGATTTGTCTCTTTTAACAAACCCTATTCGTATGATTTCTTCAGGCAATGAATTATACATAGTAGGAACCAATGATTATTTACTTTATAATGGTCTTGATTTTGATCTTTATCCATTTGAAGGTCTAGTATCAAATTCATACAAACAGTTTATAGTTTCTTCAAACCAATACCTATATGCTATTGAAGGTAATCACGAAATTTATCGATCTACTATTCCATTGTCTACGGATCACTATATAAAAGGTGATATCATTTTTGATGAGAATCAAGATTGCGAAATAGAAACGACGGACGCTGAATTAGATTTTTGGAAAGTAAAAGTTACTGGTGATAACTATTTGAGAATCCGAACAACGAATAATGAAAAAGGATATAGCTTTAATGTTCCTGTAGGCGAATATTCCGTTCGGGCTATTCCTGCAAATACAGATTGGGATGTTTGTGATAATGATTTTCAAATTGCTATTACCAAGGATGATTATGAGGTAACGAAAGATTTTGTGGCTCAATCAAATTCAGATTGTGCACATTTAGAATTGGATTTTTCGACGCCTTTTTTAAGACGATGTTTTGATAATTTTTATTCCGTAAGTATAAAGAATACGGGTTCAGTCTCAAGCTCGAATGCGATTCTAACCATTAATACGGACCCGTATTTTGATTTTTTATCCATTGATGAAAATTTGAATTATTCCCAAATTTCAGATCAAGAGCTACGTATTGAAATCGAACCACTAGGACTAAATGAAGAAATAAAATTTAGAATTTATTTCACGTTATCTTGTAGTGCAGAATTAGGTCAAGAACATTGCATGCTAGGCGTTCTTGATACGGAAAACATTTGTGAAAACCCCGGACGACTTTATACTGAATGCCAGGAAAATATAGGCTCTTATGACCCAAATGATAAAAGATCATTTAGTGAAGAAGGGAAAGAGATTGATCGGGTCGATAAAGATGAATTTATTTATTACCATATCCGATTCCAAAATACTGGTACGGACACGGCTTTCACTGTTCGTGTAGAAGATCAATTATCTTCTTATTTGGACG
This sequence comes from uncultured Saprospiraceae bacterium, assembly GCA_937924805.1. Classification (GTDB taxonomy): domain Bacteria; phylum Bacteroidota; class Bacteroidia; order Chitinophagales; family Saprospiraceae; genus JAHDDO01. Next base: position 29,266 of record CALDTZ010000135.1, read on the forward strand.
TGAGTACGCTAGAAATGTTGAGTGCAAGTCATCCATATACCTTTATGATTACGGATGGACCTTCGCTAAATGTTGAATTTGAAAACATAATGTTGCCAGATAGTACGACCAATGAACTTTTATCACATGGTTATTTTAAATGTAAGATAAAACCAATCGCCGATCTACCCTATGGGACTATAATCCCTAATGAAGCAGCAATCTATTTTGACTTTAATGAACCCGTAATCACAGATGAAAATTTGGTTTCGATCTTGCCACCAAATGTCGTTGATGAAGTTGCTCAAGGTATTCCTTTTACGATTGTTCCTAATCCCTCAACGGACTATATCACAATTGAAACGCCTTTGAATGAAAGTATCGAACTCCTTCAAGTAGATATTATAAATATGGAAGGTAGGGTGATTCAAACGATTGAAAAAGGATCACCTAAAAAAATGGATATAACCCATATTCCTGCTGGTCTATATTATATTCGATTGACAGCTGATGACAGAATTTGGAGTGCTAAAAAGTTTGTAAAAATGTAGTAGCGACCTTGAGTATTTGTTAATATTTTTTATCCATGCAGACTTTGAAAGTAAAACGAGTTTTCTATTAAGGAATGATAAAGATGATTTTTATCAATTAAAAAAGACTATCCAATCCCTAATCTAGGAGTATTACGTTTAATAAACGATAGCATGCACTCAAAGCTTATTAGAATTTTAACGGATTTTCAAAATTAAGGTTATACATTCGTAATTGTTTGACTTGATCATCATTCCTATACTATTTATTATAGTATGACCTTTTATTCATTATTTAAAAATAATACAATATGAAAATTCTAAATTTTAAATTCCAGACAGTAGCAAAATGTATGTTTGTTCTTTGCGTAGCTGTTCTTTTTCAATCATGTGAAGTAGATCCTGTTCAAGGATGTACAGATCCTGAATCAACTTCTTACGATATTCTTGCTGTAGAAGATGATGGTTCTTGTACGTACGAAGCAGATAAATTTGTAGGATCTTTTGCTGGACCATTTGAGTGTGCAAGTGCTAGTATCGTTGATAATTTAACGGTAACAATAGCAGAAGATGATTTAACTTCAAAGGATACTGTATCCATGTTATTATCAACAAGCATATTTACGGATATTCCAGCAACTGGAGTTGTATCTGGAGATGTTATTGTGATGACTGTAAGTCAGACGAATCAAATGGTTGAGTCGAATGGTGTAATGGTTGAAGCAGATATAACTATGGACGGTACGATGACACTTTCGTCAGATGAAACAACGTTGGAAGGAAGTACTACACTTGATGCTAAAAGTTCTGCTACAGGAAGTACAATTTTAACATCAGACAATTGTTCTTTCACAGGAACAAGACAATAATTAGATAAAAAGTCTTTTAAAAAAGCCTGTTTGCTAATCATGCAAACAGGCTTTTTTATTTTAATTTTTTACAGAGTTTCAAAGGATTGGTTGGATCCATTTTACTTCTTACTGAACACACACTTTAAATAGACCTTCTGTCCCTTCAAAATTGCCTGAAGAATCATTAAAAGAGAAATTCCCCATGATTTCTCTAGTATCACCAGCAATACATATTGCAATATCTAATGTCCCATCAATAGCAGAGAAGCTCGATCCACTGCCAAGGCCTATATAGGTAAAAAAGAAAACATTATCATTTGGATTTAAAAGACTGCCAACTGGCGTATATTGACCTAGCTCAAGGCAATGATCATTAATGGCATTAGGATTGTTTATCGTTAGGATTATTTGATCACCACTAATATTTGTAGCACGGATATCACATCTTAAAGCCTCGACATTGGTCTGTGGGTCTTCTCCAAAAAAGATGGAGTGATCAAACGCGGCACCAGACCATGATTCACCATTTAATTCAAAGGTTAATTGTTGTTCATCGCAATCATTTTTATCATCATCTAAAGTACACGAAGATTGTACAGATGCTAGGCCTAATAAAAGGATTAAAGATAATTGGTAAAAAATGTTGTTCATAATGGATAATTTGAAACTAAGGTAATGAAAATTGAAAGCACTCAGGAATGGCAGTTTATCAAATCTAAGATGATTGATAGATTCCAATTGTTTTTGAAAACGACTCATTATGAAGTTGATCGTCTATTAAAAACAACAAAAGTAGAGTCTCGGATTTTGTAGCTTGTTTGTCTGATTTTTAAATTCATTGGTAGATAAAGTAGCTGTTTATTTCGTCTGATTGTAACTTCTACCCGTGTTCGATAGTATACTCACCAAACAACATTACTAAACATTATTTATCAACAAAAAAATTAGATGATTATGAATTTTCAAAAAAATGTATTGAGTGTATTACTTGTTTTATTCGTTTCTGTTTCTTCACTGGTAGCAAGTTCAGATCCGAATGTATCTCCAACTTGGGAATCTCAAATTGTAAATTACCTCTCGGATTTAGACTTGCGAAACTATGCCGATATTGAATCTGTAAAAATTGATTTTATGATTGTCGATGGAGGTGAAATTGTAGTTCTTTCTACAAGCGAAAAGGAATTGGAGTCTATGATTAAAACAAGATTAAATTACAAAACACTTGCTCAATTTACTTTTGAGAAATATACAAAATATACGTTACCTATCATTTTTGATAAAATATAAGAACGTAAAATTCTTCCTTTTATGAAAGATAAAAAAACCTGATCTTATAAAATGAGATCAGGTTTTTTTTAAAATTGAATATGATCAATCGTTGATGACCAAGAGTTTTTTTCGATGCAATTCTTTATTATTCGTTGAAACATAGACAATATATAAACCATTATCGAGCCCACTGATATCAAAAAAAGTAACTTCGTTTGATTCATTTTTACTAGTTATGAAAACACATTTTCCGGATTGATCAAAAATGGAAATATCAACAAAAGTATGGTTGGTTAATCCCCAATCGATCATCAGGGTTCCATGATTCGGATTTGGAAAGAGTTGTATATCATCATGTTGTGTTATCTCTTTTACATCGCTTATTGCATCATTGCAGAGGCAATTTTCATCGATTTCATCCATACCATTATCGGGAATACCATCATCACATGGAGCACCTATTTGATTGGCATTGTCACAAAAACTAAGATGTTCACCGCCCCATGGTAGTTTACTATTTTTGGTAGATGAAAACTGAACAGTGCAAACCCAATCTGGATAGCAGTTTTCTAAGTCATTATCATCAACTCTATAGTCAACAATATTGGATTGGGTTGGATGTTCAGGAATGCGGCCTTGAATATTATTACCTACACAATTAAACCATTCTAAGGTGGTAAAATTTTCGAATTGTGGAAGTGATCCAGATAACTTATTATTGTAGCAAAGGAAAAACTTGAGTTTTGGTAGTCCAATAAAATTAGGTATTGATCCTGTTAGTTCATTGTTGTAACAAGTAATTCTAAATAGATCAGGTTTATCTGTTAGGTTGGGTATTGGACCAGTTAACAAGTTTTTTGAACAAGTATAAGATTCTAATTTTGGACAATTAGATAGCGCTGGCATTGGTCCAGTCAATTGGTTGTCAGTACAAGAGAAGGATTTTAAATTAGGAAGGTCATAGTCAGGGATCGTGCCTGTTAATTGGTTGTCCCAAAGTATGATTCGTTCTAATTGTTTAAGGCTTGAAAATTGGGGTAATGGGCCTACAAACATATTTTTGTGTAAAAATAAATTAGTGAGTGAAAGTAATCCAGTAAAATCGGGCAGCACACCCGTAAGTTGATTTCTATTTGCGTCAAAAGATTCTAATTCACTTAGATTCAAAATAGGTAAGCTGCCACTTAGGTTATTACTTTCCAGATTTACAGTAAGTACACATCCTTCCGCTGTAAATGTCAATCCAGACCATTCTTCCAACGGCATTTCAAGATCCCATTGGGTGGTCCATTCGTCACCATTTGTGCTTGTATATAAATCGACAAGACTCAATGAATCATTCATGCGATTGCATTGAGCAATGACATTAATTGTGGACGTAAAGACAAGCGTAAAAAATAGGACTTTGATGATTTTCATTATATATAGAATTTATTGTTAGTATCATTTTTAGTGGTGGATGCTGGCTTATCGTTTGATCACCTATTAACCTCTTCGTCTTTCTAGGAGGATCATCATCATGGTTCCAAGGATTAGTCGACGTTCTCCTTCTTGTTCAATAGATCCTAGCTTATTAATCTTAAACTCTTTACCCAATAATGAAGGTAGTTTTTTAAGTCTCAAAACCACTTCTTCTTTTTTATTCAAGACAATATAAGAAGGATTAAATAGATAGCCCGTTAAGATATTTAAGATTGGGATTTCTCCAAATAATGAATCGATGACTTTAATCCATGCATTTTCTTCTCTGATCGTATATTGTATGGTATCATGTTCATCGATTAAATCATATTGTGCTTTCCAAATGGATCGCCATCCTTTACGAACAATTTTACCGATATTTTGACCATTTTCATCTGTAAATCGATAGGCTGTCGAAAAGTCGAGCCATTTATCTGCTTTAATATTGAAGAGAATGTTTGCCTTACTTTCATCCGAATAAACTAAAATATCTTCTTTGAGTTTAAACAATTTCTGTTTAACGTAAGCGATGACCATTCCATTTGCATCTGTAGCATTGAAGTCATTCGACAAGGAAGAAATCTTAAATGTATAATGAATAGGAAATCGTAGATCTTGCATCGTTTGGAATTGTTATCTAAAACTAAGGATAAAATCTAAGATTTTTTCAAGAACTTTTTGGTGCATTTACGATAAATATAAATAGACGCACAAGTCAAATAGGTGAATTAAAAATGCTATGCTCGTTTTTTCGAAACCTTCATATAGGTGAGTGATAAACCATCTTTAATTCATAAATATTCCCATAAAGGAAAATCGATTTCGATCCTATTGCTTACTCAAAAAGAATCGAAAACCAGCTCCAATGGAATACATTTGATACGATTGCTGATTAGATGCCGTAATCAATGTTGAGCTTCGTCGATACCCTATTTTTATCGATGTACTTAGTTGCTCGGTGATTGGATAGTCGATGCCCAAACTTAATTGATAACCGAGCCGATTTTTGAGGGTATATAGCGGATTATCAATAATTTCATTGGTGCCATCCAAGTACAATTCGTTTACGCGACCTTTGAATTGATGGGTCATTATATAGTTAATTCCAACATTTCCAGTAATCGACACCTTTTTTATATGATGTTGATATCCGATTTCCAAAGGAATAGAAAAGAAGGTATGTTTATTTCTATGGCGAACCTTTCTGTCCTCCGTTTTTTTAATAGCAATAGGTCCATTGAAGAATAAAGTATCAGCGTTTTTGTTTATAAAGTAGCGTGCTTTTTCATGATCTTCAACGGATGATGTTAATGTTCGTTGATCATATTTTAAAGCTTCGATTATTTCTTGATATTGTAATCCTGATTGAATAGACCATCCAGATTTAAATTGATAACCAATCCATAATTGGTAGCTCAAAGAAAGACGGGGAGTAATGGTATTTTCATTTTCTATGAGTTTTTCCAAGAAGGCAGCATTGCTGTTTTGAAATTGACTTGTTTTTTGAACGATAGCGACTTCCGTATTTCCACCTAAGTAAAAAGCATTCATGTTTGAAGTGG
>CALDTZ010000136.1 GCA_937924805.1 uncultured Saprospiraceae bacterium
AGTGAATGCAAATACTGGTAGTGTGCTTTATCAATATGAATCTTCCACCAGAAAAGAAAAGGGCAGGAACAATGCTTATTTCAAAGATGCGATAGCTGTTGATATCGAAAATCAACGAATGTATGCTACAGATGGGTATTACCTAAACTGTATAAAAATCCCTTAATCGTAGTTTGATTAATGGATTAATTTAGAAAAACTTAAGAATCAATGATGTGATTATTAAGCTTTTTTATTGAGCCCTTACTTTAAAATAAGCATATATTAAGCAAAAGCGATTTCTATTTTTCTCAATCATAACTTCTGAACAAGATCGACCTTTAGATAACCTATTTCAATCTTATTGTTATAACAATTTTAGACTTTTTTTCTGTAAATGATCAAAATTTAAGAATCTAGCATACTCTTTGTTATATTATATATAATTGTAATATGTTAACACATTCAATATTTTTTGATTTAAATCAGTTATACTTAAAATCATAGCCTTATGGATATAAAGAAATTCAAAGTAAAGTTTCAGCGAATTGAGAGCTTACTTAAAATAATAGATACAATGGGGGAGGCAAATGAAGTTGAAGCTGATTTGCTTAAAGTATATCTCCAGGATTTAATCGCGGTTATTGATGAGGGTAAAGAACCCAAAGAAAATCAACCAAAAGTAATCACCAAACAAGAAGTGATACTTGATATAGAAAAAGAAAAGTCAAATGAAATTCCAGTTTCTATTGCGGAGGAGGTTAAGTCTGAAGTTGAAAACGTCGTACCTCCAAAATCGATTGAAGTAGTGAAAGAAAAGGCAGCGGTAACTGCTCCTGAACCTCCGAAAGAATCAAAAGTGCAAATTTCAGAACCGGAACCTGAGGTCACTATTAATGTTGAAAAAGCAAAAAATACTAGCTCAGATTTTGGATCTTTATTTGAATCTATAGAAGCAAAAGAAGTATCAGATCGATTGAGTCTAACTAAAGTGACGGATATTGGAAAAGCAATGGGAATTAATGAAAAAATATTTACAGTCAAAGAACTGTTTGGAGGTAATCAATCTCTTTTTGAATCTACAGTAGCAAAACTAAATGCATGTGTTTCATTCGATGAAGCAACGGATTTTCTTAAAAATGAAGTTGCAAACGAATTGGATTGGATGGAAGCAGGGAAGTTTAAAAAGGCTAAAAAATTTATTAAACTTGTTCAACGAAGATTTGTTTAATTCCATGTTACCTTTTCAAAACTATGGATAAAACAGCAGCAAAGTTTTTGAATGCAATAAAAAAGCCGATTTATTTCGTAGCTTTTTTATGGGTATTCCACCTTTGGAAGGTTTTTGTTTCTGATGGATTATGGCGATTTGGCATATTCCCTAGGGATTTCTATGGGTTAAAAGGCATTATTACAGCACCGCTTTCGCATGGAGATTTTCAGCATCTCATTTCAAATTCATTGCCTTTATTAGCATTGATGACCATTCTATTTTTCTTTTATCGTAGGATCGCTTGGCCTAGTTTCGTTTCTATATATTTAATGACGGGATTTGCTGTTTGGGTTATAGCAAGACCTGTTTATCATATTGGAGCAAGTGGTATTGTTTATGGTTTAGTATCGTTTATTTTTTGGTTAGGGGTCTTTCGTCGGAATGTTAAATCAATCGTTCTTTCTTTAACTATTGTGATAATGTATAGTGGTATGTTTTATGGTGTTTTACCCAATCAAGAAGGTATTTCTTGGGAGTCACATTTATTTGGAGGTATTGTCGGTATTATCATTGCTTTTTTATTTAGAAGCATGATCGAACGCGATGAGGTAATTCAAGACCCATGGGCTGATGAAATCGAATCAGAAGAATACTTCCTATCAAGAGATACTTTTGATTTGACTATGTGGGAACGTCAACAAATGGATAATACGGATTATACCAGTTAATGTTTAGGTGGAGACGGGTATCGTTTCAAAATCAAGATCTTCAGCCTTATCATACATCTCTTTCCAAACTTCAAATTTTTCTAATTCACTCATTAGTTGACCTATTGAGTACGTCAATAATGTAATATCATCGAGATAGCCTACAGCAGGTAAAAAGTCGGGTATAAGATCAAAAGGCGAAACAAAATACACTAACGTTGCTACAACAATTATCATAGATTTTTTTTGAATGTCTCGATAATTTCCTTTTGCGTAATGATAAACAAGTTGAGCAAGAAGTTTGAATTTGCTAATGACTACAGTACCCAATAATGGAATAGAACCTTTGGTTGCTACTTGTTTTAAAACTAAAACTACAACCTGTAACAATCTGCCTTTTTTGCCAAGTAGTTTACTTGACTTGAGGAGTGTATTGCTAAAGAAAGAAGAATTTAAAATTTGTTGGATTAACGTGTTCAACACAAATAATTTTGATTCATAAATTAAACAGATGAATTAAATCATTTCGTTCATTTTTAGACGTTTTTAACGAATGGATAATGGTTATTTTTTTAACTCATTAAAAATTAAAGATGGAGATTCTAAAACTGTTTTTGTTATTTGATAGTGTTCTGTTTCTTTATAATCAACTTTTCTAGTTTTGCCATCTTCAAAGTAAATGATTTCAGAATTGGGTGTAGCCATAAAGATCGGCGAGTGAGTAGCAATAATAAATTGAGAACCTGTTTTTTTTACTTTTTCAATAATAAGAGACAATAAACTTAATTGTCTAGCTGGAGATAGGGCAGCCTCCGGTTCATCAATTAAGTAAAGGCCTTTGCCCGTGATTCGTGAAGTGAAAAATTTCAGGAAACCTTCTCCGTGTGACATGGCTTCAAGATCATTCGAGTATCGCTTGATTAAGCTGTTTTTCTCACGCTCGATTGTTCCTAAGGTCAGTTTTATATCACCACCAGTAAAGGTATCTTTAACCTCTTGAATTTCTTGGTCTAAATTTTTTATTTCATTTTTTATATGCCTAGCAAATCCAATAAAGTCTTCGGATCGAACAAAAAATCCATGATGGGTTTTTTCTTCAAATCGAACACTCATAAAGTTTGCTAATTCATTAGCAGCAGCTAGTGATGTATCATCTTCAATTCGAAAACTTCCTGCAATAGGTACTCCAGTATAAGCAGCTAATCCTTCAAGAATCGTTGATTTACCACTACCATTTTCACCAACAAAGAAACTGATGTTTTTTTCTAATTCTATGCCTTCAAAATTTTTCACAAGAGGCAATGACCAAGGAAATTCTTCTGCTTTGTCTTCAGGATAATTTCTGAATCGGATACTTGAAATGATCATATTATGATTTTTTTTGACTAGCCTTATAAAATTCAATAGCTGCTCGAACACTACCTTTATCTAATAGTATTTCTTTTGCTTTTTCATAAGCTAACTCTGTTTGAGCCATAATCATTTTGGTCCCGCGATCGACAAGCTTATTATTCGATAAGTGCATATCGACCATTTTGTTGTCTTTGACTCTTCCAAGCTTTATCATGACGCTCGTTGAAATCATATTAAGGATTAGTTTTTGAGCCGTTCCAGATTTCATTCGTGTACTACCAGTGACAAATTCTGGACCGACAATGGCTTCAAATAGGTGATCAGTATGAAGCTGCATTGGACTGCCTGGGTTACAGGTGATAGCAGCTGTTAAAATACCGTTTGATTGACAGTCATGAAGACCAGAAACAACATAAGGTGTTGTACCTGAAGCGGCAATTCCTACTACCGTATCATGCATTGTGATGTTGTATTTTTTTAAATCTTTCCAAGCTTGATGAGGATCATCTTCTGCAAATTCTTGGGCTTTTCTAATAGCAGCATCACCACCTGCAATTAATCCTATCACCCAATCATGAGGTACCCCAAATGTTGGTGGACATTCCGAAGCATCAAGGATACCTAATCGACCGCTTGTTCCAGCCCCAATATAGAATAATCGCCCACCTGCTTCCATTTTTAGAGCTAGTGCATCTACAAAAACTTCGATCTGAGGAATTATTTTTTGTACGGCAAGAGCAACTTTTTGATCCTCGTTATTAATATTATTTAGTAACTCACGTGTAGACATCGATTCAAGATGTCGGTATAGCGAGTCTTGTTCTGTAATTTTATTTTTCATAGCGTATTGACAATAACCAAAGCCCTAAAAACGTAAGTATTCCGTTAACGGCTAAAATGAGAAAACCAAAGGTAAAACCACCAAACCAAGTAGCAGCATTCATATTCAATATGTATGATATAACTGGCGCAACTAAACAGACGATCCAGACCCATTTATCATTGATTTTTTTGTTCGTAAAGATGCCAAAACTGAACATACCTAAAATAGGCCCATACGTATAACCAGCAGCTTTAAATAAACCGTTAATTACAGCACCTTCATTTACCATATTAAAAGATAAAATAACTAAGAATAAAAGCAATGAAAATCCAATATGAACCCATCGACGAGTTTTTGTTTTTTCTTCATCTGAGATCTCTTTTTTTTCTAAACCAAGAATATCAACACTAAACGAAGTGGTAAGTGAGGTAAGTGCAGAATCAGCACTTGAATAAGCTGCAGCGATTAAACCCAATATAAATAAAATTCCAATCGTTGGACTAAAATGGTTAAGTGCTAAGGTTGGAAATAATTGATCTGTTTTTGTTGGAATTGGAATCCCATTTGAATTTGCATAAATATATAACATAGCACCAAGACCAATAAAAAGAAGATTGGCAAAAACAAGTACTATACTAAACGCAAACACATTTTTTTGTGCATCTCGGAGACTTCGGCAACTAAGGTTTTTTTGCATCATATCCTGATCCAATCCCGTCATAACTAATGCGATTAAGGCGCCACTAATCACCTGCTTGTAAAAATTGTTAGGGTCACTCCATCCATTTTCAAAGAAAAACATTTGGCCATAGCCCGCTTCCTTGATACTTCCAATCATACCACTTAGGTTTAAGTCCATGGCATTACCAATATAGATGAGGGTAAGAATAACAGATCCTAGCATACATATTGTCTGTAGAGTATCTGTCCAAATAATCGTTTTAATACCACCGGCAAAAGTATAGGTCCAAATAAGTAAAATCGAAATTAAAACAGTTAATGCAAATGAAAAACCTATGGGTCCTAATACAAATTGATGAAGAACAATCGCCACTAAATACAACCTAAAGGAAGCACCAATAACTCTTGATAACAAGAAAAAGATAGATCCCATTTTATATGATGTCGTTCCGAAACGATCGTCTAAATAACCATATATGGAGGTCAAATTCATCTTATAATAAATGGGCAAAAGTATGGTCGCAATAATAAAATAGCCAATCAAATATCCAAAAACCATTTGCATATATGAAAATGCCATATTGGTACCGCCAGCTCCAATTGTTCCTGGAATAGAAATGAAGGTCACACCTGATAGTGAAGCGCCAATCATACCAAAAGCAACGATAAACCAAGGTGATTGTTTGTTAGCTACATAGAAATCTTGATTTGTAGTATTTCTGGATGTTAAGAAAGAAATACCAATCAATAATAGGAAATAAACTAAAATTACAATAAGAATAAGTGTTGCTGATATCTGCACAAATAAATCATTTATTTGATGCTAAATTACACGGATTAGTTGCATTGAGCGTATAAATATTCAAAGACTTTTTCCCATCCGCTCCAGCCAGTTTTATCATAAAATGAACTATTATGCCAAATGATATGAATGGGGGATTGAAGGTCGTCCGCAATTTCAATCATTTTTTTACATTTTTCGAATGCAGCTTCGGGACTTAGTCCCAATTTGTTTTTCAAGGTAACATCCATAATTTGAAAGGGCGTTATCATTAAAGATGTTGCTTTTTCTTTTGAGAAATCATAATAATAATGTGAATAACCAGTACCTGACCTATAACCTATCGTATCCGCAAATCCCATTGAATAGTCATGATGAATACCGTGATTCAGTAAGGAAGGATATGTTTTTGAGATATTCAATTTTAAATAATGCTGCCTTGATTTTATTATTTTTTTTTCTAGAATAGTTTCTAATTTCAAGATCTCGTCTTTTAATATATCATCATTGGTATTAGAAAGATAACTGGGGTGTATTCCAATTTCGTTTTGTGAAGAGATCTTTTGAATTAGTTGTCTTAGTGCAAGATTTTGCGGATTGTGGCCTTTATCATATCTACTTCTCGTGGCGAGTAAAAAAAAATATTTCACCTTTTTGAGCTTGTACTTTCGGATTAAATTTTCCAAATCATATGGATCTTTCATCGACCCAAAACAAATAGAAAGCTGATCTTTAAGCCAATCCAATTTTCCTTTTATTAAGTACTTAATTCCAGATCCTATATTGACCACCTTACTTTTGTGCGTATATAACCAAGCATGATCGATATCCATTGTCATGGTATGTGGACTCGTTTTTTTAGGAATGGATATAGAAAATCGAGTTTCTATCTCACGAATGAAATCGTAAATGATTAAATCAACGACAGGAAGATGAATGAGGTCAAAATGATGAAGGATCGATTGTGTAGAAGGAAATCGGCCATGAATGTCTTTGGTATACGGTAGATGTTCTTCATATCTGCTAATAAAGTAAAATACAAGTCCAAATAGATCTTGATTTTCGGACGTAGAATTAGCATCGTTATTCTCAAAATAAATCTTTGATCCTTTTTTATAGAATGACAATTTCTCAAGATGAGTAGCTTCTAAGATCCCACGACTTGGCACGAATAAAGCATCTACCATGGTTTTGGTACGGCTATATTCGATGATAGGCTCGGAAAGTTTTAGTTGTTTTTTATCTGAAATTAGCGTGTAAGGCAGATTCATTACAGACTTAAATATAAAATCCGTAGCATACTTCAATCGATTAGAAATAGAATGACAATATATCTGAATAGCTTTCAGTGGTTTTGAAGGTTTATTTAGCAAATATACAAAAGCCTATAGTGGAAGTTATGGCCTGTTTTATTCGATAAATGACCTCTATTTGACTTCCGTCTGCCTTGGAATCCAATTTACTATCAATAAAAGAAACAAAATGCCTAATTTTGAAGTTACTTAACTAGATTGAAACGAATACTTTACATATCACTATTTATTATTTTTTGCATTCAAATGATGGATGCTCAACGAGTCGTACAGCCAAAAGCGATTGAGTTTGATAAAAAAGGAGTGGTTTATAAATCAGAGAAAGCTTTTCAACTTAGACTGCATGAACAAGGGGCTACTATTGGCTATTACAAAGGAAAAATAAAAACCTATTACAAAACGCAGTATTATCAATTTGAGCTAGGATATCAAAAAGATGTACGTGAACGTAGACAAAATAAAAATTATCAATTTGCAGGCGAAGGACCTTCAAATTCATTTGCGTTTGGAAAAATCAACAATGTTATAAATCTAAGAGCTAGTCTTGGCGTTAAACGATATTTGTCTGAAAAAGTGAAAAGAAATGGTTTAGCTGTCGGGTACAGTTATGAAATAGGACCTTCGATAGCAATATTAAAACCCTATTATCTTAAGTTGATATATTTTCCATCAGATTCACAACCTCAAGTAGAGGTTTTAGCGGAACGTTATACAGAAGAGAATGCAGAAAAGTTTTTAAATGTGAATGACATTTATGGTTCAGAACCTTATGCTGCTGGATTATCTGAAGTGTCTATTGTACCCGGGATCCAATCCAAAGTTGCGCTGCATTTTGCCTTAGGGGCCTTTGATAAGTATATGCGTGTTGTGGAAACTGGTTTGATGATGGACTTATATACAAGGCGAATTCCGATTCTAGTTGAAACGGAAGAAAGAAAAAATAGTCCATATTTTTTAAAATTCTTCGTAAGTGTCCAAATCGGCACCCGATCAAATAAATAAAATTACCGTGTTAGATTTACCGATAGTTCAAGATCAACCTAAAGAAGTTCGAAAAAAGAAGCCCAGTTGGCTACGTGTGAAATTACCGATTGGTGAAAAATATAAACATGTTAGAAAATTAGTTGATACATACAACCTTAATACAATCTGCCAAAGTGGGAATTGTCCGAATATGGGTGAATGTTGGGGTGAAGGGACAGCGACGTTTATGATATTGGGAAATGTATGTACACGTTCTTGCTCCTTTTGTGCAGTAAAAACCGGAAGACCACCCGAATACGACGAAGATGAACCATTACGCGTAGCAGAAGCGATTTTCAAAATGGAAGTAAAACATGCGGTAATTACTTCAGTAAATAGAGATGAACTGAAAGATAGGGGAGCAGAAATATGGTATCAAACGGTACGTGAAGTAAAAACGTTATCGCCACAGACGACTATTGAGACGTTGATTCCTGACGTAAAAGGAAATTGGGAAGCGCTGGCACGAATGATATCTGGAGGACAAGAAGTCGTAAGCCACAATATGGAAACTGTTGGTAGTTTATACCGGAAAGTACGGCCTCAAGCGAAATATGATCGAAGCTTAGAGCAAATCAAACGAACGAAAGAGTTTGGAAAGCGAACCAAATCAGGGATTATGGTAGGTTTGGGTGAAACGCACGATGAAATGTTCAAATCAATGGATGATTTAGTTGAAAATGGATGCGATGTGCTGACCATCGGTCAATATTTACAGCCCACTAAAATGCATATTGAAGTTGCTGAATTTATCCATCCGGATATTTTTGCTATGTACAAGGAAGAAGGATTAAAGCGTGGATTCGATTATGTAGAATCTGGACCTTTGGTTCGTTCATCCTATCATGCGGAGCGCCATTTGTAACGTTAAAATAGTTCGTCGAAGACCGCTTTTATGAAAGGCCATTTCTTTTGAGTATAGATCACATTCAGATCTTTCAAAAAGGTCGTTTCCTCATCTAAAAATTCAAAAATGTGTTTGGCTGGTGTTCGGTGAAACATAGCTGAAAATACGGCAGCTCCTTTGACTCTATTTTTTAAGATAACATTTAGAAAGATTCGATCATACCACTTAAATTTGGATGAAAAGATACGCTTAGCATTCACTGGGTCATCACCAAATTTAAGACATTCTACAATTTTGTAAATATGTTTTTGGATACGCATAAAAGCATATCCCGAAGAAGGTTTTACATTCCCTCCACCAGTACCAATATGTATGATTTGTGAGGTGTCATGATTTTTGAATGGATAATCAGTCATAGGGATTTGACCTAGTTCTTCTTCTTCGATTGTAAATTTCTGAATGCCTAAATCATTGGTTATATAGTCTTTTAACCAACAATCATATTCATCGTTGGTTGCGATCTCATTTGAAAAGATTGCAATCTCAACTAAGGCTTTCGTAGGACTTAAAGGAAGAACATAAAAGAAACGTGTATCATCTTCTTGTGGGATCGAAAAGTCCATAAGTGTACTTCGTTCAGGATCAAAGAATCCTTCTTCGGTTTCGATTATATATCCTTTAAAATGTTGAATCGTACTATTATAATTGGATAAATTTATTTTGTCGTAGTAACTCTTAAAAAAGTATCTGCCGAAGTATTTTTCTTGAGCAGTTTGGACTTCGACGGTTTCTCCAATCTCATTGATCTGTATTATTTTAGCTTGAACTTGATCGATATGAGGCGCTTTTTTGAGGATCGGGTTGATGTGATTATAAAAATCAATACCTCGAATCATATTGTAGGTGTAATCCCCAAGTTCAAGATCTAGTTCTTGGCCTTTTTCATCAATAAAGCTAAGTTTGTCCCATTTTTTATAGATAATCTCTTCAAGCGGGAAAATATCATTTTTCCAAAAACAAAAGGTCCGGTCATTGGTGTTTTTGGGTTGTGGATCGATAATGAGAATACGTTTGTCAAAGAAAAAACTGTCTTTTGCCATTAAAAGAGCCAAGGTAAGACCAGCAGTGCCTCCTCCTCCTAATATATAATCATACTGTCTATCCAAATTAATATGTTTGAATTAAAACATTAAATTGATAAAGTTAGTTTTTAAATTGAAATGAATATTATCTTTCGAATTTTGATTTAAGAAAAGAAACATTTGAAATTTACATCTTACGGTAAGACGATCTCATTTTTATATAAGCAATTACCAATGTTTCAAAGGGTAGGACCGAAGGCCATGAAAATGGATCTTGGAAACATCGAAGCTTTGATGAATGCACTTGGAAACCCTCAATCGTCGCTTAGATATGTACATATAGCAGGTACGAATGGCAAAGGATCAACAGCTCACTTTGTTGCTTCAATACTTCAAGAGTATGGATTAAGCGTAGGCTTATATACTTCTCCCCATTATAAAGACTTTAGAGAACGCGTTAAAATAAATGGGTTCCTAATTGCCAAAAAGGATGTGGTTTCATTTGTAAATGAATTAGTCATTAAAGGGATCTTTAAAACCATAAAACCTTCTTTTTTTGAAATATCGGTAGCCTTAGCATTCTATTATTTTAAAAAGAAAAACGTAGATATGGTGGTTTTAGAGGTTGGCCTTGGCGGTCGATTGGATAGCACGAATATTATTACCCCATTGATTTCTATTATTACGAATATTGGTTTGGATCATCAAAATACGCTTGGTGATACGTTGGCAGAAATAGCCGTTGAAAAAGCGGGTATTATCAAATCTGAGATACCGGTGTTGATTGGTGAGAAGCAAAAAGAAACGACACCTATCTTCGAAAGAATAGCAAAATCAAAAAATGCGCCTATTGAATATGCTTCTGTGATTGAAGATGCCATTATAAAGAAGATAGAGCTTTCGAATTTTCATTTAAATAATACAAGGACGGCGATTGGTGCTATTCGACTGCTAGTTAAGTACTACGATTTTGATATTAACGATCAGCAAATCATAAATGGAATTAATAATGCACCAAGTAACTCCGCTTATTTTGGGCGTTATCAAACGTTAATGAATAATCCAAAAGTTATTGCAGATGGTGCGCATAATTTGCCAGGGGTAGCAATGCTTTTTTCATGTTTGGCTCTTGAATCGTATCAACAGCTTCATATCGTGTTGGGTATGGTTGGTGATAAACCCCTTGACAAAGTGCTTGCCTTGTTTCCCAAAGAGGCGATCTATTATTTTTGCAAAGCGAATATCCCTAGAGGAAAAGAAGCAAGTTTATTACAAAAAGAAGCAGGCTGGATAGGATTAGAAGGGAAAACATATACTTCAGTACGAAAAGCGCTAGCATCTGCAAAACAATCTGCCCATGAAAGTGATTTAATAATAGTCACCGGTAGTATTTATACAGTAGCAGAAGTTATTTAATTATATGAAACGAAAAATAGTCTTAGGGATCGCAGGATCGAGTGGAAGCATTTATGCAAAGTTATTGCTTGATGCACTTTCTTCTTATGAAAATGTAGAGTTAGGTGTTGTCATGTCTAAAAACGCAATTATTAATTGGGAATTAGAACTTGGACCTTTTAGTAAGAACGATTACCCATGTACTTTTTATGAAAAAATGGATTTTTTTGCGCCTTTTGCTTCCGGTTCCGCTCAATATGATGCTATGGTTATTTGTCCATGTTCTATGGGGACTATTGGAAGAATAGCGGCAGGTATTTCCAATGATTTAATGACTCGCTCAGCGGATGTAATGTTAAAAGAAAATCGCAAACTTATACTGGTCCCTCGAGAGACCCCATTTAATCTTATTCACTTGGATAATCTAAAAAGTTTAACACTAGCAGGAGCTAGGATTATTCCTGCAATACCTTCTTTTTATTCAAATCCCAAAACGGTAGAGGAAGTATGTCAAACGGTAGTGGACCGTATTTTAGATCATTTACAATTAGAGAATTCAAGTTTCCGTTGGGGGATGACTGATTAATTTTTTTTGATCGAAGATGAACCGATTGACGGCGATGCTTGCATTTAATTCAAACCCTGCTAGGATAATAAAAGAATTGAATTGAATCCAAACAAGGATTACAATAAGTGCACCAATAGAACCATAAATCTCATTATACCGCCCAAAGTTATTTACAAAAAAGGCGAATCCTATAGATGTAAAAATAGAAAAGACCGTAGCTAAGGTAGCTCCAGGATTTAAAAACGGAATACGCTTGTACATCGAAGGTCCATATCTATAAATAAATGTAATTACTAAATAAAAAATGAGTAGTACAACAACCCATTTTAATAACCAAAAACTGGCAAAGATGGTGCTACTTATCTCAAAGTAAGCACTGATCGAATTTAAAATCTGACCGCTAAAAACGATTAAAACAAACGAACTTGCTAATAGTATAGCAAGTAAAATTGTCAAAAAGATAGCAACTATTCGATGCCTCAAAAAGCTTCTTTTTTTAAAGGTATGATCATAACTTTTGTCAAATCCATACATAAGTGTAGATACACCGCTTGATGCGAATACAAGCGCTAAAACAAAACCAATCGATAACAATCCACCTCGTTTTATCGATACGACACCTTCTATCATTTCAAACAAATAGTCATGAGCCGTCTTGGGAATAAAATCCACAGTAGATTTTGAAAATAAATCTAATAGATCAATGGATCCAGGAAAGAGTGGTATCAATGTAAAAAAGAAAATAATGGCTGGAAACAATGATAGAAAAAAACTAAAAGCAACTGAATTGGCTCTTGTTGCGATGTCATCTTTAATAAACTCGTTATAAACAAAACGGATTACATAAAACATAGGTATTCCTCCAAAACCAGGGAATGAGTATTTCTTAGTCAGCCGAGTGACTGGCTTTAATAGGTTCGTAAACCATGTGATAATAATACGTTTGTTTATTTTATTCAAAATATGGTTTAAGTTTTTTTACCATAAAATCTGGTGCAGAAGTTCGCTTATTTTTATTCATATCAATAAAAAAAAGTTTAACGGTCGATTTATTAATAACCGTCCCAGATGGATGAATAATCTCATGATGAAAGCTAATCATTTTGCTAGGCATTTCTCTGATTTGAGAACGGATAGTTAACAAATCATCATAGTATGCTGGGGATAAGTATTTGGATTCTAAATGAACTACTGGCAACATGATTCTATGGACATCCTCAAAATCTTTATAATCAACGCCTAAAGATCGAATCGTTTCAACACGACCGATTTCAAAATATTTAGGATAGTTTCCATAGTAGAGATACCCCATTTTGTCGGTTTCTGCATACCGAACGCGCTTTTGAAAATCGAATTCATACATATTATCAAAGATATTAAAAGTAGATGGCTAATAATTGGAAAATATAAACTTATCAATACTAGCTTTGTTGCTTTATTGAATAACTAAATGTTTGATTATGGCTGCTATTTGGAAATCTCCACCAACCTTAGAGGTATTAAATTCTATGTCAAAGAATACGATTGACGCAAATTTAGGGATTGAGTTTGTTGAAATAGGTGAAGACTATTTGAAAGCGAAAATGCCAGTAGATCAGCGTACAAAACAACCTATGGGTATGCTTCATGGCGGAGCGAATGTAGTCCTCGCCGAAACATTAGGTAGTGTAGCTTCAATTCTAAGTATAGATTTTCCCAAGAAAATAGCGGTCGGATTAGAAATTAATGCAAATCACTTGCGATCCGTAAAATCCGGTTTTGTTTTTGGAATTGTAAAACCGGTTAGAATTGGAAGAACAGTTCATGTTTGGGAAATCAATATCCACGATGACCAGCAGAGACATACATGTATAAGTAGAATCACTGTTTCGATTATAGATGCAAGGTAGTATTTTGTATTGGATGTTTAAACAGGTAGTTGGGTATTAAAAGTTGTTTTAAGAAAAGTGTTGATTTCTGATAATTCGACGCCAATTCCATTTTCCAATGTAATCTTTTTGTTGTTGGACAGCGGTATTTGTCTAGGCCATACCGCCGATGTCAAACCAATGATATTGCCAGTTAAGTCAAAAATAGGCCCACCACTCATCCCAGGAAGTGCCGCATGCTGAGTAAGGAAGGAATCAAACTTTTTATGTAGTATTTGATTTTTCTTCAGTTCATCCATTTTTATGGTCGGTTGCCAGTATTGTCGAACACTCGTTACATCTAATGAAATATTGATTTTCTTTTCAGTCTGATTCGTTTGTTTGTTTGCTTTAATCATCGGTAATGGATACCCACAAAGTGCAATTGATTGGCCAACTAATGATGGTGTTTCTGCAAGCTTTAAAGAGGGTAGTGCACCGTCATTAACCTTTCCTAGTGCTAAGTCCAAATCATCGTTAATAGATATTATTTGAATAGGGGTAATGCCTCTTTTTTTAAATACGGCATTAGGAACATTGCCTAGATAACCGAGGTTTGATCCTTTCGGTAGTGCTCGAATAACATGAGCTGCCGTAAGAAAATATCCTTCAGATAAAATAAAAAAACCAGTACCTAAAACGCCCCATCCATTTGGGCTAAAATGAAAAATTGGAAATATAGATTGACTAACTTTTTGAATTGCTTGCGTAAACATATCCTTTTATCTTTAAATAGGATAGCTCAAATATTAAACCATAGGCCCCAAACCTGCCATTCTAAGTAACTAAGGCAGTCGCTTGATGTCGAATTGCCAGATTGTCACGAAATAATAACCTATTATGGTCTAACCGATCCCCGTTGAATTGGGCAAGTCATACAATGTGAACCTCCTCTTGCTCTAGATAATTCAGATGATGGTAAGGTGATAATGGTTCGCTCAAGTGTATTGAAAAACTGATTGTCTTTTTTACATCCAGCAATAAAATCTGCAGCTGTCATCATCGAATAACCTGCTTTTTCAAAAGCAATTTCGGTTTTAGGGTTACGATCATATGTAATGGCAATTCCAGGTTTTAATGCAACTAAGTTACATCCATCGGTCCATTGTTCCCTTTCTTGAAATGGAGATTCGCCCATTCCTGCAAAAATGAATTTCATAGATTCGTTAATTTCTTTAATAAAGAAATCTTTTACCGAGGAATAATACCGAATGCTTCCATCCGAACAATGAACTTCCACATTGGAGCTTAATCCATCAAAAACAATAGGTTTGTAACAAACGACAGTCTCTTTATCGATTCGCGTAAATAGAGTATCAATATGCATGCAAGAGCGGTCTGACGGAATAATAATTTTGACCATATGATTTAAAACCCCTTTTTCAAAAACAGCATTCTTTAGCAGATCAAATCCATGCGGAGTACTTCTTTCGCTGCATCCGACAAGCAGATAATCATTTTCAATCATCATTATATCACCACCTTCAATCGATACTTTCTCTCCTTTTTTTGAAGGAGGAAATTCATCAAGATTATTTAGGTTTATAATTTTATCCTCATCAATAAGACTTTTGAATGATGGGTGAGCATGAAAGATATATCGAGTCAATAAATTTTCTCTTTGCCTGGCTATTTTAGCAGCTTTGGTAATAATCAAATGATCTTTTATAGATACAGCGATATCTCTAGTAAAGATAAAGTTGGGTATTGGGTCAAAAAGAATATGGTCATCTTCTTGGTTATACCCGGTAATCAGAATGTTTGATAAGTTTTCTGCAGATTGATTTTTTAAATAATCGAAGTAGGAAGTAGGTAATTCTTCATCGATGATGACTAGATTTAACATTTCCTCTTTTAATTCATTTTCAGATTTCAATGTTTCCATTAACAAATCTTCGATTCGAATCACATTTTCTTTACCAATCGCTCCTGATAACACCTCTGTGAAAATGGTGTGTTCTTCTAACATCTTTGGGTAGTATACGATGTCATCAAATAGAAGTTCTTCAGCTCTTTTAGGGCTTATCCGTTGAATCCCGATATCTGGACTATGAACGATTACTTTTTTTAGTAAACCAATTTCAGAATGTGCATTTATCATGAACGATCGTATTTTGATGCAAATGTAAAAGATTGTAAAGTACCTAAGTAATGAGTAGTGATTTATTATTTAATCCTTTGATTAAAAGTGATAAGTATATTAACTTATATCGTCTATTTTTATAAAATTAAGTTCATAATTATAAGCTTTCAAATTGTATTTTTAGTGTGGTCAATCACAGCCAATGATGTAACATTTAGTTTTGTCATAAGTTGTGATTAGCTTTCAAATTGTATTTTTAGTGTGGTCAAT
>CALDTZ010000137.1 GCA_937924805.1 uncultured Saprospiraceae bacterium
CAATGACGAATATTTCGATACTTTTGAGGAAAAATAGTGTGATACAATCCAATGTTTGATTTTCATAAAGACAAGGCGGTTTACTTTACAATTCAATACAAAACATGCAAAGAGTATGTGCTTCCTTTTATTGAATCTGCAATGGATATTTCAAAACCGATTAAAGTTTTAGAAATTGGTTGTGCTGAAGCTGGCGTTTTGAAAGCCTTTACAGAAAAAGGACATACATGTGTAGGTGTTGAATTGAGTGAATCAAGAGTAAAACTTGCTGAGCAATTTATGGCCGATGAGGTAAAGAATGGAAGCGCTCGATTCATATCAAAAAATATTTTTGACCTTGATCTCAAAAAAGACATTGGTTTTACTTTTGATCTTATCTTATTAAAAGATGTAATAGAACATATTCATAACCAGGAAAAATTTATGGCTGAAGTTGGTAGGTTATTGTCACCAGGTGGAAAGATATTTTTTGGTTTTCCTCCTTGGCAAATGCCATTTGGTGGACATCAGCAGATTTGTAGAAATAAATTTTTATCCGTTTTACCATATTATCATTTATTACCTCGATTTTTATATAAAGGGGTTTTAAAAATATTTGGCGAAAAGCCAAAAAGAATTGAAGATCTCTTAGAAATAAAAGATACTGGTATTAGTCTTGAACGTTTTGAAAGAATTGTCAAGAAGACTCATTTTTCTGAAGTAAGAAAACAACTGTTCTTTATTAATCCGATTTATAAATATAAATTTGGTTTAAAGGTCAGACGTCAAAATCGAATATTGGGTTCAATCCCAATTTTAAGAAACTTTATTTCCACTTGTGGGTATTATTTGGTTGAGAAAAGTAGTTGATTTCCATTTTTAGCATAATTGTTGCAACTTCTTTATTTACAATACTTTATCCTTTTAAAATAATAAGTTGTATTTACAATAAACTCTGTAGTATTTAAAGCTACATTTGTGCATTCATTCGACAAAAATCAATATTCTTGACAACATTTAAAGAACTGGGACTTTCGAAAAATATTTTGAAAGTACTTAATGAAATGGGTTTTGAAAACCCAACAGATATACAAGCAGAAGCAATACCGCAACTTATTACGGGAGACAAAGATCTAATTGGATTAGCACAAACAGGTACAGGTAAGACAGCCGCTTTTGGACTTCCTTTATTAGAAAGAATTGATCCATCAGAAAAACATACTCAAGGGCTAATTTTGGCGCCTACAAGAGAATTGGCAAATCAGATCGCAGAACAACTTCACCTTTTTAGTAAATATATGGACAGAGTGAATGTACTTTGTGTATATGGTGGTGCGCCGATTTCGGGCCAAATGAGGGAGTTGAAAAAAGGGCAACATGTTATTATTGCGACACCGGGACGATTAATAGATTTGATCAAGCGGAGAGCTGTACGATTGGATAAATTGGAAGTGCTTATCCTTGATGAGGCAGATGAAATGTTGGATATGGGCTTCAAGGACGAATTGGATGAGATCTTGAGTTTTTCTCCTGATGAAAAAAATACTTGGCTTTTTTCTGCAACCATGGCAGGAACCATAAAGAAGATTGTCAAAAAATATATGGATGATCCGATTGAAATTAAGATTAATCCAAAAGATACGGTAAATGTAAATATCCAACATAGATATACCTTCATTAAGCAATCAAATAAATCGGAAGCAATAAGTCGGATTCTTGATATTAATGAAGACATGAGAGGTGTCGTTTTTTGTAGAACAAAAAGAGATACACAAAATCTTGCAGAAGAATTATTAAAGAAAAATTATAAAGCAGATGCACTTCATGGAGATTTATCTCAAGCACAGCGTGATCGTGTAATGAAACGTTTTAAATCCCATGAATTACAAGTGTTGATCGCGACTGATGTAGCAGCCAGAGGGATTGATGTAAATGATATTACGCACGTTATCCACCATACGCTTCCCGATGATGATCAATACTATACTCACCGAAGTGGAAGAACTGCTAGAGCAGGTAAAAAAGGTGTTTCAATAGCATTTGTAAGTGGTAGAGAAAAACATAAAATAAACCGGTTTGAAAGGGTATTGAATATTGTTTTTAAGCAATTTGAAATTCCAAGTGTTCAAGAAGTAGCAGATATTAGAGTTCAAAATTGGGTTAAATCTATTTTGACCAAACAGGTCAACAGGAATATACCAATAGAAGTCACAGAAAAAGTCAATCAAACATTCGGCAACTTAACGAAGGAAGAGTTAATCGATAAAATATTATCTATTGAATATGCTAAATTAAATCTTGGTGCAACCAAAGATTTAAATGAAACTCCATCTAAAAGAGACCAAAACGACGATGGAAGAGGTGGTAGAAATGGAAGAAGTGGCGGCAGAGGTGGTCGCGGAAGTCGAGGTGGTCGAGGTGGCAGAGGCGGCGGCAGTGGTAGAAGAAGTGGTGGTGGTCGTTCTGGCGGCGGTGGTCGAAGATATGAAGGGAATAGAGATGGGAAAAAGAAAGATGGTGGAGGCGGAAGCGACAGATCCAAAAGTGATGGAGGTGGTAGTAGAAGTTATAAGGGGAATCGACGAAAAATTAAAAAGTCGAGGTAAATCAAGATATATTGTTAACCATAAAATAACTTACCCTATTTTCATATCTACAAATAGGGTATAATAGCATGTTGATATATAATCATCTTGAATCAATGATTGATTTTGGAATGATTACTTAAATGCCTAATCATTTTTAATCATCAAACGATTCAATATCCTTTAATTTATTATTTTATTTCATTGTTGTAAGGAGTAAGGATATCGCACTCAACAAAATATTTATTTTTAAATATATTGTTGAAATCATCCATTGATAAATCTAATAGATACTGTAATTGTTTATCATCTTTAATTTTTTTTTGCTCAAAATTTGAAGTTACTTTTTCAACACTTCTAAGATTATTTGGAATATGAATGAGTTCCCATAATAGTGTCTTGTCTTGTTGGGGGGTAATTACAAAAGTGCTCCACTGATGATCTAGTTGTTTAATATTTAGATATAACTGTTCATCATAAAGTTTCATTACTTGATTTGGGTTTACTGTCCACAACGTATCTTGCGAGTAGATTTTTGCTTGAATAGTGTCTTCAGAAATATATTCAAACGGTATGCATTCTTCTTTTCCGCGTAAATACATACCTCCATCTAATATTGAGCAATGTTCAGTTTCATTTATTCTCTCAACGGTCGTAATAAAAGGGAAGAAAGATTCTTTGTAAATTATTTTTTCTTCAACATAAAAAATACTTTCATCACTTTCACATGTGAAAACGCCCTGAAAAACATCTGGAATTTTTGTAATAACATTTATTCCTGGTGGTAAAGGTTCAATGAAAACCACATTTTGCTCACAGCTGAATAGCAAAGAAAAGATCAAAAAGACATACAATACTTGAGGTTTATATTTTTTCATAATCTAGTAAGTTAGAAACTATCATTGAGAAATATTTTTTTTCCAAAGAAGTTAGAATCATAGGATAGATAATAGTGAAAAAGAAAGATTCCTATTAAAATTATTAGTTGAAATACCAACCAAATATTTTGCGTTTTTCCACCAAAAGTTATGAAATTGTTTGCTAAAATGATTGCCATAATTGCAAGTAACATTGGAAATAGATATGTTGTTGAATTATGGTTGAATAGCATACTCGTCAAGACTAATATAAAAGCTAGTAAGACAAGCATTTTTGTATTCCAACTTAATGAGGCATGCATGGATTTTAAATCTTTTTTAGCCATTATTTTTTGTTTAATATTTAACTAAATTTCAAGTTAAGTACACTAAGAATATCATATGGGGTTACAATTCCAAG
>CALDTZ010000138.1 GCA_937924805.1 uncultured Saprospiraceae bacterium
CTGTTTTGGAAAGGCTTCACAGAAAAAGGAGCGATAGCGGCTATGATATCTGGATTTATCAGTGTTATAGTGGTTAAATTTGTTTTTCAGAATATGGAAAGTGTTGGTGAATATTTTAAGGCTTTGGACGTACTGGCACCATCCTTTTTAATCGCAATGATATTTGGTTGGATATTTTCTAAGCTGTATCCTGCGAAGGAACTAGCATGATGCCTGAAAAACACTTATCAAATACCATTCATTGAGATTTTTCGTAGGATTTTAATTTGGTCATGCAATACATCTTCGTTTAATAAAGTATATTTATGAATACTATGCTTAGTTTGCAGGTACAATTTGAAAAATGAAATTTGAATTCCAAAAGGACCGTAAAGGAATAAAACTATTGCCAATTGCTATATCTAAAGTAATCGGAACGATGTTTGGCGTCGCGATTATCTTAAATTTCACAGCTGGCCTTCTCTTAATATTCAGGCCAATGATACCTATTCTAATTATTGGATTGATATTTCTACCATTTTATATTTATTTAAAAAATGACCCACAGGGATGGAGCAATAATGTCACCATAGATTTTATTAAAAAAGAAATACGTAAAAACGGACAACGACTAGATTTCAATTCCATCAAACAAGTTAAAGCATTACAATTTGAAGGTTTTATATTTCCAACTTATTACAAGATCAGCTTAATAGATTTGAATGGAGGATGGATTAAACTAGTTGCCATTCGCTCTCCGAAAGAATATCTTGATATTTTAAATGCTTTCAATTCTTGTAACATTAAAGTCAATTAAAATCCAGAACTACCATAATGACATAAGCCGAATACATAACTAACAGAATCAGAAGAGATTTCAAAGAAATGAAACTCGATTTGGGGAAATAAAAATGGTCAGAGGACTACTTTTCTATATGAATAAAAAGAAGATTTATGAAATACATATAAACAAAAGTATAGTGACACTTTACACCTGGGGCGTTTTGGTGAAGGTGTGTTGACACTTTCTTTATTGATTACGATGATCGCAAGATAGGTAGTTTTTAAGATTGATGAAATTCAGATTCATTATCCTATTGTTTAATAATTAGAGAATTAAAAAAATGACATGAAAAAAAATACTTTATCTCTCGCAATGCTATTCATTTCCATGATGTTGTATTCGCAATCACCAGGATATAACGATACTAACGGCAATAATATAAAAACAGGGATGCACTCCAATGGCAACTTGTTTTTCAGTGAAGGTTTTGATGCCAATTTTTTGACCTCTTACGAATTAGGCCTGGCTAATCCATCGACTATTTTTGGTGCAGGCATTTGGATGAGTGGAATAGATCCAGTTGGCAATCTAAAGGTGGCACATGTATCATATTCTAATGGTCCTCAAGAATTTTCTTCTGGCCCGATTGACGAAAATATACTTGGTGCTGAGGCTAATCGTGTTTGGAAAGTTACTGAATCTGAAATCATTGCTCATATTAATGATTTCATGGATGGTAATATAGACGAGCAACCTGCTGACAATATAATCCAATGGCCAGCGAAAGGAAATAATTATTACACGCCCCCTCTCCCTATAGATCAAGATTTAGCTCCTTTTTTTGATGCAGATAATAACGGAAATTACGATCCTAATATGGGCGACTACCCTATCATTGGTAATGATCTTTCGGATATCGTACCCGCAGAAATGTTGTATACGATTTACAACTCTGATAATCCATCATTTAATAATCCACCAGATGTAGAAATACATGCGCTTATGTATTCGTTCGATTGTATCGCAGATGAAGTTTTAGCTAACACAATATTCACACGGCACACATTTATACATCGCGGCACTCAGTCTTATCAGAATTTCAAATTTTCCTTTTGGCAAGATGCAGATCTGGGTTGCTATACAGATGATCTAGTGGGTTGTGATACTATACTCAATGCTATGTTCACTTATAATGAAGATGAATTAGATGGTGAAAATGGTACTTCGTGCTTTGGAACCAATACCTATGGAGATAATCCCCCAGTACACTCAACGGTCTTTCTAAATCAAAAAATGGAGAGTTTTTATGTGTACTACAATCCAGCATTTGGAAACCCTCCAATAGCCGCTCAAAATCCAGATTCTGAGTTCGAACATTATCAAAACATGAATGGCATTTTTAGAGATGGCACACCTATTACTATTGGAGGTAATGGATATAATCCGGGTAGTCAAGATAATACCAAGTATGCCTATTATGATGATCCAAATGATGAAAATGGTTGGAGTATGATATCTGCGGGTATACCTTCTGGCGATCCTAGGATAGTCGCAAGTGCAGGACAAGAATCTTATCAACCTGGGCAAATATTTACATTAGACTTAGCCCACATCTTTACTAGCGAACCGTCGTCCAATAATATAGAAACAGTGACAGACGCTAAGGTAGATATTCAGGCTGTACAAGAATTGTACAACATAGGATTTGAAGGGTCTTGTGGTATATTAAATAGTATTAATCAAGCAGAATATGATCATATAAAAGTATTCCCTAACCCTACATCAGGCAGATATTCAATTTTTCAATCTAATGATTTTGACTCGTACATATTGAGAGATCAATTAGGCAAAACTGTGAGTAGAGGAAATTTAAATGGCAC
>CALDTZ010000139.1 GCA_937924805.1 uncultured Saprospiraceae bacterium
ATGATGAAGATTGCTTTGGAAATTGCCTAATGTTGACGTAATTTAGAAATAGTAAAACCACGGATGCAAAAACATGATCCTTCTCACGCTGATAAGAATATAAGCAAGCAAATAGTGCTTTATGGGTTTATCATT
Organism: uncultured Saprospiraceae bacterium; assembly: GCA_937924805.1. Taxonomy (GTDB): domain Bacteria; phylum Bacteroidota; class Bacteroidia; order Chitinophagales; family Saprospiraceae; genus JAHDDO01. The sequence continues at coordinate 136 of CALDTZ010000139.1, forward strand.
CTCATCCTTGTAGGAATCGGCCTCTCCATTTACAAATCTCTTTAGAAGTAAATAAAAAACGAAGATTATGACACTTAAAATGAATACGTTAGCCGAATATAAAAAGGTATATCAAGAAAGTGTCGATCATCCTGAAGCATTTTGGTCGTCCCAAGCGGAAACATTTTCATGGTCTAAGAAATGGGATACAACCTTAGAATGGGACTTTGACGGACCCAATATTTCTTGGTTCAAAGGAGGAAAATTAAATATCACAGAAAATTGCCTAGACAGGCATATTGAAAGTAGGGGAGATCAGGTGGCTATCCTATGGGAACCAAATGATCCATCCGATCAGGTAAAATCATATACCTACAAAGAACTTCTTGCTGAAGTTTCGAAAACGGCCAATGCCCTTAAGGAGAAAGGAATAACAAAAGGTGACCGTGTTATCTTTTATATGCCAATGGTCCCAGAATTGGCCATTGGAGTTTTGGCATGTGCACGGATTGGAGCTATACATTCTGTGGTTTTTGCTGGGTTTTCGGCACAAGCATTAGCCGACCGTGTGGATGATGCACAAGCCAAAATGATTATTTGTTCGGATTATAATCGTAGAGGACAAAAGATGATTCCTGTAAAACAGGTGGTAGATGATGCAATGGATATCGGATGCAATTCAATAGAGCACGTAATCGTACACAAAAATACAGGCGATAAAGTTAATTGGAGTGATGATAGTGACTATTGGTGGCACGAACTTGTTGATTCGCAATCCGATCATTGTCCGGCTGAGATCATGGATGCAGAGGATATGCTGTTCATATTATATACTTCAGGATCGACTGGAAAACCAAAAGGTGTTGTTCACACTTGTGGTGGTTATATGGTTTATACTTGTTTTTCATTTAAGAATGTATTCCAATATGAGCCTGGAGATGTCTATTGGTGTACGGCTGATATTGGATGGATTACGGGCCATTCATACATTGTTTATGGTCCACTATTAGCGGGTGCGACCACGATGATGTTTGAAGGAGTGCCCACTTTCCCTGATGCAGGACGATTTTGGGAGATTTGTGAAAAGCATAAAGTCAATCAATTTTATACCGCCCCAACTGCAATTAGGGCATTAATGGCTTGCGGCGATCATTTTGTTGAAAAGTATGATTTATCAGCATTGAAAGTGATCGGATCTGTCGGAGAGCCTATCAATGAAGAAGCATGGCATTGGTACAATGATAAAGTAGGTAAAGGCAATGCTCCTATCGTCGATACTTGGTGGCAAACAGAGACGGGAGGTATATTGATAACCCCATTACCGGGCATCACAGATACAAAACCTACCTATGCCTCCTATCCTATGCCGGGTGTTCAACCTATATTGGTCAATGCAGAAGGTGTCGAACTACATGAAAATGATGTTGAAGGATTATTGTGTATAAAATTTCCTTGGCCGTCTATGATCAGAACTACTTATGGTGATCATAATCGATGTAAAAATGTGTATTTCTCTCCTTTTCCAAATAGGTATTTTACAGGTGATGGTGCTCGAAGAGACAAAGATGGTAGACTGCGTATTATTGGTAGAGTTGATGATGTAATTAATGTTTCAGGACATAGAATAGGTACAGCGGAAGTAGAAAACGCTATAAATGAATATGATCAAGTCGTAGAATCTGCGGTTGTTGGTTATCCACATGAAATAAAAGGTCAAGGCATATTTGCATATATAATAGCAAAAGAAGGTGTGAAAGATGTTGATGCATTTAATTTAGGAGTACGCACGATGGTTACTAAAGTTATTGGACCAATAGCAAAACCCGATCAAATTCTCATTGTTTCTGGATTGCCAAAAACAAGATCTGGAAAAATTATGCGCAGAATACTTCGAAAGATAGCCTCCAAAGATACGGGGAGTTTGGGTGATATATCTACGTTGTTAAACCCAGAAATTGTTGAAGAAATTAAAGCAGCCTTATCTTAAATTAGCACTAGATTCTAGGTATTGATTCTTTTAATTTGAATTTATCTCATTTATTAATTAAATTTAAAGGTTAATGAATTCTAACGGATGTAGACACCCTACTTTTGTGAATTACATTGCTAACAAATTGAATATGAGAATCATCACAAGCGCCCTCGCCTTTGTAGTTGCTATTTGTTGCGGCTATGCTCAAGGTGACTTCCCTCTTACGAAAGAACAAATAAATGAGATGGTAATATCTCATTTGCATACAACAAATACTACATTTGATTGGGGAGATCGAGAGGCACATTTCATTTGGAGTGGACTCATGCAAAGTGATCAGATTGCGGCTGTTGGTTATAAATTACCTACCCTTACGAATACAAAAATTCATAGGACGATACACGAAATAGATGTAAACATAGCTGAATGGCAATCAGCTAAAGATCAATTGATCAACTATATTGTCGATGAAACGAATCGAATCGAAAGCCAGCAATTTAAAAAGAAAGATCTTATAGCTTTTGTCGATAATAAAAAGTTGCCTTACTTTTTTATTAGAATCAGTCACTTAGAAATTATTGAAGGCTTATTGGAAATGGACCAGTTGCGATATCTTGAGCCTGCAGGATACACGGGTTTGGAGGATGTAAACAGAAGTGGGGAAGGTTGCGATGATTATAGTACGACGTTAAATACAGCGGATTATTCGAATATTACTCCTGCGGCTTTATTACCATGGAATTTTGATGATCACATGATTGATGATGCATGGGATAAATGTAACCAGGGAGAAGGCGTTTGGGTTTCCTTGATGGATAGTGGTGTCTCAGATGATAACCCTAAATTTAATGGAGATTTTGATGAAGGTGATTCGGCCGGAAGAACGATCGAAACGAACGGTTACTATCAAGGAGATGGCTGGGATGACGAATGCGGGCATGGATCTGCAATGGCTGGTCTTATTGCTGGCCCTAGAGGATATGATGATACTCCAGCGGGTATAGCTTATAGAGCTAATTTGATTTCAAATCGAGTGACCAATGATGTGATTATGAATGCGACAGATGAAATTAATGCTATCGGCGATGCTTTAACGGATGCAGGAGATGATACTAGAGTTGGCATTATATCAATGTCATTGGGTGATGTTTTTAGCCATGGTCCCGTGGAAGATGGTGTTGTTTATGCTTATAATTTGGATAAAATCATTTTTGCAGCAGCTGGTACTTCGACTACGTTTACCAATTGGTATGGAGTTATTTTTCCTGCTGATATGGATGAAACATCTGCAGTAACAGGTGCAATTGAAGGAACTACTTTTACAAAGTGTGATGTTTGCCATACTGGTAACGAGGTTGATTTTACCTATTATATGGAACGTAGCTCATCTGGAAATAAGGCGGTCACTTTAACCAATGATGATGTAAACAGTTTTTGGCAAGGATATGTAGGTGGATCATCTGCAGCGACCGCTTCAATGGCTGGACTTACCGCAATGGTTTGGGCGAATAATCCGGAGTTGACTAGAGACCAAGTGCTTAGTAGATTGGTACAAACGTCAAGTGAATACCCAGATAAAGATGATGATTTTGGATGGGGTGTTATCAATGCTTGTGATGCCGTTGATTCTACCTTTTCTTTACCTTGTGCATCTTCATTAAGTAACGAAATAATCTTAGAAATAAGTTCTATTACTTTTCCAGAAATAGATGATGGTTTATTTGACGGCACTGCCGAATGGGTTATTATCATTGAAGGTCAATCTTATTACTGTGAAGTGGATGTAGATGGCGATTCGGGGAACCCTCTACTTTTTGTAAATGATGGTGTATGTAGTGCAGCACCTATAATTATTGATTTAGGAACGACAACGTGTGGTACGGCTATCATCGATATTGATGTAGAAACACATGAAGATGATGGTGGTGGTTCGGATTGTGACTACAGTTCGACATTTGATGATAGTCAAACGATTACCGTAGAAATGGTGGATTTAGGGCTTAATACATTTACGCAATCAACTTCCAATGGCGATATTGTTTTTGAGTATTTTTTATATTGTACACCTACCTTTTTAGCCGGATTGTTGGATGATGGATCAGTATGTGCAGATGCTAACCTTACCTTTACAGCTACGCCAGCCGGAGCTACTAGCTATGAGTTTTTTCTTGATTCAAATACAAACGGGGTCTTAGATCCTGGAGAAACCTTACAATTGGGTACTTCAGATACCTATACCTCTTCGACATTAAATGAAAATGATGAAATGGGTGTACTTGTTACCGATGCTAACGGATGTACAGATATTTCTCTAAATACAGTGAATCACATCAATACAGTTTATAATGGTGCTTCTATTCTTTCAGGGATAGAATCTGGAGTAGCGGACTATGAATCAGATAATGATATCGAATCGATTCAAACGATAGATGTAGGTGCTACAGTTGATTATGATTCAAAAACCCTTATTGATATGCAAAGTGGTTTTGAGGTTAAAACAGGTGCTGTTTTTGAAGCATTTATAGATGGTTGTGGTAATCAATAACGAATATTAAAAGATGGCTTCAGTATTCGGACATGCTATTTCTGCAATGGCGATCGGGAGTCTATTTCGTAATAGAACGCAGAAATTAAAGTTTTTCTTTCTAGGCATTTTATGTTCCATTTTTCCCGATGCAGATGTTATAGGGTTTTCCTTTGGTATCGATTATGGCTCCTTTTGGGGACATCGAGGTTTTACACATTCTATTTTATTTGGAGTGTTGTTTGGAATCTTTGTTACATCCATTTTCTATTCAACATATTTGAAATCTCGTAAAGGGTTTTTTTTGGCTTCTTATTTTTCACTATGTACGATTTCTCATGGAATTCTAGATGCCATGACAACGGGAGGTCGAGGTATTGCTTTCTTTTCTCCATTTGACAATGAACGTTATTTTTTGCCTTGGCGAATGATTAAAGTATCGCCAATTGGGATAGAAAATTTCTTTGGTAAATGGGGCATACAGGTTTTACAAAGTGAAATGATCTATATCGGTATACCAAGTTTGGTGGTTATGGTTATCTGGTACCTATTTTATAGACAAAAAAAATGAGCACTTACCTTATCGATGAGTGCTCACGTATTTTTTTGATTGGATTTTTTACTTCAAATGAGTAGCAAAGAAGCCCATCATACATTTATATAGTTCTATTCTATTTTCTTCTCTTCCAAACCCATGACCTTCATCATACTTCACCATATACGGTACATTGACACCTCTTGCTCTTAGATTTTCTACCACTTGATCAGACTCTTCTATTTTTACTCTAGGATCATTTGCTCCCTGCACAATAAATAGTGGTTTTGTAATTTTATCACAATTTAAAGCTGGAGATACCTCTTTCATTATTTCAACATCAGCTGGATCATTTTCATCATACCACTGTGCATATACTTGTGCTAAATAAGGTTTCCAATACGGAGGGAAAGATTTGAAAAATGTAAATAAGTTTGATACACCGACATAATCAATACCACATGTATATAAGTCTGGAGTTTTAACCAAACTACCTAGTGTCGCTAATCCACCATAGCTAGCCCCATAGATGGCAACTCGATCGTCATCGATCAAGTCAAGCGTTTTTACATAAGCTACACCATCTTCTAAATCGTTTAGCATTTTTCGACCAATTTGCTTGTTTCCCGCCTGAGAGAAATTTTTTCCATAACCACCAGAACCCCGATAGTTTACTTGTAATGTTGCATAGCCACGACTTGCAAAAAGTTGTGTTTCTGGATTGAATCCCCAGCTATCTCGCGGACCATAGGGACCTCCGTGAGGATTTACGATCATAGGTACTTTAGATCCGTTTTTAGCTTCATTGGGAATCGTTAAATAGCCATGGAGCGTTAATCCATCTCTTGATGTAAACGTAATTGGCCTCATTTCAGCCATATCTTCAGGCTTCAATTGTGGCATTAGATCTAATAATTCCTTAAATGAGGCGTCCGTCACATTGTATAAAAAATACTTACCGTATAAGACATCACTGGTAACATAAATTAGATATTTATCTTCATTGTCTGTCTTACTTGTAATGTAGTAAGTTTGGTCCCCAAATTGTTTTTTTAGTGTATCATTTAATTTTTTATAATGATCACTTACCGGTACGATGTTATATTTTTCTCCTTCGTATGCATAGTAGTCTAGCTCATACCCTCTTTTTCTAGATATGGAGATGTTATTAACATCATAGGTTGGATTTGAAAATAGTTTTTTGATAATCTTATTTTCTGCAAGATCGTAAAGCATGATTTCCTGCGTGTCGTTATCAAGATTTGAAACGACGTAAGCTTCATGTCTGTTATCACTGTTGTAATTAAATTTCAAGATTCCAAATGCATCTTTCCATGTAATCTTTTTAATAGCTTCAAATGGACCTTCCTTTTCTTTTTGATAATAGATCACATAGTCAATGCCATTTTCTTGCTTGGTATAAGCTCTTAGATTACCTTCTTTATCAAAGTCATACCCTGATATTGGATTTTGAGGATCTGTATTTTCAAATAATTTTTCGATTTTGCCATCGTTAATATTTATTTTGAAAGGTTCAAAAACTTCTTTGTTGTCTTTGTTCATTTCAATAATCATAAAGTCTGGTTGATCTTTAAGCATTGATTGCATCTCCACCCGTACATCATCATATGGCGTTAATTCCATTTCATTTGCACCATCTAAATCCACGGCATATAGGTGGTAATTTTCGTTTCCACCTTTATCTTTTAGATAATAGACTCGATTATTATTTGCCCATCCATAACCACGAATTAATTCTTCTTTCTCTTCAATAATTCGAGTGACTTCATCTGTTTCTGTATTCTTTGCATAGACGTGGGATTTTCCATCCGCGTCCCTTTCTTTATAAGTTAAATATTTGCCGTCAGGCGAAAATTTAAAACTAAATTGACTCGGTCGTTTGAAATAGTCTTTTACTGAATAATCAAAAGTCCCAGATTCATTAGCTGCTAGCTTGGCTAGTGACTCTGATGAATCAGGTAAACTTTTATTTCCAGGTAAGGTAGGTTCTGCATCTTGTGCATTCATAGTAATTGCGGTACTTGTGAAAAGTAAAAATAGGAAGATTGATTTTTTCATAAGAATATTTTCTGATTTGATTTATTAAAAATCTTGTTTTTAGAATAAGGAATCCATAAAAAAAGATGAACTCACCTATTTATACTACATACTACTTGTGAAAGCATAAGAAAGTTACAACTGAGATAAAAAAAATAGATTGGTGATGTGTAATTAGACCGATTTGTTAATAAAGTTGGGAATGATAAATTAATATAAATTCTAATTGAATAATAAATTAAAATCAATCCCTCAACATCGAGCATCATTTCTTGTTTACCTTTGTATTATGAGTCATTCAATACAAGATACTATTGTTGCTCTTTCAACTCCAAGAGGAGAGGGAGCCATAGGAGTTATTCGTCTTTCAGGATCAAATGCTATATCGATTGTAGATCAATGTTTTTATGGGCAAAACTTAACAAATAGTGAGGCCAATACAGTACATTATGGCAAAATAAAAACAGAAGAAGGAAAAGTAGTGGATGAATGTTTAGCGGCTATTTTTAAAGCTCCTAGGTCCTATACGAAAGAAGATGTTGTGGAGATTTCATGCCATGGATCTCAATATATTATTCAAGAAGTTATGCAGCTAATGGTACGCAGTGGTGCTAGGTTGGCAGAGCCTGGTGAGTTTACACAACGTGCTTTTTTGAATGGTCAGTTGGATTTAGCACAAGCTGAAGGGGTTGCTGATTTGATTGCATCAAATTCTGCTTCGCAACATCAATTAGCAATGAATCAGATGCGTGGAGGCGTTAGTAAAGTGATTCAGGAACTTAGAGATAAATTGATTGAATTTGCTAGTTTGATAGAATTGGAAAATGATTTCTCTGAGGAAGATGTTGAGTTTGCCGACCGAAAAGACCTAGCCGTTTTGGTGACTAAAATCCAAGGGACAATTACTAATTTAAGGGATTCATTTGCGCATGGCAATGCGATAAAAGATGGAGTTCCCGTTGCTATTGTTGGTAACCCAAATGTTGGGAAATCCACGCTGTTAAATACATTGTTAAATGAAAACAAGGCGATTGTTAGTGAAATAGCAGGGACAACTCGAGATGTGATAGAAGATACGATACAAATAGAAGGAATCTTATTTCGATTTATTGATACGGCAGGTTTACGAGCGACCGAAGATGTTGTTGAGATCATGGGTATTGAGCGTACAAAAGAGCAGATCGAAAAGGCACAGATTGTATTATATATGGCAGAAATTGCAGAGGATTATCCATCCATTATTAAAGAATATACGTCTGTAGTTTCAGAGGATGCAAAGAGCATTATCATACTTAATAAAACAGATGCATTCCATGCTTGCCATAGTTATGATATAGAAGAAGCGATTAGTACATCTTTACGTCGAATGCCAGTGATCGCACTTTCAGCTAAGGAAGGTAATCATGTTGACAAACTTAAACAGCTATTGATTAACCAAGTTAAAGGGATGAAGGGGGATGCGAATCAAGTGACCATTTCTAATCTTAGGCATTATGAGTCATTAGTTAAATCAAATGAATCTTTACAAAGTGTTTTAAATGGGTTAGCAATGGAAATACCGTCAGATCTAATTGCAATTGATATTCGAGATGCATTATATCATTTAGGGATGATATCAGGCGAGATATCAACGGACGATTTATTATCATCGATATTTTCTAATTTTTGTATTGGGAAGTAGTTTGTTTTCTTTTTCTTTCTAACCCCTTGTTTTTGTTTACTTTATAACGTTTTACTTGCTCTTATTTGTTGCCAAACTTCTCTTTATTTCGTATATTTGTTGCCCAAATGTTGCCAAGGCATCAATTTTGTTGCCCAAATGCATCGGCTGGGGAGATTGGCGAAATCATGCACCATATAGCACCATTGAGCTACAATCAGCACCATACAGCAACTAATGAGTACAAGAATATCAATACCTAAAATCTGCCAACATTGTGGCAATTCGTTCATTGCTCGAACGACAGTAACAAAGTATTGTGGTGACAATTGTGCCAAGAGAGCTTATAAGAAAAGAAAGCGAGACGAGAAGATACAAGCATCTATAGAAGAGACTAAACAACAAATGCAAGGATTGCAAAGTCCGCAAACTGTGCAGACTCAAGATATACTG
>CALDTZ010000140.1 GCA_937924805.1 uncultured Saprospiraceae bacterium
ATCCGCATACTTAGCTGGTATTGCTATAAAATCTTTTCGCTCTGAAGGTTCAAAATGTCCCATTACAAAATCAATCGTTTGTAAAGACATGTATTTATCTTCCTCCATATTAATTAAAGGTTTTTCTTCTTTTTTTGTAATGACTTGAGAAGGTTTATCGCCCTCTTTACATCCCATAAAAACCAGTATCCCTAACACAATAAATCCTATTCTAATATTCAAATTCTAATTTTTTATTGGGATAGTTAAATAGACCTTTTTGCTCAATTACCTGAACCAATTTTGAAGATACCATTTGTCTCCATCCTTCTTTATCTTCTTTAATAGCAGCTAATACTTCAGAAGGGAAAATAGTTAATATATCGGGATTGTATTTTATAACAGGCACGATTTGTTTTGAATCAATTAAGTGCTTGTATAAAAAACGAATTCCGTCTGGAACCGGCATATTACCCACATCCATCAACAAATGATCATCGCCATGTAAAGCTGGATAAACATAAATCTTAATATTTCTAGTAAACAATTCACCAAAAGCTACAAGTAAGCGACCATCTTGGTTTTTGTAAAATTTATCGTTAATAATTTGCATTAATTCCAAAACACCTATAACCAATCCAAGCTTTTTAATTTTAAAATCAGATAAATAGTTGATTAGTTTTTGATGATTGCTACAATTTGAAATAATTACTTTTTGATTTAATGCGTTAATCGCATCCATTCTCTCCAAAAAATCAACTTCATCTATTTCATCACCTACTAATAAGTTATCCAATGTTATCTCTGATAAAAGAATCGCACTTTTTTCTTGGACCTTAGGATCTTCAATAAATTGTTCAAAACTGGATTCCAATGCATCTACGGTCACCAATGTTGGCGGTCTATAATGACCTCTAACAACCATCAATGATTTTTTATACAAAAATTCAGACCCATGGATACTTTCTCCATGCTGATCAAAAATAGCCACCTCTGTTAAGCCATGTTTTACCAAATACAAGGATAAAAGTCTGTTATCTACATTCATAAAGTCAGGCCCTTTAAGGGATAACATATCAATCTCTACCCTACCTTCTATTCCGTCTAATAATGATTGTATGAAGTTAGACATGTCTTCATGTTCAAAATAACAAGCATAAATCATGTTGACTCCTAACAAACCAATTGCTTCTTGCTGTAAACCATTATCTCTATCTTTCATATTGACATGCAAGATGAGATCATTGTATCCGCTTGTTGGTGTCAATTGAAATCGGACACCCATCCAACCTTGACCTTTTATTGTCCGTTGGTAATTGATTGCTGAAACTGTATCTGCAAATACAAAAAACTTCGTATCAGGTCGATTTTGAGTTAATCGCTCATCCATTAATTCAACCTCATGGTCTAGCATTTTATTAAGTCTCGATTGGCAAACATACCTTCCAGATTCTTCTTTTCCATAGATCGCATCAGAGAAGTCTTTATCATAGGCAGACATCGTCTTGGCAATGGTACCGGCTGCTGCACCTGCTTTGAAAAAATTTCTAGCAACTTCTTGTCCTGCTCCAATTTCTGCAAAGGAACCATAAATGGTTTTATCCAAATTTATTTCTAATGCTTTCTGTTGTTGTTGTAATATATGTCTGTTCATCACCAATATTTCACCGCAAAGATATGAGGGTTTTTTGTCATTTGTCGTGCCCTTTCAAAATTATGACACTAAAACTATAATAATGGGCACTAAATTTTTCATACTGTTTTAAAATTAATGGCGTTTAGGCACTGAATTTGCTACATTTGCATCAATTATGTTTCCTAAATACGATGTCATAGTAGTTGGTGCAGGTCACGCAGGATGTGAAGCTGCCGTAAGTGCTGCCAATATGGGCTCTAAAGTTCTATTGGCGACCATGAATATGAATACGATTGCACAAATGTCATGCAACCCTGCCATGGGTGGTGTTGCCAAAGGGCAAATCGTAAGAGAAGTAGATGCTCTAGGTGGTTATAGCGGTATCATTACGGATCATTCGATGATACAATTTAGGATGCTTAACAAATCCAAAGGTCCTGCCATGTGGAGCCCAAGAGCTCAAAGTGATCGGATGGCTTTTGCAGCGAAATGGAGATCGATGCTCGAAGCACATCCCAATATTGATTTTTGGCAAGAAATGGTTCGAGGCATTATTGTTAAAGACAATCGATGTATAGGTATCCAAACGAGCATTGGACTAGAAATTGAAAGTAGTTCGGTTGTTTTGACAAATGGAACCTTCCTTAATGGATTGATTCACATTGGAGAAAAGAAATTTGGTGGAGGACGAGCCGGCGAAAGAGCAGCAACAGGTATAACCGAGCAATTAGCTTCATTAGGGTTCGAATCGGGGCGAATGAAAACAGGTACTCCTCCGAGAATAGACGGTCGGTCACTCGATTGGAGTCGAATGGAATTACAACCTGGTGATGAGGAAGTATCGAAATTTTCATACACAGATACTCCCTTACTAAAAGACCAAATCCCTTGTCATATTACATTTACTAGTAAAGAAGTTCACGAAGAACTCAAGAAAGGATTTGATCGGTCACCCATGTTTAATGGTCGAATCCAAGGCTTAGGGCCAAGGTATTGTCCGTCGATAGAAGATAAAATCGATCGATTTGCAGGCAGAGATCGACATCAATTATTTGTAGAGCCAGAAGGAAGAGATACTTGCGAGATTTATGTAAATGGATTTTCATCATCATTACCTGAAGATGTGCAATATCTTGCATTAAGAAAAGTACCCGGATTTGAAAACATGAAAATGTTTCGCCCAGGTTATGCTATAGAATATGACTTCTTTCCGCCTACTCAACTACGTACTTCTCTGGAAACTAAATTAGTAAAAAACTTGTTTTTTGCTGGTCAAATCAATGGTACTACGGGTTATGAAGAAGCTGCTTGCCAAGGATTGATGGCAGGTATAAATGCGCATAATGCGATTAATGAATTAGAACCTTTTGTTCTTAAAAGGTCAGATGCATATATCGGGGTACTTATCGATGACTTAGTAAATAAAGGTACTGATGAACCTTACCGTATGTTTACGTCTAGAGCTGAATATCGATTGCTTTTAAGGCAAGATAATGCAGATTTACGTTTAACGCCAATAGCTAAAAAAATTGGAGTCAAAGGGTTAGAGAAGAGACTTGAAAAAGTTGAATACAAAAATCAAAGTGTCAAGGAAATCCAATCCTATTTTGAAAAAACAAGTATTACCCCAGATGAAATTAATGGCTTTTTGATAGGTAAAAATTCTTCTCCCATCAAACAAAAAGGTAAGCTTAACAAAATTATTAATCGACCCAATATTAGTATTCACGAGTTAAGTGATGCCATTCCTTCGTTTAAAGCATTTTTATCAGCGTATGATAAAGAAATACTGGATATGGCTTCTACAACCATTAAATATTCTGGATATATTGTTAAAGAAGAAGAACAAGCACAAAAAAACAATCGACTTGAAGCCGTAAAACTGCGCCCAGAGTTTGACTATCATGCAATAAAAGCATTGTCATTGGAGACAAGAGAAAAACTATCAACGATACAACCGGCTACTATTGGTCAGGCAAGCCGAATAAGTGGTATCAGACCTTCAGATGTTTCTATTCTACTCGTTCATGTCGGTAGATAATTCCTCGAACGAAAAACAAGTTCAACATTATCTTATAAAAAACGAACACAACTTTTGTGTAAACAACTGTTTTAGTGTAACTTAACACCCCTAAATCAAAATCATGAACAACACCATTAGTCAGCTATTGGATGAGCTGCTGCATATAATTTATCCAAATATTTGCGTAAGCTGTGAACAAGAAGATGCCCTTACCCAAGATGTTTTCTGCCTATATTGTAAATCTGACCTCCCGTTTACCAACTCCTTTTCCAGACGTGATAATTTTCTTGAACAAAAACTACTTGGCCGTATAAAAATTGAAGCTGGCGCCTATTTATTTCACTTTTACAAAGAAGGTAAAGTACAAGAAGCGATGCATAAATTTAAATACAACGGTCTTAAAAATATTGGCTCAGTATTGGGCAGGCAATTTGGTCAAAACTGGCAAGAAAGCCCAGGTCTTGATTCCCCAGATTTTATTATTCCCGTCCCTATCTATTTCAAGAAAAAAGCAAAAAGAGGTTATAATCAATCCAATATATTCGCAATGGGCATTAGTGATATTCTCGGTACACCTGTTTTATCCGATTGTCTGGTAAAAAAGCATGCCACTGAAAGTCAAACTAAAAAATCCAGACTCGAACGCATTGAAAATATTAAACACAGCTTTTCATTACGACAAGCTAAGAAAATAGAAGGCAAACATATCCTTCTCGTCGATGATGTTTTAACGACTGGTGCTACCATTGAATGTTGTGCGCAATCGATTCAAGAAAGTGTGGATTGTAAAATATCGATTGGAACGATCGCGCTAGCTCAAAATTAGAAGGAATCAGCTATCTTCTTAAACATATCTAGATGTAAACCAATGGACGATAAACGTTCATCTTTAAATGTGTGGTTTGCCGAAAGTTTGGTGATTACCAAATCTTTACTCGGAACCACATAAGTAAACTGGTTATAAATTCCGGTAGCATAAAAGGCTTCAGGGTTGTTATTGGGTATCCACCATTGAAAACCATAGCCATGTGGATGATTGGAAAGTGAATGATTACCTGCCATCAAATGAGGTGCGTCCGGAGTCGTGGCTGCCGTTATCCATTCCGTTGATACTAATTGTGTTCCATTTAATTTACCATCATGAAGATAAAGAAGACCTAATTTAGAGAAATCTCGAAGGCTTGCATTTAATCCACCAAGTGCTAATTCAACTCCAGTATTATCAATATTCCATTGGGCATTATATTCACTCCCTACTTTTGACCAATACTCCTTTTGACAAAATTCGGTAATTGATTGTCCCGTTATTTTAGCCAGTAATATACCAAGTACTTGAGTATCGATACTTACATACTTACAATAAGTACCTTGTGGTCTTTCGTTTTTTAGTGATTTTGAGAAATCTTCAAAGGAAGTTCCAAGCGCAAAAGCACGACCAAACCGATTAATATCCGAATTAAAGGCACCATAATCTTCATCAAACGCCACCCCTGAACTCATTTGTAAGATATTTTTAATTTTTACTTTATCATACCCCGTACCTATAAATTGAGGTAAATAATCTGTAACCTCATCTTCCAATTGAAATAAACCACGATCATGGGCAATACCTAATAAAGTAGCGATCAATGATTTTGACATAGACCATGATATATGTGTTTCATCTTGTTCTAAACCGTTGAAATAGGCTTCATAAATAATAGTATCTCTGCGGATAATAAGTATACCTTCTGTGCGTGTTTCTTCGAGAAAGGTATCAAAGTTATAGGATTCCTTCCCAAAAGAAACGGAGGTTTGAAATGATTGATTTTCTACTTTTGGATAGAGTAATGGTTTAGATGATTTAACCATTTCTTTAGCATCATAATACTCGTCCATCGTTTGGAAATTTTCTACAATTACATCTTCATCAAACAAATGTATCGTATGCCATAATTTATCTATGGTTTTATAGTTAAATAAGGCAATTAGAACGATTGCAAATAATAAGAATAGAAATATTCGAAGGATCATTTTCATAAAAATGAAAATACAACATTTATACGATTGAATAAAT
>CALDTZ010000141.1 GCA_937924805.1 uncultured Saprospiraceae bacterium
TTTAGGAGACGTTGATACCTTAGTGCTTCATCCTGCATCTAGTTCACATATCAATATCCCAAAAGAGCTTCGTGAAAAAAATGGAATCACAGATGGAATGATTCGACTTTCAATTGGGATTGAAAATGAGGTGGATATTATCGCAGACTTAGATCAAGCGATTTAAAATTAGGTAACTATATAGCTAGTACACCAAATATAAATTATGACAACAATAACTTCGAATTTGCTTAGGGCGAAAAACGCCAGAGGCGTGACATTATTGTAGCCCAGTGTGTAAACACTGGGTACAAGATATGATCTGAATTCATTTGGCGTGATTTTTTTAAAAAATCATGACAAATGGCTTTCGGTGATTACCTTGTTTTTGGACATTATCGCTAGAATCGAGGTTAAGAATTTAAATTACACAAGTATCAAAAGTTGATTTTTAATAGTTTAAGTTTTATCTGACAATCCCTAATTTAAACTTTTGGTATATTAAATACAGGCTCCTAAAATTATTTTCTTTTTCAATTTATAATTCTATTTGACAACTATTCGCTCTATAAGCGATTTTGTGCCAAGTTTAATTTTTAATAAATAAACCCCAGGGGTCTCAATATTCAAATTTAATTTTAGAATTGGATTGCCTATGCCTGTGTAAAGATCCTTTATCTTTTTCCCACTGATATCAAGTAATGAAACAGCATTTATCTTTTTCCCTGATTCATTGCTCTCAATTACAATCTGGTTTTGAGCTGGATTTGGATAAATATTGATATTTGAATGTATACTTTCTATGACAGAGGTTGTTGACATTGCATCCCAATGTTTAGCAAAATATTTGTCTTGAACATTGTCATACTCTAAGTCAACAAGATTGTCAAGTGCTGCTGTATTTATTTCTTTATTGTGAATGATTTCTCCGGTTTCAAGCGATAAACTTGTATGCCAATGCGATCCGGCAAAAACATGTAAGTAGTTATAAGAATTTGTATTTTCATTAATCGCCGCAGATCCTCCATTGCCTAAGTCACCGATGCCATCTCCAATTTTTTCAATACTGGCATTTTCGATATTAATCTTAGCTAAAAAAACTTGGGCCCCATCTCCTTCCGAAATCAAAGTATAAAGTAATCCCGTAGTAGGGTGATAATCGTAATGTTGAATGGCTTGACCTGCAGGTAAGCTAATTTGAGGTTCATGTATGGTCTGACCGCTTACCGCATCGATTGAATATAAAATATTTGGTGGTCCTGTAAATGTATACACATTGTCTTTATCATTAAATGCATCATAGCCTTGAAACATCGAAGCTGCTTCTAAGACTCCACCTACTTGTGTTACTTCTTGACTCGAAGTATTTATATGCACTAAGTATTTTGTATTATTAGTAACATCCGTTTTGATAGCGAATAGTTTATCCAAAGAGTTACTGTACTCAATGGCTGTGAAATTTTCTATAGGCATTGAAAATACCTCATCACCACTCTTAGTATCAATCCCATAGATTGCAAATTTTTCTTGGGCACTAATAAAATAAAAGATGGATCCATTGCGATCATAAGTATTGTATCCTGGGATAATAAAGGTCACATCGTCAATTTTGGCCCCAATTTTTGTGAAGCTATTTGTTGTGAGGTCCAATTCAACAATATATTCCCCTTGTGCAAACAACTGAAGCAAAGAGCAATAAATAAGTATAAAAAATGCTATGCGGAGATTCATTTTAATATGTTTAATTTATAACTATTCGTTTAACTGCAAGTTCCGTTCCCATTAATATTTTCAATAAATAAACCCCTCGTGTTTTGACTCCAAGATCTAAATGTAAATTTCCATAAGCACTACCATGATATAAATTTCGAATAGCTTTTCCATTAATATCACATAAAATTACTTCATTCACTTCTTGATTTTCATCCTGAGAAATTATTGAAATTTGACCTGAATTTGGGTTTGGATATATGTCGAATTTTGCGGAAGACAAATTTGATGTTGGTGAAACAGAATAGCCAAACTTCAAGACATCAGCATTTAAAACTTCCCTTTTATTTTCATCCTCATTATAGTATGAATTAAAAGCGATTACAGAATACTTTCCTTCATAAAAATCTTTAGGCATTGGAAACATACCACTAAAACTTTCTGTGAACCCAGGAGGGTAGACACCATTTTCATCAGCCCCCGTTATGATGTTTCCCCAAGAATCATCTACTAACCATTGGGTAGCAACAAACTTGTGATTATATCCTACAATTGGGTCGGGATAGTTGTAATATGGATGGTCGGTCCCTCCAACGGCTTGACTTTCTGAACTGAAATAATTTATTTGATCGTAGCCAGAACCTTGTCCAACAACTGATTCTTTGACAAGGATACAAGTCGTTCTAAGATCACCATAAACATAGTCACTTAGCTCAGTATAAGTCGAAAAGCGAATTATATTGTCATTACAGGTCATTGCATCGCCACTTATTGAAAGAGGAGAATCATTTTCTAATTGTTCCACAACTAAGGATTCCCAGGTATTGTAATTTGAAATAGCAACATCTTCATCTTGCCCAAAAGGATATCGATCAATTAGTGCAGAAGGGTATGAACCTACCCATGTATTTAAGATACTCAAGGGCTCTTGAATTTCCATGGCATCATTTGTATGATAAGAGACTGGGATGACCCGATCTGGATAGATTTCTGCTAATTCCTCCAAAACTAAAGCTCCCCCTGGGCAATATCCACACCAAGCTCCAGTTGCCTCTTCAATTAATACATTTCTTTCTACATTAGTACCTTGCGTAACAAGAAGGGTGGCATCCAAGAAATTATTGGTTTGGTCTTCGTCTACATTTCCATTGAGATCTGAAGCCCATATTTTAATGTTTAAAAGTGCACCTGGGGTGGTAGGTATTATGTCCTCTGAGTGTGAAAAATTATAAGAGGATCCGGGGCTAATTGATATCCCATCTATTAGGGATGTTTTTATGTCACCACTTTCATTTATTTCATAATTAAGATTAAAAGAATTTATTTCCAAAGCACCGAAGTTTTCTAAATTTCCAGAAACGGTTATACTTTGATTCGCAACAGACCTGTCTGGTAGATTATGATCTAGCATTTTTAAATCATAGTCCAGCTGATCTCCATAAAAGAATCTATAAACAATATCATCTTCATGACCAGGTGCCAGAAAACCATTTATAAAATAATCTGGAGAGCCGTCAACTTGATAAAACTCAGAGCCATCTGCATTTTGGGCGCCAACAGTTGCAGTCGCTGTTTCCAAGTTTTTTGCATTCATATGGGCTATGAAAAAATCTGCGTCTTCATGAATGGCCAAAACAGCATAAATGTATGAATTGCGATCATTTGATTTTAGCGCAAAATTTTGCCACATCACGATATGTGTTCGATTTGGAGCCGTTCCGAAGGTCCATGTAAACATACGATCAGTGAATGTCGAAGTTGGCGTCTCACCTGCATTGTTGACAACTAAATCATCCCAAAATGCATAAATGGCATTATTAGGTCCCGTTTGAGTTGGCAAAGCATCGTTATCATTTAATGAAACCTGATTGGCATTTTGATCGAAAGTGATGTACCCGTTTTCAGATATGTAATATCCGCTTACTGGTTCACCATAAAAATTCCAATCAAAAGGTAAAGGCAACCACTCTGTAAAGAGCTCATCCTTGTTTTCTTCTGTACCAAAAAAGTGAATTTGATGGGAAGGCGCATCATAGACAAACTCACTATCATCCATGCCGGTGTTGTTGACAACATAATAATTCTGGGCTGATACAAAATTAATTGAGAGTAGAAAGATTAGACTTAGTAGATTTTTCATTTATAGCTATTTTATTTTGTTTACCTTAAATTAAGAAAA
>CALDTZ010000142.1 GCA_937924805.1 uncultured Saprospiraceae bacterium
TAAGATAGATAAGGAAGTAGGCTTGCAATTAGGCCAACAGTTATTTATTCCGATAAGGGATAATCTAATCGTTACCACTCAACCAAAAGATATTGAAAATTACACTCGATTAGTTTACAAGGTTAAGAAAAAGGAAACTATTTTTCGAATTGCCCGAATCTACTTTGATTTAGAAATTGAACAATTAAAACAAAACAATAATCTCAAGGATCTTGGATTGGATGTTGGCCAACTTTTAACCGTTGGTTGGTTCCGTATAAATGATAATTTCAACATTTCCACGAATAACAACGAAGAAGTCGAGTCCATAAAAAGAGACTCTGCTTATTTTGTTAAAACGTTAGAAGATCAAGTTATCGAATCTGATACAACATTCGTCGTTAAGACGCCAAAATATGAACGAGGTATTGCTCTTTGGAATAAGGAAAGTCAGACGAACCAGCATTTTGTGTTACATAAAACTGCAGCTATAAATTCCGAAATAGAATTATATAATCCACTTCAGGAAATTCGTACCAAAGCAAAAGTAGTAGGTCACATTCCTCCGAATACATACCCTGCAGATATAGATGTTATTTTATCTCCAGCCACAGCTAAAATTTTAGGAGCTCTTGATTCAAGATTTCTTGTAGAAATGAAATATTTTGAATAAATATTACCTTTGCGCTTATTAACACATTTATATGAAGTTTTACAATAATATTTTAGAGACAATTGGTAATACACCATTGATAAAAATAAACAAAGTAGCATCGGAGACGGAAGCTCTTGTTTTGGGTAAAGTTGAATACTTTAATCCAGGAAATAGCATCAAAGATCGGATGGCCATTAAAATGATTGATGATGCTGAAGAAGCGGGTCTAATAAAACCTGGCGGCACCATAATCGAATGTACATCTGGTAATACGGGTATGGGTATCGCTCTAGCGTGTGCTATGAGAGGTTATAAATGTATCTTCACCACTACGGATAAGCAAGCTAAATCTAAAGTAGATATGCTTAGAGCATTGGGTGGTACTGTTCATGTTTGTCCTACGGATGTTGAACCAGAAGATCCAAGATCATACTACTCTGTGGCCGAACGATTAAGCAAAGAGGTTGAAAATTCATTTTGGTGTAACCAATATGATAATAAATCAAATGCGAATGCGCATTATGAGAGTACAGGACCAGAAATTTGGGAGCAAACGGAAGGCAAGATTACTCACCTTGTTGTACCTGTAGGTACTGGAGGAACGATTTCGGGTACGGCTCGATTTTTAAAAGAAAAAAATCCAAATATTAAAGTTTGGGGAATTGATTCATATGGTTCTGTATTTAAAAAATACCACGAAACTGGGGAGTTTGACAAAAATGAAATCTACCCTTACTTATTAGAAGGGGTCGGTGAAGATATTCTTCCTGAGAATGTAGATTTTTCGTTGATCGATAAATTCGAAAAGGTAACCGATAAAGATGGAGCTCTTTATGCTAGACGATTAGCAAGAGAGGAAGGCTTACTATTAGGCTATAGTTGTGGAGCTGCGATGGCAGGTTGTATGCAACTCAAATCAGAATTAAATAAAGATGACATAGTGGTCATTATCTTCCATGATCATGGAAGTAGGTATGTTGCCAAAATATACAATGATGATTGGATGAAAGAAAAAGGCTTTATATAAGCCTTTTTCTTTTTTACCATTCATTTTAGGAATGGATAATTCGTTTTATAATTCTGAATTTGTGTGTATATTTTCGAATTTCTAAGTTATAAATACCGACTTGATCCATTGGATCGATTCTAACTTTACCAGAAGCATGAAGGATTCTTCCTTGTTCAAGCATAAGCCCAACATGGTGTATAACCCCGTCATTATTTTGAAAAAAGGCTAAATCTCCAGGTTTAACCTCTGTAACAAAATCAATGGTTTGCCCTATTTCCACTTGATCTTTTGCATCTCGAGGTAATGCAATCCCAACCATTTTAAATAGTATTTGTGTCAACCCCGAACAATCAATACCTAATGGAGATCTTCCACCCCACAAGTAAGGTGCGTGTAAATATTTTTTCGCCATATTGATAAGAATATCAATTTTTGAAAAATTATGATCTGTATTTATACTTAAACCACTGTATTGAAATTTCGATTTACCTATTTTAAACGTTAGACCATCAAAATAAGGTAAGGATGCACCAGCAGTAATTGGAATAGCATGTTGGGTAGATCTAGCGGACTCTACTATATCTAAGGCGATATTTTTATTATCTAAATACCCGTTAAGTTCTTTGGAATTTTCTAAAATCTGAACTTGTTTGGGATCCATCCATCCCTTATAGTTATCATTCAGACATCGAACTTGAATCCAATTCTTCCCCTTTTTATTGAGTATTTCAATGCATTCACCAAATAGGAGTTGACTGACCATTTCTGATCGATCATTAGCTAGCTTTCTTAATGGCGAAATACTAACCATGCAAATGGCATATGTTGTGTTATTATCCAATTAGTGTAAAAATAATACACGAATTTAAGAATCTATCTAAATGTATTTCGTTAATCTATAGTATTTGTATTTTTACATTATGAAAGTAACTTCTCATTTCTTTTTGTATTTATCTATTTCCTTGATCATATTCAGCACGAATGCTTTATTTGGACAGGATGTACATTTTACACAAGGTTTAGCTTCTCCACAAAATTTAAACCCTGCTTTAGTTGGTAATATGAATGGTACTTACCGAATAATGACCATTTACAGAGACCAATGGAGAGGTGGCATTGATCAACCACTTACTACCATTGGAGCTGGCGGAGATGTAAAGTTTGATATATCCTATAATAAATCGAAAAAAAGTGACTTTGTAGGATTAGGCTTTTTCTTTTTGTCGGATCGTGTT
>CALDTZ010000143.1 GCA_937924805.1 uncultured Saprospiraceae bacterium
AATACAAGCCAATCATGGACATGTATCTTTAGTACAAAATACAAGCAATGGGGAGCCTTTAGTTATAATCCAGAAGATGATGCTTTAAGAGTGGAGGCACAACCTTATACCATTGATTATCAAGAATATTTAGAATATAAAATATCTTCAGATGGTGTGGAGAATGGGCGAATAACATTAGAATGGGAGACGAAGGCAGTCGATTTAATTGTTCAAACAGATCCCTTGAAATCATTCCAGAAAAGAATAAATGAAAGGCTTGAATCAGTCAAAGAAAATACGAAATGGGTGCTTTATTTACAAGGTGCAGAGTATTTAGTAGATCAAAACCAAGAATTAGAATTAGCTTTAGAATGGGCAGCGTTAAGTGAATCTTTGGCGGATGTAGCGGGCGACTGGAATGATCAATATTACCCAAAATCGTATATTATTGGACATGTATATTGGGTGAAATCTAAAATTTACAAACAATTAAATCAATTCGATAATGCATTGATTTATCTTGAAAAATTAAAAAGAGTACAAGGAGACTTTACTTTTTATGAAGAGGAAAATGAAGTGTTGAATATCGATGAAGAAATATTATTATTAAAAAATTTAGATTAATTCATTCCAACAATGATAAAGTATATTGCCATTCTTCGAGGAATTAATGTAGGTGGAAGGAATAAAATATTGATGGCAGATTTAAGAGCATTACTAAGCTCGAAGAATTTGAAAAATGTTAACACGTATATCCAAACTGGAAATATTTTTTTTGAATCTTCAATAGGATCTAATGAAGAACTTGAAGGAATTATAAAAGAGAAGATTGATTCACATTATCATTATGACATTCCTGTCATAGTAAGGAAAAAAAGTGAAATCTTGGCGCTAAAAGAAATCCATCCTTTTTTATCTAAATCGGAGGATCCAAAAAAACTTCATGTGACTTTTCTCAAAACGGTCCCCGATAAAGCGTCCATTGCCAAAATTGAATTTAATAAGTACCTTCCTGATGAATGTTTTATTGAAGGCAGTCATATATTTCTGTTTATTCCAAATCGATATGGGGATACAAAATTATCAAACGCCTTTTTTGAAAAGAAATTGAACGTAAAAGCGAGTACTAGAAATTGGAAGACAGTAAATACATTGATTACACTTATGTCTAAGGATTAATTTATTTTAATAATCGTGCTTTTCTTATTATTGAATATTATTTCTTGGCCGACTTTCTTGTGAAATAAAAGTTTTCCAATGGGAGATTCATTTGAAATAATAAAGACCATTTGATCTTCAATGGTTAATTTCCCTAATCCAATGCTCATATAATATATTCCAGTGTCGGTTTCAACGAGACTTCCTTGACTTACGTGAATATTATTGTTTGGTGTCGATATTGAATTTAGTAATAGTACTTGTTGCTGTATTCTACTCTGTTGATTTAATAACTGATCTAGCTGCTGTTGCATTCGTGCTCTTCCCGTTTCAAATTTATCACCAGCACTACTTTTAGTGTCATCATTTCTAGCTTTTGTAACCGCATTTATTTGTTCATTTAATGCCGTTAATTGCATGTTAAGTTTTTGATGAATGATTAAGTCTAATCCCTTTTTCGTCAACTTCAAATTTTGAGTTTTAATGAATGTATCCTTTTACTTTTAAAATATTCCTATCAATTTGTAAATAATATGATACTATCTTTGAATAGTAAAGTCTAAAAATAAAGATATAAACATATGAGAGGTTTAGTTAGAATGTTAGTAATGTTCGCACCAATGATAATTAGGCAGTTTCAAAAGTATCAACGAAACAAAGAACGTTCTACTCGAAACCGCATGCCTGCCCCACCTCAACAAAGAGATAGAAGCTTTCAAAATAGACATAGAAGGTCTGAACAAGCTGCACCGCCACCGCCGCCACCTGCTACACAATCTTCAAAAAAGGTGATGGATGAAGATGAACGGAATTTCAAAATGCCTGAAGATGAATTTTTATTCGAAAATCAAGATTTACAGCACAACACATCTGATAATACGATAGAAAGCAACAATGAATTGGCTACGAATGATTCTAAAAACGTAGATGAGCTTCCAAATGAAATACAATCCAACAAGGGACAAGTTGAAGCCATCAATGATGAAGTGAATGAACCGGAATCAACATTTAATTTGAAGGATATTTTCTTTAAAAAAGAAGATGAGGCTTAGTTGTTAGGCCTAAATTTTATTTTGAGTCCAAACATAAAATTTCGTAAAAACTGATCTTTGCAGGGTCTATATTGTGATTGGCCAGGCTTTCTAAATAATGCACTCAATTCATGCTTACTTACTAATAAGTCCGCATTTTCAAATATTGAAAGCATATCATCTTCTTTGAAATTTAATGCAATTTTTAGTTTACGAAGTTTCATGTTATTCGTAAGACTTTTTTCTGGTTTTGGCTGTGGCCCTTCCCTTTTACCTCTTTTTTGGTTGATAAATCCATTTAAAAAAGATGCCAAATCCTTATCATAGAGTGGCTGATATCTAGGTTCATCTTCTTTCTTAAGCCATGCGGTGACTTGTTCTTGAGTTACTATTTGTTCTGCAAGGGCAAAAATCTCGACCATGTTTTTGTCTGAATAATCAAATATATAGCGCATCTGTCGAATGAAATCATTATTGGTCATCTAGCAATTATTTAGTGCAAAGTTATGATTGTTTTGATTTAGTTTGAGGTCGTTAAAAGTTTTTATTTTTGTTTAAATTTTCGGGCAATGTATGTAAATAAAAATTTTGGTGTAAAAGGAATTTTAAAATTCAGTGGAGGTCATATTATTTGGCTAACTCTTTGGTCTTCTTTTGTCTCTGTTTTCTTTTTTATCACTCATTGGGATTGGATTTCTATCCCTTGGTTACCAATGTCATTAATTGGAACAGCTGTAGCTTTTTATTTAGGGTTTAAAAATAATCAAGCCTATGACCGTTTATGGGAAGCAAGAAAAATTTGGGGAGCAATTGTCAATAGTAGCCGAGCTTGGGGGTCAGCTGTAAAAGGTTTTGTCACAACTGAATTTACGGATGAAAATATAGATGAAAAGGAAATTCATAGCATTCACAAAAGGCTAATTCATAGACACATAGCATGGTTATATGCGCTTAGAAACCAGTTGTTAATTCCAACACCGTGGGAGCATGTAAGCCAAGGAAAGCAAGTTGCAAAATTTGCTGAAAAAAGAAAAAAGGAATTTGGAGTTGGTTTATTTACGGATGGGATCACTAAAGATGAATTAACTGCTTTATTGCCAGCTGATGAGTATACAAGATTAATTGAATTTAAAAATACGGCTACACAAATTATTGACCAGCAGTCTATGGATTTAAAAGATTTACGTAAACACAATTTGATTGACGATTTTAGACATATGGAGCTGCAGCAAATTATGTATGACTTTTATAATCATCAAGGAAAAGCGGAACGAATAAAGAAGTTTCCTTTACCTAGGCAATATGGAGCGATGAGTTCAGTCTTTGTTGGAATTTTTATTTTTTTATTACCTTTTGGAATGGTTACAGAGTTTCATGATGTTCCCTACGGTCATTGGCTAGCTATTCCTTTTACTGTGCTTGTATCTTGGGTATACCTTATGATGGAATTAGTCGGAGATTATTCGGAAAATCCATTTGAAGGGATGGGGAATGATATTCCAATGTTAGCCCTTACAAGAACAATTGAGATTGACCTTCGTGAAATGTTGAGAGAAAAAGATATCCCGGCTGGTATTCAACCTGTAAATGGAGTTTTAATGTAGATTAGGAAACAGTAGTTTATATAATTTCCATCTTTTTCATTATGTAAGTTGCACTTTTATTTTTGCAAATACCATCTCTTAATTTGTAATCAAATACAAGTTCTTCATCCACGATTTCTACTTCGAAATTCTTGTTACTAAGTTTTGAAGGAAATTCGGATGTGGTTTCACATACTTTAAGATCATGAGTAGCGATTGCTCCAATTACGTTTTTAGAAATTAGTTTTTTGATAACTTCAATGGTTCCTTCTCGTTTATCATCGGAATTGGTTCCTCTTAGGATTTCATCAAGTAATATAAATGTCAAATTGTTTTCGGCAGCATCCATAACCTCTTTAAGCCTTTTTACTTCAGCAAAAAAATAGGATTCATTATCCGTTAACGAGTCAGAAAGGCGCATGGAAACATAAATATCTAATGGATGTACATTTGCATCGGTTGCACATATTGGTGATCCTGCATTTGCCAGCACCATATTGATGCCGAGGCTTCTTAAGAAGGTGCTTTTGCCTGACATATTTGAACCAGTAAGAATAATGAATTTTTGATTTTCAAAACGCACATCATTACAGATTCTTACCTGATCTGTTAACATTGGATGACCCAAGTCATTGAAGGTGATTTTTTCTTGACTATTAATTTTTGGATAGGTATAATCCGGGTTGTTAAAAGCAAAGTTTGCCATACTATTAATACTTTCAATCTCTCCAATAACTTCTAACCAATCTTGTATTTTTGATGCATTGGCAGCTTTCCAGGTTTTTAATTTTCGTAGTGTATGGACATGGTATAAACAGATACCATTGAAAATAATGGCCCCCATAGGATTATGGATGGAGTCCATTTGTTGAAACAATTTTGAAAGATTATGAATATGAAGACTTGCTGTCTTTTGTTCAGATAACAATCGTTTTTGAAGTTGTTGTAGTTTTTCAGATTGAAAAGATTGTTCTTCAAACAATGCCATCAATAAACTATACTTTTGAATTGGCTTATTAATTTTTGATTCTCCTAAAATTTCTTTTTTGATAAACTTATATTGTTGACCTAAAATGCCAACATTGATTAGAAATAAAACCGAGAAAATGATTCGAGTAATTTCTGTTCCCATCCAAGCATAAGTGACTAAAGCTAGGATTGCAGCTATTGTAAATACATAGCTTAAAATGGTTACGATTATGGTTTGAGGTTTTGCATTCGTATTAGCCCAATCAATCAAAGTATCATAGGTTTTTTTATTATCTTCTCCAGTAATTGCAATGGCAAGAAATTTTTGTCTCCAATCGATATTATTGGATACTTCATTGATTGCTTCTTGTTGTTTTAAAATAGCATCATTTGAAAGCCTATTACTTAAATGATGGGCAAGTTTATAACTCCCGATATGCGTAGCCGTTCTATTTAAACGGTGAAAAAGAGAATTCTCTCCAAATACATCTAGATCGTGCGTGTATGCATGCTTTGACTGTGAATGCCTTACCCCATTATCAAATGGTATTGAAATGTTTTCAACATAATCTTTTTCGTTTTGGTTTATATCTGCCAAAACTTTGGTTAAGCGTGTTTTTTGCGCCAACTTCATATGTTTACTTAAAAGTAGAAAGAAGGTTATTGCAGATCCTGCAGCTATCAATAGCCAATAATCTGAACCTTGGTTTCCAAATCTATAGTAAATAGAAATTAAAAATAGGATGACCAAAATAAAACGAGCACCACTTATAATTAAATAGCGTTTTTTTTGATCTTGGTATTGTACCATGAATTGGTCAAATCGTTCTTTGTAAATTGGGTTTTGAATAGCCAAGTGTATATTGATTTTAGTACAAAAATAAACAAACGGATGAAGTGTTTTTCTTTTAAAAGTCTACTTTTTTAAATACCCTTTCTTTTAAAAGTAGGTTATTTATATGTTTCCGTTTATTATATTTTTAATGGGGTGATAAATGGTTGTTGGATGATTTAATTTTGGTTCTTTGATGTCGTAAATTGTTCTTTTAGATGTTATATTTATATTAGAAATTTATGTACTATGAATATGCAAATGGATAAACCCCAATCCAATAAACTAAAGGAAGTTTTTTTAGTCTTTTTTAAATTAGGTTGTTTTGCCTTTGGAGGACCTGCTGCTCATATTGCGTTTATGGAAGATGAGATTATTGAAAGACGTAAATGGATGTCAAGACAGCATTTCCTTGATTTGATTGGAGGTACGAACCTTATTCCGGGGCCAAATTCAACAGAGATGACCATGCACTGTGGTTATGAGAGAGCTGGAGCAAAAGGACTCTTTGTCGCTGGTATTAGTTTTATATTTCCAGCTGTTTTAATTTCTGGAATCTTAGCCTATTTATATGTTAGTTATGGTAAAGTACCTCAAGTCGAAGACTGGATTTTTGGTATTAAGCCAGCCGTATTAGCCGTAATATTAGCCGCGGTCATTAAGTTGGGTAAAAAAGCTTTAAAATCTTGGGAATTGTTAATGATAGGTTTAGGTGTTCTTGCTGCATCGTTATTAGGTGTAAATGAGATTGTTGCCTTATTGTGTGGTGGCGTACTTGGATGTCTTTTCTTTTCGATAAAATACCAGCGATCTACCCTACAATCGTATTTTCTTCCTTTTATTTTATTAAATGGACAATGGGGTGTTTTTAGTCATCCATCGTTTAAAATATTTTTAAGTTTCTTAAAAGTTGGCTCCATTTTATATGGAAGTGGATATGTTTTATTTGCGTATTTAGAAGCAGAATTAGTAGCACCTGGTTTATTAACAAGGATGGAGTTGATAGATGCAATCGCAATTGGTCAAATGACACCTGGACCTGTACTATCTACAGCTACTTTTATAGGGTATCAACTTGGAGGATGGCAAGGAGCTATTGGTGCAACCTTAGGTATATTTTTACCTTCATTTTTATTCGTTTGGTTACTCAATCCACTCATTCCAAAAATGCGTCAATCTAAAATTCTTAGCTATTTCTTAGATAGTGTAAATGTGGCTGCTTTAGCTGTAATGGCTGCCGTTTTGATAAGTATGGGCAGAGATGTATTGATTGATTGGAAAGCTTGGTTTATTGTTTTAATAAGCCTATTACTCACCTTCGGACCTAAAAAGGTACATCCCATAATTATTATTTTAATGGGGTCTATCGTTGGTTTTGTGTTGATTAGATTTATTACGATATAAGGGAAAACCCTTTATGTTTATGTCTTTGTTTTGCGTAATTTTAATGTCATTTCATTAATAGAACAGTACCCTATTTTATGTTTTTATTTGCCTTTTTGTTACCTATATTTTCTATTCTAACAGGAATTAACCCGACGTCAGAATATACTATGCCATTTGAGAGTGTATCCATCTCACCAATAAAAGATGGCATTTGGTCAGATCCTTCAATATGGCCAAACGGTATGATCCCTAATTCATCGGATGATGTAATTATTCCTGCAGACCTTTCACTGATATTATTAGGAGAATGTTCGGCTAAATCTATTCGAGTATTTGGGGAACTATCAGCATACACAAATCAATCCCAAGGAAGCTCTTTTCAATTATCCGCAGAATATATACTCGTTACTGGAGTTAGTGGACGATTTTCGATCGGTACTTCAAATGAACCTTATCTTGGAGAATCGACGATTACGCTTACTGGAGCCCGCGATACAGATAATATTATGGGTATGGGTGACAAATTTTTAATTGCAACAAATGAAGCTCAAATAGAATTACACGGTTCTGAAAAAAAATCTTGGACACAATTATCAATAACAGCCGAACAAGGTGCAAATACAATGTCTTTTAAAGAACCGGTAGATTGGGAAATTGGTGACGAAATTATTATTGCCTCATCCGAACAAGATCAGAATCAAGCCGAGCAAAAAACCATCGTAGCAATTAGTTCAAATGGTCAGACTATTACCCTCGACTCCCCGCTTAATTATCGGCATTTTGCAGAAATTCAAAACTATACCAATGGGAAATCAGGAAGTGCCCTTCGTCAATGGACGGTGGACTATAGGACAGAGGTAGGACTGCTATCGAGGAATATTAAAATCCAAGGTGATGCTTCATCTTCATTGTCTGGATATGGTGGTCATATTATGATTATGCCCTCTGCCGTTTTTAGGGGTGAAAATATTGAACTACATAGAATGGGACAATCTTTTTTACTCGCTAGATATCCAATTCATTGGCATATCAATGGCGATATATCTGGTGAATATTTGAAAAATAGTACAATCCACGAAAGTTATAATAGAGGGGTAGTCATTCATGGATCAAATAATGGTGTTATTGAAAATAATGTAGTCTTTAATATTTGGGGAAGTGCCATCTTTTTGGAAGATGGAGTTGAAACGGGGAATCAAATTAAATCAAATTTGGTCTTAGGTGTTCATGTACCCCCGCATGCTCCAGAAAATCTTGATTTTACAGCAAATACCTTATTAGGTGGACAAAACAATCCACTTGGTATCGTCCCTTCTGATTATCAACAAGATCTTGGTCGAGTATTTGGGCCGTCTGCTTTTTGGATCACAAATGCAGATAACGTTTTTGAAGATAATGTGGTTGCGGGCTCTCATGGTGTTGGCTTCTGGTATGGATTACCATTAGCGCCGACCGGTTTAGCATCGGGTAATGTCCTTGTCAAACCTCGAGAGATACCAATAACCTCTTTTAAGGGGAATCGAGCACATTCAGTAGCTACAGGTTTGCATTTTGATCATTCACATGATCAAGATCAAGAACATCTAACGATAGCGCCATATAGACCTAAAATAGATGGACAAGGTGTATGGACAGTGGTTGAAGATTTTACTTGTTATAAAATGAAGCGGGGATGGTGGACTAGAACGAATACAGGGACAAACGAGAATGTTGAGTTTAGAGATATTAAATTGCTAGATTGTGAAGGTGATGAAATGATTATCAGCAGTTGGAAAGGACGTATGTACGATTGCTTATTTGTCGGGCAAACCAATAATGTAACCTTATTTGACAAGAAGGAAAATACAGCTGCTATGTCTTTTTATGATGGCGGCTACGAGGTATATACTTCACACTTTCAAGATTTCAATCTACCCTACCACTCAGTATTTGGAATGTTTGGTGGAGCTGCTGACCGATGCAATGATTTTTTTACCGGATGTACTTTTCAAGATGTGCAATTTTATAATGAACGGTTCCCTATGCGTCCAGTGCGTATGTCAGGGTTAATAAGAGATGTAGATGGAGACATTACCAATATTCCGGATGCTTCCATTTTTCTTGGCCACCCATTTTTAGTCGATCAAACTGATTTTACACAGTTACAACCGGGTCTTATAGGTTACAAAAGCAATACTCCTGTTCATGGTGCAAAAGTAGAATTTAAAGGTAGTGATACAGGTGCTGAAAATTCGATGTATGCTGAATGGGGAGATGGACACGTAATTCATGGATCTGTATGGGGAGCGAATAATCAATTTACAGTTATCCCAGGTTTAGATCGATTATATACTTTCCGATGGCTGAATGAAGTTCCATCTGAGACAAATTTAGCCTTCCGCTATACAAAGGAAGATGATATTGTAGATTTAGTAATGGCTGGTTCTAATGAATCTTTAGCCTTAGAGTCGATGAATCCTTCAACAAGTAAAAGTGCACTTTATTCTTCATTAGAGACAGGATACTTTTGGGATAATGCAGAAAAGCAACTTTATATTCGATTAAAAGCTGAAAATGATAATATCGCTGAAGACTTAGAGTATAATGCGCGGAAAATTGTAAAAATAGTTAGTTTGTCTGGTAACAAATCCATGGCTACTCGAAATTTTGAAATCAAAGCTAGACCATTTAATGGGATTCCTCACTCAATAAATAGTATCATAGAAGCAGAACACTTTGATTATGGAGGTCAATATATAGGTTACCTAGAAAAAGGAAATGACGGCAAGCCTGTAATTGATAATATATCCAATGGCGATCGTTTTACTCCACTTACCTATGAAGCTGATGTTAAGAGGCTTGGAGAGGTTGTAGATCTGAATTTTTCAAAAGACCAATTATCCAATGAATCAGGAATTACTAAAATAAGATCTGGAGAGTATTGGAACTATAGCGTTCAAATTCCTGCAAATGATGCATACAATTTGTTTGTCAAAATTAAGTCTGATCAACCAGATGTGACTTTTAAAGTGAAAATAGATGGTTCAACGGTATTAGAATCGACGATACAAACAATCGGTGAAAAGTACCAAAGATTAGACCTCGGTAGTGTATTCATAAATAGTGGTTTGAAAGTGATAACCATTGAAGCGGTGTCTGAGGGGTTTGAATTGGATTGGTTGGCAATAAAAAACAATGCAACCTTTTTAGAAGATCAGGCAGGTGATTTTGATGGAGATGGAAAAACGTATAATGAAGAAATAGATCTTGGTAGAGATCCCAACTCTGTATGTGATTTAGGCTTTGAGTTTGATTCAAATGATGATTTGGAAAATTGGTGGAACATAAGCCAATTTGAAAGTTTGAATATAACGAATGGAGTCATGGTTTCCTATAGTGAAACAGAGGATGCAAGTATTAATAGTCCATATTCTACATTCAACGGAAGTGATATTAGATATATACAAGTACGTATGAAAGCTTCAGAAAATGGTCTCTTTGAATTCTTTTGGGAAAATGAAAATGGAAGTTATAATTCCACTCGTCGAATGGCTCAAAATTATTCAGGGAATAACACGTGGCAGATATTAACCTTAGATATGACGGATCATCCAGAATGGGTAGATCAAACCATATTTCAATATCGAGTAGATCCTTTGAATAAAATTTCCAAAATTGAAATTGATTGGATAAGAGCTTCATGTGTTGATGTCGTGGATACATCTGCAGATCAAGATGGGGATGGTAAAACATATACAGAAGAAATCGCACTTGGGAGAGATCCTTTTGACGTTTGCGATATGGCAACGGAATTTAATATTGAAGATGATAAAGAAGGATGGTTTGCCTTTACAAATATGTCCGACGTTCAAGTTGGTGATGGTACTTTTAAAGTAAATACAACAAGCGCAGATCCAAGTATGGTTAGCCCTGCCATTAATTTTAATGGCGATGATATAAAGACTATTCAAGTTAGACTTAAATCCTCTAAAAATGGTTTGGTCGAATTTTTCTGGAAAAATTTAAATGGAAGTTTTAATGGTAATCGTAGAGTTGCCGCAAATTATACCGGGAATAATCAATGGGAAACCGTCATTTTTAATCTATCAGAACATGAAGAGTGGGTTGGATACGACATCTTAAGTTATAGATTAGATCCTGTCAATCAGATTGCACAAGTAGAAGTAGATTGGATTAGAGGAAGTTGTCAAGTAATTAACAATCCAAATTCTGATGTGGATGGTGATGGAAAAACCTATTTAGAAGAGATTGGATTAGGTCGAAACCCTTTTACAGTATGTGATTTGGCTTCAAATTTTAATTCAAGCAATGACTTTGAAGGATGGACACTATCGCAGAATATTACAAATGAAGAAGTTCAAAACGGCACACTCTCTGGATTTTCAACAAATGGTGATCCTAACCTTACAAGCCCCAAGTATGCATTTAGTGGTGACTCCATTCACTTGGTTCAAGTTCGTTTAAAAGCTGGAAAAAATGGACTTGTTGAATTCTTTTGGCAAAATGAAAATGGTGGATTTAACGGAACTCGAAGAATTGCATTGGATTATACCGGGAATGGTAATTGGCAGAACATGGATTTTATCGTAAAAAACGAAAGCCAATGGAAAGGCAAAGAAATCTCTAAATTTAGACTGGATCCTATTGGTCAATCAACCTTTTTTGAAGTGGATTGGATCAGAGGTTATTGTTGTTTGAATATTGCCTCTTGTGATGAACAACCACAAGTATTTGATTCGGATGGTGACGGATTTCTTTCGACCAGTGATTGTAATGATAATAATCCAGCTATTAACCCAGGTGCGACTGAAATACCGAATAATGATATTGATGAAGATTGCGACGGTACTGCACAAATCATAGATGTGGATAATGATGGATACAACTCGGATGAAGATTGTGATGATACTTCCGCCAATATCAATCCAGGGCTCGATGAGATACCCAACAATGATGTGGATGAAAACTGTGATGGTATTGTTTTAATTATTGACGTTGATAATGATGGATACAACTCTGATGAGGATTGTGATGATACCAATGCAGAGATTAACCCAGGACAATCAGAAATACCTAATAATGATGTAGATGAAGATTGTGATGGGGAATCCTTAATTATAGATATAGATGGTGACGGTTACCATTCGGATATAGATTGCAATGATTTGTTAGCAGAAATTAATCCAGGCCAGGTTGAAATTCCGAATAATGATATTGATGAAAATTGTGATTGCATTATTTTAATTATTGATGTTGATGGCGATGGCTTTAATTCGGATGAAGATTGTGATGACACGAACCCTAACATTAATCCTGATGCGATTGAAATCCCTCAAAATCAAATTGATGAAAATTGTGATGGAGTTGATGGATTAGCAGATGCGGATAATGACGGCTATTTGAGTGACGTTGATTGCGATGATGAAAATGAAAATATTAACCCAGGTGCTTCAGAAATTCCGAATAACGATATTGATGAGAATTGTGATGGAATCGTATTAATTATTGATGAAGATGGAGATGGCTACAACTCTGATGAAGATTGCGATTATACAAACCCTGACATTAATCCAGGAGAGTTAGAACTCGCGAATAATGGGATCGATGAAAATTGTGATGGAACAGATCTTGTTATTGATCAAGATGGGGATGGATATCCTTCAGATATTGATTGCAATGATGTAAATCCTAATGTAAACCCTGGAGTTACTGAAATACCCTACAATATGACAGATGATGATTGCGATGAAGCAACGTTAGATGATGACTTAGATGGTGATGGTTTTGGTATTGAATTCGATTGCAATGACGATGATAGTTCTATCAATCCTGATGCCGAAGAGATTATTTACAACGGTGTAGACGATGATTGCAATGCGGAGACCTTAGATGATGACTTAGATGGTGACGGTTTTGGTATTGATAACGATTGTGATGATACTATGGCAAATATAAATCCTGATGCCATAGAAATTCCAAATAATGGTATTGACGAAGATTGTGATGGTCAAGATTTGATGGTTTCTACAGTAGCGTTAGAAGGTTTTACGTTTACTATGTATCCTAATCCTACTAGTGATAACCTTATCATTGAATCCAATGATGTATACTTAGGTGATTACCAAATACAAATCTACGATGCAAACGGTAACACGGTGCACACCAAGTATATTTTACTACCTAACGGGAAATATGGAGTAACCTTATCTCATTTACCATCAGGTATCTATTATCTTGAATTACGATCATCCATTACCGAAAATAAGATTACATCCACCATCATTAAAGTAAAGAACTAATGGCAACGCCTCTAAAGGATTTATACAATAAGACCTTTTTTAACGAATGTGTGAATGAATTGTCTGGGATCATACCCACTTTTCCAAAGGAGCCGTTTATCAATGCAATATTTAATGATCATTGGGAACAATTAGAGCTAAAGGAGCGGATGTACCATGCTAGTAAAGTGCTACATACTACCTTGGATATGCCATTTAGCGAAAGCGTTAAAGTGGTTGTACAGTTGGCGCAGAACTTGATTGCCAAAGGGAACAAACAAAGCTTGGAATATATGTTTCTTCCAGATTATATTGAAAAATATGGAATGGATGAATGGGATTTATCCATGGAGGCGATGGAAGAGATAACATCACTCACGAGCTGTGAATTTGCAATAAGACCTTTTATCATAGCAAATTCAGATAAGACGATGCAACGACTGCTTGAATGGTCTAGCCACCCCAACGAACACATCAGGCGATTAGCATCCGAAGGAAGTAGACCACGATTACCATGGGCCATTGCATTACCTGCTTTTAAAGATGATCCAACACCAGTCTTACCAATATTAGAAAATTTGAAAGATGATCCTTCTGAGTATGTTCGAAGAAGTGTAGCCAATAATTTGAATGATATTTCGAAAGATAATATTTCCATATTTATGGATGTAATCACCAAATGGAAGGGAGGCAGTGAAAAAAGACAAAAATTAATTAAGCACGCATCAAGAACCTTATTCAAAGCAGGGAATATTGCGATTTTACATTATTACGACTTAAATACGAATGGCCTTTCGCTCACGAATTATACCGTCAAAAAAGAGACCGTACTATTTGGTGATGAAGTGCGATTTAGTTTTAAGGTAAATAACCAAGGTCAGCATGATAAATATGTTCGCTTTGAATATGCAATGTATTTCTTACTTAAAAATGGAAAACAAACAAGAAAGGTTTTTAAAATAAGTGAACGCACATTAGCTCCAAACACATCGATTGACTCATCTCGACACCATAGTTTTAAACCAATAAGTACAAGAACGTATTATCCTGGTATTCATAGAATCGCTTTAATCTTAAATGGTTCCGAACAAGATTCTTTATCATTTGAATTATTAAAAACCTAGGTCTCGAATTTATAACATTTAAAGACTTATTGAATTGAATGAGTGGTTGTTATTTCCGCCTACACTAATGGCTTGGCGACGAGCTTATTGTTTAATTAGATTTTCTATTTAGTACTTTTGTATGATGGAAGTTAACAAAATTGAAGTATTCCCGATTAAAGGACTCAAAGGATTTAGAGTGTCTTCTACATTGACAGAAATGGAAGGTCTTCCGCTTGATAGAAGATGGATGTTAGTTGATGAACAAGGGATGTTTATAAGCCAACGTACACATCCAATGTTAACTAAAGTTCATTGCCATGTCAATGCGAATCATCTTGTTGTATCCTATGACAATAAGGAATTGTTGATTCCTATGGAGCCCAACGAATCAACGATGAAGGTTACAATATGGGAAGAGACAATTAAAGCGAATACTTACGATAAAGGGATCAATAAATGGTTTACAAGTTTACTTAAAACGCCTTGCTTTTTAGTTAAACGTTCTTTGACATCTCCTAGGCAGCGAACCATTAGCAATAAGCCATACCATATCCAAGTGAGTCTAGCGGATGGGTATCCTTATTTATTTTGTGGTACCGCAAGTTTATCCAATTTGAATGATAAGCTAGATAATGCCATTCCAATGAGCCGATTTAGAACAAACTTTATTATCGAAACCAAAGAACCACATATAGAAGATACTTGGAATAGGTTTAAATTAGGTCATGCTACCTTTAAAGTGATTAAACCAGCACCAAGATGTCAAGTCATTACGATCGACCAGGATTTAGGTACCTTATCAAAAGAGCCACTAAAGACATTAGCCACCTATCGAAAAGTAGAAAATAAAGTCACCTTTGGGGCTTATGCTATTTTGGAATCCCCAGGACTTATCCAATTAGGTGACAAGGTGGAATTGATCAATTAATTGTGACTATAATGTGAATAGTCATCTTGGTTTTTAGTAATTTTCAATATGAAATTTTCTTGTGATACAATCATTAATGCACCGAAAGAAGAAATAATCAAATTATTTCTTGATAAATCTCGCAATATTGAATGGCATCCTGGGCTTGTAAGTATAGATCTTACGGAGGGGCAATTGAATCAAGATGGTGCTAAATCAACCATCCGAATTAAGCATACCACAAATGAATTGGTATTGGAAGAAACAATCGAAGAAAACCGATTGCCAAACTATTTTTTAGCAACGTATGTACATGAACATATGACAAATACGATGCGAAGTGAATTTATCGAAGTTTCACCAGAGACAACCAAGTATTTGGCTAGAGTACATTACACCAAATTCAATGGCTTATTGCCTAGGTTGATGTCTATTTTGTTTGCTGGGAGATTTAGGAATCAAACAAAAAAACATTTGAAACACTTCAGAACATTTGTACATAAAGAATTGTCAAAGCAATATTCAAAGTCAGCATCTGTACTTCATGATGAATCACCACCTCAAGAACCATCAAAAGATTTAAAAGAATGAATCAGGAAGAGATAAAACATAGATCACTTGCTCCTGAAACATTAACAGGGATTAAGCTTAAAGAACCAGCAGTTTTTGCTGCTGGAATGAAGGGCGTAACTGTGGCTTTAGATCATGCGATCAAAGAAATGGGACCGATCCGAGCGATGCAAACCCTTGCAAAACT
The DNA here is from genome assembly GCA_937924805.1 of uncultured Saprospiraceae bacterium. GTDB lineage: Bacteria > Bacteroidota > Bacteroidia > Chitinophagales > Saprospiraceae > JAHDDO01. The sequence goes on from CALDTZ010000143.1 coordinate 15,990, forward strand.
TAATCAAAAAAATGGATTTGATTGTCCAGGTTGTGCATGGCCAGATCCAGATGATAAACGATCATTATTTGCAGAATACTGTGAAAATGGGGCTAAAGCCATTGCCGAAGAAGCAACAAGGAAAAAAACGGGCCCTGATTTTTTTGCAAAGCATTCGATGGCTGATTTAGCCGATTGGTCTGATTTTAAATTAGGGAAAAGTGGTCGCCTTACCCATCCACTGGTTATACGAGAAGGTGATGCGCACTATTCAAAAATAACATGGGAAGATGCATTTGACCTGATAAAGAATACGTTAAAAAACGTATCATCACCCGATGAAGCCGTATTTTATACTTCAGGTCGATCAAGTAATGAAGCCGCATTTTTATGGGGATTATTTGCCCGAGCTTATGGTACCAATAATATGCCTGATTGTAGCAATATGTGTCATGAGTCAAGTGGCGTTGCATTAACGCAGACCGTAGGCATCGGCAAAGGTTCCGTTACACTCGATGATTTAGAACATGCAGAAGTGGTGATGGTCATCGGTCAGAACCCTGGGACGAATCATCCAAGGATGTTGAGTGCCTTGCAAAAATTAAAAGATAATGGAGGTAAAGTAATTACCATCAATCCATTGGAGGAAGCTGGATTAAAGCGATTCAAAAATCCGCAGAAACCTATGGATTATTTTGGATCAGGAACCAAGATTACGGATTTATTTCTACAGGTCAAGATCAATGAAGATGTCGCTTTACTTAAAGCCTTACAAAAACGACTAATAGCCGAAGAATCATTATCCGGCAAAGTCCTCGATCAATCCTTTATCCAAAATAAAACGGAAGGTTATGAAGCATTGGTAACAGATCTGAATACTTATGAGATGAGCGACCTTTCAGATCGTTGTGGTATTTCGATGAAACAAATTCATGAGGCGACAGCTATATTAGCTCCAGCAAAACGAATTATTATTTGCTGGGCGATGGGACTAACACAGCATAAGAATGGAGTTGATAACATCAAAGAGTGTGTCAACCTATTATTGCTGAAAGGAAGTATCGGTCGTAAAGGGGCTGGTACCTGTCCCGTCAGAGGTCATAGCAATGTGCAAGGAGATCGTACAGTAGGGATTATGCATCATGTCTCCCCTGCCCTTAATCAATCGATCAAAAAGGTATTTGGGTTTAACCCACCAGAGACGACGGGTTTAGATACCGTTCACGCGATTCAAGCGATGCATAGTGGGAAAGCAAAAGTATTTTTGGGCCTAGGTGGTAATTTGTTGTCTGCCGCTAGCGATACCTACTATACTGGTGAAGCATTAGCGAACTGTGATTTGACGGTATCGATCAGTACAAAACTAAACCGTACACATCTCGTCCATGGTAAGGTGGGCTTGATATTACCAACACTTGGGCGTTCAGAAAAAGATGTGAGCAATGGCAAAATCCGACAGGTAACCGTCGAAAATAGTATGGGTAAGGTTCACGTTTCAAAAGGACATTTAAAACCCGCTTCAGAGTTCTTAATGAGTGAACCCGAAATCGTAGCAAATATAGCGAGCGGGACACTTCGAGAGACGAGTGCCATTCCATGGATTGAACTGGGTAAAGATTATAATCTTATCCGAGAGAAAATCAGCCAGGTCATTGAA
>CALDTZ010000144.1 GCA_937924805.1 uncultured Saprospiraceae bacterium
AAGATTCGTACAAACTATAGAAATGGTTTGGCCATTGTGTCTGTCCAAAGAAATGCTTGCGGTGGCTGTTACAACCGTATTCCTTCACAAGTCCAGATAGAAATTGGCGCAAGAAAAAAGATCATTGCATGTGAGCATTGTGGTCGTGTGCTAGTGGATACTGAAATTTCTGGAATAGAAAATTAAGTTAGGTAATTAGACAGAGAGAACATATTGGCCCTGAAAATACGTTATATTTTCAGGGCCTTTTTTTTGCCCTTCCCGAAAGCGTGTAAAAATGATCTTGTTCAATAAAATGAAAAACAATAAAAAAATAGTATCCTTCATTAAATGCATTCTCTTTGCATTTCTTATTACGATAACCGCTTTTTCAATTTCGGCTCAACATTCATTTGATTACAATCAAAAAGTAGAAAATATTTACCAACAAATTTTACAATTAGAATTTGATACTGCCAGGCAACAAATCACCGAAGAAAAGATAAAAAACCCGACAAATCTCGCTCTTACCCATTTAGAAAACTACATTGATTTCTTTTCTATTTTCATTTATGAGGACCAACCATTGTTTGAATCACTACAATCAAATAAGAATAAACGATTGGCGCATTTAGAAAATTGGAGTGATCCTTCTGACCCTTATTACCTATTTGCGAAAGCTGAAATAAAATTACAATGGGCGCTAGCAAGAATAAAATTTGAAGAATATATTACAGCAAGTAAAGAACTGTATGGAGCTTATACTGACTTAGAAAAAAATCTTATTCTGCATCCTCAATTTCAATTATCCAAAAAAAGTTTAAGCATTATTCACGCCCTTGTAGAAACCATTCCAATCCCATTATTTCTCAAAGACCTATTTGGTATCAAAGGAAATATTACCCAAGGAATTGAGGAGATTGAAGCTGTTATTGATCACACTAAAACCAATCATCAATTATTTCAAACAGAAGCGATTGTCATTTATGCATTTATAGAGTTATACCAAAATGCGAATAAAGATAAAGCTTGGGAAATTATCAACAGCAGTGCACTTAATGAGCCTCAAAATCCGCTTGAATACTTCGTCACTGCAAAAATAGCCCAGCGAGTCGGACGAAATGATATAGCTTTACAATTGCTAACAAAATTTAAAAACGAATATCCAGATAGTCCTTTTGCATTTATGGATTTTATGCTAGGGATGAGTACCTTAAGAAAGCTTGATCCCGAAGCCAATACACATTTTTTACGTTTTATTTCAAACCATAAAGGAACGCATTACATCAAGGAAGCCTATCAGAAAATGGCTTGGTACGAACTCGTTTTCTACGGTGATATTGCAGGTTATAAAAAACATATGCTTAGTTGCAAAACGCAAGGAGAAGCTATTACAGATGGCGACAAACAAGCCCTTAACCAATCTGAAACACTTGAAATTCCAGATATTACACTTTTGAAAGCCAGATTATTATTTGATGGTGGCTATTATCAAAAAGCATATAATGTATTAATTAAAGAAGGCCACCATTATTATGCAAACGAAACGTATAATCTTACATTTAGATATCGACTTGGTCGAGTATCACAGGCACTCTTAAACTATCCGGAAGCTATACGTGAGTATACGGCTATCTTTGAAAACGAGGCATATAAAAAATCTTATTACACATGTAATGGAGCACTTCAATTGGGTTTGATTTATGAGGAACAAAAGCAATATACCGATGCTAGACTGTGGTTTAATCGTTGTCTTTCCTTATCTCCAGCAGAATATAAATCAAGTTTGCACCAAAAAGCAAAATCAGGAATCCTTCGAATTAAAGACTTATAAATCACTCATCGTACCGTCGGCACTTTCAGCACTTTTAAACTATTTTTTAAGTATATATTTCATTAAATTTACGGCAACTGAGACCTGCTTATGAAATCTACACGCTTAAGAAACTATTGTGGCAAAACCTTTTTTGTGCTTTTCTCCCTCAGCTTACTTCAAATGGTAAGTTGCACTACGGATTCTAATTCCTCTAGTGAAAACGTAAAAAAAACGGCCTCTTTGCCAAAAGAAAATAATGAGCCAATAAAATTTGAATCATTACCATCAACACAAACCAAGATTGAATTTGAAAACACAATAGATATAGCCAAATCTAAACCTCCCTATTACTATGTGAATGTCTATAATGGAGGTGGAGTATCCATTGGTGATATCAATAATGATGGGTTAGCTGATGTGTTTTTTACAGGAAACTTTAGTGACAATAAGCTTTATCTTAATCAAGGTGATATGAAATTTGTCGATATCACCCAGCGTACTGGACTTTCCATTCCTAATCGATGGTGTACCGGAGCTACTATGGCAGATGTAAACAATGATGGTTTTCTTGATATCTATGTTTGTCTAGCCTATTTAGACAAACCCGATCTAATGGAAAATCAATTGTTCATTAATAATGGTAATATGACATTTACCGAAATGGGTAAAGCCTATGGAATTAATGATTCAGGTTATAGTGTTCAAGCTGCCTTTTTCGACTTTGATAATGATAATGACTTGGATCTTATCGTAGGTAATCATCCTCCACAACGTGATGGTTACTCCATTGAAGATCATTACCAAAGGTGGAAAAAACCTACCGGCACATTTACAGATAGACTCTACAAAAATAACGGTAATAATACGTTTACAGATATAACCGAAGAAGCAGGAATCCTAAATTATGGGTTTACTTTGGGACTTTCAGTGTCCGATTTTAATGATGATGGCTACCTTGATATTTATTTAGCCGTTGATCATACTGAACCTGATATTCTTTTTGAAAACAATAAGGATGGAACCTTTACCAATACCATCAAAAAACGTTTGCAGCATACTTCATTTTCAAGTATGGGAACTGATGTAGGTGATATCAATAATGACGGCTTATTAGACTTATATTGCGTAGATATGCTATCGAAAGATAATTATAGACAGAAAGCACAAATGGGAAGTATGAACCCCGGGCTTTTTTGGAAGAATATTGATCGAGGTTTTCATTATTCTATTATGCGCAATCAATTGCAATTAAATAATGGTAACGGAACCTTTGCCGAAATAGCACAAATGGCAGGCGTGCACAATACTGATTGGAGTTGGTCACCACTATTAGCAGATTTAAATAATAATGGTTTTAAAGATCTATTTGTAAGCAATGGATACCTAGTTGATTTAATGGATAAAGACGATAAGAATTTACTAAAAGACAAAATAAAAAAAGCTAAAAAATCAGACCAGCGAGTAGAAACCATTTTAACCGATTTTACGCTAAGTTTATCAAGAACACCGCTTCAAAACTATTGCTATTATAATAATGGGGACCTTACTTTTAAAGATGTATCTAATGACTCAGGATTAGGTTTT
>CALDTZ010000145.1 GCA_937924805.1 uncultured Saprospiraceae bacterium
CTAAGTACCAATATTGCTGCTAATGTAATTGCGCCATCAAATGCATTTTCCAATTTAAGTCCAAAAAATATTTCTTTTCGAACCGGGGGTATGATTACTGGTGTAATTGGCATTATTATTTGTCCTTGGTTTTTAATGAATGAAATAAGTGGTTTACTCATTTTTGTAAGTGGCTTATTAGGACCAGTATTAGGTATTATGTTAAGTGATTATTATTGGTTTAGAAAAACAGAAATGGATTTACCTGGATTGTACAAAGAATCAGGGCCGTATCAATATAGAAATGGATTCAACCCTGCCGCAGTCATTGCGCTAACCTCGGGTGTATTTATTGCTATTATTGGTTATTTTGTTCCAACACTTGAGCCTTTATATAAATTATCATGGTTCTCAGGTTTTATTGTATCCTTTGTTCTTTATTACCTATTAATGAAAAATAAAAAATAGTATGTCGATTCTAATAAAAAATGGCCATATCGTTACTGCTGCAACAAATTATATTGCAGATATCTATATCGAAGGAGAACAAATCTTGGCGATTGGTAAAAATCTTTCTAACAAAGCTGACAAAACGATCGATGCAACAGGTAAACTTGTATTTCCTGGAGGAATCGATCCCCATGTTCATCTAGATATGCCTTTTATGGGTACCTCCTCAAGTGATGATTATACGACTGGAACGAGAGCCGCACTATTTGGAGGTACTACGATGGTTATAGATTTTATTTTACAAACCCAAGGTGATACCCTTTCAAATGCTTTAAAAGAATGGCAAGGACGATCTATAGGCAAAGCGATTAGTGATTATTCATACCATATGGCGGTAACCGATTTTAATGATAATGTGGCTGAAGAAGTCGTTCGTTTTATTGAAAATGAAGGAATTACTTCTTTTAAAACCTTTATGGCGTATAAGGGAGCTCTTATGATTGATGATGGCCAAATGGTTCGACTTATGAAAGTCGTTAAAAAACATGGTGGACTAGTAACCGTCCATGCAACTAATGGAGATGTTATTGATTCCTTAATTGCTAAAAATCGAGCAGAAAACAAATTGAGTCCTCTATATCATTATCTGTCCCAACCTGAAGTAACAGAATCTGAAGCATCTGGTCGATTCACCGATATGCTAGATTATACAAAATGTCCAGGATACATTGTACATATGACCTGTGAAGGAGCATTAAATGCGGTCCGGAAAGCAAGTCAACGAAATCAGAAGGTATTTGTCGAAACATGCACCCAATATTTAACTTTAGATGCTTCGTTATACGAGAGAGAAGATGGTGCAAAATGGGTAATGAGTCCTCCTCTTAGAGAGAAGAAAGATCAAACAGCGCTTTGGTCTGGAATTAATCAAGGGCTCATTCAAGTGGTAGGCACCGATCATTGCCCGTTTACATGGGAACAAAAACAAATGGGAAAAGATGATTTTTCAAAAATCCCTAATGGCCACCCAGCGATCGAACATCGAATGGAATTACTTTTTTCCGAAGGTGTCCACAAAGGACGAATTTCAATGAATAAATTTGTAGAAGTCACTTCTACGAATGCGGCGAAAATATTTGGCATGCACCCAAGAAAAGGAACGATAGGAATTGGCACCGACGCAGATATTGTCATATTTGACCCGAAAAAAGAACATACTTTATCTGTAGAGAGTCATCATATGAATGCTGACTATTCTTCCTATGAAGGATTCAATGTTACAGGTAAAACGGAGACCGTCATCTTACGAGGAAAAGTGGCTATTGAAAATAACAAATGTCATCTTGACCCTGGTTATGGTCAATTTATAAAGCGTGGAAAAACATCATTAACGATCTAATCATTTGGCTGTAGCCAAATAAAAATAAAAAGAGAAATTATGCCTAGAAAAGTAAAATCAGGATTAATACAGATGAGTTTACCTATGACTGAAGGGGAAGGCTCAATTAAAGAGATCATGGATGCGATGGTAGCAAAGCATATACCGTACATCGAAGAAGCAGGCAAAAAAGGGGTTCAAATTCTTTGTTTACAAGAGATTTTTAATACTCCTTATTTTTGCCCCGGTCAAGATCGAAAATGGTATGCCTCTGCGGAGTCTATTCCGGGTGATACCATTGAAATGATGCAAGGATATGCTAAAAAATATGACATGGTTATCATTGTCCCAATCTATGAAAAAGAACAACCTGGCGTGCTTTATAATACTGCTGCAGTAATCGATGCGGATGGAAAGTATCTTGGTAAGTATAGAAAAAACCATATTCCACACACCACTGGTTTTTGGGAAAAATTCTTTTTTAAACCTGGAAATTTAGGGTATCCTGTTTTCCAAACAAAATATGCAAAAGTCGGAGTCTACATTTGCTACGATCGACACTTCCCGGATGGAGCTAGAGCATTGGGTCTCAATGGTGCCGAAATAGTCTATAATCCTTCAGCTACTGTCGCAGGACTTTCTCAATATTTATGGAAATTAGAACAACCCGCTCATGCTGCAGCCAATGGGTATTTTATGGGATGTATTAATCGAGTTGGAGAAGAAAAGCCATGGGATTTAGGAAGATTTTATGGCACATCTTATTTTGTCGACCCTAGAGGACAGATTATTGCAGAAGCATCCGAATATGATGATGAATTATTAATTCATGAGTTTGATTTAGACCTTATAGAAGAAGTTAGATCTACTTGGCAGTTTTATAGAGACAGAAGACCAGAGACCTATGGTCGACTAACGGAATTATAGATATTAGAAGGAAGGTAGAACCATTGATTTTAAAAGTGTAATACGATCGATCAAATGTAAAGAAATAAAATATGGGAGAGTATAAGCGGCCAGAAAACGAAGCAGAGTTTGAAGAAAATTTTGCTCAGAAAAAACCTTTAATGAAGAAAACGGAGGCTTTCTTTGAAAGTGCTCGATGTCTTTATTGTTATGATGCACCATGTATCCAAGCGTGTCCGACAGGAATTGATATCCCTCTATTTATAAAACAAATACATACCGATAACTTAATTGGATCGGCTAAAACCATTTATGACGCTAATTGGCTGGGGAATGCTTGTGGTACTATATGCCCAACTGGAGTGCTTTGTGAAGGTGCATGTGTCTATAATCATCAAGATGTCCCCCCTATTCAAATTGGTCGGTTGCAAAATTATGCTACATCAAATGCGATTAAAAAAGATGCATCGATATTTACTGTAGGGCCTAGCAATGGAAAAAAAGTAGCTATTATTGGTGCCGGACCTGCAGGCATTGCTTGTGCATGCGAACTTAGAACATTAGGTTTTGAAGTAGATATATTTGATGCTAAAGACAAACCATCTGGACTTACTGTCTATGGAATTGCTGCCTATAAAATTACAAATGAAGAGGTTCTTGATGAAATCGATTATTTGACTAGAAATTTAGGTCTAAATTTTAAATTTAATCACTCCATTGATTCTGAGGATGATATTAAAACCTTGGAAAAAGATTATGACGCGATCTTTCTAGGTGTCGGAATTGGTGCAACCGCTAAATTACAATTACCAGGTGAAAATTTAGATAACGTCGTAGGTGCTGTTGAATTTATTGAGGAGGTAAGAATGGAACATCATAATATAAAAATCCCGGAAAGAGTTGTGGTTATAGGTGGTGGTAATACAGCTATGGATGCAGCCTCCCAATCAGCTCGACTAGGTGCGAACAATGTCGTATTAGCCTATCGAAGATCAAAGGATAGAATGGGGGCCTACGGGTTTGAATACAAATTAGCAAAATCTTCAGGTGTAGAAAGTTTATTTGAAGCACAACCAATACGTCTTAATGGTGATCAAAAAGTTTCGGGAGTAACCTTTATTAAGACCAAATCTGTAGAAGGAAAATTAGAATATATTGAAGGAAGTGAATTTGTAATAGACTGTGATTTGGTTATAAAGGCAACGGGTCAGGCCAAACAAGGCCATTTTCTTGAAAAAATAAACAACCTAGATCTAGATAATAAAAACAGAATTGTAGTTAATACAGATAACTTTCAGACATCGAACCCCAAGTATTTTGCAGGAGGCGATGCTGTTAACGGTGGTGCAGAAGTTGTCAATGCAGCCTATGACGGAAAAAAAGCAGCCATTGGAATTGATCTTTGGTTACATGCCTAATCTCATTATTTTACCAAAAAGAAAAATTATACTATGCCAGATTTATCGATTGATTTTGCCGGAATAAAAGCGCCTAATCCTTTTTGGTTAGCATCTGCTCCACCTACTAACTCTGGGTATCAGGTGATGAAAGCCTTTGATGCTGGCTGGGGCGGTGCGGTTTGGAAAACCTTAGGGGTACCTGTTATTAATGTCTCAAGTCGATATGGTGCTACCAATTATCGTGATACAAGAATGGCTGGATTTAATAATATTGAACTTATTACAGATCGACCATTGATTGATAATTTAAATGAAATTTCAGAAGTAAAAAAATACTTTCCAAATCATGCTGTAATTGCTTCTTTAATGGTAGAAACTAAAGAGGAATGGCACCAAATAATAAAAGATGTAGAAAATGCTGGTGCTGATGGAATCGAACTTAATTTTGGTTGTCCTCATGGAATGTGTGAACGTGGAATGGGGTCTGCAGTCGGTCAAGAACCTGAAGTACTTAAAACAATTGTAGAATGGGTTATGGAAATAGCACAAATTCCGGTAATCACTAAATTAACACCCAATATTTCCCATATCGTTGATCCAGGACTAGCAGCGGTTCAAGGAGGTACCGATGCACTTTCACTGATCAATACCATTAAAAGCATTATTGGTATTGATTTAGATACCTATGCACCTTATCCAGTTGTCGATGGAAAAGGGACCAATGGAGGTTATTGTGGCCCAGCTGTTAAGCCAATTGCTATGGAAATGATTAAAGAGCTAGCTAAACACCCTGATATTCAAAACACACCCATTTCTGGTATTGGAGGGGTAGAAACATGGAGGGATGTGGTAGAATTTATTTTACTAGGCGCAGGATCGGTTCAAGTGTGTACCGCTGCCATGCATTACGGATTTGGAATCGTACGAGAAATGGAAGCTGGATTGATTCAATTTATGAATGATAAGGGATATGAAACCATCTATGATTTTAAAGGCAAAGCATTACCTAATGTTACAGAATGGAAACACTTAAATTTAAAACATAAGGTTGTAGCATCGATTGATGAAACCAAATGTATCGGCTGTGATTTATGTTATATAGCTTGTGATGATGGCGCACATCAAGCAATAAAACTTCCTCAAGATGGTAGTAGCAGAATACCTCAAATAATCGATGAAAACTGTGTTGGTTGCAACTTATGTTCTCTTGTTTGTCCTGTTGAAGAATGTATAACAATGGAACAAAGAGATGATGGCACAAAACATATTACCTGGGACCAAAAAGGAAAATTAGGCCAACAACCAACCACTTTTAATGATGACAAAGCTGGCGGTAAAGGACATTTTGTACCTACCGTTCAAGATGCCTTAAAACATAGAAAATAAATGGACAAATTCATGCAAGAGGCGATTAACCAAGCCAAAAAAAGTTTGAGTGAAGGCGGAATTCCAATTGGTTCTGTACTTGTAAAAAATGGAGTGATTGTCGCAAAAGGCCATAATAAAAGAGTGCAAGAAAAGAATCCAATCCTTCATGGAGAAATGGATTGTTTGAATAACGCTGGTAGAATTGGATCATATAAAGATACTGTGATCTATTCGACCCTCATGCCCTGCTTTATGTGTGGCGGGACAATTGTTCAATTTAATATCCCGAAGGTTATCGTAGGTGAAAATAAAACGTTTGAAGGATCAACAAGCTTCATGGAAAATCACGGCGTTGAGGTAATTAACTTGCAGCTGCCAGAGTGCATTGAAATGATGCAACAATTTATTAAAGAACACCCTGAATTATGGTTTGAAGATATTGGTGAATTATAAAGGAAACCTATAATGTATCAACAAATAATTTATAATTTGGATCTTCCTGTACATTGACATCAATCAAACTATCTGCATCGTATAAAAGTTTGTGACAATCTGGACTTAAATGTCGAAGTTTCACCACTTTCCCAACTTTTGAATATCGCTCAGTAATTTTATTTAGCGCTTCAATAGCAGACATATCGACAACCCTACTTTCTTCAAAATCAATAATGATTTCATCAGGGTCGTTAATAACATCAAATTTGCTATTAAATGTTGTTACCGATCCAAAGAAAAGAGGACCATAAATTGCATAATTTTTTACGCCATTTTCATCTACAGATTTTCGTGCTCTAATACGGATCGCATTGTCCCAAGCAAAAACTAAAGCGGCAATAATAACACCGACAACAACAGCTAGTGCTAAGTTGTGAAGGAAAGCAGTAACAAGAGTAACTGTTACCATTACAAAAATATCAGATTTAGGCATTTTGTTAAACGTTCTTAAACTTGCCCATTCAAAGGTGCCGATGGCAACCATAATCATAAGACCAGTAAGTGCAGCCATTGGCAATTGCTCAATAAGGTTTGCGCCAAACATAACAAATATTAACAAGGCAACAGATGCAACAATCCCAGACAATCGTGCCCGTGCACCAGCCGAAATATTAATCAAACTCTGACCTAACATAGCACATCCACCCATCCCAGAAAAGAAACCTGATAGTACATTTGCAATTCCTTGAGCAATCGCTTCTTTATTTCCACGACCTCTTGTTTCTGTTATTTCATCGATGATATTCAAGGTTAATAAACTCTCAATCAACCCTACACCAGCCATAATCGCAGCATATGGAAAAATAACAAGTAGCGTCTCAAGAGACAACGGTACTTTAGGTATATTGAATGGCGGGAATCCACCTTGGATAGAAGCTATATCTCCGACCGTTTTAGTATCAATACCAAATCCAGCAACAATTCCAAAAATGACTAAAATAGCAACTAATGATGATGGTACCACCTTTGTTAATTTAGGCAATCCCCAAATAATAAGCATCGTTAATAAAGCTAAGCCTAAAAGTACAGCCATAGGCATACCAGTAAGCCAATCACCGGATGCATCTTTAAATTGATGCATTTGAGCCATAAAAATAATAATGGCCAATCCATTCACAAATCCAAAAATCACGGGATGCGGAACTAGACGCATTAACTTTCCAAGTCTAAGAAATCCAGCCGTTATCTGCAAAATCCCCGCTAAAACGACACAAGCAAATATGTATTCAGCACCATGAGATAAAGCCAAAGCCGCTATCACAACTGCAACCGCACCCGTTGCCCCAGATATCATGCCTGGTCTTCCTCCTAAAATAGACGTAACAATACCCATCACAAATGCCGCGTATAATCCTGTCAAGGGAGACAAACCAGCCATTAATGCAAAAGCAACAGCTTCTGGAACTAGAGCTAATGCAACGGTAAGTCCAGATAGAACTTCCGTTTTATAATCCACTTTCTGTGATAAATCAAATAAATTAAAATACTTTTTCATAAAAACAATGATTAATAATACGGCGCTACACTATGAAATGTGGGTTCTTAAAATTAGGGTTTTGACTTTAGTTGAAGTATTGTATGAAAGAAGTCGGTTAAGTAATTCCAGAATATCAATCATTTTAAAAAAAAATTGAATACTTCATTTTTTTCAAGCCGCAAGAATACTACTAATTATTGACATACCTACACAAGTATTAGTATAATTTATAATATATATGTTCAAATAATACGTTTTACTGAAAATAATTCGAAGACTACTATCCAATCTGAAAAAGATTAATTATCATTAACAAAATCAAAATAAAATGAAGAAAATAACATGCCACCAACTTGGTGGAGCTTGCGACTTAGTTTTTGAAGCCAACACATTTCAAGAAGCTGCAAAAATGAGTAAAGATCATGGAACTGAAATGTTTCAAAAAAAAGATAAAGCTCATTTGGACGCCATGAATAAAATGCGTGAATTGATGCATACACCTGATGCTATGCAAATTTGGATGAAAGAAAAAGAAGACTTGTTCAACAGTCTTCCACACATTTGAGAAAAATGAAAGAAGGAACACTCAGAAAAAATATAAATAAAGGGGACGATGTATCCATTGTGTTAAAAAAAGACCAACGCAGCGGTATCCTAACCAATGGAATCGTATATCGCATACTAACCAATGCTTCCTCTCATCCTCATGGAATAAAAGTGGAATTGGAAGATGGTGAAATTGGACGCGTAAAATCTATTAATACTGCTAAATAGGAATATTGAAATTTTGATTTGATAGACTCATTATTTGAAGCTTACATTTAATTCCAATTTCACAGTATCGAATTAAAAGAAAATACGATCAAGGAAAGAAATAATATCTTTTTGAACATCTAAATAATTGGGATTCCAAAAAGGTGAGCCAATAACGTGTGCTCCTGCATTGGGAAAAACAGAAACTTTAATTTGATCTTCTGGCGTAGAAACTTGGTCTGCAAAAAATTGTATTTTCTCTATGTCAATTATTTCATCTTTTTGCTTATCATTTTTATAATAATAACCAATATAAAAAGGGGTTTTAATTTCCTTAATCACTTTTTTTATAATCATGTTGCTCACAAGTTGGTCTAAAACAATAAGCCCCTCTACCCTATACCGTGTTGTCCAAAAACTATCGATGGTATTATTCGGAGGATTCCAAGAACGAATATTGCCATTAAACGCTTTATTGATTAGAAATTCACCCCATGGCCCATCCAAATAATCAAATGTTTTATCCGCTAATCCAAAATTGGGAGATAGCATAACCATAGCATCAATTCGTGGGTCACAGCTCGCAAGATAAGCGGATAAGGTCCCTCCTGTCGAAGTAGATACAATGATCAATTCCTCGCCTAGTTTATCCGCATAATCAATCATTGATTTTCCATAATCGACGTAATCTTTTGCGGTAATATTTAATAATGGATCTTCAACCTGAACGCCATGTCCAGGCAACCTTGCAAAAATTAGATTGGCTTTATATTCTTCACTTAAGTTATGCATTAAATGAGAAGCTTCCATAGGGCTTGCCGAAAATCCATGAATGTAGAGAAATACTTTTTTTGTTTTTACTTTGTCATCATACCAGACCACTTTTGCCTCATTCTCGTTTTTCAAGTGTGGTTCTGCTTTTTCTCTTTTAATTATATTTCTTTCAATAGTCTCCAAACTAACATCTGTAATATTAGGAACACAATCAATTGGTGTCATTGGATAACGTGGACCAATGAAATAGACAATAGCCAACACGACAAATAGGCTTCCTATGACTTTTATAACACGCATTTAAACCAAAATTTAATAAATTTTTCAATCATCAGACTCAACGTCGAGTATTTGTTATGAAGTTAGCTCTTTATACCCTAATTTGACATGAAATAGATCAAATGATTACTTTAAGATTAATCCTGCTAGTCATAATAATAAGTATAACAACAGGTTGTAAAGAATCGCCAAAAAATATATTTGTATTTACCAAAACAGCTGGCTACAGACATGATAATATTGCTTTTGGAGTTGACGCCTTAAAAAAGATTGGTCAAAGAGCAAACTACAATATTCATCATTCAGAAGATAGTACGCATTTCACAATTGAACATTTAAGCAATTATGATGCAATTCTTTTTTTTAATACCACTGGAAATATTCTAAATGAAAAGCAGCAGTCTGCCTTTGAAACGTATATAAAAAATGGAGGAGGTTTTGTTGGTATTCATGCAGCTACTGACACTGAATATGATTGGCCATGGTATGGAAAAATGGTCGGTGCATATTTCAATGATCATCCCGAAATACAAGAAGCGGATTTAAGAATTTTGAATCATACCCATCTATCAACTGCACATTTTGATACGGTATGGACAAAAACGGACGAATGGTACAACTTTAAAGACATTAATCAGGATGTACAATTTTTGATATCTATTGATGAAAACTCCTATGAAGGTGGTAATCTTGGAGAATTTCATCCTATGTCATGGTATCATGAATATGATGGAGGAAAAGCCTTTTATACTGGAATGGGCCATACCAAGGCATCTTTTGAAAATCCTTTATTTTTACATCATCTAATTGGAGGAATTGATTACGTAACTCAATAAAATCGCTAGTTTAATTAGGAATGAAGGCCATTTATTATATATCAAATTATCTCTATAATATACTTCCTCCTGTCTACTTCAAAAAAAAATTCAAAGAGCTTACAGCCTTTGAAAATGATTGTGACAAGGACGAAATTAATTTTCGTTTACAATATTATTTACATAACAAACATCAATTTATCATTCCTAGTACCACGTTACCCATTGCGTATTTTAAGAAAACAAAAGGAACTGGTTATTATTTAGATTTTAAAGAATTCTTACACTTCTTCAAAAGTCATACAACATTTGTTTACGAATTTGGAGATTCGACAGAAATGCCTTTGATTCCTACGATTAAAAAAGCTAGAAAGATTGGAGATGATGCAAATACGGTTCTATTCAAACTAAATAAAAACAGACATTTTCAATGGGTGAATGACAAAATACCATTTGAAAATAAAATAAATAAAATGGTTTGGAGAGGCGGGGCTTATTTAGAACCGAGATTATCATTCATAAAGAAACTATGGAATCATCCCAAATGTAATGCTGGTCAAACAAATAAACCAAAAGAGAATGTACCTTGGCAAAAGTCTTTTCTTTCTAAAAAAGAACAATTAGCGTATAAATTTATCTTTTGCCCCGAAGGCAATGATGTCGCAACAAATCTTAAATGGGCAATGTCCTCTAATTCTCTAGTTTTTATGCCAAAACCAACAAAGGAAACGTGGTTTATGGAAGGTATATTAAAACCTGGAATTCATTATGTTGAAATCGATCCTTTGCTGAATAACTTGGATGATAAAATTGAATACTACTCTACTCATATTAATGAAGCTATCCTTATTATTAAAGCTGCAAACCAACATGTTAGCCGCTTTAAAAATAAAAAACTAGAAGATCTTTTGTGCTTAAAAGTCCTTCAAAGATATGCTCAGTATTCTGGGCAATGCGATGTAAATGCTTTTAAATAAAATCAATTAAATGAAATCTCAAAAACATCTTTTTAGTATTGATGCTGATATTCACTATTTAAATTGTGCCTACAAAGCACCCATGTTAAATGCTGCTGAAGAAGTTGCCATTGATTGCTTGCAACGAAATAAAAAACCTTGGACTATTTCCTCTTCAGATTTTTTCACAGATTCTTCTCAGGTCAGAAATCTATTTAGTCAATTAATTTACTCATCCCCTGCCAATGTAGCCATTATTCCATCCACAACTTATGGTTTTAGTACTGCCTTGAATAATATAAAAGGTAAGAAAAAAGGTTTTTGTATTTGTGTTGAAAATGCTTTTCCTAGCACGGTATTTTCAATCCAACGATGGATGAACAATCATGACAACGATTGTATTATTATCCCACAAAATCCTACAACAATGGATGATAATTGGAATACACGAATTCTAAATGCTATAACTGACAAAACGAGTATTGTAATGATTCCTTCTGTTCATTGGATGACCGGATTTTGTTTTGACCTAAAATCAATTGGTAACAAATGTGCTCATCATAATGCAATATTTATTGTCGATGGTTCACAATCCGTAGGAGCCCTCCCAATTAATGTTAAGGAGTTTAAAATACATGCATTAATGTGTGCAGGATACAAATGGCTTTTTGGACCATACTCCATCGCTTTGGCTTATTTTTCAGATGAATTTAACGAGGGAATTCCTTTAGAAGAATCGTGGATGAATCGAACAAATGCACATGATTTTAGTCAATTGACAACGTATGAATCTACCTATACTTCGAAAGCTGGTCGATATAATGTAGGACAATCAAGTCATTTATTGTCAATGCCTATGCTTCAAGTAGGGCTAGAACAAATATTAGCTTGGAATCCTGCTTATATCCAACAATTTACTGGCAAATTAATAGAGCCTTTGTTTTCGTATCTATCTAATTTGGGGAATTCTTTTGAATATCAATCATTATATTCGAATCACTTGATGTCTCTAAGTTTACCCCTAAGTATAAATGAATCTTTATTGAAGCAAAAATTGAAAGAAAATAAGGTATTTGTATCTTATCGAGGTGATGTAATGCGAGTTTCTGTAAATGTATTCAACGATAAAAAGGATATTGACAAACTTATTGAAGTCATTGACTCCTTTGTAAAATAAAAAACCTTTATTCAGAAGTTGGATCTATCCGTTTATTGATTTCATCTCGAATTTT